>CAZVKE010000005.1:0-370242 GCA_964627815.1 uncultured Leptospiraceae bacterium
AGCTTGAACATTAGCTTTCAGAGGAATGTGTCAGGTGAATACTGTATCAATACATTCTATGGTTGTTCCAACTATCTGGAGTGCAGGTATAAGCTAAAGATACAGTAATCCCCCGACACTCCCCCTGAATTATGTGTACAGATATGGTAATCACCCGACAGTCCCCCTGAAATATGCTTCCATACCGGCTGTGTCATATCCCCCTGATTTAACCAGGTTTCCCTGTTGACAAATCCTTCACTAAACCGCATTGACTATTACAAATTTACTGTATAACCGCAGCGTCGGCTTATACAGGCTGCGGGGTGCCTATGCATATTGACCTTCCATACGGGAAAGGGGTTCTCACGGTTCAGCTGGATATTGACGCGGATATCATTTCCGGCAGGGAGTGCCCGCCGCTTGACATGGCTGAAGATAAAATCCTTGATGCACTGCGCGGCCCAATCGGCTGCCAGCCGCTGCGGGACCTTGTATCACCGCAAAGTTCCGTTGTCATTGTCCATACGGATATAACCAGGCCCACCCCCAATCATATCATTCTTCCGGTGATCCTGAAGGAGCTCATTGATGCCGGGGCAGCGAAGGAAAAGATAACCCTGCTCAACGCAACCGGTTCACACCGCGGCCAGAGCATGGATGAACTGGCCGCAATGCTCGGTGAGAATACAGTCAGGGATTACAGGATTATCCAGCATGACGCCTTCAACCCCGCGGAACTGGTGTTTACCGGCCGCACCGCTTCGGGAAACGATATTTACCTGAACAGGGAATATGTCGGGGCGGACCTGCGTATTGTCACAGGTTTTATTGAGCCGCATTTCTTTGCGGGATTCAGCGGCGGCCCCAAGGCGCTGCTGCCCGGTATTGCGGGAATCGGGAGCATCATGGCCAATCACTGCGCCGTCACTATAGGCAACCCGGACGCCACATGGGGAAAAACATGGGGAAACCCGCTCTGGGAAGAGATTGCCGAAGCCGCCGCCTTTGCGCCGCCTCATTTCTGCCTCAACGTAAGCCTCGACACTGACAAGCGCATCACGGGTATATTCGCGGGTGAGCTCTCCGCCGCGCACGAAGCGGGCTGCGCCTTCGTAGGCGAGTACTCCATGGCGCGAGTGAACTGTTTATACGATATAGTCCTTACGACCAACAGCGGGTACCCGCTGGACCAGAACCTGTACCAGGCTGTGAAGGGACTCAGCGCCGCGGCCGGGATAACGAAGAAGGGCGGGGCGATCATTATGGCGGCCAGGTGCGGCGAGGGGATGCCGGAGCACGGGAACTTCAGGCGTATCCTGGAGGCGCATCCGGACCCGGAAAGCCTGCTCCGCTCACTCGGCCCGGAAACGGTCCCGGACCAGTGGCAGGCGCAGATATTGGCCCGGATACTGCTCCACCGCGATGTGTATTTGTACAGCGACGGCCTGAGCGACCACGACCTGGAGACGGCCATGGTCCGCCGCTGCGGGGACATACCGCGGACAGTGAACGATCTTGTGCGCGCCAGGGGCGGGAACGCGTCAGTGGCGGTCATGCCTGCCGGTCCATTGACCGTTCCTTTTATATCCGGCGGATAGAAGCGGGTCAGAAGAGCAGGTAGCCTTTGACCAGCAGAAACTGCCCAAGCAGGTACGTTGTCATGGTATAGACACGCTCATTGGGTATGACCCTGACGAACCTGTTGTACGCATTCAGCGTGTCGCTTATCATGAAAATAAACGCGCCCGACATGGCAATGACCGCGCCGGTGACGGGAACGCTCCCCAGCGGCGCGATGGTGCTGATCCCCATGAGGACAATGATCACCACGTATGCGGTAATCGCCTTCAGCATGGGTCCCGCGTGAGGCCTGATTATTACGAATGCCGCTATTCCGGTGGCCGCGAAGACCGGGGCAATGAGCCAGCCGTAAAAAGGTATAGTCCCGATTGAAACAAAACGGGAGGCAAATACGACCATATAGAAAATATGGCCCAGGAGAAAGGCGACAAGTCCGGGTTTGAAGAAACGTTTTTTGTTTTCCGGGTCCGGGATCATGAGGAACATATCTCCCAGCCACCCGCCGGCGATCGCGGCGATCATGAATATCCCCGGGTCGTGTGAGGACAGGATATAATACAGCGCCAGCGCCGGCATGAGGAACGGTTTTGTCGCATAGCGCGCGGGCATGAATTTCAGCGCTTCACCCGCGACGTGCGCCGCGAAAAGAACAAAAAAGGCGATTAGAATAACTGTAGGTGTCATACGTATTCTCCCTGGTCTGCGGCATTTTTAAATTTATCATGTTATACCGCGGGCCCGGCAGGCAGGCAAGAATAATTCATGGGAACAACCGGCCCTTTCGTGGATACAGGAGACAGCGCATACCGCCGGGATTGTTCTTTCTGTGTGCACGGGAGCGAGGATACTGGGCAGGCTCGGTTTTCTTGACGGCATTGAATCCGTTACCCACCATGAAGCGATACAGGAATTGAAAGAGATTGCCCCGGCCGCAATTATCGATCCCGGCAAACGGTTCATTGATGCGGGTAAAATTATGACCTCCGGCGGCATTTCGGCGGGGATTGACCTCTCGCTCCACGTCGTTGAAAAGAAATTCGGATCAGAGGTCAGGGAGCGTACGGTTGAGTATATGGAATATGGCTCCTGGCGGGGATAAGACGAGGCCAGGCGGCAGAGATTTCAGAACATCATGGAGGCTGAAATGAAAATTACCAATGGAAAGTATATCATACTCATCGGCATCATTCATACAATTTTAGGATTATCACCCTTCGGTTATGCAAAGCAATTCATGCATTTTGCCAATCACTGCTTTTTCATGATAATCGAGGGGATGACGGAATCGCCGATGCTGATTGTCCAAAGGAATTATGAAAACTTTGCGGCGTTCTGGACCTTCTATTTCGGGATTATTCTTTTCCCGTTCGGGATACTCCTGGATTATGTTGAAAGCAATAATGTAAAAATACCGAACCATTTCATATGGTCGTATTTCATTTTTGTTGCGATTGGTGTTTATATGATTCCTCTCTCAGGAATGACTGTTTTCATGTTGCCGCACGCAATTTATATGCTCATAAAATCAAAAAAATAAATGCTTCTTTTGCTTTCGCCACCCTGTCCCGGGCAGAAAATAATGCTTGTTATTATTGATTTTCTTCGGTAACCATTGTTATGGAAACAATAGCTTTTAATATTCCATACAATGAGGATATATAAAATCCCGGCATGCGACTAAAGAAACAATTAAATCTCCTCTTCCTGCTGATTGCATTACTTCTCGTTTTATCCAACGTGCTTTTTCATTTTGCATATAAACCATATATGGAGAAGCGATTGATTGGCCGAGGGATTAGTGAAATAGAAAAAGGGTATTTAGACCGCACTAATAAACTGACACATATTAATAACGCTGAGAGTATTTTCAGAAATATTGAAACTAATTATGTCCGCAACTCGACACATGCCTGCAACCAGTATGGAATTGCCTACCTGAAAGCCGCGGAATACGATTTATCATTTCAGAAGTTGTCCAAATCATTATCTATAAACCCGAACGAACCTTCAACTCTATATTCTCTTGGATTGTTCTTTGCTACGATAACCGATGATTATTTTAATCATATCGATTATAATCCGTTAATGAAGTCAGTACCATTTCCCAAGACAATTACCTTGAAGACCAGAAATGATATTGCGTTGTTTTTTTACTGCAAATCACTGATTCCCGATAACACCAATAAAGAATCGATTACACGTATTAAAGAATTATTAACGCTTAAATAGTGTGTGCAGATACAGCATTCACCTGACAGTCGCCTGAAAAAAGTATCCTCACTTCACCGGAAAGAAATGACCAGGATAATTTTAGACGCTAAATCACATCAGGCAATCCGGCACCTGGGCACGGAAGACCGGTACTATTCCGATCCTCCATCGAAAACTGGGAAGTGGCGCGGCATTCGTCTGAAAGGATTTGAGGACGCGCTGGCCGCGCGCGGGTATTCCATGGAAATAACCGGTCCGGATCCACACATGCTCAACCAGGCAGCAGTGCTTATGATAGCCGGACGCGCCGATGAACTTCCGTTCACCGATCCGGAGATCGAACATATTGCCGCTTTCTGGAACAGGGGAGGCAGTCTCTTCCTGATGGCGAACCACAAGGGGCTGGTCGCGCCGCAGAACCGGATCGCTTCCGCCCTGCGGCTGCCGGTGACATTCAATGAGGTGACGGTCCTTTCTGATAGTCAGAGATTCGATATCAACCATACGCATCCGACATCAAAGGGTGTTGACAACGGCATATTTGTCCGGACGTCCTGTACGATGTCGCTTGAGAAAGGGCCTTCCGTATCAGTCCTTGCGGAGAACAGGAACCCGGATATCGGGGCCCTCGCGGCAGCGTTAGCGTGGGAGGGGGATATCAGGCAAAGGGCTGTGGTGATGACGTCTGCCGGGCATATCGCGAGTTGTGACGACTCAAACGCGGACCTCTGGTCTTCGGCATCCAATGCCGTCTGGACATTGAATATACTTGACTGGCTGGCGTACAGAATATAATTATTGTACGCGCGTGTTGCTTTGCCGGCCGCATGGCGCGGCGGGAAAAGAAGCCTGTCGACCTGAATATGAAGGGGAGTGTCTGCAATGGATTTTAACGATATCGAAAAGAAGAAAATAGAAAAAGAAATGAAAGTGTTTCTTGACAGACGCAGGCCCCCGGTCGAGATGCGCAATAAAATTGATTTAAACTATAAAATTGAGAAGCTGAGTATAATCATATTTGAAATACGGCAGGTATGGAACAATCCCGATGAGTACAGGGAATCCCCGGTGGCGAAAGCAACATTTGTCAGGAAGAGCAATACCTGGAAAATCTACTGGCGGCGGTCTGACCTGAAATGGCACGCGTATGAGCCGATGCCTGAAGTCAAAACCGTCGATGAATTTGTCGCGATTGTCGACAGGGATGAATACGGATGTTTCTGGGGATAACAATCTTCGCAGGATGCAGTAACGGCATCACCCACGCACGCCTGAAAAGCAGACCGAAGAAACCTGATGCAGTAAAACCCGCCGATAAAAAGATTAAAAGAATACTACACAAGTGTTGACATGATCGTGAGGCCGTACTATCTTGGTTTACATGTGGAGGTATTCCCATGCGCGCCGAGAACGGTTGTGTGATTACGGAGAGCAGTGCCATCAGATCCGGAAGAAAGACGCCCCTTTTACTGTCGCGGGTAAAGGCGGGCTTTCCGAGCCCCGCGGAAGACTACATCGAGGACCAGCTGGACTTCAACGAGCTCCTGGTGCGGCATCCCGCGGCTACCTTCTGTATGCGCGTGAGCGGCGATTCCATGACAGGCGCGGGTATCCAGAGCGGCGATATTCTGGTGGTAGACCGGGCCCTGGAGCCGGCGCAGAACAGTATCGTCGTGGCGGAGGTCGACGGGAACCTGACGGTCAAAAGGATACAGTTCGGATACGATTCCGTAAGCCTGGTCGCGGAGAACCCCGCCTACCGGCCGATCATTATCAAACAGGAAGCACTGATGGTGTGGGGCGTCGTCACCTACGTTCTGCACAAGGCAAAGTGATGGATACCGTAATCGCGCTCGTGGATTGCAATTCCTTTTACGCTTCCTGCGAACAGGTGTTCAGGCCCGAACTGAAAGGAAAGCCCGTCGCGGTCCTGAGCAACAATGACGGGTGCGTGGTCTCGGCAACCGCCGAGGCGAAAGCGCTCGGCATTAAGATCGGCGTGCCTGCTTTTCAGTGCGAAAAGTTGATCCGGGATAACGGCGGGGAGTTGTTCTCAAGCAACTACACCCTGTATGGAGACATGTCCCGCCGCGTGATAGAAACGCTTGCGCAATTCGCCGGCGAAATAGAACAGTACTCGATCGATGAGGCGTTCCTTGACCTCACCGAGTTCAGGCATTTTGACCCTGTTGAATACGGGAAGAAGATACGCGCGACGATCGGGCAATGGACGGGGATACCGGTCAGCGTCGGGATAGCCGGAACCAAGACGCTCGCGAAGGCCGCGAACAGGGTTGCGAAGAAGAACAGGCAGTACGACGGTGTTTTCAGCCTTGTCGATCATCCGGATATCGATGAGGTCCTGAAACGCATTGAAGTTGAAGACGTCTGGGGGATCGGATACCGGCGAGCACAGATGCTGCACGCGGCGGGGATCCACAACGCCTGTTCATTGAAATACGCCGGCGATAACTGGATACGAAAGCAGATGTCCATTACCGGCCTGCGCACGGTGATGGAGCTGCGCGGCCATCCCTGCAATGATATGGAGCTTGCGCCCCCGCCGAAGAAAAACATAGGAAGCTCCAGGTCGTTCGGGTTCCGGGTGGAATCGCTGGACGACCTGAAGGAAGCCGTTTCCGCCTACGTGTCGACCGCCGCGTCGAAACTGCGGGCCCAGAAATCCGTCGCGTCCGCGCTGACGGTGTATATCATGACCGACCGGTTCAAATCCGATCCATACTATGCCAATTCCCGTTCGACCAGGTTGCCCGTCGCGACGTCATATACCCCGGAGCTGATTGCCGCCGCGCTCGAATGCCTTGAAAAGATTTACCGGGCGGGATACAAATACAAGAAAGCGGGAGTCCTTCTTGACGGCATCATTCCGGAAGGCCAGGCCCAGCTCAGCCTTTTCCTCACGCCGGATAACGGCAAAAAGATTTCCGCGATGCGCGTGCTGGACTCCATCAATCGCCGCTACGGTGCGCACGCGATCCGGACGGGGTCCGAAGGCATCAAAAAGGCATGGAGCATGAGGCAAGCGCTGCTTTCCCCGAGGTACACAACGAGGTGGGACGAACTGCCTGTCATTTGAAAAGAATCAGAAGGGAATGGCCGGGAAGTTTCAGGATATGCGGGGGAGTCATTCCCCCGCAATTGCATTCGGGCAGGTGCTATCTCTTTATAAATTCAGGCGTGGCGGTACGTTCAAACTTCTTATCGTCGATCGTGTAGTTGCCCATGACGCACCCCCATCCTTCTGAATTCATCGTATACTGCGGCCATGTGATCATCTTCATGTTCGCGAGCCGGTAGGGCCTCTGGCCGGGAACGCTTATTTCATAGGTGTGTTTCAGGTTCACGGGGCGGTCTATCTTCGCGAAACGTCTTCTGGCGTCCCTGTCGAACTTGTCACGCGCCGGAGGCACCGGGACATTGAAGGTGCTGACCAGTTTCTTATTATCGTATTCCTTTACCACGACCGAATCAAACGCCTTGTCGTCAAAGCCTCTGAAGCTGATATCCAGGTATTCAACGGATTCCCGCGCCGTGCATTTGGATTCAAAATCGTTTCTCTGTTCCGGGGTCCAGCGCCTGCTGCTGGAACAGCCGATTGTTATTATCAGCAGCGCAAGAAGTACGATCGATACAGTTGATTGTATCATGGATAGTGCTCCGGTGTTATGGGATTATTGCTGAAAGGTTCAATTTCTGATTATTCAAGGGGGATACAATCATATTGTCCAGTAAAAAAAAGATAGCATACTGCTTTATGCACGGGCATCGCGAAGAGTTCAGGCCGGAGAATAAGATGTTACCGTATCTTCAGATCACCAGCAAATCCTGTTGACTGAACCGCGGCAACAGGTTACGTTAGACTGATATTGTAATTGAATTTATGAAATACTATATTGTATAGTGAGTCATAATTGTTCACTGCTTCATTACACTGAATATCAGGGAGACTCTATATGCTCCAGCAGGGAATCGCCGTTTCCATACTTCTCATCTGCCTTGGCCATCTTCCTGACAGGAACAACAATTGTCCGCTGATCGACCCGTGCAACAGGGGCGATCTGCAAAGCGTCACCGGCCTGATGCGGAAGGGTATCGACGTGAACTGCTCTACCGAGCTGGGCCTTACACCTCTCATCGCCGCTGCGGGCAGCGGCAGGTACGAAGTCGTCGAATTTCTTCTCAAAAAAGGCGCACGGATCAATGCGGCGGATAAAATGTATGGCGTAACAGCGCTCATGTTCGCGGTGAGAAACGGCCATCCGAAAGTCGCAACCCTGCTTATTGAAAAACGAGCTGACGTTAACAGCCGGACAGGCTTCGGTGAAACCGCGCTCATGTGGGCGGCGGAGACCGGGCAGGGGGATATCGCCGAAATGCTGATCAAAAGAAGGGCCGATATCCACGCGAAAGGCGGAAAGAAACACAAGCTCACCCCCCTCATGTACGCCTCATGCGGCGGCAACAACAGGATTGTCTCGATGCTCCTCGATAAAGGGGCCAGGGTAAACGACCGCGACAATACCGGGATGACACCTCTCATGTATGCCGCGATGAACGGCAGGCCCGATACCGCAAAACTCCTCATTGAAAGAGGCGCCGATGGCAAAGCGCAAAACGACCGGGGCGAGACGGTGCTTATGCTGTCCCGCGGCGATACCATGCTCGATTTCGCCGAATACCTGATCGGCAAGGGGGTTGATATCAACGCCAGGGACTCGTACGGCTATACGGCACTCATCAATGCCGCAAACAGCGGCAGCATCGAAATGGTAAAGCTCCTCCTGCGTCATAATGCGGACGTCAACGCGAAAGAGACGATAACGGGAGGAGGGCCGCTGGCGCACGCCGTCATTTCAGGAAAGCTGGAAGTCGTAAAGGCGCTGGTGGAAAAGGGCGCTGATCGAACCCAGGCAAATTCAAGGGGCAACACTCCTCTCAGAGAGGCGCAGATTCGCGGACACAGCGCCATTGCCGGATATCTTGAAACAAGAACAGCGAAAGCAAAGAAATGACGATAATTATAATAAACGCGTATACCAAAGGTGCTCAATGAAAAAGCTGCTGATGCCGCTGCTCATCCTGATTATCACAACCGGCGCAAGGGACCTGGCGGCCGATGACAAGATATACTTTTCGATTCAATCTCTCCGCGATTTTAAAACCATCGCCCTGGTTATAAATTCGGAGAACGGTGTTATTCTGGAAGCAAGCCATGGCGCGCGGCAGTATTACGAATACCCTGATCTCATCGGGATGAACATATCGCATATCAACACCCTGCCGGAGCATGAACTGAAGCGGGAAATGCAGAAGGCGAAATCTGAAAACCGCAATTTTTTCAATTTCAAGCACAGGCTTTCAAACGGTGAAATAAGAAACGTGGAAGTGACCTCCTATCCGATGTCGTACAATAACAGAACCGTCCTCGTGTCGAGGGTACGGGACGTCACCCGTGAAGTAAGGACCGCAAGGCTCCTGAAGTATATGTATATACTGCTCTTTGCCGGGATCGTCATGGCCGCGGTAGTTTCAAACCTGTTCCTGGTGAGGATCAGGAGGCAAAAAAGGATAACAGAATCGCTGTTAAAGGAAAAGGAAACCATCCTCAGAGAAGTCCATCACCGGATCAAAAATAACATCAGCACCATTTCAGGCCTTTTGTCTCTCCAGTCGCAATCCAGCAGGTCTCCGGAAGTTCAAAGCGCGCTTAAGGATACCATCTCCCGCGTCCGGAGTATCGGTGTACTGTATGAAAACCTGATGATAAAGGACGAGTATAGAGATATGCCGGTCAGGAATTACGTGGAAAGCCTTGTCGCATCGATCGTAGCGTTATACCCTGAACTTGCGACTATTACGATCGAAAAAAGCATTTCCGATTTTACGCTTATCCCCAAAAAACTGTTCCCGCTCGGGATCATCATCAATGAGCTGCTCACCAATATTATGAAATACGCGTTCACCGGAAGGGAGAAGGGTAGGATCACCATTGCCCTTGAAAAATCCGATTCCCATATTACTCTTGCAGTGAGTGACGACGGTAACGGCATGCCTGAAGGATTCTCCATTGACACCGCGTCGGGCTTCGGCCTTACGCTTGTCAGGATGCTCGCGGACCAGTTAAAAGGCACCCTCTCGATCCGCAGCGATAAAGGAACATCCATTGTCATGAAATTTGATGTCTGACGAGCGCAAGCGAGGATAAATCTTACAAGGTCTATTATAAGATTTCTCACCTCTTCGAGGTTCGAAATGTCAAATTATAATCTGCGGTCAGCCATCAAAAATCCATCCATGTCATTCAAAAAATAACTTGCTTGCTAGCAAAAAGCATGGGAAATTCTTATCTTCAACCGAGAATATGAGATTGTTGTGTTCATAAAAACAGGAGGTTTACCATGTCAGATACCCCGAAAAAACTGCTCATCCTCTGCACACACGGTCCCGAAGACTGGGAGCGCTCCACCATTCCTTTCGTTATGGCCACCGCGGCCCAGGCGTCTGATATCGACGTGGTGATCGGCCTTCAGGTCAACGCCGTCTGGCTCGCAAAAAAAGGCGAGATCGATAAGATCAACGCTCCCGAGTTTCCGCCGCTCAAGGACCTGTACGAAATTTACATCGGCAACGGCGGCAAGCTTCTGGTATGCGGCCCCTGCATGAAATCCCGGAATATCAACCATGAAACCGATTTCGTCCGTGGCGCTACCGTGGTCAACGCTGCGACATTTATCAAGGAAGCCATCGAAGCGGTAAACGTTCTGAATTACTGAATACTGTTTACAAGTCCTGTCATTTCGACGAACATAAACGGGGAGAAATCTACTACTCGTCCTTCTTGCGGTGGTTATTTATAACAGGCGCCGGACGAAGTGAGAAGAGAGGCGGTACGCTGTCATTATACACGTTTTTCAACATATCTGCGGGCAGGACGAAGTGTATTCCCCCGTAAATTCGAAACAGGAGTAATCAATGAAATATTCAGAATTGATGGAAACGTACCTTTCCGGGGTCGATCTTCTGAATTCGGCTGTGGAAAAAATATCCGAAACTGAAATGGACCGGCGGCCGGCAAGACCCGATGCCTGGACCATCCGGGAGCATCTTATCCACCTTGTCGACAGCGAAGTGAACGGATTTATCAGGATCAAGTCGATCATTGCCCAGCCAGGAAGCGAATGCTACGTGATGGACGAAGAACTCTGGACCAGGAACCTTTGCGGGAAAATCGAGGATGTCGGAAGGTATCTTCAACTCTTCGCTCTCATACGGTCGATTGTCTATAACCTTTTGAAAGACGAACCTGACGGAAACTGGACTATGAACTATTTTACCCGAACCTACGGGGGAGAAACAAAGCATATCACATTGAAAGACGGCATAGAACTCTACTGCAATCATTTAACAATGCACCTGGATTATATCGCGAAGATACTGTCGGAAATAAACGGGTAGAAGGAACCAGAAATATCTTTTGTCTCGAAAAATGTCAGTACAGCATCATTGTGCGGTCATCTGAGAGCTATGTATTTACAAAAATTACTTGCGTAAAACATGTATAAGTATTCATTTAAGGTTAGAATACTAAAAATTGAATGTTCTAACCAATAAATGAAACAACAGTACGACTATTGCGAACGTTCGTCGTTATCAGTAAAAATGCGATTGCGGGAATTCCTGATTCCGCCGGTAAATGACGGACTTGTAATAGGCGCCAACGCACCCATAGGTGGCGAGGCGATGTTGCGGGCGTTGAAACTCCTCCACGTGGCTCAATTCGATACAATAAAAGTCAATGACGATATTATTGACCAGATACTCGTAAAGAAAAGTCTCTTAAGAAAAATCAATGAAGATAGCCTGTTATCCCTGGTAATGGCAAGGGTAAAACCGTTTATGTCTTCAGATGAAGTCATTCTTCTTGATATTGAAGTGGAGCTTTTTATAGAAAACAGGGTATGAACGAAATCTGTGCCAAAGATATTCTTGCGCCGAATGTAATACTCGTGGATGGTGAATCAAGGATACAGGACGTCGCCCGGGATATCCGTAAAGTAAACGCTTCCCATGCGGTGGTTCTTGACGGTAATCGCTATGTCGGCGTCGTTTCTCTCAACCCGGCATACATCAGAAACCATCATCGTATCTTTTTAGACCTTCTTCCCGGGGTTCCCAACCCCGTCATTTCATCCACCACCTCAATTAATGAAATAAAAAACTTCTTTTCCGGTTCGGATATTGACGCGCTCAGGGTCGATGACGAGAAGGGCAATTTTATCGGAATCATTACCGAACACAGTTTTACGGCCACGTTCTGCGGAACTTCTGGCGTAAGTGAAAAAACCGCGGACATGACGAACACAGACTCCGGATTTTCATCTCATGAAAAAGAAATTCTACTCAAAGAGCTTCATCATCGCGTTAAGAACAATTTGCAGCTCATTTCGAGCCTTCTGAGCCTGCAGCAGAGAAGATCCGGAAACCCGGACACGGTCGTATCCTTTCAGACATGTATTGACAGAATCAAGTCCATAGCACTGGTGCATGATCACCTTTACCTTGAGGAGTCCTGCGCGGAAATCGACTTCACACGATATATCGAGCTGATCACAGAAAACCTGTTCCTTGCGCATAGGAAAGATAACATCGAAATTATTCTTGATACAGAAGATGTGTTCCTCGACCTCAATCGTGCAATACCCTGCGGGTTAATCATCAATGAGCTTATAGTGAATTGCCTGAAGCATGCGTTTCCGCAGCGGGATGGCGGTATCATCAGGCTGAACATGCAGGAGGATAAAGCCGCGCGTCAATGCCGTGTATCAGTCTGTGATAATGGCGTCGGTCTCCCGAAAGATCTAGATATTAACGATTCGAAGACAACCGGTTTCATCATAATCAACACACTCGCAAAGCAGCTGCGAGGAACTATCCGTTTGGATAACCAGAAAGGTACTGCGTGTATGCTCTCTTTCCCACTCGTATAATAATGATTCACACCCTTTCCTGATTCGAAATGATAAAAAACTATTTCATTTTTTACCAGAAAAGAAAAAAGCAATGACTTCCTCTTTTCTCGGATAGTATCGCTGCGGTAATCAACTCCTGCCGTACCAGCCGGAAAATTATTGAATACACATTATTTTTGTAATCTTTCCGCCGGAAATTCCGTCTTAATTGCAGAAACATTTAATCATACCGGGCCGTGCTTCAGCGGAAGCAGGATGCCATCCGGAGCACACCACGGTCGGGAGGACACCATGACGGATAAGGACGGAAAACAATTCACGGCAGACGATTTCTTCGCACGATGTATGGGAGAAAACGGAAACGCGGGAAAGATGATGGACTACTGCGAAAAATTCGCGGGCTGCGGATGCGCGGGGTTCATGCAGCGATTTAAGGCTTCAGGCAATGATGTTTCAAACAAGAAAAGGGAGAAAAGCGATGGGAAAAAGACGAAAACACAGGACTGACAGACTATTTACAGCGGGATTCGGGCTGGTGATGCTTGCCGTGGGACTGACGTGGCTTGGGAAATCAGCCGGGTTGCTATCAGCAGAGTTCAACCCGCTGAAATACGCCTGCCCGGCATGCATGGCGCTGTTCGGAGTATGGATTATTATCTCGCAGATGCGTAAAAAAACCGGTGAATCTGACGAAAGTCAGGAGGGCCGCAATGTCCAGATGTGAACAGTGCCCTTTCAGGGGATATGCGGAAAAAAACCCTGATAAGCTGATAAGCCGTATATGGAAATGGCACACCGGCTGGTGTCCCGGATGGAAGAAATATAAGAACGAAACTGAAAAGGCCCCGGGAGATAAAACTTCCGCCGGATAACAGTTTTCACCTGCGGTGATTCATCGTGCTGATGGCAGGCATTCCAATCATATAGTGCCGCCATCGGCCATTTAAAAGGATGAGAGGGAAACAATGAATGCAGGAAATTCTGAAATGGTTCATGAACTCCTGCCGGCGCAGACACTGGTGCCGCGGTGCTTTGTGTGCGGACAGGAAAATCCTTCGGGATTAAAGCTCAGGTTTTTCAGGGAAGGACCTGACTCTGTCAGCACTGATTTTACTCCCCCGGTTGACTGGACCGGGGGGGTACCATGCTGCATGGAGGCTTTCACGGACTGCTGCTTGACGAGGTCATGTCGTGGGTGGTGTTCGGGTTGATGGGAGAGAGGTCTTTTGTGACACGATCCATGTCCGTCAAATATATCAGGCCAGCGTATGTGAACAGGCGGCTTAAAATTATCGGCAGGCTCGAGGAAGACAGGGGAGTCGATATCCTGACTAACGGCGAAATCAGGGATGATGCAGGCGAGCTCCTTACTCTCTCCAAAGGTGTCATCACCAGGGTCGATCCGGGTATGATGAAGATGATGCTCTGATCCGCTACGGGAATACCCATTGAACAGGAAGCGGTGTATGGCGTATACATATAACTGAGGAGGTTTGGTTGTGACCGATACAATTCTTCTTGCCGGATTAACAGTCTTTTCTGTTATACTTTTACTCTTTGTCTTCAGGAATATCGTGCGGGGCATCAATATCTTCGCCACGCCTCCTGTACATCCGCTTGTCTTCATATCTGCAAAAGTATCTGCCGCTATATCGCTTCTTTTTATACCTCTCGGTATACTGGCACCGGGGATTCGATGGCATGTAACATACAGCCCGGTTGCCTGGATGGCTCTTCTGTTGTTCTCCTGCGGTGCCGTGATCGCGGTAATAGCCATGAAGAGACTTGGTGACGATCTGATATTCGGACTGCCCAGCGGAGGAATCAGGAAATTACAGACGGAAGGAATATATGCACTCAGCAGAAACCCGCTTTATTTCGGTTTCATCATGATCATCATCTCTTCGTGGTTGAGCCTCCCGCACCCTTTGAATTTCATTGCCGGCGCAACTGCTATTGCCCTGCATCATATGATCGTCCTGAGCGAAGAACAATTCCTTCTCACCACGCATGGAGAGGAATATAAGGCATACATGAGAAAGACTTCCAGATACTTCATCATTTGAATATCCATCCATGACATCACAATAAGCTTCTTTCCACAGGTCATCTGATAGACCAGAATCAATGCATGACAGGGATCTACTGCCGTTGGGAGGAACAGGTCACCATTTCAGAAAAATCCAATATAACAATATTTATATTCAAATGAAACAATTATTCTGATGGATGATAAACAGCATACTTATTATAAGAACTGTTATGCCGTTTTGTAAACATTGTTCATAAAATACTTGATTATTTTGGTTTCATACATTCTTATTGGAGCAAAAGAGAAACACAATAAAAATCCCCTCATGAAAGGGAAGGAGAAACAACCGGAGGAGCTATGATTTACGACAAATACAAACAACTGCCGCCATGGCGCGACTGCGACATCGACTGGGTTCCCGCTTTCGAAAAATACATGAAAGAAAACCGAACCCTCGCGTTCATGATGAGAAAGAACGCGAAGATATTCAGCGATAAAGTTATATTTTCACAAAAGAACATTCACGGCCAGTGGGAAAACATCACCTGGGCGGAATACGAGGAGCGTTTCACCGCTATCGCCAAGTGCCTTATTGATATGGGGATAAAGAAGGCCGATATGTGCTCGGTATTCTCCGTCAACTGCGCGGAATGGGCAATCTGCGATATGGGAATACTCGCCACACGGGCGGTGTCAGTACCGATCTATGCCACCAATTCGAAGGAAGAAGCGGAATATATAATTGACGACGCCGGAGTCAAAGTCGTCTTCGTTGGCAACCAGGTCCAGTACGATAAGGCGCTTCAGATCATCACGAAGAACAAGCACCTGAAATATATCGTCGCGATGCAGGACAACATAACGATCAAGGGCAAGCAAAGCATGTATCTTAAGGACATGATACAGAAAGGCAAGTCCCTTAAGAACGACAAAAAGTTCGTGGAAAGGATAGAGTCAGCCGACCAGAACGACATGGTGACGATCATCTACACCTCGGGAACCACCGGCAAGCCCAAGGGCGCCGTGCACACCCACAGGAGCTTCATGAACGGCATGTTCTCGGCGCTGCGCTATCCGGAAGCTGGGCCGGATTATATTTCAATGTCGTTCCTTCCGCTCTCGCACGTGTTCGAAAGGCTCTGGTCGTACGGCTGCATGAGCGTGGGAGTCAGGATCGGCTACTGTCCGAACCCGCAGGAGTTCCTTGAATACATCGTTGCGTACAAGCCGCACTTCATGACGAGCGTGCCGCGGATCTGGGACAAGGTATACGGCACCATTCATGAGGGAATGAAAAACGCGGGCGGTATAAAATACAAGCTGTTCGAATGGGCAAAAGGCGTGGGTCTGCAGTCCTACAGGTCCGGAAAGTTCGGCTTCAAATACAGGATTGCCGATAAGCTGATCTTCAGCAAGATACGCGAAAAGCTCGGCGCGGTAAACTGCAACGTCTACCATGTGGGAGGTTCCGCGTTCGCTCCCGATGTCAACGAGTTCTTCCAGGCCATTGGAATAAACCTCTTCATGGGATTCGGGCTCACCGAGTTCTTCCCGGTATGCGTCGGTTTTAGGGACAACGCGATCCCCGGATACTGCGGGTGCCTGCTCCCGATGTGCCAGGCGCGCATATCTGACGAAGGCGAAGTTCAGCTCAAAGGCCTCATGTCGATGACCGGTTACTACAAGAACCCGAAGGCGACAAAAGAGATATTCACGAAAGACGGCTGGTTCAAGACACAGGACGTCGGCGAGCTTAAGACCGTGGAGAAGAACGGCGACAGGCTTACCTATATCAAGATCACAGACCGGATAAAGGAGCTCATCATCACCGCGGGAGGAAAGAACATCTCGCCGCAGCAGATCGAGTCGCTTCTGGGCAACGAGGTATTTATAGCCCAGTTCATTGCAATAGGGGAAGGCAGGAAGTTCATATCCGCCCTCGTAGTCCCGAACTTTGTTCTTCTCGAGGATTACTGCAAAAAGAACGGGATAGAGTATGTATCGCCTGAGCAGATAATTAAAAATCCCGATATCTACAAGTTCTACGCTAATATGATCGAGGAAAAAACAAAGAGCCTGGGGCAGGTCGAGAAGATCAAGAAGTTCGTCCTCCTGCCGAATGAACTCACGCAGGAGGCGGGAGAGCTCACCCCGACACTCAAGCTGAAGAGGAAATTCATCGATCAGAAGTACAAACACCTGATCGATGAGCTGTACAGAGACTGAAATCTCCGTGAATAATAAAAAAGCCCCTTTTATCAGGGGCTTTTTTATTATTAGTTAATGGACAAATTGGTTTATATTTTAAAAAACCCGATCAGTTCCTGAAGCTCCCGCGAGTTCTGATTGAGATTTTCAGAGGTTGAAGACAATTCCTCAGCCGCCGATGCGTTATGCTGACTTATTATATCAGCCTGGCTGAGCGATTGCGTTATTTCTCCCAGTCCCTCCTTCTGCTCTCTGCTGCTGACGTTTATTTCGGTAATGATATTCTTTGTCTTTTCTATGGAATCGTATATGTCCTTGAGCGCTTCACCGCTCCTGTTTACAAGTTCAGTGCCGGTATTTATCTTTTCCACTGAATTTCGAATAAGCCTTCCTATTTCATCGGAAGCACTGCGTGATCTCTGTGCCAGATTCCTGACTTCCATTGCGACAACGGCAAAGCCTCTTCCGCTGTCGCCGGCGCGCGCCGCCTCAACCGCGGCGTTAAGGGCAAGAAGGTTTGTCTGGAACGCTATTTCATTTATCAGCGTGATAATATCCGATATTTTATTTGATGATTCTTTAACGTCGTTAATGGCCTGTACCGCCGTGTTCACAATCGATGTACCCTCCGCGGCAAGCCTGTATGAGGTTTCACTCAGTACATTTGCCTCGCCGGCGTTATCAGCATTCTGGTTTACTGAGGACAACAGCTCCTCCATGGTCGAAGAAAGTTGCTCCAGTCCGGAAGCCTGTTCGCTTGCCGAGGAGGCCAGTTCATTTGAGGCCCTGTCGGTATCGTTACTGGCAAGGAAAAGGCTTTCGGCGGAATCCTTTACCGCATTGACTACTTCCTTCAGTTTATAAAAGAGCGTATTTACATGCTGGTTCACATAACCGAGTTCGCTGGCGGTCAGCATGGGTATTGCCTTTATTGCCAGGTTTCCGTTGCTGATATTCCCGAGGGCGCTGACCAGCAGTGAAACACTCCTTTTTGTGCTGATCCCCATTTCATACAATGATACGCCAAGGCAGAGCTGAACCAGCACCGTAATGAAAACAAGGTGCCAGGTAAGCTGTGTAAGCACCATCTGCCCGGTTGTGACAAGGTAGAGAAAAAAGCTCAGTACGCCGAGAGGAATGAGCGCAACCGAGCCGACAAACATGAAGATTCTTCTGATAAGATTAAGTTCTTTATAGGCGCCTCTTGTCACGACAATTGCCGTCAGCCTCGGATCTGAAAGAAGTTCAGACATGGCATTCTCAGCGCACACATAGAAAAGGAGATAGGTGAACGGAATTATCAGCAGGACCACAATGATTATTGAGAGAATGTTCATCAAGTTAAGATCTATTTGAAACCGGAGCATCGTCAGCAGGACAAGAGGGCTGATAATCCATAAGATAATCATGGTGCGGGCATCATATACAGGGAATGAAAGAATATCGGCTTTCAGCTTAGCATATAATGAATTTTTTCCGCTGTTCAGTATGTTTATGAAATTGCTGATTCGTTTCTTACGAATTAAGTAATGTAGCAAGGTCGCGAACAGAGAAATAACCAGCGTGTTGATAATAAGCGGCTTTCCCTTGACGCCCGTGTAGTTTCCTGTTATCGCAATTACATATACTACAACCGGGATAAGAAGAAGAACTGAATAGAGTTCAGATTTCCTGAACCCGGTCATGAGTTCTTTAACGGTAATGAGTCCGTTTCTTTTTGCATTCATGGCCTTCCCCCATTAAGGTCATATTAGCAGATAAAATGATTATTAAAGTTGTATTCCTGGTGAAATGGTTTTTAATGCATCATCTTCCTGCAGTACCGGTATTTATCATTTAAGATTTATTAATAAAAATACCATGAAGTTATACAATCGATAAACGTCAATCTTAAATTTCAATAGAAATGAATATTATAATTGACTTATACATTACTAGTTAATTATACTTATTATTTTTTTAAAAACATGTGTGCTGTAAATTACCGTTTTTTGTTTTCCTGAAACAGATTCAGTTCCCCGAAGATATAAGAGGACCAATTGAAACGTACATTTTAATAACAAAGAGGAATTGATGAAAAAAATATTAATCATATTCGCAATTCTTTTCAGTTTCTTTATCGGCTGTGGAAACAGCGTCAGCGGTAAATACTATTCGGACGGCGGAAGCGTTATCGGTTCGATTGAATTCAAGGAAGGAAAAGCATTTATTGAATACCCGATGTTCAGAATGAGTGTTCCTTTCCCGTATGAAGTGAAAAGCAATAAAGTGTATATCACCGATCCTCATCGGGGAAGCGTATCGTTTGAGATCATCGACAGAAAAACACTTAAGTGCGACATGGTGTTCATGAAAGGTCTTTATAAAAAGAAGTAATATTACTTCGTGGATCCGATGTGAAACGGTTTGAAAAACAGCAGGCAGTCATGGTGTGTGATGAGAAGTTCCCGCTTGACGGACACCCGAAAGCGGTACAGATCAATATCGTTTCAGATTATGGAATGAAATGGATCAACATCATGAATACCAACTGGTTCAGTCTCAACAGCTCCGCCTGGCTTGGAAGGACAAGCAGAAGGAAGCAGGGCCTGAAGCGCCAGGCGGAAAAGATCATGCGGGCCGCTCAACAGAATCCTGTAAACGGGACGGCCCCGCGTGTTATATTCAGATTTCCGAAAGTCGTCAGCAGGGAAGTGGCTGAAGCGCTGATAGCCATGGGCGCCGAGGTCGAAGGCACTGTCGTCAATGCGCGATGATTCTCTATTTGCCGCTCTTATAGCCGAGCTGGGCGGATACATATTCAGCAGTATATCGGACCGCTCTGATAATTTCATCCCTCTTTTCATTTATCTTCGCGGTATCTCCGGTGACAACGAATGCCGCGAATACATTGCCGGTGTGGTTCCGTATCGGCCCGCCGATGCCTGAAAGACCGCGAATGTTCTCCTCGTTATCGAACGCGATACCGTTTTCACGTACTGACACAAGTTCAGTTTCAAAACGCGTCACGTCGGATATCGAATTCTGGGTCCATTTGCTGAACTCGTAATTTTTCAGAATACTGGTCCGCCTTTTGTCCTCCATGAAAGCAAGCATGATCTTGCCTATGCAGGAAGTATGCGCCGCTATGACAAGCCCCGCGTCAGGGTAGGCGATGAAATTGTTATCCGGCTCTATCCTGAACAGTATCACCACACGATCGCTTAACATGGTTCCGAAATTGATCGGAATGCCGAACTGGAAGCAGAGCCGTTCCATCCAGACCCGTGCGGTTGCGACAAGGTTCATGTTCATGGAATAGCGCGACCCGAGCTGAAAAAGCATGGGGCCCAGCCTGTAGCGCGAGGTGAGCGGATCGCGTTCAAGGTATTCAAGCGCGGTAAGGGTATTTACCAGTCCCTGGATGGTGGTTTTGGGCAGTTTGAGCGCCTGGGCGAATTCACCTATCCCCATTGTCTTGTTTTCATCAAGGAAGAGATTAAGAATATCCGATGCCCGGACGAGTGACTGGATCAGCTTTTTGTCTTTTTTATCTTTCATATGAAACAGCCTTTTCCATACCTCCGATCATGTCAATGATTTCAATCGACCGTTTACTTAAATAAATATACTACATTTTCCCAAAAAACAGTTGCTATATCGAACGCGTTCGCAATATTGGCACTATATACGATATTATGGTACATATTCTATAATATCGAACACAAAGAGGGGGCAATAATATGGGTAAAAAAGTTCAGTATGTCAGCGATCCAAACCAGGAATACCGGAAAAAGCTTAAATCGGCAGTAGAGGCAATGAAGCTGATCAAATCCGGAGATCACATCGCCTACGGTGAATTCGTCAATACGCCTGACGCGTGTGATGAGGCCCTTGCAAAGCGCAAGGAAGAGCTTCGCGATGTCTGGGTATATACAAATACGCTAACATTCATTCCACAGATATCGCTTGCCGATCCGTCACATGAACACTTTCTTCATATGGACCTTTCCTTCAGTGTTGTCGGGAGGAAACTGAGCGACGCCGGTCTCTGTTTTCACGTTCCATGCGGCTACAACAGCTGCTACAAGATGCTCCGTGAGGCATCTCACAGGCCGAACGTGGCGATTATCGGGGTATGCCCGATGGATTCAGACGGATATTTTAATTTCGGCCCGACATCATCGCTCTTCCCGCTGTTTCTCGAAATATGCGACACGATAATCGTTGAAGTAAACACCAATCTTCCGAAAGTATATGGCGGCGGGGAATACGCGGTCCACATTTCGCAGGTGACCGCGGTTGTGGAAGGAGCCAACAAGAAGCTTCTGCAGATTCCAAAACTCGAGCCGAAGCCTGAAGACGATAAGATCGCCCAGCACGTCGTCAGCCGGATAGAGGATGGCGCCTGTATCCAGCTCGGCATAGGCGGGATGCCCAACCGCGTCGGCGAGCTCATAACCGCATCCGACCTGAAAGACCTGGGCGTGCACACCGAAATGCTGGTCGATTCCTACGTCGATATGTTCGAAGCGGGGCGCATCACCAACATGCGCAAGAACATCGACAAGGGCAAGTTCGTGTTTACGTTCGCCATGGGCACCGATAAGCTCTACAATTTCATCAATGAAAATCCTCTTTGTAACATAATGCCGCCGATCTATACAAACGATCCGGGTATTATCGGCAAAAACGATAACGTCGTATCGATCTGCAGCTGTATCGCGGTGGATCTCTTCGGACAGGTTTCTTCAGAATCCGTAGGGCCTCGTCAGATTTCGGGAACGGGCGGGCAGTTCGATTTCATCTTCGGATCGTACCTCTCGAACAATGGAAAGGGATTCCTCTGCCTCAATTCGACCGCGAAAGACAAGGAAGGGAACCTTCAGTCACGGATCGTATTCGGCCATGAACCGAGCACGACCATTACCGTTCCCCGGCACGTTTCGCACTACATCGTTACCGAATACGGAATCGCCGACATGAAGGCGAAAGCGACGTGGCAGCGGGCGGAAGAGCTCATCAATATCGCGCATCCTGATTTCCGTGACGGGCTCATCAAAGAAGCCGAACGCATGAAGATCTGGCGAAGAAGCAATAAAATAGCGTAGATAGATTGCGGGGCAGGGCTTCGAGGCCCTGTCCCGTTTTATCGCATGTTGGATAAATCATGAGGGAAATATGAAAGAACTGGAAATATTCAGAAAAGTATCCGCCGATCCATACGCGTATGCGGAGAAATTGAAAAATGAAGGAAAGTTGGTCCTGGGGACTTTTTGCAGCTACGCTCCCGAAGAGATCATCACCGCGGCGGGAGCAGTGCCGTTCAGGATTTCAGGGACGAAAAATACTATCACCCGCGCCGATGCGCACCTGCAGGCATACTGCTGTTCACTGGTGCGAAGCGGCCTTGAGGACGCGCTCGAGGGGAGTCTCTCTTTTCTTGACGGAACGGTATTTCCGCACACCTGCGATTCCATCCAGCGGCTTTCTGACATCTGGCGGCTGAACGGAAAATTCAGGTTCCACTTCGATGTTATCATGCCTGTCAAGCTCGACACGAAGAGCGCGAGGGATTACATGACAGCCGTCATAGGGAAATTCAGGAAGGAACTGCAAGAGTCCCTCGGCATGGAAATCAGCGAGGCGAAACTTTCCGACGCCGTCAGACTTCACAACAGGCTGCGCCGGAATCTTCAGAAGCTGTATGCCGCAAGAATGAACCAACCGCATCTCATCAAGGGAAGCGATATGCACGCCGTAGTGAAGGCGGCGATGGTAATGGACAGGTCTGAAGCGGCTGAGGCAACTGACGCGCTTCTCGCCGTGATTGACGGGAAAACAGATACCGGATCGAAGGCGAAACGGATATTCCTTGCGGGCGGCGCATGCACCCATCCCGACCTGTATTCCATCATCGAGGAATCGGGCGGTGTCGTAGTGGGCGATGAGCTCTGTACCGGCTCGCGGTATTATTCCGGAAACGTCACCGAGAGCGGAGATCCGGTCAGCGCCATAGCGGCCAGGTTTTGCGACAGGGTAGTGTGCCCCGCCAAACATTTTTCAAACACGGCGCGCGCGGATGAGATGATGAAGGAGGTGCGCAATTCCGGGTCAGAGGGAGTTATCCTCTTCTTCCTGAAATTCTGCGATCCGCATTCTTTCGATTATCCGTATCTCAAAGACCGCCTGGACAGGGAAGGCATACCCGGCATGCTGCTTGAGATCGAGGACCTTGCCGCATCGGAAGGGCAGACAAGAACCCGCATTGAAACGTTTATATCCACCATCTCGTAATGGAGACTACCATGGCTGAAACAAATGACAACACCAAGATACGTTCGGTCAAACGGATGAAAGAGATCATGACCGCGTATTATATTGACGCGAAAACCGCGGAGCAGAACGGCAAAAAAGTCGCGTGGATAACGAGCGGCGGTCCGGTCGAGCCGCTCATCGCGATGGACGTGATCCCCGTCTATCCGGAAAACCACGCCGCGATGATCGGCGCGACCAAGATGTCGGTTGACCTGTGTGAAAAGGCCGAGATCATGGGCTATTCACGCGACATCTGCTCGTACGCACGGGCGGATATAGCCTGCGCTCCGTTGAACGGCGGCCCGATAGGGGGCCTGCCCAGGCCGGATTTCCTGGTCTGCTGCAACAACATCTGCGGCACGGTGATGAAATGGTATGAGGTGCAGGCGAGGTATTACAACGTACCGCTCTTTATTTTCGATACGCCTTTTATCCATACTGAATTTTCCGCCGAGGCAAGGAAGTATGTCGAAACTCAGATGGAGGAATACTTCCAGTTCCTTGAAGATCAGTGCGGCAGGAAGTTCGATATGGACAGGCTCATTGAAGTCGTGAAAAGGAGCGTCGAGGCGCAGCGCCTCTGGAAGGAAGTGCTTGAAAGCTCGCAGCACAGCCCGGCGCCGATGTCGGCGTTCGACGCGTTTTTCTTTCTCGGACTGATCGTGACCCTGCGCGGCACACAGACTGTAAACGACTACTACACTGAGCTTCGCGACGAGATGCGCGAAAGGATCAGCAACGGCGTCGGTATTATCAAAAATGAAAAATACCGTCTGCTCTGGGACAATCTTCCGCTCTGGTACAAAACCAAATGGCTTTCCGACAAGTTCGCCTCGCACAACGCGTGCCTTGTCGCCGATACCTATACTTCAGCATGGAGTTTTGTAATAGACCTGATAGACCCTGAAAAGCCGGTGGAATCGCTCGCCGCGGCCTATTCGCATGTCTATATCAACATCTCGATCGACAAGATGTATGAGAATATCAGGGATATGATCATCCGGTGGAACGCTGACGGTCTTGTGCTCCATTCCAACAGGAGCTGCAAACCGTATTCGCTCGGCCAGTATGACACCGCAAAGAGGATCTCGGCGGAGTTCGGGATACCGACGCTGATGCTTGAGGCGGATATGCTCGACGAGCGGTCCTTCAGCGAGAGCCAGGCTGAGACACGGATTGACGCGTTCATAGAGCTAATAAAGCAGAAGCGGGGGTGAGCGATGATCAGCGTGGGAATCGATATAGGCTCGATAACATCAAAAGTGGTTATACTGCGGGATGGGATCGTATCCGGCTCAAAGGTAGGGTTCACCGGTTATAATTCAGAGCGCGCCGGCGTTTCGGTATTCAACGCGCTGGTCGACGAGCTCGGTCTTTCGCATGACGGCATAGACTCCGTCGTGGCGACCGGTTACGGCAGGAACAGCGTGCCGTTCGCTGATAAGACATTCACCGAAATTCTCTGTCACGCGGCCGGCGCGTTTTATCAGAACCGCGAAATACGCACGATCATCGACATCGGCGGCCAGGACAGCAAGGTGATATCGCTGAACCCTGACGGATCGGTGAAGGATTTCGCTATGAACGACAAGTGCGCGGCTGGCACGGGAAGGTTTCTCGAAGTCATCGCGAGAGCGCTCGAGACGGACCTTGAGAATTTCTCGCAGCTTTCGATGAAGTCTGAAAATCCCGCCGCTATATCCACGACCTGCACCGTATTCGCGGAATCGGAGGTGATATCCCTCATCGCCAAAGGCGCGAAGAGGGAGGATATTATCGCGGGCATACATGAGTCGGTCGCCTCGCGCGTATCATCGATGGTGTACCGGGTCGGCCTCACACTGCCTGTCATGATGACCGGCGGTGTCGCGAAAAACGCGGGACTTGTAAATGCGATCGGGAAAAAGCTCAACGTAGAGATACTTGTGCACGACTCCGCGCAGATCAACGGCGCGCTTGGCGCGGCGCTTCTCGGGGCAAAACAGCATTGATGGCGTAGCATTATGAATTAAATCATGCCGGTAATATAATGAAATACTGATTGACCGGTATCTCCCGGATAGTACGCTGATGCAGAGTCCGGGAGATACCGCCGATAAATTCCTAATCCGGTTTTGCGGTCCCGGTCATAAGGAACTGTTGAGAATGCACGGCATTGATCACTACTGCGTCTTCCTGATTACAGGGATCCTGCTTAATATCACGCCCGGTCCGGATACAATCTATATCCTCTCACGAAGCATTGCTCAGGGCAGAAAGGCCGGAATACTCTCAGTTTTGGGGATATCCTCCGGGGGAGTCATTCATACGTGCCTTGTCGCGTTCGGTCTGTCTCTCCTGATCTTGAAATCGATAGCGGTATTCAGCGTGATACAATATTCCGGCGCGGCCTATCTTATCTACCTCGGGACGAGGACTCTTGTTCAGAATGGCGGAGATACAGCCGGCAGAACGGAGCCTGAATTCCTTGCAGGACCGGCGAAGATCTATCGCCAGGGGCTGATCACCAATCTTTTCAATCCGAAAGTCGCGCTTTTCTTCATGTCATTTCTACCTCAATTCATAGATCCGCAAGCAGTGAACAATCCTCTTCCGTTTCTTCTTCTCGGCGCCACATTCGTCACTACCGGAACAATCTGGTGTCTATTCCTGGTGTGGTCGGCTTCGTATATCTCCGACCATCTACGACGGAATGAAAAGTTCTCTTTTTTGTTGCGGAAAATGTGCGGAATGATATTTATCGCATTGGGACTGAAACTAGCTTTTGAAAAGTAGATCGAACGCCGGCTGATGGCGGCACGGGAGGGTAACGGAGTTATTATGAATATCGAAATACGACTGGAAAGACCCGAAGACTTCCGGGAAACCGAAACGCTCACCCGCGACGCGTTCTGGGACATTTATAAGCCGGGATGCGACGAACACCTTCTGCTCCACAAGCTTCGCGACGTGCCCGCGTTTATACCGGAGCTCGATTTCGTCGCGTGCGACGGAAACAGGATCGTCGGTAATATCATCTATTCAAAAGCCAGGGTGCTGGATACAGATGGCCGAGAACATGAAGTGCTGTGCATGGGCCCGTTAAGCGTGCTGCCCGCATACCAGGGCAAAGGTATCGGTTCGCTTTTAATGCGGCATTCAACAGTTAAAGCACGTGAAGCCGGATACAACGCGGTCATTATCTTCGGCAATCCTGATTATTATCATCGTTTCGGTTTCAGGAACTCGAAAGAGTATAACATTCAGACTTCTGAAGGGCAGAACTTTGAAGCGTTCATGGCACTGGAGCTGTATCCCGGCAGTCTGAACGGGATCGAAGGAAAATATTACGAGGACCCTGTTTTTCACATCGACGGGGAAGAACTTGAGCTTTTTGAAAAAGAGTTTTCGTATCGGGAGAAACACGTTACCGATACCCAGCTGAAATGAATCTTTGAAACATATTCCGGGTTCCCTGAATGATCCTCATAATCATAAAAAATAAATGAATCAGGAGTTGCCGTTATGACAACAGAAACGAAAAGTAAAAACGTGGTAATACTGCTGGGAAGTCCCAGGAAAAACGGAAACAGCGCGGCACTTGCCTCGCGAATCGGTAAGGCGGCGGAAGAGGCGGGTGCCCGTGTAGAATCCTTCTTTATTCATGGGATGGATATAAAGCCCTGCAGGGCCTGCTGGTCGTGCCAGGAACCGGATTCCAAGGGCTGTATCGTCAAGGACGATATGCAGGACCTGTATACCAGACTCGCCGGAGCTGACGCATGGGTGATCGCCACACCGGTCCACTGGTTCAATATGTCAACGCAGACAAAGCTCTGGATGGACCGCTGCTTCGCTCTGGGAAAGTATGGAGAGAATCCATACCGGAAAAAAATAGCTATCGCGATTTCCTACGGTGACGCTGATCCTCTTGCGTCAGGCGCTGTTAATGCCATTCGGTGTTTTCAGGACTCTTTCAAATATGTCGGCGCTGAGATCAAAGGCATTGTGTATGGAAGCGCAACCAACGTGGGGGACATCCTGCAGAATGAAGAACTTTTAAAGGAAGCCGAAGACCTGGGAAGAAAGCTGGTCAAGTAGATCGAAGCTTCTGAAAAGAGATTTTTCCTTCCGGCGGGATTCACCTGTCTGATATTCATTCTGATAGTAATCCGGCGTCGTGCGGAGAAAGGCGCTGGAATTGTGGATACAGGAGCCAAAGACATGAAACTTACGCTCTATCAGGTCGACTCGTTTGCCGATTCGGTGTTTTCCGGGAATCCCGCCGCGGTATGTCCTCTGGATGACGCATGGCCTGACGACGCGCTCATGCAAAACATCGCCGCGGAAAACAACCTTTCCGAGACCGCGTTTTATATCAATCAGAACGGGAACTTTCATCTTCGCTGGTTCACTCCTGCCGCGGAAGTCGATCTGTGCGGCCACGCAACGCTCGCGACGGCGTTTGTGCAGTTTATGCATGAAGGATATACCGGCGATATGATCGAATACTCATCGAGGAGCGGCCTTTTGAGCGTCAGAAATGACGGCGACCTTTTAACCATGAACTTCCCGATGGATGATATCCATAAAGCTGCGCTTACGGATGATCTGCAGGCCGGTTTCAGTCTGCCGCCTGTTGAGGTGTACAGAGGGAAAACAGACTATCTTTTCATTTATGCGCGCGAAGAGGACATCCTCTCCATTGAATTGAATTTTGAGAAGATCAGCAGGATAGACGCGCGCGGCGTGATTGTATCCGCCCCCGGCAAGGAATCAGACTTTGTATCAAGATTTTTCGCACCGCGCTACGGGATAAATGAAGACCCTGTTACCGGATCCGCCCACACGACGCTGACGCGGTACTGGAGCGAGGCGCTGACTAAAAACGAATTGACCGCCATCCAGCTTTCGAAACGAAAAGGGTCCCTGAAATGCACGAGGATTGGCGACCGAGTTGAGATATCGGGCAGGGCGCGGCTCTACATGCGAGGGGAGATTTACGTCTGATAAAATGATCCGGTCCGAATGAAGGATTATATCCGCAACCCGAGGCGATCGGGCTTCCTGAAAAAAAAACGACATTGGAACGCGCGAATATGATTAACGTGAGTGAATGCATCGTGAAATACGGATTTGAAAACATGGACTTACTGAAAGTCACCGGCATGCTGGAGGGAGCGTTCTGGAGCAGAAATATTAAAATCGACGAAGTGAAAAAAGGCGCGTTCAACTCCGCCCTGACTGTCGGCGTATTTTACAACTATGAACAGATCGGCTATTCGAGGGTGATTTCGGATAAAACCAGGTTCGCGTACATTCTTGATGTAATAGTTGACGAGGCGTACCGGAGAAACGGCGTCGGCCAGCTGATGATCAACAGCATCCTCGGGCACGATGACCTGAAAGACGTATATCAATGGCTTCTGATTACAAAGGACGCTCACGGCGTATACGGCAAATCAGGATTTAAGCCTCTTGCCAGTCCCGCCTCGTGGATGGAGATAAGGCACGACAGGCCTGAGCGCTGATAAGCATCCGGCTTGCCCTCATCGGCTCATACGGACCGCGATAATTGCCGATAACAACAGGACCGCAGAAAAGGCAACGGATACTCAGAAACAATAAACGCCTCTATTACGACTACCGCCCTTCCGGACGAATTTTTCCTTTTATCGAATTCAGCAGCTCATTGTTGACGGAAGAGAGAAGCAGTATCTGCGCAGGGACATTTACGTTCGTATGAACGATCTCCACCCCCTTACGCAAGCCCATCAGGCCGGAGCTGATTCGCGCATCCTGTATTTCGCTGTAATAGAGAACAAAGCTTCGCAGTCCCGAGACCACCATGAAGGTATCGTACAGGCTCACGCGGATAAAAGGGTAGGTGGTGTTGATGGAATCTATCCGCGCGCCGCAAACCACCTGATACTCGGCCTTTTTCCCGATTTCAACAGAAAGCGGTTTCCTCGACTTTCTTATCGCCAACCCCATAATGACGACAACAGCAATTATACCGACCACCGGAACAATTATCATGGCCTCATCTGTCATAAGGTACTCCATCAATTATTGTATTTAACTAAAGAGGTATCCTTAACAAACAGTTTTCGGAAGTCAAGCTGAAGAATGTTTTCTTATAGAATGGGACCAGGATTGTTCTCCGTGGAATCATGATTCCGAAATGGGCACTGGTTTTCACCAGTAATCTTACTACATCGACAAGAAGAATAATATATTTAAAAAAATTAGTGTCTTACCCCATAATATTTTAGTATTTTATATAATACGATATGTCTGATGGTATCGACACTACCCTTAACCATGAAACTGATTAATACAATTAAAGAGGATATAAACCATGGCAACTCAAGTTGATGTAAATAAAGACGTTTTAAGCATAACCAGGGTGTTCGACGCGCCGCGTGAGAGCGTATGGAAGGCCTGGACCGACCCCGAACTCATGAAGAAATGGTGGGGACCGAAAGAATTCACATCTCCGTTCGCGCGAATCGACCTGCGTATAGGGGAAAAATACCTCTTCTGCATGCGCAGTCCCGAAGGCAAGGATTACTGGAGCACCGGAAAATTTCTGGAGATAGTAAAACCGGAAAGATTGGCTTTTACCGATTCCTTCTCTGACGAGCACGGGAACATTGTTTCAGCTTCATACTACGGTATGACCGACGATTTTCCGCTGGAATTGAAGGTTATCGTTACATTCAGCGAATATGAAGGAGGCACAAGGATGAGCCTTCAGCATTTCGGGATGCCGTCAGGGAAGATACACGATGAGGCGTCTGAAGGATGGAACGGTTCATTCGATAAACTTGCCGAACTGGTAAAAACACTCTGAGCCGCAGAGGGATACCATGCGAAGAATAATCTTCCAGATGATGGTGTCGCTTGACGGATACTTTGAAGGGCCTAACAGGGAATTGGACTGGCATTACGTCGACGCGGAATTCAACGAATACGCGAAAGAGTTGCTCGATTCCCTGGACACCCTCCTTTTCGGCCGCGTCACCTATCAACTCATGGCCGGTTACTGGCCGACTTCCGCCGCGATAGAAGATGATCCTGTCATCGCGGAGAGGATGAATGCCCTGCAGAAAATTGTTTTCTCACGCACGCTTGAAAAAGCCGAATGGCAGAACACCAGGCTTTTCAAAGGCAATCTTGCGCAAGAAGTAGAAAAGATGAAGCAGCAGCCGGGTAAGGATATTGCAATCTTCGGAAGCTCTGACCTGTCGCTTCAGTTAATAGAAAAGAACCTGATCGATGAATACAGGATATTCATTAACCCTATAATTCTCGGGCAAGGCAAGACACTGTTCAAGGGAATTAATAACCGGCTCAGACTCGAACTCACAAAAATCAGGACCTTCGGATCCGGTCTTCTGCTTCTCTATTATCAGCCTCTTCATCAGACGTGAAAAGCATTTCCGCTCTGGCCCGGCACTGATTACCCGATGATCTGATGCTCCCGTATCGGGGTCGATACGAAATTAGAGTTAATTATCTCTTCAAGGAGCGGTATGATCGTCATAGCGTCATCGGATTCATATATCGAGTAGAGCATCATCTGCGCCTGATCCCTGTCCAATGAGTTAACCAGTGATATAAGCTTCTTTTCGTCAAAAGTAATAACGAGTTTCATGGTTACCTCCTGATTCTCACAATAGGATTCAGGATATAAAATAATACATTTTTACGAGTTGTTCAACTTCATTCGTCGTTTTATTGTGAAATAGCATTTCTGTTCCTCTATTCACATTTTTTAGCCTCAATAATAAATTTTAAATGAATAATAGTTATTTCGTCTTGATATTATTCTCTTTAAGGTTAATATTAATCCTTAAAAACGCTGAGTAGTGAATGAGAAAATAGTATTAGAGCTTGCTGATAATTCAGCCCTCCTGCTTGCCATCGCGGTTTTTTATGACACCCTCGCGCTTAAGCAGCATATACGTAAACCAATACTACAGAATATCTTTACGGGAATCCTGCTCGGCACGATCGGGATACTCGTAATGATGAACGCCCTGCAATTCTCTCCCGGCATTATCTTTGATACGCGCTCAATTATAGTTAGCCTGTCAGGCCTCATCTTCGGTCCTGTCCCGGCGGTGCTGACGATCGTAATGACAGGCTTTTACCGGTTCCTGCGGGGCGGAAACGGTATGTGGACCGGCATTTCCGTAATCGCCGCGTCGGGCATCATCGGCTGAAGAACTTCTGGGCCGACCGATCACCGAAAGGATTCATCCCGATTTTCATAATCTGGTTAACAGCCGCATCACCAGCATGAACACGGAGCAGAGGCCGGTGCCGCCGATAGAGTACATTCAGATGAAGCTGGACGGAACTCTGATCAATGTTGAAGTGGTGGCGTTCCCGATCAATTTTAATTATAAAAACAGAACGTTTGCTTTTGTTCGCGATATAACGGAACGGACAATTGCCGATGAACGCATGAAAAAAGACCTCAGGGAAAGAGAAACCCTTCTGCGTGAATTGTATCACCGCACTAAAAACAATATGCAGGTAATACGGTCGATACTGGCACTGCAGTCGGCGGAGATGGGGGAAGAAGTCCGGAATCTTGTCAGGGAAGTCGATGTCAAGATCGAGTCGATGTCCCTCGTGCACCAGATGCTCTATCAATCCAAAAACCTCTCAAGCATAAGGATGCGGAAATATCTCGAGGACCTGCACAATCTGGTTTTCGGTTCATTCCGGCTGCCTCCCGGAAAAATACTCATGGAGCTCGACATTCAGGACATTGAGGTGTCGATCGATATCGCGGTTCCATGCGGATTGCTTATCAACGAGCTCATGATGAATGCGTTAAAATACGCTTTCCCCGATGACAGAAAAGGGAGGATTCTTATCCGCCTCCGAAAAAAACCTTCCCATGAAATTGAACTTGAATTTTCCGACAATGGTGTAAGCGTTCCTGACGGGTTCGATTTCAGAAAACAGAAAACATTCGGGATTAAAAGCATAATAGGTATTGTCGAACATCAACTGGGTGGCAGCGTGGCTATGGATACCGGTAACGGCCTTTCCTACAGAATCACGTTCAAGGACTCAGATAATAAATCACGCCTGATATAAAAAAGACGGGATGGAGCATGCGGGAAAACGCATAAACAATCATACGTCGCCTCACATCCCGGGATCAGGTCCTGAAAGACAACATTCCGTCAACTACCGTTATTCCATCCTTTTCATCATTAACATGATACCTGTCATTACCAGACGTATAAAACCGATGGCCAGCGTCACCAGAACCGAAAACAGCGGCACAAAAATCAATACAAGTCCCCATAGCGGGTCAGGGGGATCAATAACCTGGTATATCATGTAGAAATGGAAGAAGAGGATTGGAACCACAGGCGCCAATACCGGAATCATGCTCCCGGGACGTATTGTAACCAGATAATACGCAAGCGGCGGCAATACGAAAAATGGAGTAAAAACAATGATACATGAAATATCCGGATTTGTTTTCAATAGCAGGGATACAGGAATCGCGCATAGAACACTTATGGCTATTACCAGAAGCAATCCCGCAAGAATATCCCGTCTTACTTTTTCATACTTTGTTGCTTTCGGAAGACCGGCAAATCCGGAATAATCAAATAATTTCATTACCTTTTTCTCACCTGCGATGTGACAGCAGTCTCGGCCCCGTACATTAATTACATTTGTTATATCCGGATAATGAGTATGCAGTCAATTGATTTTGTTTATATTTGAGGAAATGAAAATCTTCATTAACGATATTCTTTTCCACGCTTGAATACTGATCGCCCTGCATGCGAAAGGTGTTGACAATTAAATAAATATGTTGTCTACAAGCAATATGCTATCCTCCCTTGTGAAAAAAAGGGCTTTCGTCGCATCATCAATTTTCTTATGCATTCTGATCCCTTCATCGATCAGATGCGCACTGAAAATTCCGAAGCCGCATAATCCGCCCGCTGTCAGTGGTATGATCGATCTCCGAGACTGGGATTTCAACAGGGACGGGGCGGTTCAACTTGACGGGGAGTGGGAATTCTGCAGGGGCAGGATCCTCAATCCTTCCGAGTTCGCACATGCTGAAAAAAGGGAAGGGTGCGGATATACCCGCGTGCCAGGCCTGTGGAAAGACCACCGGGCCGGCGCAGCCCGATTGCCCGGAAAAGGATACGCAACCTACCGTCTTAAAGTGCTGATCGGACATGATAAAAAGGACAAAACCATAGTCATTCGCCGCGCCTTCTCATCATACAGGCTCTGGATCAACGGAGTACTGGTTGATACAAGGGGGAACCTCGACGGGAATCAAAAAAAAGCAGATGACTATATATTTGTTCACAACAGGAGGTACTCCTCATTTACCCCTGTCGAAGGCACCAATGAAATCACGATACAGTTGTTCAACAATGAGTATGAATCCGGCGGGATAGACCGTTCGATCATGCTGGAGGACACACACGCCTCATTAGCCAGAATTGATATCACGCGAATACTGGATTTTATTGTTTCCGGCATGCTCTTCTTTGCCGCAGTATATAATATCCTGTTCTATTTCTCGCGGAAAGACAATACGGTAGCATTGTATCTTGGATTGTTATGCCTTGTGCTGACCTTGAATACCATCAATCATCAGATCCCCCTTATTCCAGGCGGTTTTCCGTTTACCGGCAACCCGTATTTTGTCAACTACCTCACCGTCATTCTCACCATGTTCTTCTTCATGATGTTGTTTAGATCGTTGTTTCCGGATGAGTTTTCAATTCTTTTTTTCCGGTTTTCGCTGGTGGTGACTATTTTGTTGATGACCCCGCTTTTTTTTGTCGGGTTCAGAATCGCGGAACAGATAATGCATGTATATTTCCTTTACATGGTTATCTTTATCGTATATGACATCTTTGTCAGTATACGGGCTATAATCAATCGGAGAGACGACGCGATTCTTTTTCTCGTAGGTTTCACACCCTGCTTCATCGGGGCCATGAATGACGTACTGTACGCGATGTGGCTCATAAATACCACCAATGTCGGACAGTACGGAATGCTTGTGCTCTGCATTACTGCCACAATAGTCGTTTCAAGAAGGTTTTCAAGGGCCCTCACCACCGTCGAAGAGCTTTCAAGAGACCTTGCGGAAAAAAATGTTTCCCTGCGGAAGCTTGACCAGATCAAGGACCAGTTCCTCGCCAACACCTCTCACGAGCTCCGCACGCCCCTGCACGGCATGATAGGATTAACGGAATCCCTGATAGACGGCGCGACGGGCAGCCTTCCTCCCCGGGCGATTGAAAACCTTTCCCTTATCGCTTCAAGCGGCCACCGGCTTGCCAGCATGGTCAACGACCTTCTCGACATGGCGAAGATCCAGGACGAAGGACTCAGCCTGAACCTGCGTCCGGTTGACCTGTATTCGCTGGGAGAGATGGTGATAAAGCTTTCGCTTCCGCTTGCCGGAAGTAAACCGCTGGAGATTGTCAACAGCATCGATCCCTCAATTCCCAGGGCATGTGCCGATGAGGACCGGATCCGCCAGGTGCTGTATAATCTTGTCGGTAACGCGATCAAGTTTACAAACAACGGTATCGTTGAACTGTCGGCAGTCGTTGTACCGCACATAGATCCGCTCGATGCCGATAACGAAAGCAGGTGGCTTGAGGTCAGGGTTTCGGATACGGGAATCGGTGTCCCGGATGAATACAGGGAGAAGATATTCGAGGCGTACCGTCAGGTGGATGAAGGGGATACGCGCGCCTATTCCGGCACCGGCCTTGGCCTGGCGATAGCAAAGCAGATCATAGAAATGCACGGCGGCACAATCGGAGTGGCTTCCGGAACGGGCGGCGGTTCGGTGTTTTCTTTTACGCTACCTGTATCCACTGATCAAGTGACTGACGCCCGCAGTGAAATCATCATCGGGATCATGGACGAAACGACTGCGCCGGATACAGGGAGTGCGGAGGACGAGGCGCGCCTGTATCAGCCTCTGACAGGAGAAAACACGTTCGAAAACAATCCGGTGTTTCTGGTAGTCGATGACGATCCGGTCAATGTCAGGATCATTAAGAATTATTTTGAAACAAAAAACTGTACCGTCAGGACCGCCCATGACGGGATCAGCGCGCTCGACTGCATCAACAGGGACGCAGCCATCGACCTCGTGCTGCTCGATATCATGATGCCGGGCATGTCAGGTTTTGAAGTGTGCCGCAGGATCCGCGCCGCCCGCTCTCCCGAAAATCTGCCTGTCATAATGCTTACCGCCAAAAACATGATGTCAGACATCGACGCGGCTTTTGAGGCGGGAGCCAACGATTATATCGTAAAGCCTTTCCGGATAAGCGAGCTTCTCGCGCGCGTGAGCTTGATGCTGAAGCTCAGGAACATCAGGAAATCATCGGCCAGCAGCATCACCATCCACAGCGGGAACTCGGTTTATTCTTTTCTTTTCAGCGAGATAATATATATTACCGCGCATTCTAAACATATCGCGATACATACCGGTGAAACCGATATCGAAGTGCCTGTCCTTCTGAAAGAGGTCATTGACCGCCTCCCGCCGGACATTTTTATCCGTATCCATAAAAGCCATATCATCAACATCAACTATATCCACAGCGTGTTCCACGTGCTGTCAGGCCGCTACCGCGTCCGCCTCCGTGACTCCGACGACACTGAACTTCCGGTGGGGCCATCGTTCCTCGATTCACTGCGGAAAAAAATTAACGGGCGCGTCCCCGCGGCTATCATTTAAAACGGCGACCATGAGGGACACTCATCGGATGCCCCGCTGTAATTGGTGAGGTTTCTCGGCGTGCCTGTCCCATCCGCGTTTATGACGTAGATTTCGAAATTCCCGCCCTCGTTGGAATCGAACACGATAAATGCGCCGTCGGGGGACCAGGACGGCCAAAAATCATTGTTACTATTGAATGTCAGCTGCTCCTGGCCGGTCCCGTCGGCGTTCATGACCCAGATATCGTTGTCGCCGTCCACAAGACTCACGTACACGATGCGAGTGCCGTCAGGCGACCAGCAGGGAACGCCGTCGTCCCATGTCGTTTTGGTGAGGTTGGCGATACCGGTTCCGTCGACGTTGATTATGTAGACATCCCAATCGCCGTCTTCCCGGCTCTCAAAGATAATGCGGGAGCCGTCGGGGGACCAGGAGGGATACTGGCAGGAGGATGAAAAATAGGTTAGCCGTGTCTGTTCGCTCCCGTCGGCTTTCATCGTGTAGATTTCTGCCCATCCTGGATGGGGAGCGCGTGTGCTCATGAAGACAATGTGGGATCCATCGGGGGAGAACGAGGGGTATTGGTCAACGACAGAATTATTCGTAAGCCTGGTCTGTCCGGTCCCGTCCCGGTTCATGACATAGATTTCATTATTGCCGTCCCGGGTGCTGACGAAAACGATGCGGGAACGGCCGGGTGACCATTCTGGGCCATAATCGTCGCTATTTGACATGGTCAGCCTGGTCTGGTCGGTCCCGTCGGCGTTCATAATGTAGATTTCACTATTGCCGTCTCGCATGCTGTGGAAAAGAATCTTCTGCTGACCGAACGCCCACCGCTGGTCATACGCGCCGTCAAACCCGTCCCAGCAGGAGAGGGCCAGAGCTGCAAGCATAACAGCGGCGGGAAGGGATACGAGATACTGTCTGATATAAAACGATAGTTTCATATATAAAACTTTCGGGTCTGATTTTCCACATTCATGAATTGCAACACAGGTGCGGCTATCTAACAGTAAATAAAATCAAAACGGCGACCACGAAGGATGATAGTCCATATTGGAACTCGTAGTAAGCCTGTTCAGGTTCGTCCCATCGAGGTCTATCACCCATATCTCCAGATCACCGCCATCCCGGGTGCTGTAGAAAACAATCCGTGACCCGTCGGGCGACCAGCAGGGCTGGCGGTCGATTGCCGCGTTGTTGGTGAGATTTACCGGCGTACCGGTTCCATCGGCGTTCATCATATAGATATCGTTGTTATGCGCGAATACTATGCGGGCGCCGTCAGGAGACCATGAGGGATCCTCGTTTGTTCCTGCGAGGTCGGTGAGTTGGACGGGATTGCTGCCATCGGCGTTCATAATCCATATCTCGGCATTCCCGTCGCGGTTGGAGTTAAAGGCGATTCGGGCCCCGTCGGGCGAAAAAGCCGGGTCCATGTCGGCGGCCGCGTTGTTGGTGAGCCTTGTCTGGCCGCTCCCGTCAGCGTTCATGACATAGATCTCGTTATTGCCGTCCCGGTTGCTCCGAAAAACGATACGAAGCCCGTCGGGAGACCATGAAGGGCTGTAATCGCTTGCCGTGTTTACCGTCAGACGCATTTGATTGGTGCCATCGATTTTCATCGTGTAGATTTCATCATTGCCGTCCTTGTAGCTTGAAAAGGCTATATGAGTGCCGTCGGGCGACCATGTGGGATCAACATCATCCGACGAAGAATAGGTTAGCCTGGTCGGGGCTGAGCCGTCGGCATTCATGATATAGATCTCGGGGTTTCCGGCATCTCTCCTGCTTGCAAATACGATCTTCTGCGTACCATTCCACCTCCCATCGTAGGCGTCGTCAAACCCGTCCCAGCAGGAAATGTGCGGAACCGCAATCAGTGTAATCGCCGCGATCAGATGGAAGAACTGAATGTGTTGTATCTTCGGTTTCATGTCAGTGTTCTTCTGCGGTCATCATCATGGCAAATACCTGATCTCACCCCACGAAGGGCAGGTGTCATCGGCCGTGTTGTCGGTCAGCCTCATCTGTCCGGTTCCGTCTACTTTTGTAATGTAGATTTCGTTATTGCCGTCACGATTGCTCTGATATGCAAGGCGCGTGCTGTCTGGTGACCATGCGGGATTATGGTCGACAACCGACGAGTTATTCAGTATTACTGTCTCGCCGGTGCCGTCTGTATTTATAACATAAATCTGTTGATCCGTCATGAACATTCTCGCAAACGCGATGCGCGTCCCGTCCGGCGACCAGGCGGGCGATCGATCGGTTTGAGTAGCTGTAGTCAGCTGTTTTGTGCTTCCGTCTGCGTTCCTAATATATATGTCAGTGTACATGGCTACCCAGGAAACATACGCAATGCGTGTGCCGTCAGGGGAGAGGCTTGGCTCGGAATCTTCATTCACAGAGCTGATAATCCTGGCCGGGTTGCTGCCATCCGCGTTCATGGAATAGATTTCCCAGTTGCCGTCACGATTGCTATGAAAAACAATACGGGAACCGTCAGAAGACCAGCACGGGTGCTGATCGTTCGCGCTGTTGCTGGTAAGATTCACCGGTTCGCCGCTGCCGTCTGAGTTCATGACATAGATCTCGTTGTTGCCGTCACGATCGCTCGTAAATGCGATGCGGGAGCCGTCGGGAGACCAGCACGGCTGCTGATCGCTTGCGGCGTTAAAGGTGAGCCTGGTCTCATCGCTCCCATCGGTGTTCATGATGTAAATTTCGTTGTTGCCGTCACGATTGCTCTGAAAGGCTATCTTCTCGGTCCGGCCCCACCGGTCGCCATATGCCTCATCGAAGCCGTCCCAGCATCCGGGAAACCCTGCTCCCGTCATGGCGAACAATAGCAGAACAACGAAGTACGCGATAGGGGAAATTTTTCTCTTCATATCTTTATCCAGAAAGTCCAAACGGCGGATGAACATCAGGGACGGTAGAGCAGTCCAAGATCGGTAACGATATACCTTCCGTCATCAGCTCCGGGCATGTATCCGTACGAACAGCGGAGGTGGACGAGGAACGATTCGCCCAGTTTGTATGCAATTGAAATGCCGGCGCCCGCGACAGGGTCGGTATCCTCCGCGGTCTTTGCATTTACCGCGAACGTTGTTTTATCCCTCGCGGTGTAGCGCATGTTGAAATATGCCATCCCCGCCGAGATATACGGGTAGAGGCTCAGATTCCAGGGGAGCGTAAAGCGATATCCGCCATACAGCGTAAAGGGAGCGAGGAAAGCGTAATCTGATTTCTGGTTGTTCTCGCTCATCGAGTCCTTTCCGGTCATATAATAGCACGCGGCCTCGATTCCCGCCTCAACGCCCTTGAACAGCAGACCGGCTTTCCCGTATGACACGCTGGCGCCAAATCCCGGTCCGGCCATCTCGCCTAAATGACCGAGGGGAAAGATAACGCCTGCACTCGCCGCCAGCTGCGTCGCTGCCTCGTCGGCCCGTGAAACAGCGCGGGCTGCCGGTTCCTCCTTTTTATCCAGGCCGGCGATATCCCCTATGGGATGAACATGTCGGTCTCCCTTTTCCTTTTCGCGCGAGAACGCCACGACGCTTCCCGAGATGACCTTCTCATCCTCCACTATGATCTTTCCGGACCGTATCCCCATGATATACGCATACATCTGTTCGAGCATCGGCTCTTCGCCGGTATAGGTCCCGTCGAGTTTCAGAGACGTGTTCCCGACAAGAATGCGATAGCGGTATTCCATCCGTTCGTTTTTTTCAATGAAGGTAAAGCTGGAGGGAAGGTACTGTCTGAGATCCGTCTCCCTGTATTTAATTGATGAAGGACTGAGTACCGCGTGGATACCGTTCTCATACATGAAGAAGGAAAGCTCTTTTACCTGTGCATACCGCCATGAGAAAAAGTCGTCCTCGTGCTTCAGTATCCGCTTCATAACGGGTTTATCGGGTTCCTTCTGTGCGTTGATCTGGAAGACGCGGCCTTTGCTGTCGCGCAGGACATATTTGACCGATCCCTCAAGGGTTGAAGGGGAGGTGGATACAAGGGTGACGCCATGATCATTCCAGTCCGCGTACAGCGGCATGAGCAGGAAGATAAAGAGCATGGGGAGAAATCGTTTCACGATGACGCTCACTCCTTCTGAACGATAATCATATCAAACGGGCTGATTGGGGCGTTGGACATCTTCTTTATGACGCTCGCCCTGGTCATACCTTCCTTCGGCGATATCTCAATTTTCGCGATCACAGCCCCCTTGCTGTTGATCACCAGACCTTTGCAGGATTTCTGCAGTTCCACGAGCGGGTTGAGCACCACCAGCAGGCCTCCGTCCTTCTGAACGCAAAGCACATGACCCTGTTCGCCGCGCATGAACGCGTAATGCATGAGTCCCCGCCGGTAATAAGCGAGCATATTTTCAAGCTCGCCCGTGCGGCCGGTCATCGCTTTCAACGAATCTTCGACATCCTTCATCTTCGACGCGAGCTCAAGGAGCTTTTTCTCATACGCCTTCTTTTCCTCGAGATGCTTCACACGGTAGTCTTCACCCATCTGGCGCACGAGCTGTTCGGCATTCGCCTTGCTCGCTTTCGATTCGCTCTGGTATTCCTTCAGCTTCTTTTCCAGTTTCTCGGTATAGGAATCCATCTTCTGCTGGAGCTGGGCTTTGTATCCGCTCATCTGTGACTTCACGTCCTCGATGGATTTTTCCTTGTCCTTGAGCTTATCCTTATACTCTGACTGGACTTCGGCTATCCGACGCTCGCGGTCTTCGAGTATCTTTTTAGTAAGGGCCGCTCGTTTCACTTCGGAAAGATTGTGCTTCTGCTTGAGCTGTTCCAGGTCGGCATACGCCTGCGTGCGGATCTTCTGCATCTCGACGCCCATCTGGCCTTTCATCTGCTCCATGTTCTCTTTCATCTCGGCCATGATCTTGCCGGCGTTGCGCAGCGTGTTCAGCAGTTCCTGCATGTTGATGTCTTCGAAATCTGAAATCTCGATGGCGATATTCCTGGTGTTGCGCTCTATGTACCTCGTGACGCCGAAAGTCCCGAGCAGGAGAATAACGGCGAATCCGGCGAGGGACAGGTAGGTCGTCAGCCCGCGATTTTTTCTTGTGCCGCGAAACTCATTCTCGAGATCGTAAACAACCGCTTTTTCCGCGGAGGCAACCATCTCTTTTTTAAGGAAAACCGTTACCGGCGCCTGGTCAGAAGGCGCGGCAGGAGATTTTTTCCTTTTTATGTTCTTGCCGCTCATTCGGATATCAGCCTCTCCTTCCGGTTATTTGGATTCCATGGTCCATATCCCGTTCCAGTTTGCGGGGCATTCCACGACCGCGGTCCTTTTCCTGAACACTTCCACCATCGGGAGGTTGCACTGCTCGAACAACTTTCCTGCCTTTTTCCATTTGCCTTCATAGTAGAGCGAAAGGCCTTCGCTGAAAAGCGCGAGCTGCTTCTGCATCTCCCTGTTGATATCGGATTTCAGGATCGGCCAGTATATCTTTTTCCCTTCGGTTTTCCCCTTCACGAGCACCGTGTCGATCTCGACGAATTTCATTTTCGCTTCGGGCACATTCTTCTCGATATCCTGCTTGATATACTCCGAACAGATCACCGGGATATGATAGACGCGGTTGAGCCCCTCAAGCCTCGAAGCCGAGTTGACGTTATCGCCGATCACCGTATTGGTCATTCTTTCGTGCGATCCAATGTTGCCGTAAAACACCAGGCCGCCGTCTATCCCGACGCCCACATCGATCAGCACCGCCCGGTACACTCTCTCCTCCGCGGGCGTGAGGTTGCCTTTCTCCACGATAATCCTTTCTCGTATCAGTATCATCTGTTCCCGGATCTCCTTCGCCACCTCATGGATCCTGTATCCGGTGATGACCGCCTGGTAAGACTTCAGCCGCTCCGAGTCTCCCGGGAAAACGCCGTACACCGCGAGGAGCGCGTCGCCGATGATGGAGCCGATGATGCCGTCATTGCCAAGTATGATGTTGATTACCCTGGTATAATGAAGGTTCAGCAGGGTGATAATCTCTGTTCCCAGAACTTCAGTCATATTGGTAAAGCTCTTGATATCCGAGAAAAGGCAGGTCAGGTCTCTTCTGCTGCCTTCAAGACGTATCTCGCGCTCCTCGTAGGCCTTGACAACAATGTCCTTATTGGTGAATTTCTGGAATATCGCCAGAAGGTTTCCTATCGTGTTCGACAATGAATTGAACGCCATGCCGAGGAATGTGACATCGTCGGCCTGCGCGCTCCCCATCTCGAGAAGGCCGAGCTGCTTGTTCCGCGTCATGCCTATAATGGCGTTGGTCATCCGGCTGATATGACGGAGTACATATCCGAGTATGACGATACCGGCAACCGCGCAGAGGATGCTTATCACAATGATAGTGAGAACTATGAATTTGAATATCTTTCTTGAATGCGCGAAGAACTCGTTGAACTCCTCGGCCCTGAGCAGAAAGACGTCCCAATCGGCATTGAACTTGTACACGCCGAAATAGCTCTTCCCGTCGAGCGAGAAGGTGATAAAGCCTTCCCGTATGTTGTTTGCGAGGTTCTGATTCATTACGCGCAGGTTTTTCAGGTCCGGAAAGGCGGAATGGCGCGTTCCCCGCGAAGCCTGGAGAAGCACGCTCCCGTCTTTTTTAACTCCGATAAGCAGTGAGTTGGCGTTCTTGAATTCAAGAATGGCCTTTTCCTCGATGGTCTGCATGCATGCCTGCACCGTGCCACCGGCATGATAGACTTCACGCTGTGTGTTGGCAAATGTATAGATTTCCCGCAGGTCTTTTACGAGGTGCTGTTTCATCAGCCTGACCATTTCGCCCCTGTAGAGCATAAGGCTGATGTAGTGGGAAGAAAAATTTGATAACAGGATAAGAAAGACAAAGATGAGCACTATCTTTGTCGCGATGGGAACAATCCGTGTGCCGCCGATCTTTTCACCCGCCAGGCGGGTGAACGCCTTTTTAATACGTATCATCCCGGTTTCCAAGAGCCTGGTATGTGAAGCGTTATATCTTTATAAATGCGTAAAATAAGATATATAATTTTATTTATTTTATGATTAAAACAGAAATAGATACAACCAATTATGTAAAGTATTAATTATGATTTTTCATGAAAATAATTATCAGAAAGTACTCTCAAGGAATAGTATTAAACGACCGCATAACCGCCATGCCCGAAATTAACGTCAGGACTCCGCCGTGCCTCATGGGGCGGATAAAATAGTGCGGAAAAAAATGTCATTTCCACTGATCAATCCGCACTCTATAGTATCACATCCCCCGGAGGAACAGCATGGCACACGTAACCCTTAATGTCGCGTTTCGATCACTTCACGGCCGCGTCGGCGGAGCGGTTTTCTACGAGCGCTATGGAAAGCAGTTCATGCGTCCATACGTTATTCCGTCAAATCCGAATACTGCCGCCCAGCGGGTAAGACGCTGTGCCTTCCGCGAAGCGGTGCGGGCATGGCAGGCCCTTCCTGTTCCGGAGAAAGGGGAGTGGAACGACAGGGGAATCAGGAAGCGTAAGAGCGGATACAATCTTTTCATCTCCTGTTATCTCACAGAGACCACAACTCAACCGGCGATGACCATATCGACTGACAGAAAAGAGGTTACACAGGGCAGGGCGGACCTTCTTCGAGTTCAGCACAATTCCGGATCTCTTCTATTGCCCGCCGTCACCGCTCCGTATCATGCAGGGAGCCGCGTATATCCACCCTGCAGACCGCGTATATCCCGCTGCAACAGGGAATAATTTCCGGCCTTCGCGGCCGGATACGCCCGAAAAGGAACTGCATTTCACTCACGGCATTCCATTCCGGTCCGGAACGGCGGATGATTGTGCGGACGGAAGCGGATACTATCCACCCTGAAAAAGAAATCCCCGGATTTCCGGGGACATATTCGCCATATAGTTCGCAATAATGCGTTTCAACGATAAAGGCCTGTTGTCGGTACAGGCTATTTCGACACTACGTCCAGCAATTCCACGCTGAAGACGAGGACCGAGTTGCCGGGAATCGATCCCGCTCCCTGCTGCCCGTACCCGAGATGCGGAGGGATTGTGAACTCGAACTTCGAGCCGACATTCATGAGCTGGACGCCTTCCGTCCATCCGCTGATTACCTTGTTCAACTGGAAGACGGCGGGTTCGTTGCGTAAATAGGAGCTGTCAAATATCCTGCCGTTGATAAGCCTTCCCGTGTAGTGCACTTTTACCGTATCGCTGGCAACGGGCTTTCTTCCCGAGCCTTTGAGAAGGGTGCGGTACTGGAGGCCGCTCGGAGTAACGGACACATCGCTTTTTTTCCTGTTTTGCTCGAGATACTCGTTACCTGCTTTGAGATTCTTCTCCTGTATCACCCTGACGATGGATTCCATCGCCTGGCGCATGTCATCTTCCTTCACGCTTGGTATTGAGCCTTCAAAACCTTCATTGACTCCGAGCGTAAAGGCCCTCAGATCGATCGTGATGCCCTGTTCGGCATAGTTCTTCCCGATGGTGTGGCCTATCTGGCGGCTTTTATCGCCCTGCGCGTTTTTCCCCTCGGTCGCGTCCTTTACCCCCGCCAGGATCTGCTCACGGTCGTACCCGTTCATTCTTTTCAGGCTCGTGCCGATCTGAAATCCGAAGCCGTAGCTGTACCTGGCCGTCTCCCCGGTCAGGTTCGGCTTGCATGAAAGCAGCATGAATACAATCAAGACTGCCGGTATAGTGTGTTTCATAATTTTTGCCTCGTTTACTTTTTGTTCGTAATAAAGCAATCCTGCCGCGGGCGGGACTTGCTCACTCATTACCCGGGACATATGCAGAAATTGTTTATAATTATCAAGAAGAATACATGGGCACCGTGAATTTAAAAAAAGGTTGCCTCTGTTTTGCATAAGGGTTATCATCGTAAACAATGTGATTCATGAAATGTTTTAGAATATTTTTATTGTAAGTTTAAAAGATTTTTTGTTCTGATGGTTATCTGGATACAGATTCAATCTATGGAGTATACAAATTTCGTAGTGTTTTTTTGCCTTTTTGATCGTTTTTCTGAATTGCGATAAACACTTTTCACCGTGGAGGAAAACCATGTTTAAGTTTACGAATATCCTTTACCCTATCAACCTCGACTCAAAAAACCAGAACAATCTGAGCAACGCTCTGGAATTCGCGATCGCCAATAAAAGCAGAATTCATATTTTATATGTTAACGATGAGGCTGCGGGGTACCGTCATCCGGCAGACCACGAGGACGCGGTGGCGTTAAAAGTACGGCAGAATGTTTCCGCCGAAACGCTTGACCGGGCTCAGGTGGTATATGCGGTATCAAAAGGCGATCTCGGCGGGAAGATAAAAGATTACTGTAAAAGCAATGCCATTGATCTGATCATTGTCAGTCATAGGCACCATGGAAAATTCTACTCCTCTTTTTTTGATACCCCTGATGAAAATATCATCGATTCCGTTAATGTGCCTGTATTAATATTGCCAGAAATATAACCATCAGATAGCTCCCGATCTAATAAAAACATCGGAAAGCTTTCCTTCGGCATATAGAGCGGCATATTCCAGATGTGCTGATAATTTCATCAAGGTACGATTCAATGAACATCACGGGTATTCTTCAACGCTTTCCTGAGGATATACGGTCAGTTATAACCACCTGCGTACTGAGTATCGCCGCGGGGCTCTCCGCGGTGGGTTTTCTTTTTTTCACGAACTTTCTTTTTACGCAGACCTTTCTCCGCTTCGCATCGATATCGCCGCTGTTTTTTATATGTGCGAGCTTCGCTGTTATTTCAATCGCTTCCTTGCTTGTAGGGTATCTGCTTAACGTGTTCAGCCCTGAAGCGGCGGGAAGCGGGATCCCTCAACTCAAAACCGCATACTGGAAAGAAGTCGGCTATGTTCCCTTTAAGCCCGTACTGATTAAATTCATTGCAGGAATTCTCAGCATAGGCGGAGGGAACAGCCTGGGCCGGGAGGGGCCTTCCGTGTATATTGGCGGCGGAATATCCTCAAACCTGGACGGCGTGTTCGGTGCGCCCGTTCGCCAGCGCCGTGCAGCCGCCCTCATCGGCGCATCCGCCGGCCTTGCCGCTGCCTTCAACACCCCCCTGGCGGCGATCACGTTCGTTATTGAGGAGATACTTGGAGACATGAACAGCCGTTATCTCGGCAGGGTTGTGCTCTCCTCGGTTATCGGCGCGTTTGTGGTATATGCCATACTCGGAAGGCAGCCGGCGTTTACACTTCCGTCTATTGAGAATATCAGCTGGTTTCACTATATCATCGTTCCAATAGTCGCACTCATTTCGGCGTTTGCCGGCGTGATCTTTCAGCGTTCAACAATTTTTCTGAGAGGGCGGATAAAAAAACAGAAGCGCATTCCCGTCTGGCTGTTGCCCCTTTTCGGAGGACTTATCACATGGGCACTCGGGTGTACTACATATCTTGCTACCGGCAAAATAGGAGTTTTCAGCCTCGGATATCAGGACCTTTCCAATGCCTTAAATAATAACTTCGGATGGAAAATCGCCGGCATATTGTTGTGTGCGAAACTATGCGCAACAATAGCCGGATACAGCTTCGGCGGTTGCGGCGGGATTTTTGCCCCGTCTCTGTTTATGGGCGGTATGGGCGGTTTTTTTATCGGGGGATTGGCCAACAACTGGATTCCTCTTACCGCCGATGATCGCATAGTTTTATCGGCGGTCGGGATGAGCGCATGTATGGGAGCGATTGTCCGCGCCCCGCTGACATCAATGCTTATCGTCTTCGAGATGACGCACCAGTTCTCGCTGGTGCCCGGTCTCATGCTGGGTACAATAATCAGCCAGGCCGTTGCGCATCGCGCCAGCGCTTTGAATTTTTATGACTCACTGCTTGTCCAGGACGGGCATGAACTGCATAAAATCCGTCCTCCCGTGGATCTCCAGAGCTGGCAGCATCTGCCCGTCTCGGCGATAGCAAGCCCCAATCCTGTCGGGCTTAAAGATTTTTCAAAGAAGGGGATGAAGGAGCTTATTGATACCTATCCGTATAATGCCTTCCCGGTTTTTTCTGAAGATCAGATCAGGGGTATTGTCACCCGCAAACAGATTGAGGATTCTATTGCCGGTGGAAAGCCTCCGGATGTTCATGAACTGAAATGCTGTTACACCGATCAGACGGTAAAGGAAGTTGGCACTACCTTTGTCGATTCAGCCGTACAGGTACTGCTGGTAATTGACAGAAAAACGAACGCGATTAACGGGATAATTACACTGCATGACCTGATTCGGGCGCAGGCGGCCATACAGAACTAAGGATTTATGAACTGCATCGTCTCATTTGATACTGATAAGTCATTCGCATCTTGAACACAAAAAATCCCCGGGATGTCCGGGGATTTCATCTTTCTCCATGCCGTTTACTGTAACCAAACGGCGGATGTCAAAGAACTGAAGTTTAAATCTTATCTGCTCCCCCGGTAGGACTCGAACCTACGACCAATTGGTTAACAGCCAACTGCTCTACCGACTGAGCTACAGGGGAATGCTCAAAACCGAGATATTACTTAGTTTATCACCTCGTTTTGTGTCAATACATTTTTTTCAAAATTTACAAATTTAAGAAAATAATATCTTGCGGTGATATCTTCCCTTCAGAATACTGCGTTTCGTTATGTCATGGCCTTCAACGGCCAACCCGGAAAGAAATAATTACATATATACAGGACAGTATAATGGGTCTACGCGAAGAAATCAAGAGCCTCGCCAAAAAGAAGAACGCGATCATCCTGGCGCACAACTATCAGCCTGATGAGATTCAGGACATTGCCGATTATACCGGTGATTCCCTGGAACTCGCGAGGACCGCGGCGGCGACGGATGCGGATATCATCGTATTCTGCGGCGTGCATTTTATGGCGGAATCGGCTTCTATCCTCTCACCGAAAAAAAAGGTGATTCTTCCGGCGCCTGACGCGGGCTGCCCCATGGCCGATATGGCAACGCCGGCGAGCCTCCGTAAAATGAAGGAAGAATATCCCGGCGCGATTGTCGTCACCTACATCAACTCCTCCGCGGCGGTCAAGGCGCTTTCCGACGTGTGCTGCACCTCCGCCAACGCCGTAAAGATCGTACAGCGCGTAAAGGGCGATACAATACTCTTTGTTCCGGATAAAAACCTCGGCTCGTACGTCCAGCGCTTTACCGGCAAAAAAATCATCCCGTGGCGGGGATTCTGCCCGACGCACGAGCGTTTCACCGTCGAAGACCTGAAAAAGATAAAGGCGGAACACCCCGACGCGCTTGTCATGGTCCATCCCGAGTGCCGACCCGAAGTCGTTGACCTCGCTGACGCCGTTGAATCGACAGGCGGAATGGTTAGATTTGTCCAATCCACGGACAGGAAAAAGATTATAATCGGGACTGAAATGGGAATGATCCACCGGCTGAAATCCGCCGCCCCGCACATCGAATATATCCTTGCTTCCCCGTCTTTCATCTGCCCGAACATGAAAAAAATAACGCTCGAAAAGCTCTACAGTTCGATCGCCGAAGAAAGCCCCGTTATCACGGTCGACCGGGAGACATCGCTCCGGGCCCTCGGATGTCTTCAAAAAATGCTTGAACTTTCGTCATAATGTGCTGAAAATTAATATAGTAGCGCTGTATCCGTTATACATCGGTCAGCAGAAAAGTCGTACCGGACGGACCGTCAGCATGAGCGATCCGGTCGGAATAATCCGTGCCGGTAGGTAAAATGACAGAGGAAAAAACTGATCCATCGGTAGACCGGGATGACCCTTTCTACAAGGGCGACGGAAATGAGGACGTTGATCCCCTCGATCTTGACAAGATCCGCGAGAAAACATTCACATCCGAATTCAAAGAGCTTATATCGCGCGTTACCGCTCACGACGATCGCGTAAAGGACATTGCACAGGCAACCCCTGAGGAACTTCAGCTTCTTTTCCAGTCGCTCTTTTACCGTGCCGCCGCCCTTGACGGTCTTGATGAGGTGCACAGCGCGTTCAATCCGCTCCTGGTCTCACGCGACTCGCCTGAAGCGGACTGCGCGGAATATATACGGATGGCTCTTGAACGCATGGGCCATTCCGGATACGCCATTTTGTCATATCAGCGGGCAAGCCGCGCGCTCTTCCCTGTAATCAACACCATCAACGACATCCGGACAGAAGACCTCATTTTCAATATCAATGAAAAGACGATACAGCGTGTTTTATCGGCAAAACGCGGCCTGATGGTGGATTCCTCATTCATCGAAAACAATATTTTCATGAAGAAGCGGTGGTCAGGCGCCATACGCCTCAAGGGTGTCCGTTATTTCATCGTCGCCATACAAAACCTTATTTCTGATTATTTTGACTCCCTGCCTTCATGCGTGAATATCGACAGGACCGGGACGACGGGGATACTCATTATCAGGCTCTCGGAAGGGGATGTTGACAGAGGGAAGGAGTCGCTCACCAGTCAGATAGCCTCCCGGCTGGCGATGCATCTGGTCCTTTACAACCATCTTGCGCTCCGGAGGGAAATCCTGCGGTGCGGAGACAGCCTTGAGGACGCCTATTCGCTCGCGGAATATTTCTACAGCCTGCATGTAGAGGCGAGAGGCGGCAATATCGCGGTCATCAAGACTCTATCCGACAGCCGGATAGAGTCCTATTACGCTTTCCGATATCTCTATATCAGGCTTGCGAAATCGGTTTCGCTGAACGCGAGAGTGATATTCCTCAAAAGGGACGCCATCCTCGTGTTCGCCGACCCCGGTGAAACCGATCATATTGTGAACACAGTAAATGATTTTAACGGATATTTCAGCAACGCGTTCACCGCGGAAATAATCAGGAGCGATAAAAGTTTTTCCCTTTATCGTATTCTTGAGATTATATAGAATACGCCGCGTTCCCGTGAGTCATAAAAGGCTGATTTACGGTTATTTCTTGATATTATACCGGATTTCTCTTATTTATATACTATGAGTAAACACGCGCTCCCAATAATTATGTTTCTGAGCATCTCGGCGTGCTGTTTTTTTTTGCCGTTGAGCGCTCAGGCGGCTGGCAGCGTGGGTACTTCGGGCGCCCAGTTCCTTGAAATCGGAGTGGGAAGCCGCCCCCTCGGCATGGGCGAGGCCTTTACCGCCATGGTGGGAGATATCAATTCCATCTACTACAATCCGGCGGGCCTGGGGACCCTCCGCTATCCGATGCTTTCCGTAATGCACCAGGAACTCATCCTCGACTCCCGTTTCGAGAACATCAGCCTCGCGTACCCCGTCTATCGGGGATTTCTCGGCGTATCGAGTTCTCTGTTCTGGGTGCCGCCATTCGAGCGCATTGACGTTGAGGGCAACGAAACAGGCACCGTGCAGTTCTACAACATGAGCGGCGTGATCGCGTACGGCATGTCGCTTGACTTCATGGAGATCGGCGGATCGATGAAGCACATTTACCAGCGGATCGATACGCTTTCCCTTTATTCGCTCGCCTTCGATATCGGCCTCCTGAAACGGATGTACATGTATTCCCCGTTCGACGCGCCGGTACGGAATTTCGCAGTAGGCTTTTCCATGCAGAACGTGGGAACAAAGGCAAGCGACGATCCGCTCCCCAGGCTTTTCCGGATCGGGGCCTCCTACGGGCTTACCCGCTGGCTCATTTTCAACGTCGATATGATTGAAAATTTCATTACGCTTTCCGACCTTTACGATTTCACGTACGGTTTCGCCGAGAGCTTCAGGATCAACACCGGGGTTGAGATTAACTATCTTGATCTTGTTTCGATCCGGGCGGGATACCGCTTTAACGACGCGGGGACCTATTCGTTCGGGCTCGGCTTCAACTATCAGATCGACAAAATCAATTTCAGCATCGACGCGTCTTATTCCGACACCGGCATTTTCGGTCCGGTCTATTCATTCACCGTCGCCGCGCGCCTGATGACGCAGATCATCACCATAGAGGACAAAAACCGGGCCGAAAAACTGTACAAGGACGCGGTAAAAAGCTATGTCAAGGGAAATCTCGACGAGGCGCTCCAGCTCCTTGAAGAGGCCCGCAGAAGAAACCCGTATCATAAAAACATAAATCAGAAGATTGAAGACCTTGAAAGGCTCAAGGAATTGAAAGAGAGGAGCGACAAGCTTGAAAAGGAATACGAGAAATCCCAGATCAATCCGGAAAGTTAACTGCGTTCCCGGTTTCTGCCCGCGGGCCGACGGTTCGGTCTTTTTTGAGATGGGGGATACAAGGATCATCTGCGCCGCGTATGTGAGCGATGATGTCCCGGACCACGCCAGGGAAAAAGGCATCGGATGGCTTACCGCCGAATACACGCTCCTCCCGTATTCGACCCGTCCCCGGACGAAACGCCGTACCTCCAATCCAGACGGGAGGGCGGTAGAAATACAGCGCCTTATCGGAAGGTCCCTTCGCCGCGTGGTCGACCTCCGGAAACTCGCGGGCTACTCCATTACTGTCGATTGTGATGTACTGCAGGCCGATGGCGGCACCAGGACCGCCTCGATAACCGGCGGTTGCATCGCGATCCGCCTCGCCGCCGATAAAATGGTCCGGGAGGGGCTACTCCCCGCAAGCCCGATAGCCGGCAACGTAGCGGCGATATCGGTCGGATATGTCGATGGAGAGCTGATGCTCGATCTCGATTACAGCGAGGACTCAGCCGCCGATGTCGACATGAATATCGTGATGGACCATGAATTCAACCTCGTTGAAGTGCAGGGTACCGGCGAACAGGCCTCATTCTCAAGGCGCCAGCTTGAGGAGATGATCGACCTTGCCGCGCAGGGCATCGGCGAGCTTTTTGAGATACAGAACCGCTATTGATTTTAACCCGCCTCCGTTATCAGAGACATTGTATCCAACTGACCATTAATGGCTTGACATTTTATATTCAAGACCGTTATATTCAAAAGTGACGATATTTTGGGGGCAAGTGAAGTTCACGTGTCTATTAACAAAAAGGAGGAACATATGTCTTATAATGACTACCTTTCAGACATCGAACTGGAAGAGCAGGGCGACGATTATGATGGTGGCTCATCTGATTCGGGGCCCAGAGACGATGACGAAGTCAGCGTACAGGGGGCCGGCAGCCAGATCGGACAGTCGATTAAAAACGTTTTCACAGGGATAATCTGTTTCTTTGCGTCGTTCGCGGTGCTCTGGTGCGGCGCGACGAGGACCGAGCTTGGCAAGGAATTTACCGCTGCCAAGGCTATCGAGCAGGCGCAGGAAGGGAAAATGGCGTATGTAAGCGGCACCCCGGAAGTTGCTGAAGTCGGTGACGGCGAACATGTACAGGCGGGCAAATACATACGGATAGAGAAAACGAAGGAATACTATGCCATCGTTTCTACAAAGCATTCCGAAACCAAAAAGGAAGGCACCAAGCAGGTAACGCGCAGCTATTACACCTACTCGCTTGAATGGACTTCAAGTCCCCGGCAGATCGAAGGTCGGGACAAATCACGGTGGCGTGATTTTGTGCGGCAGAATAACCTGCCTAACGACATAAGCAATCCTACCGCACAGGGTGAGGCCACGCAGACGATCAATACATCGAGTCTCACCGTCAGCGGATATACCGTTCCGGTGAATGATATCCGGTTCAAAGGCGGCGCGAAACAGCTCGAACCGGTTTATATTAGCGGAAAAGCAGACAGGCCTCAGGTCGGTGATGAGCGCTTCAAGTATACCGTTTATCCGGCGGACCAGAAATACACCTTCGCCGGAAGCAAGAGCGGCAGGACGCTCGCGCCCACGCTTGTTGACAACAGCCCAATGCTTCTCGCCGCACCCGGAGAGATCCAGAACCTGATCGGCAACCTGAAGTCAGAGGACAGGATGATGTGGTGGATATGGCTCATCGTCGGGTTCGTGCTGATGTCCGCCGGTCTCAACATGATGGTCGGCCCGCTGACCACGCTTCTCGATTTTATTCCTTACATCGGAGAATTCGGCGCCGGGCTTATCCGCTTCGTCCTGACGCTGATCGCGGCAATCATATCGGTCGTTTTCTATCTCGCCATCTACTACTGGTGGGTTGTTCTCCTCGTTGTCGCGGCGATCGTTGCTTTCATCGTTTACAGGAAAAAATCGGCGCCGGCACCGGCGAAGTAATATCCGAAACAGAACGCACACAGAAGAGCGGGGCCAGCCCCCGCTCTTTTTTTTATCATGCGCCGTATCGATCCTTCCGAAATTAGTAAAGAGGGAGATACAGGGAGTTCTATTCAAGCGAGGCGCGTGAATTATGAAACGATTTGTTCTTATTTTGATATCGTTACTGTGTGTGCTCGGGGCGCGGCGCCTTGAAGCGCAGCAGCAGCTTCATGACACATCGGTTATCGATACACCTACGGCATACACCATAGGACGCGGTACGTTCCAGGTCTCAGTCCTCGGATACGATAACGGCGGTGTGGAAACGAAAGCGCTGATAGGGCTCCACGACAACCTTTTTCTCGGAATATCCTTCGACGTACAGAACGCGATCGGAAAGGACCGGACCGAGCCGAATGTGCCTGGAGTTATCGCACGGCTCAAAATAACCGATGGATGGGAAGCGTTCCCCATTTCTATCGCGTTCGGATACGATTCATTCTATGTCGGCTCCGAGGGCAGGGTGGCGCGCAACGTAACTCCTGAAAACGAAACGGAATATGACGACAACGAGCTCAACCGCATGATCTATGGCCCGTACTTCGTCATTACCAAGCCGATCTATCTCTTTGATGACGAACAGCATATTCACTTCGGCATGAGGGTACCGACCCAGCCCAATTACGTTCCTGAAGACAGCTCCTATTTTATCGGCCTTGACATTCCTCTCGGCGAATTCTTCGCCTTCAAAGCAGAGGGCGAGCGCATATACTACGATTTCTCGCGCGGCCATGAGTGGCTCGGAAACGTCGGGCTGAAATACACCTATATGTCCAACCTCGGGATCGAATTCGGCCTCCTCTTCCAGCACGACGAGCCTGTAAACCGCGTCATCCGGGTCGAGTACCGCAACGTCTTTTAAGCAGATGCTCAACCTTTCCCCGAAGGAAGCGATTGCCCTCCAGCGAAGACTCGCAGAAGATGTTATTACAAACGGCATGCCGGATACAATCCGCCTCATCGCCGGCATTGACCTCGCGTTCAGCAAATTCGACTCGCTCGGGTTCTGCGCGATAATCGTACTTGAATACCCGGAGCTTGTCGTCGTCGAGGAGCAGTTCGGAAGCGGCACGGTGTCGTTCCCCTATATCCCCGGTCTGCTCTCCTTTCGCGAAGGACCGCTCTTCCTCGAGACGTTTAAAAAGCTGAAATCCAGACCGGACCTGCTCATTTTTGACGGGCAGGGAATCGCGCATCCCCGCCGGCTCGGAATTGCCTCTCACATGGGCGTGCTTCTCGATATTCCCGCCATCGGCTGCGCGAAATCACGCCTCTACGGTACTTTCGATGATCCCGCCGGAAGGGCGGGCTCACGCAGCTACCTCTACGACACTGACGGAACGATAATCGGCGTCGTCCTCCGCACACGAGACAACGTGCGCCCGGTTTTCGTTTCGCCGGGGCACCGCGTCGGCATCGATGAATCGGCCGGAATCATCATGAACTGCGTCAGGAACTACCGTATCCCCCTTCCGACCCGTATCGCCGACATCCGGGTCAAAGAATACAAGAGAAGCCTCCTCATGTAAACGGATAACTTCTATATTTTTTTTATAGCCGCTTTTTTTTATTATTGACCAAATTCATAACTGTTTATAAGTATGCAATCATTGATCATCACTATTTATGTCTCATAAACCGGTCAATCATTCATACCGGTAACACGAAGGGGGATACATGAACTTCAGTATCAAGCACAGGCCCTCATACTCTCTTCTGCATGTCGAACTCGGAGCCGGCGAAACAATAAAGGCGGAAGCCGGCGCCATGGTTTACATGAGTCCCGGCATCGATATCGAAACCAGATTCGGCAGCGGCATACTTTCGGCAATCTCGAGAAGATTTTTCGGCGGTGAATCGCTCTTTCTGAACGAATTCACCTCAAAAAGCCAGGGGGCCTTCATCGGACTCGCGAATGACATGGTGGGAGATGTACAGCACTATCCACTCAACGGAAGCATCTACCTTCAGAGCGGGGCATACCTTTGTTCCTCTCCCGGTGTAGCCATTGAAACAAAGTTCGGCGGGATACGCACCCTTTTCGGCGGAGAAGGACTCTTCCTTCTGAAAGTCAACGGTACCGGCGACCTCTTCTTCGCTTCCTATGGCTCCATCGTCGAGATCGATGTGAACGGCACCTATATTGTCGACACGGGTCATATCGTCGCTTTCGAAGATACGCTCGCTTTTACCGTAAAGCGTGTCGGCGGCTGGAAATCAACCATTCTTTCCGGAGAGGGCCTTGTCTGCGAGTTCTCCGGAAAGGGAAAGCTGTGGATACAATCGAGAGTGCCCGGCGGATTTATCGGCTGGGTATCGAAACTGCTCCCGAGGTAACAGCATGAATATCGAAATAAAATACAACCCCTCATATTCTCTGGCTGTCGTTTCGCTTCAGTCCGGAGAGAAGATCCAGTCCGAAGGCGGCGCCATGGTCAGCAAATCAACCAACGTCACCATTCAGACACAGCGTTCATCCGCCGGTAAAGGCATTATGAAATCGCTAAAAACCGCGTTTCTCGGCGGCGAGTCGTTCTGGATGAACACCTTTACCGCGGAAAACGGCGCAGGCGAGGTTACGCTCGCGCCGACGCTCCCCGGCGATGTGAAGCTCATCAATGTCGAAAAGACGATCTTTATCCAGTCGAGCTCGTACCTTGCCGGCTCCCCATCGCTTGATATCGATACGAAGTTTCAGGGGCTTCGCGGCTTTTTCAGCGGTGAGTCACTGTTCTTCCTCAAGGTTTCGGGCCAGGGTCCTCTGCTTATATCCAGCTATGGCGCGATCGAGGAAATCCAGGTAAACGGCTCTCTTATCGTGGATACGGGGCATATTGTCGCTTTTGAGGAAGGCCTCGGGTACGAAATCAGGAAGCTCGGCGGCTGGAAATCGTTCTTCCTCGGCGGCGAGGGACTTGTCTGCCATTTCAGCGGAAACGGAAAGATTTGGATACAGTCGCGAAACGTCCCCGCGCTTTCAAAATGGCTCCGCGACAAGCTTCCGCCAAAAAAACAGTAAGAGGGAACGTTATGAGACATGAAATTATAGCCAAACCTGATTTTCCCATGATTAAGCTGCTGCTCGACGCGGGAGAATCCGTTGTCGCGGAAGCAGGCGCAATGGTTGCACACTCTCCGAACGTTACCATTAAGACCGAGGCCCGCGGAGGAATACTTCAGGCGGCCAAACGCTCGCTTCTGGGCGGCGAATCGTTCTTCGTCAATACCTTTACCGCGGAAAATGGCCCGGGCGAGATATATTTCACTTCCGCGACGACCGGCGATGTCGAATGCATCACCCTGAACAACCAGGAGTTTATCATGTCGGGCGGCGCCTTTGTAGTCAGCGCTCCTGGAATAAAGATCGACAGCAAGTGGGGAGGATTCAAGGCGATGTTCAGCGGAGAGGGGCTGTTCTTCCTCAAAGCGGCAGGCAGCGGCGAGATATTCTTCTCCAGCTTCGGCGCGATTCACCGGGTTGACCTCAACGGCGAATATATCGTGGACACCGGGCACATAGTCGCCTTCGAGCCTTCTTTATCCTTCAAAATTGAGAGAGTGGGAGGGCTGAAATCTCTTTTTCTTTCGGGAGAAGGGCTGGTGTGCCGCTTCTCGGGACAGGGAGCATTGTATATACAAACGAGGAACCAGAATTCATTCGCGGCGTGGGCCGATCAGTTCCGCCGCGTGGAGACCTCGTCGAATTAATTACGAATATTTATATTCGTTAAATATTTTGTTCGCGATCCGATTGACGGATGTGTAAAATGTGTATATCTTACATCTTATATAAAGATGTAATGTCAAATTAAATTATGTCTTATATTTTTGTGTGTATGGGATTCAGGAGATGAGTAAAAAAGGTTCCGACGCAAAGAGGACCGGTGATTGCGCCTATGTCGCCGATTCCCCTGAAAACGTTATCTGGGGAAATTCCCCGTTTGGAGGCACGTGCAGAAGCGAGCTTAAGGAGATGGAGAAACACGAGCTTATCTGTAAAATAAGCCAGATACTCGGACCGTCGCCCGCAAATTTCTGCAAGGCCGAGTTGATCTTCGACGTCATCAAGTTCGATCTGGCGAAGTATATCATTCATCATGAATACAACTCGCCGCAGGGTGTGAGCACCGATCTCCTTCTGTGGCTTGACAGCAAGATCGACCCGTCGAAAGCCAAGTGTGTGAGCGATTTTTTTAATAAGTACCTGAAACACTGTTGAGTAAACGAACTGTCCTTCTGCACACCTGCTGTGCTCCCTGTATCAGCTCCGTTCAGGAGCGGTTGGAGAGTGAGTATGCTGTTGTCTCATTTTACTACAACCCGAACATAGCCCCTCCCGCTGAGTACAGAAGGAGGCTTGGAGAGCTCCGTCGTTTTTCACTGATAAAGCAATTCCCTCTTGTAGAAGGAAGCTATTCTCCCCGCGAGTGGATTTCAGCGGTAAAAGCGCATCGTTTTCAGGGCGAGCGTTCCCCGCGCTGCTGGGCCTGCTACCGTTTCAGGCTGACCGAAACCTTCAGGCAGGCAAAAAAGATGGAAATTGACCTCGTAACGACCGTTCTCTCGGTAAGCCCTCACAAAGACGCTTCAATGATCAATCAGATAGGACATGACCTTGCGGAGGAATTCGGTATCGAATATCTCGAGTCTGATTTCAAGAAAAAGGGCGGCTTTCTCCGGTCTGTTGAGCTCTCAAGGGATCACGGTTTCTATCGGCAGGCATACTGCGGCTGCGTGTACTCGATGAATGGTCTTTATAATTCCGGCGTTAGATAACTACCGAGCTGTATTATTATCACAATGTAAAATATTCCGTGAATTGAAATAAAGAACTTGCTCCCGTTATTGCGCTTCCCTAGTATGTCGCGATTTTGCTTCTCCGGTATTTTAATTGACAAATTATATATCGGACTGCTCTAATCAGCAGATATTTTTTCCGCCCCGTGAGGATGTTCATGCCTAAAAGGACTGATATTCGAAGCATACTGATAATCGGTTCAGGACCGATCGTTATCGGTCAGGCCTGTGAATTCGATTACAGCGGTTCCCAGGCATGCAAGGCCCTCCGAGAAGAGGGTTACCGTGTCATCCTGGTGAATTCCAATCCAGCCACGATCATGACCGATCCCGAGCTTGCCGACAGCACCTATATTGAACCAATCACTCCTGATGTGGTCGAACGGATCATTGCCCGAGAGCGTCCTGACGCGGTGCTTCCGACCGTCGGCGGCCAGACAGCGCTGAATACCGCGCTCTGGCTTGAACAGCGCGGCGTTTTCGAGAAATACGGCGTAAAGCTGATCGGAGCGAACATAGAATCGATCAAGCGGGCGGAAGACCGCGAGCTCTTCAAAAAAGCGATGATCGAAATCGGACTCGAAGTCGCCGAATCCCGCCTGGCTTCAAGCATCGAAGAAGCGGTGAAATTCCTCGACGAGATGCAGCTGCCGATCATTATCCGGCCCGCCTTCACCCTCGGCGGCACTGGCGGAAGCATCGTCTATAACAGGGAGGAATTCAAAGAGCGCGTAATGAAGGGCCTCGACGAATCCCCGATCAAGCAGGTGCTCCTCGAAGAGTCCGTCATCGGCTGGAAGGAATACGAGCTCGAGGTCATGCGCGACACAAAAGACAACGTGGTGATCATCTGCTCGATCGAGAACTTCGATCCGATGGGAGTCCACACCGGCGACTCCATCACCGTCGCGCCGCAGCAGACCCTCACCGACGCCGAATACCAGAACCTTCGCGATATGTCGATAAAGGTCATTCGCAAAATCGGGGTGGATACAGGCGGATCAAACATCCAGTTCGCGATCAACCCGCAAAACGGCCGCGTGATTGTGATCGAAATGAATCCACGCGTGAGCAGGAGCTCCGCGCTCGCGTCAAAGGCAACCGGTTTCCCGATCGCCAAAATAGCGGCAAAGCTCGCGGTCGGACTCACGCTCGACGAGATCGCCAACGATATCACCCGCGAAACGCCCGCCTGTTTCGAGCCGACCATCGATTACGTGGTGGTGAAATATCCCCGCTGGGCCTTTGAAAAATTCGAGGGCGCAGACCCCACGCTCGGAATCCAGATGAAATCGGTCGGCGAGGCGATGTCGATCGGAAGGACCTTCAAGGAGGCGTTCCAGAAAGCGATACGTTCGCTTGAGATCGACCGGTACGGGCTTGGCTCCGACGGAAGCCTTGATCTCGATCTCAAGCTTGACTCAATGCCCGAAGCCATGCGCAACGATATCATCGAAAAAGCGCTCGTCCGGCCGCGTGAAGACCGCGTCTTCTACCTGACCAGGGCGATCGAATACGGATGGAGCGTCGATAAAATCCAACGGTTCACCGCGATAGACCCGTGGTTCCTGCACCAGCTTCGTGAGATCGTCGAAGCGAAGGGACGCTTCAGACGCGAATACCGCGATCAGGGCCTGACCGTCGGCTCGATCCTTTCCATGAAACGGCTCGGCTTTTCTGATATGCAACTCGGCTTTCTTTCGCGCGAGGACGAGCTTACAAAACTCAAGCAGAAGGGAGCTGATTTCGAGCGTGACTACTCCAGGGCGCTTCGTGAAAGCGAGAAGACGATACGCGAGTTTCGCTTTGCACACAATATCACACCGGGATACCGGCTCGTTGACACATGCGGAGGTGAGTTCGAGGCATACACGCCGTACTACTACTCATCGTACGATGACGAGGATGAATCGAAACGCTCATCGCGCAAAAAGATCATGATCATCGGCGGAGGCCCGAACCGGATCGGGCAGGGGATAGAATTCGACTACTGCTGCTGCCACGCGTCCTACGCGCTCCGGGAGATCGGGATCGACTCCATCATGGTCAACTCCAACCCTGAAACGGTTTCCACCGATTACGACACCTCAGACAGGCTTTATTTCGAGCCGCTCACGCTTGAGGACATTCTCCACATTTACCATCGTGAACAACCCGACGGCATGATCGTGCAGTTCGGCGGGCAGACGCCGCTGCGCCTTTCAAAGATGCTCGCCGCGAACGGCGTAACCATCATAGGCACTTCTCCCGATTCGATCGACAGGGCCGAAGACCGCGAGCGCTTCGCCAAAGTGGTCCGAACGCTCAATCTTCTCCAGCCGGAAAACGGCATCGCGTTCGCGCGCGCCGAAGCGCTGGAGATCGCCAACAGGATCGGCTATCCCGTGCTCGTGCGTCCCTCCTATGTGCTCGGAGGTCGGGCGATGTCGATCATCTACGACGACGCAAGCCTCGAGGAGTATATCAAGACGGCGGTCCGCCTTTCGCCGGAACACCCGATTCTCGTCGACAAGTTCCTTGAAGACGCGGTGGAGATCGATGTCGACGCCCTGTGCGACGGAGAGGAAGTCTTTCTCGGGGCGATCATGGAGCATATCGAGGAAGCCGGCGTGCATTCCGGCGATTCCGCGTGTGTTATCCCCCCTATATCGATCCCCCAGACGATAAAAGAGCGCATCATTATGACAACGCGTTCGCTCGCCCTGGAGCTCAACGTTATCGGGCTTCTGAACATCCAGTACGCGGTGAAGGACGGCAACCTTTTCGTAATCGAAGTCAACCCCCGCGCGTCGAGAACAGTGCCGTTTGTCTCAAAGGCGACCGGCATCCCCCTCGCAAAAATCGCCGTGAACCTAATGTTGGGCAGGAAACTTGCCGATTTTAATCTTAAGGAAATGGTGATTCCGCCATATATCAGTGTCAAGGAGGCGGTGCTTCCGTTCAACAAATTTCCCGGCGTCGATACGATACTGACACCGGAAATGAAATCGACGGGGGAGGTGATGGGGATGGCGGGGGATTTTGCCGAGGCGTTTTACAAGGCCGAGATGGCTTCGGGATCCACCCTTCCTTCGAAGGGCACCATCTTCATCAGTATCAACGAAAAATCGAAGAAGGAGCTCCTTGAGGAGGTCACGCTTCTCTCATCGGCGGGGTTCCGGCTGGTCGCTACCGAAGGTACCGCGGATTTTTACGCGGCACACGGCATCAACTGCGAAAGGATAAAGAAAGTGCACGCGGGAAGGCCCAATATAATCGACCTCGTTAAAAACGAGGAAGTTGGACTGATCATCAATACGCCGTCGGGAAAGATTCCCCAGCACGACGCCTATACGATACGCCAGACCGCGGTGCGATACAGCATTCCGATCATGACGACTCTGCCGGCCGCCAAGGCCGCGATTAATGGACTTCTTGAGATGAAAAAGCACAGCGAGCTTTCGATAAAATCGATCCAGGAGTACCACGCTGAAGTCAGGGGGAGACAATGAGCGAGAAAATCATTCTCAATAAAGCCGATATCGAAAGCATCATAGAAGACACGTCCAAAACGCTCATCAAAAACATTCCCGACATGAAAGAGTTCGCGATAGTCGGCATTCAGACGCGTGGGGTGGAGATCGCCACCAGGCTTCGCAAACGCCTTGAAGAACTTTCGGGAACCCCGATCAGGCACGGGATACTCGATATCACGTTTTACAGGGACGATATCGCCACGCGGGGCATCCTTCCCGTCATAAAAGAAACGCGCATTGACTTCAACATCACCAACACTACGATACTTCTGGTTGATGATGTCCTGTTCACCGGCAGGACAACCAAGGCGGCGCTCGAGACGCTCATGAGCTTTGGCCGTCCGCGGGCGATCAAACTTTTCGTGCTCATCGACAGGGGAAGCCGCGAACTGCCGATCCAGCCCGATTACTGCGGCTACAGCATCAACACTACAGTAAAAGACAAAGTCAAGGTACGTCTCTGGGAAACGGACAGCGAAGAAGACAAGGTAGTGCTCAGCAACTGATACCGAAAGACAGGCTCAAGTCCGAAAACTTCGGACCACCTCCAGAAAAACCCGCAATTAATATTTTTCAAATTGACATCATAACGGACTGATGTATTCTCTCCAATTGTGCGCGCGTTTTTTTACTGAAACGCCTTTCCGCGCATCGCCGTCATTCTAAAGTTTCGTGAGAGGAGTTTGATGAAGAAAGGTCCTTTTTTTATGGATTTTAAGGTTCTTACTATAATCGCTGTCGCCGCTTTCACCCCGCCGGCGATCTTCCTCCACGCGGAACAGGCCCCGCAACAGTTTCCCGGAAACGGTTTTTCACCCGCTCCGCTGCACGCGAACAACTCGCGATTTCTCAAGAGCGAATCCGGCATGTCGTACAATTCTATGAGGGATAAATATCTCATCGCCCAGGCCGATACCGCCCGACCCGGTACGGATACCGCGCAGAAAGATCAGCCCGTTCCTGCCGAACAGAAAAAAGGAGAGATCACCGGCAAAAAAGCCGTCCAGAAAGCGCGCGGGAAAGGCGAAGATACAGGCCCCAGAAGCATGCTCCTCAATTTCAATAACGTCGAGATATCAGAATTCCTCAACGTCATGGGACAGATCATCGGAAAAAACATACTGATCGACGATAAAGTCAAGGGGAAGATCACCATAAGCTCAAGCAGAAAAATTCCCGTAGCCAAGGCCGTCGATATCATGAAAGCGGTCCTCGAGATCAAGGGCCTCGCGGTCGTTGAAGCCGAGAACTTCGTCAAGGTTGTTCCCGTTCAGGACGCGGTGAAAGAGACCGTAAAGGTGATCATTGATAAAAAAGGAGAGGTTTCACTCGACCAGGAAAATCTGATAACTTATCTTTACCAGTTTAAAAACGCGGACGTTAACGAGGTATCAAAAGTATTCAACTCGCTTAAATCGCGATACACGGACGTTGTCACCTATCAGCCGGAGAACATGATAATCATGCGCGGCGAGGCGCAGGATATTAACGGCCTAATGAAGATCGCGAAGACACTCGACGTGTTCACGTACGGCCCGGACGACAAGAAGGACAAGCAACCGAAAGGGAATATCCACGTTATTCACCTTGAGCATGCTGACGCGACCGATCTTGCCGCGGTCCTTTCCCGCGTGCCATTCTCCGATTCCGCCAAGATCGATTCTTCCCCTGTACTAACTCCGCAGACGCAGCAGCAGCCACAGCAGCAACCTACGCAGGAGACAACAGCCCTGTATGCACATCAGTCGATGGCAGATGCCCGGGCGAGAAAAAAAACCGGCGATACCAGGACGCCCGATTTACAGAAATCAACATCGAAACTATCGATTATCGCGAATAAAGAAACGAACTCCCTCATAGTCGCCGCCAAACCCGATGAGTTCAGGGAGATCGATAAGCTCGTCAAAGAGCTGGATATTGTCAGACAGCAGGTATATATCGAGTCACTGATCGTAGAAGTTTCGGCGGACAGCAGCTGGGGTTTCGGCATTGACTGGATGCTCGGCAACCAGAGCGGCAGCCACCTTTACGGCGGTTCATCGATCATGGGTTCCGTGCCCGATTATACCGTTCCTTCGAGCCTGAGCGGCAAAAAACTCGCGGTACCGCTTTCGACCGGATTTCAGCTCGGCTACCTTGCAGACCGTTCCGTGCTCGGCTACGTGCTGTTGAACGCGTCCGGAACCGATAAAAACTTCAATGTGCTTTCTACTCCGCAGGTGCTTGCGATAGATAATAACGAATCAGAAATTAATGTTGGTTCCGAGATTCCCGTGGTAGCAAACAACCGGATCAGCGATACCGGCACACAGTTCTATACCTATGAATACAAGACGGTAGGGGTTAAATTCAAAGTAAAGCCTCATATCACAAAGAGCCAGTCTATCACGCTCGATCTTTTTCTTGAAGTGAATTCAGTGCTTGATTCCACTTCATCTACCGCGACAACTACTTCGTACGTGCCTCCACGCCTTGGCCGTCGTGATTTCAAAACCAAGATTACCGTTAACGACGGAAAAACCATTGTTGTTGGAGGCCTTATCCGCGATGAGAAGACTGTTACCGAAACAAAACTGCCTTTTCTTGGCGACATCCCCCTGCTCGGATGGTTTTTCAAGCATAAGAGCTTCTCAGACAGCAAGACGAACCTTCTCGTTTTTATCACACCATCCATCGTGACTAAGAATCTGAAGCTTGAGGCGATGACAGAGCAGAAGCGTGAAGAACAGCGAAGGCTAAAAATGCGCGGCAAGTAAGCGTAATGCATCCGGATTTCGGAAATGACCACTCGTATCAGCAAACTTAAAGCAATACTGAAAAGGGAGCAGAAGCTTCCTTATCTCATTTCGAGCCTGACGAACATCAGGTACCTTACCGGCTTCGGCGGAAGCTACGCAGCGCTGGTTGTGGATGAGCCGAACTGCTATTTTATATCCGATTCCCGCTATCAGGAATATGCTGAAAGCATTTTATCGAGGCCGTTTGAATTTGTCCTTCAGGACAAAGAGTTTCCGGTCATACTTTTATCGCTTCTCAGGCGCCTCGGACACCGGAAGCTTTTTCTTGAGGAACACTCGCTTACCCTTTCCGCGTTCCTCGCACTGAAGAAGAAGCTTAAAGGCGTTACAATGGCGCCCGGCGGCGATCAGGTAAATACTATCCGCATTGTGAAAGATGACGACGAAATAGCGCTCCTTCGCGAAGCGTCAGCCATTACTGACCGCTGTTTCCATCATCTTTTAAAGATAATCAAACCGGGGATGGCGGAATGGGACGTCGCCGTCGAGATCGATTACTTCTATAAAAAAAACGGGTGCACCGGCATTTCATTCGATTCGATCGTCGCTTCGGGAGCCGGTTCATCGATGCCGCATTACGCCACGTCAATGAAGAAAAAGATCTCGCCGGGAGACGCGGTGCTCATCGACATGGGGTGTGTGTATAACGGATATAATTCAGACTTGACAAGAACCGTATTCATGAACAGGGTTGATGACCGTTTCAGGGAAATATACACGGTAGTGCGTGACGCCCAGCAGAAGGCGCTGGACGCGGCTAAGCCCGGCGTGACCACAGGAAAACTCGATTCGACAGCACGGTCGTACATCGCGTCAAAAGGGTACGGCGACCGGTTCGGCCATTCACTCGGACACGGAGTGGGCCTTGAAGTGCACGAGCTTCCCGCCGTCAAATCGGGTGGCGATTCGGTGCTTAAGAAAAATTCCGTAATCACCATAGAGCCCGGCGTATACCTCCCGGGATTCGGCGGAGTCAGGATCGAGGACACCGTGCTCATCACGCGCGGCGGATGCGAGCGCCTCACAACATCGACAAAAGAGATAATTATTCTATAAACAAGGACAACGAATATGATAACCAGCAACGATTTCAAGAGGGGAATGGTCATTAAACTCGACGGCGAGCTCTACTCGGTGCTCGAGTATCAGCACGTCAAGCCGGCCCGCGGCGCCGCGTTCGTAAGAACGAAACTACGGTCGCTGATCAAAGGCTCGGTTGTCGACAGAACGTTCCGTGGCGGTGAGAAGGTGGAGGATGTCCGTATCGAAACAAAAAAAATGCAATACCTCTACGACGAGGGCGATTCTCTCGTCTTCATGGATACCGAATCGTATGAGCAGGAATCGATTTCAAAGGACTATGTCGGCGATATCCTTGACTATATCAAAGAGGGCGATAATGTCGATATCGCCATGTATGAAGGCAGGCCTATATCCATCGAGCCGCCGACATTTGTCACGCTTCTCGTCACCTACGCGGAACCCGGTGTCAGGGGAGATACCGCGACCAACGTCACCAAACCGGTGAAAGTCGAAACGGGCGCCGAGATACATGTTCCCATCTTCGTCAATGAAGGCGATTACATCAAGATCGACACAAGGACCGGCGATTACGTGGAGCGGGTTAAGAAATAAGAATGGATTTCCTGCGCTACATAGGCGAGCTTATCAACAACAATCCCGGCAAGGCCCTCGGCATCTTCCTCGGGCTTCTGCTGGGAGTGCTCCTGTTCACCATCGGCTTCTGGACCACCGTACTCATACTCGCGCTGATGTTTGTCGGATTCCTGATAGGGAAGAGCCGTGATGACAAAACCACGCTGGCCGATACCGTCACAGGCATTTTCAAGCGCAAAGACGAAAACAGCGATTGATGCGTAATTTTCCGGGGAGCCATTGAAACAGGACACGCTTGTAATAAAAGAAGCATTCAATGCTTTTCGCGAGAAGCGTTATTACGACGCGGCGCTCCTGCTTGAAAAACAGTCGGCACCGGGATCGCGTGAACCGTATCCGGTGTTTCTTATGGCGGTCTCATATCTTCTGTCGGACCGATTCAGGGAAGCGGAGGAGTCGATGCGAAGGATAGACCACATCGACCCCCTCTATCCGCCTTACGTCCAACTGAAATCCTTTCTGAACCTGAAGGCCGCGCCGGACATGCAATCCGCGATGGCCGGATACATCGACGTGCTCGCGAAAAACCCGAATGACCGGCAGATACGGAAATCGATCTCGCTCCTCCGCAGGGCGAGGAATTTTCAGGCGTTCCAGCGCGACGCGCGGCTTGCCGATTTCGTCGACATTCCCTCATGGAAGAAAGGCACCGCGAAGAGAAGACCAGCGCCGCTCGGGAGCAGGTCATACCGGCCGGGCGTGCGGATCCGTATCCGCCATAAAAAAGCCGTTGTTTTTCTGCTATTCGTCATCGTTGCCTTTTCGCTGACCGCGGCGGCTTTCTATCTTTTCAACAACCGCCATCTCTTTTCAAGAACCGGGCCGCTTTCGCCCGACAGCGATGAATGGAAAAAGATCGAGCAGGTGACGATTGATGTTTCGGGCTTTTCTCTTATCGAAAAGATCAACAAGTCAAAAACGCCGGAGTTCTACTACTCGAACGACACGCTTGCGGGCGATTTCAATCGGGCAAAGCTCCTCGTGAAAGCCGGTAAATACAACGATTCGCTGCTCCTGCTCAACAGGATCTATCACAGCAACGCCACGTTCTCGGTCAAGGAGCGCGTCGAGCTTCTCAGGAAATTCGTCATGGGGATCGAGGACCGCGAATACGGCGGGATCGCGTATTCCGACGTGAAGACAAAGCCGTACCTCTACCTGGGCACGTCGGTAAAATGGAACGGCAGGGTCGCCAACGCGAAGCGCCGCGAGGGGAAGCTCATCTTTAATTTTCTTGTCGGATACAGGACCGGCGATGTCTTCGAAGGGATCGTGGACGTTTATTCGGACTACGACTACGAGAAGATCGGGAACGGCGACACTATCTCACTCAAGGCGGTCATCACGCAGACCATCGGCGGGGACAACAGGCTTTACCTGTCGGCGCGCGAGATCCAGAAGCTCTGATGTCAGATATACACCCGCTGCTTGATGATCATCGGCGTTTCCTCTTCTTCCGGGCTGACGCGGTAGATGACGCCTTCAGCGTTCGCGATAAGGCTTCGCGCCTGCAGGAAATTTTTGTATTCCGACTTCACGCCGCACACCTTGGCGACCAGCGCGCCTGAGAGCTCCGCGCCGCGCACAAATATCTCACGGTCACGCCTGAATTTCTCCTCAACTGGCTCCTCTCTTTTCAGCGAAAAGGTGGGGATGAAGATTATCTGCGCGCCGAGCCTTTTCATCTCCAGAAAGCTCTCGTCGTGAAATACATCAGCGCATATAAGCACGCCGAAGGTAACGCCGCGCGCAGTGAAGACGCTGAAGGCGTCCCCGGGAGTGATCTTTCCCTCCTCGGCGAAGAAGAGGTTTCGCTTCCTGTAGAACCCGAGCGGCCTGCCGTTATCGAACACGTAGGTCGTGTTGTAAAGGACGCCAGCGCCGAGCTCGGGCATGGTGCCGCCCACGACCACCGTATTCAGCCTGCGTGAAAGCCCTGCCATGAGCGAAAGCTGCCGTTTCTGGTTGTGCGGCGTCTGCCCGTGATTTCCAAGAAAGCGGTTGACGAAAAAGTATTCCGGGAAACAGACGAAGTCAGGTGCGAACTCCGCGATTTCCCTTATGTCGGGACGCGTTACCATGACTCCCAGCGGTTTCTGGTACAGCACGATCTTTATCTCTCTCATAGTCCTGGCCTGAACAAAAGTGCTTTCCTCCTACCATTGTACCATGCTTTCTGTAAAGCAAATACAATTTTCGTCATGTTTCCGAAGATCGTTTATATCTGTCATAATCACCGGTATTCTCCTTGACAGGCGCGCCATTCAGGATATTTCTGAAAGATACAGGGTGGATATCAGGGAAATCATTCATGGAAAATACGGTCAATTTCCTCAAGGGTGTCGAAATATTCTCCTCACTGTGCGAGAGCGAGATACGGCAGATCGTCAGTAACGCCCGTTCGGTTGATTTTGACGCCGGAAAGCTTCTGTTCCGTGAGGGCGATGAGGGAAGAGAGCTCTACATCGTCGAGAACGGCAGTATCGCGATAAATATCCGGCTGCCCGACGGAAACGAAAAGGAGATTGCCGAGATCAAGACGGGCGATTTTTTCGGGGAGATGTCCATCTTCGAAGAGGCCCCGCGCTCGGCTTCCTGCTACGCGAAAACAAGAACACGCCTGCTCATGATCAACCAGGATGAATTCTTCGAGATGATCGACACCAGCCCGGACATCGCCGTGAAGATCATGTACAAAATGCTCACCATCACCACAAGGCGCCTTCGCAACACAAACGAGTTCGTCGCCGATACCGTCCGCTGGGGCGAGGAGGCACGGCGGCGCGCAATCACCGACGAGCTCACCGGCGTGTACAACAGGCGATACCTCGACGAGGCGTTCAAGGAGCAATTCGCGCTTGCGAAGGAAAAACAGCATCCTCTCACGGTAATAATGGTCGACCTGGATCATTTCCGCGATATAAATGAAGCGTTCGGCCACGACACGGGCGACACCATCATTCATGAGGCGGTCCGGGTTTTCAAAAGGAATCTCAGGCCGGAAGACATCCTTTCGCGGTACGGCGGTGATGAGTTCAGCGTCCTCATGCCCGACACGACGCTCGACGAAGGGCTGGAAATCGCGCAGCGGATCTGCGACGAAACGGCGGGGCTTGATATCCTGAAAGGGAAGGGCGGCGCGATAGAGCGAATCACCACAAGCCAGGGAATGGCGGCATACCCTGACTGCGCCGGAACCATTGAAGAGCTTCGCGCCCTCGCCGATAAGGCGCTTTACCGGGCAAAAGAAGAGGGCAGAAACAGGGTAGTTGCCGCGGCGAAGCGCTAGACAGCATCCCCCCTGGAACACCGCCCTCTCACCCCTGCATGTAGGGAGACGACGCCGTCCATGTCTCTTCATCAATCACGAAATCGCCGAACACCGACGGCGCTTCCCGCTGCATGATCTTCAGCATCTCAAGGCACACCCTGCGGATCTCCCACTGGGCGCTCTTGTGGAGCCTGAGGGAAAACACGAAACGAAGCTCACGGAAGTTCGCTGAAAACACGATTTCGCTTTCAAGGGCGTTGGGAAGCGTGAAACGCGCGTCTTCTTTTTTAATGCCAAGCTCGCGGAGCTTCAGATATGCAACACGGGAATCCTCGATGAATTTCCTGAAGACTTCGGCGGCCTCGGGATTTTTTTCGATTTCAGGCGGAATGATATAATTGAACTCCGACTCGTTGACGTAACGCTGCGACTGCTGTGAAAAGCTCGCGACGCGGTGGCGGACAAGCTGATGGGTAAACGCGCGGGATGCGCCGCGTATCCTGAACGACGCGCTGGCGTGCTCGAGGATCGAATGGTGCCCGTTAATGATGCTTTTCCTGATAAAGTTTTTTTCGCTCTCGTCGGTGATACGGTCAAGCGAGAGATAGCAGGTACGGCCGGCCTCCTCGATCAGCTTTTCAGCGTTCGGCGTCACCGCGAGAAGAATCACATCAGGTTTTCGTATTTCCATTGCTGCCCCCGTAGTCTGTCATCGGGATCATTTCTAATACTACGCGAGCGGGACGTAAACTGTTTTTAGTGCGGCAAGGAAAATTTGCTGATATCAATACGTTGGCCAGGGATCGCGCTCATATACCAGACAGTACTGTTTTTTATTCATGCGCAGAATAGAGAGTGTTCCTTTCAATATTCTTCCGTCGAGCAGAAGAAGGGTAGAGGTCGCATCGTATCTGACCACACGCTGATCGCCTTCATCATAGATCCGCACCATGCCGTGATCGCAGCTCATCGGCGCCTCTCCCGCAAGAGAGGCCGGGCGGCGGTTCTCCTGCCTCTCGGCTATGACCGCCTTCCCGGAAAGGAGCGCATCCATATCCGACTCTCCCACCTGCCAGACGTAAAGCACCGATTCAGACTCGATCAGAAAATCGTATCGGTGTGCGCCGGCGGCATGCTGGTGGATAATGAATTTCACAACGCCTCGAAATCAATCCGCATCGTCGCGATATCCGAACCGATCAGGCGCGCCTTGATGATGTCCCCGAGGCGGAAACGCCGCCCGAGCCTTTTGCCCGTGATCGAATATTCATCCTCGTTTACAAGGTAATAATCGTCCGTCAGCACCCGCAGGGGAATAAACCCTTCGATCGGTTTTTCGATAAGCGATACGTACATGCCTGATTTCGATATCCCGCTCACCACGACTTCGAACGGCTCGCCGACACGCTCCTGCATGATCCTGCACGACTTGAGGCGGATAAGATCGCGCTCCGCGTTCTGCGCCACACGCTCCAACTCTGAAGATTTCGCGCCGATATCCTGAAGCTCCCGCTCGTTGTACGGCGGCTTCCTGCCCGTAATGAGCGCGGTAATGCAACGGTGCACGATCAGGTCCGGATAGCGGCGTATGGGGGATGTGAAATGCGTGTAATCGCGAAACCCGAGCCCGAAGTGGCCGAGCGGTTTTTCTCCGTAATACGCCTGCATGAACGACTTGAGGATGACAAAGTTCACCACCTGCTGGTATTCGCGGCCGGCGACCCCGTCGATAACCTCCTGGAGCGCAACACCGATATTTTCCGTATTGCGGAGAGCGATGCCGAATGACGCGAGGAACCCTTTCAGCGCGTAAAGCTTGTCCGGCGCGATGTCCTCGTGGATGCGGTAGAGCGCCGGGATGTTGTTTTCACGCAGGACCTTCGACGCGGCTTCGTTGGCGCTCAGCATGAACTCCTCGATGATCAGGTGGCTCGTGAGGCGTTCGGCGAACCTGATATCCACGGTCCTGTCGCCGTCATAAATCACTTCCTGGTCAGAAAGCGTCAGGTCGACACGCCCCATCGTCATGCGCGACGCCTTCAGCGCGGTCGCAAGCTCGTGCATTTCGCGAAGTAGGAGCGCAATCTTCGTCTTTGCCTTTCCCGTGACAAGCCCGTGCGCGATCCTGTAGGTGAGGCGCTTGTTGACCCTTATAATGCCGCGGTGGAATGAAAACTTCTTAACAACACCTTTCGCGTCCATCACGAGCTCGGCGGTGAGCGTATACCGGTCCTCGCCCTCGACAAGCGAACAGAGGTTGTTGGACAGCACCTCCGGCAGCATCGGGATCACGCGGTTGCCCAGGTAATAGCTCGTGCCCCTCGAATACGCGTCGCCGTCAAGCGCCGATCCACGCTCCACGTACGAGGACACGTCGGCTATGTGCACGTAGAGCAGGTACTGCTTCCCCTTTTTTTCTATTGAAATGGCGTCGTCAAAGTCTTTCGCGTAATCGCCGTCTATGGTGACGGTAAACAGCTTCCGGTAGTCGCGCCGCTCGCTTTCGGTTGTTTTGAGCGCGGATACGATCCTTTCATCAAGCGGATAATTTTCGTCGTAGGCGTCGGGAAGGGAATGCTTGAGCGCAATCCGCTCGACGTCATGCTCCTCCGTGTCCGACGGGAAGGTCGATCCGATGGAGCAGATCTGCCTGGTGCCGGATATACCTTTCATGGTCACCAGCGCGAAATCACCGGCCCGCAGCCCCTTTCGCGACTCCTGTGAAAACACCTTGATGTAGCCGGGAATATCGAGAAGCGTCAGCACCGTGCCGTCGTTTCTCACCGAATCGATCTTCGCCATGTACTCGTTTCTGCTCCTCTGGAGGACCTTCTGAACCCGTCCCCAGATGCTGTCGCGCTTGACGCTGGTGATTTCTACCAGGACCAGGTCGTTCGAATGGGCGTAGTTGGTTGAGTCGGCGGCAATTACCACCTCGAGGCCATCATGGATTTTCACAACACCCATGCCTGACTGCATAAGGCGCAGTTTCCCTGTGAGAACGAATTCAGGGTTTTTTCTATAGCGTCCCTTCTTCCGGATCAGATAACCGATATCGGCAAGAGTTGAGAGCACCTGCTCCACTTTCGCTATTTCCTTTCCCGAACTCCTTGCGCGCGTCTTCTTCTTTCTGGCCGGTTTTGAAAAATGCTGCAGGATCGTTGCGTGCGTGAACGGTTCATTGATGGTCGCAATGAAGGCGAGTATTCTTTTTGAGGATATTGCCATTAATGCGCCGGTTACATCGAATCGTTTGAAATATTAACGGACGGAGCAGTACGTGAAGAGGAGCCGGCCCGCTTAATCTCTTCTATATCTTTCCGTTTCGCTTCAATCGACGCCCTGTATTCATTGATCATTTCAGAGCGCTCAATGATAAATCTGTCTGTCAGGCTTAAGGAGTTTTCTCCCTGACTCATTTTCGTGATGACAAATTCTCCAAGCTCACGGTGTGTCTTCTCTATCCCGCTCTCGAGCCTCTTGATGTCGAGGGTGATTTTTCCGATTTTAGCGTACTCTTCGGTCTTGCTCACGATTTTCTCTGTGTACTTTAAAAGGGAATCTCCCGCTTCCTTTAAAAAACTCATAAAGTCCACCCCTTTTGGCTGATATTCGTTATGCGAGTTCATTTTTCGCTATCCCAATCCTTTTCTTAAAATATACTTTCCTGCAGATGTATTGTCAATTATAACTTTTATTTAAAATCAATACTATTTTATGAGCGAACGCAAAAACAATTGCGCTCAATTTTTTTGCGGAAAAAGTATTTCTATGATACTTGATAATATTTTTAGAAATAGTATTGACGGGCAGGGATGTATCATCTTTGATTATGATAACCGGTTGGAATTAGATTCACCGAAACCGGCATATATACCATATTTGACAAAGCATAACAATGAAAGAACAGATTATCGCAATTCTTAAATCCATCTTTGAATGGGTTTTCTCACATAAAAAAATAGTCTTCATTTACGTTCCGCTCCTTGTCACCATTCTTTTCTCAGCGTATGTCGGAGTTGTCTATATGAGCTGGCTCGACGACAAGGCCCGCGCGCTCGACAAGCTCGCCCGCTACAAGCGGCTCATCGACAGGACGGAAGAGCTCAGGGAAGGATCCACCTACCGCGCACGTGACGTCGATTTAAGCGCGAAAGTGGTCGATATTCCAACACGTATTTATGACCGCAGCGGCGAGATCATCGGCGAGTTCTTCGAGCAGAAGCGCGAGATAGTTCCATACAGCTATATCCCGCAATATCTGACGCGCGCGGTGATCGCGAGCGAAGACCGCGATTTTTACCGCCACCATGGAGTGAATCCGAAGGGGATATTCAGGGCCTTTGTATCCAACATCATTCACTTCAGAGTGGTACAGGGCGGAAGCACCATCACCCAGCAGCTGGCGAAAGTTCTCTTTACCGATATGGAGCGCACGATCAAGAGGAAGATCTATGAAATGTTCTGCGCGTTCGAGATAGAGCGCCGCTACGATAAGCAGGACATTCTGCTCATGTATCTCAACCTGATCTATTTCGGGAACGGCGCTTACGGTGTAGAGGCAGCGGCAAAAATGTATTTCGGCAAATCGGTGCGCGATCTGAACGAGGTCGAATGCGCGATGATCGTCGCGACGATATCGAACCCGCTGATCTACTCGCCGCTCACTAACATGGAAAATTCTGTCATCAAGACGAAACGCATTTTACGATCGATGGTCGACACCGGATACATGCGGAAGGAGCAGGCTGACTACAAGTTCCGCAGGTTCTCCGAGAAATGGGGAATCTCCTATGATAAAAAGGGAAGGGCTGAATCCTCGCTGATAGGAACGTCGCTTTACAGCTCCTACCGGATCAACCGCGCGCCGTTCTTCAACGAGATAATCCGCCGCATAATGGTTGAGAAATTCGGCGACGAGGTCGTCAAACGCGGGGGACTCAAGATTTACACTACAATCGACGGCCAGAAGCAGGACATCGCTGAAAAGGTCCTCCGCGAAGGCGTCGAGGGACAGCGCAAATACATGATCTCCCGTTACGGCAAGAAGGGCGAAGCGGAGGCGGAGGATATTCAGGGCGCCCTGATCGCGCTCAACCCATTCACCGGAGAGATCATCGCCTACGTCGGCGGCCACGGCTTCTCATCAAAAAACCAGCATGACCACGTATCGCAGATCCGAAGGCAGCCCGGCTCATCGTTCAAGCCGCTCATTTACGTGGCCGCGATCGAAAACAAGGACATCACTCCATCATCAGTATTCGAAGACGCCCGCACAACTTTTGAAGGCGGATACAGCCCGCGCAACTACGGCGATGAATACTACGGCAATGTTATCGTCCGCTATGCGCTCGCGCGTTCGCTGAACGTGGTCGCGGTCAAGGTGCTCCAGAAGACTGGATACGACCGTCTCTTCGAGATACTCAGGAAAAGCCTCGATCTTTCGAGCAGTGAGACCGAATCGCGTTTCGGCAGGACGCTTTCACTCGCACTGGGCACCTACGAGATATCGCCGCTTGAAAGCAGCGTCCTCCATTCGGTCATCGTCAACGGCGGGGATTTCATAAAGCCGTACGGCATTACGCAGGTCCAGGATTACAACGGCACCGTGATCTGGAACAATGAAGAAGAGATAAAGGCGTATGTCGCCGAAAAGCGGAGCAGGTTCGGCAAGATCATCGATCCCGTTGCCTGTGCTGTGATGGTCAATGTGCTTCAGAGCGTCTTTCAGGACGGAGGTACCGCGTTTTTTAATGTAGGAAGAAATCCGCTCCCGTTCCCCATCGCCGGAAAGACAGGAACAACCTCAAATTTCAACGACGCGTGGCTCGCGGGATACACCGCTGACATGGTAACGAGCGTCTGGATCGGGAACAAGAAGGGGAATATCTCTCTTGGCAGCGGCCGTGCGGCCGCGGTGATTGCCGCGCCTGTCTGGCTCAACTTTATCCGCAGGGCATACCAGGATAAAAATCCCGGAAGTTTCAGGGCCCCCGAGGAAGGCCTTTCGCGCCAGACGATCTGCCTTGAAACCGGCCTTGTGCCGCGCGAGGAAGGGGCCTGTCCCAAAGTCGTCAAAGACCAGCTCTTTTACTCAGGAACTGAACCGGGGGAATACTGCACGAAACACGGCAGAGAGCCTGAGAAAGCAGCGCCGCAGCAGCCAGATGCAGCACAGGATAAGGTTCACTAATTTGAAGGATTACCTGCGACATAGCTTATATCCAGCGCATTTTCCCGCAGTGCTCGGCGGGAACGCGGATACATTTTAATTCCGGTAAACAGATATGCTCAATAGAATGATACTTTTTGCGTGCCTCATCTTCCTTGCCGTAAGCTCGCTCTCGTTCCAGTGGCCGGTCGAGGACGGAAAGATCACGTCAACGTTCGGCGAATCCCGCTGGGACCACTTCCATGACGGAGTGGACCTCATCACCTCAAAGCCGGCAGTCAGGCCCTTATCGGACGGAAAGCTTCTCTTCTTCTGGGATAAGTCAATCTTCCCTCTCGAGAACTATCCCGGCGCGGGCAACTACCGGGTGGTCTCGCACGAACCGAAGCTGACGGCCATCTATATGCACCTCGCGGACGGTGCGCCCGTCAAGCAATCATATAAAACAGATGACGTTGTGGGGTATGTCGGGGATACCGGCCACTCGTTCGGCAAGCACCTGCACGTGGGACTGTATAATCCCGTTGACAACAGCTCGCTTAACCCGATGCAAGTCCTGCCAAAGGTTGATGATACCAAAAAGCCCGTGTTGTATGAATTCGCCATCAGGATAGGCGACAGGTATTTTCCCGTAAAGAAGGGATCGAAATTGAAGCTCACCCAGCATTATCCGTTCCTTATCATGATACAGGATTCAATCAGCGGGAGGGAGCGCCTCGGTGTATACAGGCTCGCGGTCGAGTTCAACCAGAAGAAAGTGTTCGACGTCGAATTTTCGAAGATCGATGTCGTTAAGAACATCCTGATGATACAAAATCACGATTTCGATCATATTTATGACGAGAAGGGATATTATAAAATTACCGGAATAAACTACCTTGACGGAGAAAACCATGTCAAGCTGGTAGCGCACGACCTGAGCGGCAATGAAACAGTCGAGGAAGTTGACTTCACCATTAATCTGAATATTAAGTAGGTGCGCAGATGGCGGGCTTCCGTTCCATCGGGATCATGCGAAATCATACCACAGTCGGCCGGGTATAATGTCCATCCAGACGTCAGATTTCATAATTCTGCTTTTCTTTCTCGCCCTGTCAGGATTTTCTTCGGGCGCGGAGTCGGCGCTCTTTTCACTGAAGAAATCAGAAATTCACCGCTTCTCGATTTCATCGAGCAGGCGCGAGCGGGCCATCTATGAAATCATGAAAAAGCCCGAAGGCATCCTCATTACGATCCTGCTCATCAATCTTTTTGTAAACCTTATCGCTTCAGCGATCCTTACGAAACTTTTGCTCGGTGTATTCAGCACGTACGGCCATCTCATATCCATCGCGCTGCTCACTCCGGTTATAATAATACTGTGCGATATCTTCCCGAAAATAATCGCATTAAACAACAGCGTTACCATCAGTAAAAACGTCGTGCTTGTGCTCGGCTTCCTCCATCGCGCGCTTCTCCCGGTCCGCTATCTGCTCATGCTTTTCACCGAATGGTTCATCCGCCTGTTCAGGCTCCGGATCGAACAGGAGCGCGGGATCACCCGCGAAGAACTGGATGTTGCCCTCAACATGGGGCTGGATGAGGGAATTATCAATAAAGAAGAGAGCGGATTTATTAAGAACGTGCTCAGGTTTTCGAACAAGGAAGCCATCAACGTGATGATCCCGCGAACACGGGCGCTTTTTATCCCCCATGACTGTTCCATCAACAGGGCCGTTCGCATCTTCAAGGAATCCGGAGCGGTGCGCGCGCCTGTCTACAAAAATGATATCGACAACATTATAGGCGTCCTTGATTCTCGCGAACTGCTTCCCTATGTGCGGGGATACAAAAAGGCCTCCGGCATCAAGGAATTCATTAACAGTATCACCCATTACCCTTCGACCAAACAGCTAGACGAGCTTTTGACAGACTTTCTTCGTAAAAAGATTGAGATCGCAGTCGTTGTTGATGAGTACGGCGGCACGGAAGGCGTTGTGACGCTTTCCTCAATCATCTCGGAGCTCTTCGGGCAGGAACATATTCTCGAAAAAGCGCCCAAACCGCAGGCCAGAAAAATTGACGACAGGACCTTCATTGTGCCTGGAGATATGCAGATTGATGACTTCAATGATTTCTTTGATGAGGATATAAAAACAAAGGAGTCCGAAACGATCGGAGGCTATCTCATAGAGCGAACCGGCGGGTTTCCCGAGAAACAATCGGAATTCCGCTTAAAACACAATCTTCTGCGCGTCAAATCGATCCGGAGAAACAGGATTGAGGCTATCGAAATAATAAGGAATGTCTGAAACCACGAATATGTTTTATCTCGTTTATGAAATCTTTATATTCCTGTTTGTCCTTCTTTCGGCATTTTTCTGCGCGACCGAAACCGCCATCATATCCGCGAACAGGATGAAGCTGCGTTCTCTTGCCGACAGAGGAAACGCAGGCGCGCTACGTGCGCTTTCCATAATTCAGAACATTGAAGACGCCATTGGAATGACGCTGATCGGCAACAACATCGTCGAGGTCGCATCCGCAGCCTTCATCACATTCATCGCGTCTAAAATATTTATTCTCAACGATACGCAATTATTCATTATCACGACCATACAGACGATCCTTTTCCTTGTCTTTTGCGAGCTCCTGCCGAAAGTTATCGCCCGGTCGAAGGCCGATGCCTACCTGATGCTTTTTTCCCGTCCCATAAAGTGGCTCCTCTGGCTCCTTAAACCGGTCATCCATTTCTCGATGCGCCTCATTGATATGCTCAAAGACCTCTTTCGCATTGACGACACGGGAAACTCCCTGATCGGATCACGTGACGAAATAGGGTTCCTGTTCAAGTTCGGCGCGAGCGAAGGCGTTATCGAGAAATCCCATAACGACTACATCTCAGATATTCTGAGCCTCCACGACATCACGGTCATAGAAGTGATGAAGCCTATCATCGAAATCGTATCCATACAGAACACCGCGGGAATACGGGACCTGGTGCGGCTTATCGAGAAAACCCGCTTCTCAAGGATTCCCGTATTCGAGAACCGTGTGGATAACATCATCGGGTTCATTCATTACCGCGACATCATGAACCGTCGGACGATCAAAAACCTCGAAGATGTCATACGGAAACCGTACTATGTGCCCTCAACCAAGAGGGTGGACAGGCTTTTTCTGGAGATGCAGGAAACCAGGACGATGATGGCGTTTGTGGTCAACGAGTTCGGCGGCGTTGAGGGGCTTGTCACCATGGAGGACATTATCGAGGAAGTGGTCGGCGAGATACACACGCGCGATCATCCCGACAATATCATGATCGAACAGATTGGCGCGCGAAAATACAGGCTCAAAGCCAACGTGGATATAGATTTTTTCAACAGAGAATTCGGCACTTCAATTGACAAGAAGGGATTTGAGACCCTCTCGGGATTCCTGAACTATCACTTCGGCAGGATTCCGTCCAGAGGCGACAGGCTCAAACTTGACGCGTGTACTATAGTCGTGGAGGAGGCGGGCGACAGGTCTGTGGATAAAGTAGTGCTTACCCTGCATCACAAAAAGCCGAAGCCCGTATCCCCCGGCCAGCCCCGCAATTCCGAACAGAAATAAACCGTTATATATTCAGCATCGGCCCGAGGTCCTTGATTCCTCCCAGTACGTGAACATGAAGGTGCCAGATCACCTGGCCCGCGGCTGCGCCGTTGTTTATTATCACGCGATAGCCATCCGCATCGATCCCCTTGAGTGCTGCGACTTTCTTTACAGCGAGAAATATATCCGACATGATATGGCTGTTTGATTCATCCAGCTCATCTATGTTCTTCGTATGATTTTTATGCACGACAAGCACGTGCACCGGCGCGGCAGGATGTATATCCTCAAACGCGAAAACCCTGCTGTCTTCATAGACCTTTGTTGAGGGTATTTTCCCTTCGATTATATCGCAGAAAAGGCAGCCCATTCCGTTCCTCCTGTACAGGTAATCCATCCATTCGCTTTTCCGGCATTTGTAACTCAATTCACACCGGCTGTCAAAGCTAATTCTTTACATGTTATCGAAATCATGCAACCGCATATTTACATGTAAAATTGCTATTGACACGGTTTTCGCCCTGATATCATCTTCATCTGATTTATCATTCTCTTTTCAGATTAAGTATGACACTCAATACAGATAACGAGGTCTCATTTATGAAGCGGATAGTCGTTTTCCTGATCCCGGTTGTGGCGCTTTCTATCTTTGTGAACTCTTCCTGCAGGGAAAAAAGAAGATACTATGAAGACGCAATGTCCGTAACGAAAAAGATGACCCTCGACCAGAAGATCGGACAGATGCTTATGATAGGCGTCCCCGGCAACTCGATAAGCGGGGCCTCCCGAGGCATAATAGAAAAATATCATCCGGGCGGCCTCATCCTCTTCGGATTCAATCTCGGCAGCAACGAACAGACGAAGAAATTCATCAGTGACCTTCAGGAAACATCGATGGCCTCGACCGGCATTCCGCTGTTTATATCCATCGACCAGGAAGGCGGCCGCGTCTGGCGGCTCACCGACGGCGTTACCCAGTTCCCCGGCAATATGGCGATGGGCTCTGCCGACGACAAAGAGCTCGTCTACAAAGCCGCGCAGATCCTCGGCATGCAGTTGCGCAAAACGGGAATCAACATGAACCTTGCTCCGGTGCTTGACGTAAACAACAATCCGAAAAATCCGGTCATAAACACGCGCTCGTTCGGCTCTTTGCCCCTCTCGGTTACCCAGCTCGGCCTTGCCTATATCCTCGGGCTGCAGGAAGTCTACTGTATCGCGGTCGCGAAGCATTTCCCCGGCCACGGCGATACGAGCGAGGATTCTCATCTGACCCTTCCTGCCATTCCGTATACCATAGAGCGGCTCTTTTCCACGGAGTTCATCCCGTTCATCAACGCCATTAAAGGCGGCGTTGAAGGGATCATGACCGCGCACATCACCTATCCGAATATCCCGCAGTCAGCGGAACCGGCGACCCTTTCGAAATATTTCCTTACCGACATTCTCAGGAACAGCATGAAATTCAGCGGCATCGTTATTACTGACGACATGGAGATGAACGCGATATCCAAGAATTACGGGATCGACAACGCCGCGGTCAAATCGATAGAGGCGGGGACCGATATAATCCTTATCTCGACGCACGGCGACAATGTCAAAAAAATGTTCGACGCGATCAAAGAAGCGGTACGGAGCGGCGTTTTATCCGAGAAACGGATAGAGGAATCCGTTTCCCGCATCATTGAACTCAAAATCCGCTACAGCATAATGGGCATCAACAAGGGAAAGATAGAGGCTCGCGAAGCCCGGTACGGCGAGGAGCAATTGAAGCTCCTTGCCGGCGCCGATGAGATCAACGCGGCGCTCACCAGAAAATCGATCTTCGCCCATAGCTTCGATCCGACGATCATCTCCGCTATCCGTTCCGGCGAGTCAATCCCCGTGCTCGCGAGTGAAAGCGGATATTTACGAAATAAATTTTCAGAGCGGTTCAAAACAGGTATCCTCTGCGATGAGGCATCGCTTGCCGGCGTATCTGCCTCGGCGAAAGCGGGAAGGCACAAAGAGGCAATTGCGCTCTATCATGTAAACACCCCGAACGCGGAGAAAGCCGCGGCTGTCATTGAAAGCTGCCGCCGTGCCGGAGTCAGGCTCTGCATACTGTCAACAGGAAACCCTTTTCCACTCTCGGCGATTCCGAATCTTCCCCTGACCATGTATTCCTTTTCAAACACACGTGAATCGATGAACCAGATACTCAGTTGCGTCGCCGGTGATTTCACTCCTCTCACATCGCCGAAGTTCAATATGGGATACCCGCCGAACCGGTAATGGCCGCGGGTATTTACATCCATATTCCTTTCTGCAGAAAAAAATGCGATTACTGCGATTTTTATTCCATTCCGCTGTCACGAATGAATTCAAGCGGGCGGAAAGATCTGGTCGGCGCGTATCTTTCCCGTCTCATTCGGGAAATCGATGAACGGGCTGATCTTCATTTTCGTGAGGTGGATACAATCTATCTCGGCGGCGGCACGCCCTCGCTGCTCGATCCGGAAGATGTCAACAGAATTATCTATTCCATTCACCAGCGCTTCACCATTGCTCCGGGAGTGGAAATAACGATAGAATGCAACCCCGAGGACTTCTCGGTTTCCAGATGCACACAATACCGTGACGCCGGCATAACCCGTGTCACTCTGGGGATCCAGACCATGAATGAACGGCTGCACGGGATACTCGGAAGGTCCGCGCGGCCCGTCATGCCGCGGGAAATTGAAGAGTTTATTTCTGTCAAAGGGATTGCCCACTGCTGTGACATTATAGCCGGTATCCCGGGCCAGACCGAATCCGATCTATTCGAGGATCTTACGGCACTCTGCAGCTTCATGCCCGAACACATTTCCGCCTATATCCTCACCATTGAAGAGAGCACGCCGATTTGTACGAGGATAAGGCCGACACCCGCAATGGAATCTTCTCAGAGAATCCTTTTCAGACAGCTGATGGATTTTCTGAAGAGCAGGGGATATATCCATTATGAGATATCGAATTTCGCGCTGCCGGGGCATGAATCGCGCCACAACATGAAGTACTGGACGTGGCATGATTATTTCGGTTTCGGCGCGGGGGCGCATTCATTCATCGACAACCAAAGATTTATCAACGATCTGATGGTGGGTGATTATATCCGCGCTGATAGAATACTACTCAGGGAGGATATCAGGGGCCTGAACGCGCGCATGGCGGAATTTTTCATGACGGGGCTCAGGCTTCTTGACGGCATTTCAATGAATCGATTCAAAGAGGTTTTTTCCATCCCCATCCCCGACGAACTGTCCGACAGGATAAAAAAGCTTTCCGGTAAAGGGCAGATTATTGCCGGACAATCGGATGGTGATATAAAAATCAGGCTCAGCGAGGAAGGCATGTTTCTGATGGATTCAGTGCTTCTTGAACTTATTGATCCGCTCTTATGAGGCTACTTCATGATGAAATATTTCTTAAAATTGTTATGTACCCTTTCATAGTAGCTTGCGGCCTGCTGATTGCCGACCTTGCCGAAATAATAACCGAGCAGGTAGGCCGCATTTATTATATAGGCGTTTAAATCCCTGCCCCGAAGGCCTTTCGCGATTTCGAAGTCGCCCCTGTTCACCATATCTATCGCTATCTTGACCTGCTGGTGAAGGCAGTTAATGTCGGTCTTCAGTTCCATGTTTCCGCTCTGAATGCCTGAGCGAACCTTCTCCTCGTCGACCCCGCCGGAAAGAAGAAAATACTTCTTCATCATTTTGGCGGAACTGCTGACGGTGGCCTTGTCAACCGCGCTCATGAAGAGCTGTTTGAATTTTTCAAACGCGATCACTTTCTCCTGGTCTGTCTCCGGGGGCTGCTTGTATATCTTGCGGTAGAGGTTGAAAACGGTGTTCTCGACCTTCTGACAGTCTATATCCGTATCGATGACTTTCTTGAGTTTGCGGTAGTTGTTCGGGTTCCTGTCGATAAGTTTGATATAGAGCAGAATGCCGTTAAGCGTTTCCTTGTAAATCGTCAGCGTGTGCGGGCCGAAATCCTTTTCGGCGTAATGCTTGATGCCTTCGATGATGAGCGATGACTGCGCGGTTATCAGTATCGCGTCCATATCCAGCTCGAAATCCTTGGAAGAGCGGCGTTTTTCCACAACCCGTTCGAAATCGCCCTGGTCCGCGGGGGAAACATCTTCCCTAATCTGGAACTCGGGCACTTCAGGGGCTTCGGATACATCCGGAACCTTGACCTCTTTTTTCTTCTCCGCGTTGTCGTTGAAGATATTTTCCAGATTATCATCGTTCTCGAACGCGCTTTCGAGATCAAAGTCGTTATTTTTGTTTCCGCCTGCTGACATATGGGGTACCGGGCCACTTTCCTGCGATAAGATAATCGGAGCCGACTATTACGCTACAGGATAGGATAATAGCGAATTATTACATCCACCATAAAAACTATAATATGTCAATATCTTTATCTATCGATATTCCGGACATTGCCTTCACCGGACACGCAATCTTGCAGAGCCCGCAGGCCACACACTGTTCGGGATAAAACCTGACTTCCATCGTTGATCTGTCTATTGCCAGCGCGTCCGTTCTGCACACGGCCGTACAGGCGCCGCAGTGGATACAGCGCGATTCATCCCGTTTGATTTTGTCGGCGAGTATTTCTATCTGTACGCCTTCGTCTTTCAAATACTGGATTGACCGATCAAGCTGTGGTTGTGTGCCGGTGAGTTCAAGGATGATTCTTCCTTCCTGTTTGGGGAGTATTTTCGCTTCAAGCACGTTGAAAACGATATCGTAATCGCGTGCGAGCTTGTAGATTATCGGTTTGTACATTATTTTATGTGAAAATATCAGAAGAATATTTTTCTTTTCCATCTCGTCTCCCGGATTCATTTCAATTCTGGCAAACCAGTTCTGTATGATATACGCTATTGTTACGCATATAGTATTCTTAAATTTATCAAACCAAAGACTCAGGATTTACAAGTCGTACGTTTCCGCGTACGGCAAGCTTCTCCCTGAAAATGATAACCGCGCCTCTGATGCCTTCAACTGACAGGGCAAAATCAAGGGCATCGTTGAGATCATCCTCAGTCTGAACCATATTGCACGTCTGTGTCGCAACCGCGTCAGCAATGGCCGCGTCAGCCGCAACAATCGTTACCGCGTCGGCTTTTCCAAAGCTGATGGAGTGGCCAACCATTCCTGATGAGGTACAGATGCCGCAGGGAGTCTCTTCTGGTTCAAGGAGTATTCCCACCCGTCCGGAAAACGGCGAACGTCCCGCATAAATACTCACCGCCGCCGGATTTTTCAAAAAGAACCAGTTATCACCGCCGTTTTCAACGATAACTTCGCGGGAGCATTCCATTAGCGAGCTTCCCACATATTCAGCAATCGCGCCCGCTACCGCGGCCATAGGGCCCGTACCGGCCCTTTCGCCGGCTTCGTACATACGCTCAATTATCGGGTGCACACCCGACAGCCTATCGACAGGCTTTAATGATGGAAGAAATGCATCCTGCCGAGCGATATGCGCTCTGATTGCAGCGCGCAATTCTGTAAGAACTGATTGTGCCATTTCTGAGCAGTCATTATCCGCGCGAATATACAGGTCGCTTGTCTCAATTCTGACCCTGAACGCTTTCCATCGTTCAGTCTGGGCATAATCCCGATAGAACGGTTCAGCGAATCGATTCACTGTTTTTTCCCGTACTCGACCGTGGGCAGGGGATATTGCGGCACTCCAAGAGTAAAACCGCGCTCCGTGATCCACCGCTTAAGCTCCCTGGCTATTTTCAGCGCTACCGGATAACTCGACAACGGCGAGCTTGATACGGTTTTTCCCATTATCTCAACCTTGCCGGACTTGAGCTCGGCATAACTGACTTCGGCGATCGAACGGACGATACCCTCGGGATAATCGTTTCCGTAATCGATGACCTGACAGAATAAATCCCTGTCGGAAACGCCTGTAAACGCGGCGAGATCCTCATTGAGAATGGGGATAGGGATCCCCAGCCCGACCATAAGCGAGCAGCCGTATCCCGTAAATGACGCGCCGCGTACATATTCGACGGACATCTGCTTCATGTCGCCGGTAACGGCAATCGTTCCCGCTCCCTCGCGCACCACGCCGTTATCGCCACGCATCGCGTCAGGACTGTGCTGCGTTCCCATCCAGGTTACGACCCCTTCAGCGCCGCACAGAAATATTCTCGTACCGGTCCCGATCGTCCAGTAATAAGGATCGTTGAGCAGCGGGCTTAGCTGCCCGGCGCTGGAGTAGGTGGCGTTTCCCATATTGGGACGCAATATTCCCATGTAGGTATATATCGTTTTCCTTGAAAGGTTTACCGCGCAGTTGTAATTCTGATACGAGTTTCTCGGATTATAGAGAAACGCGTTACGGAGATCTTGGATTGTGATCGTTTTTTCAATTTCACGAAGGGGATAACAGTCGGTACCGTATCCTTTCGCTTTGAGCCGTACCGGGCGTCCCGCAATCAGGTCTTCGATCACATGCCCGCCGCCGTAGGAAAACTTTCCGGGATGGACTTTATTGAGCGGATCGTCATCCTGCACCTGAGTAGCGCCGATATAGAAATCTACCGCCGCGAGGCCGCCATACGCTTCTACATCGTTCAGCCACGCCTTATATCCCTTCATCTTCGGTTTTGTGTGGCCTATGTTGAAGAACGCGCCGGACGAACACATGGCGCCAAACGTACCGGTTGTCACGACATCAACTTTTTTAAACGCTCCTTTCGGACCTTCGGCTTTGACGATATCGACCATTTCATCCGCGGTAACGACAACAGCATTGCCATCCTTTATTTTCTGGTTTATCTCCTCATAGCTTTTTTTTATCTCAATAGCACTCATCGATGACTCCCGGTGGTTTATTCATTCGTTTTCACTACTTTCATTCTGATCATCACTATCGTCAGCCAGATATTTTATCAATTGTTTTTAATTTTTTTTACGATACAGTAAGACTATTTCCACTGAAATACCTGTACATACAATCCAAGACTGATAAAAAACAAAAAAATTTCAAACTGATAGTTGACGAAATGAGAGAAGGATTATATATTTATTTAGCACTCATCGAAAGAGAGTGCTGACAGCCAACCAATTATTCATTATCTGAATTACATACTGCAAGGAGTACATCTATGTCGACACACAAGTTTCAAACAGAAGTAAACCAGCTTCTTCATCTTATTATTCATTCACTGTATTCACATAAAGAAATCTTTTTACGCGAGCTTATTTCGAATGCTTCCGACGCGCTCGACAAACTTAAATACCTCACTCTTACCGATGACGCATTCAAAAACTACGACTTCAACCCGCGTATTGATATTTCATTCAGCGCGGAAGGTCAGCAGACACTCACCATTTCCGATACCGGAATAGGCATGAACGAAGGAGACCTCATCGAGCACCTCGGCACCATTGCACGGTCCGGAACCCGAACGTTCCTTGAACGCCTTACCGGCGACCAGCGCAAGGACTCCAACCTTATCGGGCAGTTCGGCGTGGGCTTCTACTCATCCTTCATGGTAGCAGACAGCGTCGAAGTGATTACCAGAAAAGCCGGCGAGGATAAAGCCTATCGCTGGGTCAGCGACGGCAAGGGAGAATACAATATTACCGACGCCGAAAGAGATACCGCAGGCACAACCGTTATCCTCCATCTCAATGAAAACGGAAAAGAGTATGCCGCGAAATGGAACATTGAAAGCATCGTGAAGAAATATTCGAACCATGTTCCATTCCCAATATTCCTCCATTACACAGGAAGCCGGTTTGAGGGCGAGGGGGATAAGCGGAAAGAGATCAAGGAACCGAAGGTCGATCAGATCAACCTCGCCTCGGCAATATGGAAGCGCTCAAAAAATGAATTAAAAGAAGAAGATTACCACGAGTTCTATAAATCAATCTCACACGATACCGATGATCCAATGCTCTACATGCACACCCAGGCGGAAGGCACCCTGGATTACACGACACTCTTTTTTATCCCCAAAAAGGCGCCATTTGATCTCTTCTACGCGGACTACAAGCCTGGAGTAAAGCTCTATGTAAAAAGGATATTCATCACCGACGATGACAAGGACCTCATGCCGGTCTATCTCCGCTTCGTTCGGGGAATTATCGATTCAGAAGACCTTCCGCTCAACGTCAGCAGGGAGATGCTTCAGCAGAACAGGATTCTCGCCAAAATCAAACAGGGCTCTGTAAAGAAAATCCTCAGCGAATTCAAAAAGCTCTCCGAAAACAGTGAAAAATATGACGAGTTCTGGAAGGAATACGGGAAGCCGATCAAGGAAGGGCTGTATCAGGATTACGAGAACAAGGAAACACTTCTCGAACTGGCAAGGTTCAAATCCACAAAAGCCGAAGGATTTACAAGTCTTGAGGAATATGTCGGCCGGATGAAACCCGATCAGAACTCGATATATTACATCACCGGCGAGAAAGAGCAGAACCTCAGGCGGTCGCCGCTTCTCGAAATGTATCGGGAGAAAGATGTTGAAGTGCTTATCATGGATGATGACCTCGATGATATTATCATCACCACGATCTCAAAATACAAGGACTACGAATTTAAATCGGTCAACCGCAGTGATGCCGCTGATGACCTGAAAAGCTCCGACGATCTTGAGAAGGAAAAGGAGATTGCGCCGCTTATCTCACGGATCAAAACAGCGCTTAAAGACAAGGTTAAAGACGTGAAAGCAAGCACGCGCCTGAGCGATTCCCCGTCCTGTATTGTCGTCGACGAGAGCGACCCGACGATACAGATGCAGACGATACTGAAAGCGATGGGGAACACAGGCCTTCCGGAGATCAAACCGATTCTTGAGATCAACCCCGGCCATTCTATCGTTCAGAAGATGGAATCAATTTCTGACGAAAATGTCTTCACCGATATAAGCCTTCTCCTCTTTGAACAGGCAATGCTCATAGAAGGCATGAAGCTTGAGAGTCCGGCTGACTTTGTAAAGCGGATGAATTCGATACTGACAAACGCGTTATAAATACAAAATGGTGGACATCCCGCTCCACTCGTGAACAATAATGTTCCCCGGCTTGCTTGAAGGCCATTACAGAATAGTGATAAGGATCACACCAAACCGGGGAGTGTATTGTTTTAAATCATTGATGTGAGGGGTTCACCGTTGGATATTCTTTTGACTTCACGTATTTACTGTAACTATATTACATAATGAATTGTCGTATCCACGTAGAGCTTTGACCCGTATCATGTGGAGGTTTTAATATGCTGAAATCAAGATCGCGTTTCTCGATTGCGGTTCTCCTTGTCGCTGTCGGCATTATAATCGGCGTCGGATCGAATTTCCTTATCCGTGATATCCCGCCGCTTTTCGGGAGCGACTCCGAGTCGCCCCTCAAGGGAAGCCCTGACGCGGCTAAAGCGTGGGAAATCCAGAAGACCTTCCGGACAATCAGCGACCTCTATAGTGAGCGCGTGGTCTCGATAAGCACCGAGCAGGAAGTCAAACTGCCGCAGAATCCGTTCTTCGACGACCCGTTCTTCAATGAATTCTTCGGCATTCCTTATCAGAAGCGGAGCCAGCCGAGGGTTCAGAAGCGCAGGGGGCTCGGAACAGGCTTCATCCTCTCAGACGATGGTTATGTGTGCACTAACCACCACGTAGTTCAGAACGTAGATAAGGTAACAGTCAAAGTAAACGGCAAAAGCTACGAAGCCAAGATCATCGGGTCGGATGAACGAACCGACATCGCGCTCCTGAAAATTCATGGGCGGGACAAATTCAAGCCGGTGTTCCTCGGGAACTCCGACAATGTCAGGGTAGGCGACTGGGCGATAGCGATCGGAAATCCGTTCGGGCTGGATAAAACCTTCACTGTCGGGGTGGTCAGCGCAACCGGGCGAAAAGACCTCGACCTCATGGGAGGGTCCCAGAGCCACATTCAGACAGACGCGTCAATCAACCCTGGCAACTCCGGCGGGCCTCTCATCAACATAGACGGCGAGGTCATCGGGATCAACAGGATGATTTACTCCAACAGCGGCGGCTACATGGGGATTGGATTCGCGATACCGGTCAACCAGGCAAAGATAGTGCTTGCTCAGCTCAAGGAGTATAAAAAAGTTCGGCGCGGATATATCGGCGTTCAGATCGTTCCTCTTACCGAGGAATACGCCCGGCAGATCGGCCTCAGCAAAAACGAAGGAGCCCTTGTCGGGGCAATCGTTCCACGCAGTCCCGCGGAAAAAGGAGGCCTTGGTGTGGGTGATGTAATCCAGAAAGCCGATGCCGGTGATATTAAAGACTACAACGATCTCATCCAGACAATCGAAAAGGCTGAAATCGGCAAAACGATTCGCTTCGAAGTCTGGCGAAACCGTTCGAAGCTGAGCCTCTTTATCACCGTCGAGGAGCGTCCGTAAAGAGTTCCTTTTGACGCGCACAAGCCTCCTTTCTATCTTTTTGAAATACCCTTTCAGGAACAGAAAGGAGGCTATCTCCTCCCGAGTCAGATCATATTCAACATATAATCCTGAATAATATGACGTTACTCCTTCATGTTACTCGTGATTATTACGCTTGAAATAATTGTATCCATTCTATACTATTTCATTCCGAAGTGAAACCTGCCGCAACAGGAGCGACCATGAATAAAACAGAGAGGAGCTGGATACTGTACGACTGGGCAAATTCGGCATTTTCGATGGCCATCACCACTGCCATTCTTCCGATCTACTTTAAAGATGTCGCGGCCAGGGGCGTCGACAGCTATCTTTCGACGGCATACTGGGGTTACGCAAATACGATCGCGACGCTCACCGTGGCTTCCCTCGCACCGCTTCTCGGATCAATCGCCGATTATAAAGGCTTTAAAAAGAAATTGATGACATTCTTCTTCCTCCTCGGCGTGGTATTCACATTTATGCTCACCGCGGTGCATGAAGGAGAGTGGCACAAATGCCTTCTTTTTTACATGTTCTCATTCATCGGGTTCGCGGGCGCCAATGTCTTTTATGATTCGTTCATTGTCGATGTGACCGGTGAGGAACGACGCGACTGGGTATCCGCCAACGGCTTCGCGTGGGGCTACATCGGAAGCACGATTCCTTTCATCGCCAGCATTGCGATCATCCTGAAACCCCAGATCGCGGGCATCCAGAGCACCGTTGACGCGACACGGCTCTCATTTGTCATTACCGCCGTATGGTGGTTCGTCTTCACCATGCCGTTCATGAAAAATGTCTCACAGGTCCATTACATTGAACGCGAGAAATCCCCGATCCGTAACGCGTTTCTGAGAGTCGTTGAAACGCTGCGCAATATCCGGGGGTACCGGCAGGTCTTTCTCTTCCTTATCGCGTATTTTTTCTATATAGACGGGGTGGATACAATCATTATCATGGCTGCAACCTACGGACGCGATGTGGGAATCAACGCTCGCGATCTTCTCATAATACTGATGGTGGTCCAGATCGTCGCGTTCCCTTCGGCGATCATTTACGGCAAACTCGCCGAAAAGTTTTCAGGAAAGTCAATGCTCCTTGCGGGAATCGCGGTATATCTGTTTATCACCGTTTTCGCGTTCTTCCTGAAAACGCAATTTCACTACTGGATCCTCGCGGTACTGGTAGGCACCTCCCAGGGGGGGATACAGGCGATAAGCCGCTCGTTTTTCAGCAAGATCATACCTCCGCAGAAATCGGCTGAATTTTTCGGCTTCTACAATATCATCGGTAAATTCGCGGCGATCATGGGGCCCTTGCTTGTTGCGATCGGTTCCCAGGTTACACGAAATCCGCGCGCCGGCGTGCTCAGCCTGGCCGTTCTGTTCGCTACGGGAGCAGTTCTTCTCCTTCGTGTAAAAGGGGAGGCATCCGCAATTGATTGATACGATAACCGGAATACTGCGCCGGGAAAATAACAGCGCGTTTATTCTTGACGACCGGGGGAGGCGACATTTCGCCGACGCGAGCATATGGGAGGGATATATCCGTCACTGGACGGATACCGGAGTCAACGCAAGGAAGCTACCGCAGATCGACTATATCTCCGGGCTGCCGATCGTTCTGATCTGGCCACGGCATGAACGATCAAAGGTGCCGTTTATCGAACTTTACTACAATGAACGGCTCGTAAAATATGCCGCATCAACCTTCGGCCATATCGCCGCCAACATCAACGGTGAAATATTCAACTTCTCCCATCTTCTGAACGAATGTGAGATCCTCACCGGGGAGGAATATTTCTTCCGACCCGCGCTCGGGCAATTCGCCCCCGATCCGAAAAGCGACAGGTTCAACATCGACGATCCCGAAAGGCCCTACTTCGACAAATTCGGGAGGAGCTTTATGCGCACGATCCATGTCGCGCGTATCGAAGGCATCGAGACAAAATCCATTTCGTCATATTACAAAGAGCAGCTCAGGATCATCCATTCGACGCCGCCCGATCCGCACAACCCGGAAAAATACCGTGACTTCAATTTCTTCACACGGAGCTGTGCGACGATAATCCGCGACGGATTGCGGGACTCCGGATATCATCGAATAAAAGGCGTTCTGCCGCGCGACATGTTCGTGAGCGCGGTGTGGGAATTTTTACGCCTTGCGGGGAAAGGAACTCTCTCGGTACAGGTATTTCAGAAAAGGCAGCTCATGGTCGACGAAGCGCCGCCGAGCGCGCTCTCGCCGCTCATGAATCCGAAGAACCGAATCAGGCGAACGCTTCTCCGCAGGCGCGGTATTTACGTCTGATTCCTGTTAACGGTTTGCTATCCCGTAGAGATTGAATTTTATCACATCATCGAGCACGGAATAGATATCCCCTATATCGCCGTAAACCAGCCACTGAATGAGCACCTGTTTGATATTCCCCAGTATCGTGAAGGATATAATACCGGGATTGAGCGGTTTTATTGTACCGCCGGCGATTCCCTCAACAAGGAGGGTGTTGATTGCGGCAATGATCTGTGTGTAAAAATCAGATATCTTTTTATCGAAACTCGTGTCATGGCCCTGCGGCGCGGTGATGAGAAGCCTGGCGAGATCCTTGTTGTCGTCGATCGCCCGGACGAGCACGACCGTCATCGCCCTGATCTCTTCAGCCAGATCCCGCTGCTTTTCGGCCTTTGAGATATTGATATTGAGGATCGCCTGGAGCAGTATATCGGTAAAGGAATCAACCAGCAGCGAGAATATATCCATCTTGTTTTCAAAATGCTGATAGAAGGTGCTCCTCGCAATTTTCGCGCGGTCGATAATATCTGCGATGCTTGTATTATGAAAACCGCTGGCGACGAAAAGCTCTTTCGCGCTCTGTACAATGTGATCCCTTCTTTCCTTTTTGTTCATTGCCGGTATACATGTCCTTAGAATCGCAGGTTTTGTTCCACGAGTGACATTTCAAGCCTCTTCATGATTTCACGGCGTTTGTCCGGCGGAACCGCTTCGGGCGTTTTAAATTTCGCCCGCGCATCTTTCAGCACGGGTATATCGTTTATGAAAAGACTGTAATAATACCAGTCCGCCATCAGGCGCGCCGCGAAGATGATCTCGTCGTCTGTCAGGATCTCGCGCGCATAGCATGAGAAATATCTGCATGTAAAGTCTGATGAGTTTTGCAATCGCAGATCATGACATCCGGATTCAGGATATATCAGACAGCCTATTACGGGGCCGTCAGATCTGACAAGTGAGGCAAGAAAAGGACACTGGGTCGCATCCGTGATGAGGCGCGGAAGCGTCGGCAGATCGCATTTCCTCTCGCGTATCGGACCGTCTCCATCCCCAATCGAGCGTCTGATAGATACGCCTTTCTCGCTCCAGACAAGCGCCCTTTTTTCAAAGAGCGCCATAATCTCCTCGGGCTGCGCGGAATAGTTATGGCTTCCGCAGCAAAGGCCGCAGGAGGCGTTGAACCCGGGCTGGCAGATGTTTATTTTATTCTGAGCGGACATGCTCCTATCGCATTGTTTTTTATCCGGATGTCAAGCATATATCATTCAGGCGAGCATGTTGGGGTTCATGGCGTATGGAATTGATACCACCGAAACAGCCGGCTAAAAAACTGGTTGAAGACGCCGCGCACATTCAGTACGTTGACCGAAACGGAGGGGACCACGCGGCTGCGCGGGCCCGCGTTCGCGCGGGCAGTGAGGAAAGTCCGAACACCGCAGGACAGGGTGCTGGATAACGTCCAGGCGCCGCGAGGCGACGGAAAGTACAACAGAAAGCATACCGCCGCTGCGATCGCAGCGGTAAGGGTGAAAAGGGGAGGTAAGAGCTCACCGCGCCGGCCGTGAGGCGGGCGGCATTGCAAACCCCACCCGGTGCAAGATCAAGTAAGCGGCCGTTTGAGGGTGGTCCGCCTGAGGCCGCGGGTAGATCGCAAAGAGGTGCACGGCAACGTGCATCCAAGATAGATAGCCGCATAAACAGAATTCGGCTTACGGTCCCCTCCGTTTTATCTACCACTCATTCTTCAACCTGAACGTTGTCTGTTTCGCTATACGTGATTTCGCCTCTTCGAGCACCTTGAGGCCGATTTTGATATGACGCTCCGTGTGGTTCTGGAACACCTCTTTTGCGCTTTCCTTGCTTTTTATCCCCCCTTTCCTTAGGGGAAGATCGGAGATGAGCATGATCGCCCCGACGGGCACGTTAAACGCGTAGGCCACGGAGAAAAGCGTCGCGATTTCCATGTCGATAGCGATTATCCGGTGCTTGAGGATATAGTTGATGAAATCCTCGTCAAATTCCCACATCCTGTAATCCGTGGTCAGCATGATGCCCGATTTGGGGACGATATCGAACTCGCCTCGGATCACCTGCTCGCTGATCCGGTTTATCCAGAAATTCGGAAGCGCTGGGACGTCATGGGGAAGATAGTGCTTGCTCGTGCCCTCGTCACGCACGCTCGCCGTCGGGATAAGGATATCCCCGATCTCGAGCGCGTCATCAATTCCGCCGCACATCCCGAGCATGATCACCCCGCGGATATTGTCAAGGAACGAAAGGCAGTGTGTGATGATTCCCGCGGCGGGCGAGCCGACACCGAAGTTGATCATCGACACATCGTTCTTCTTATCGTGCGCAACGGTCCAGTATCCTGAATGGATGACCGCTCCGGTGACTTCCGCGAAATAATCGATATACCTCTGAAAGTTCACCAGAATAATATAGCTTCCGAAATCGGCAACATTGGAACCCGTGTACCGCTCCAGGGTATGCCGCGCGTAGGTATCAGGCCTCAATTGAATATCCATATCCCCTCTTTTAGAATTATTTATCCTTTCAGTCATATAAAAAGCCCTGATAGGTCCCCCTTTTTCGAAACTCATCTTCGATTTCCTTCAGCACCGTTCCTTTATGCATTCCCCAGGCAGGCGCGACAAGTTTCTCCTCATTCTGATCGCCCGACAGGCGATGTATCTGTATATCAGGCCGCAGCCGCTCGATAAAATCGCAGATCGTCGAAACATACTCCCTGAATGAGAGCAGTCGTATCTCGCCCCTCTCATACATGGATTCGAGCGCCGTGCCCTTAATCACATGCAGATGGTGCAACTTCACGCCCTGTACCGGCAGGGCGGATACCTCATCAGCGGTGCGCATCATATCCTCCCACGTCTCGCCCGGCACACCAAGTATCAGGTGCGCACATACTTTTATCCCGCGTTCGGCGGCCTTTACAATTGCCGAACGGGTCTGCGCATGGGTGTGGCCGCGCTTCATGAAGGCAAGGCTACGGTCGTGCATCGACTGCATCCCCAGCTCGAGCCACAATTCGAAGTTATCCTTTCTGTACGAGGCGATAAGGTCAAGCACATCATCGGGCACGCAATCCGGCCTTGTGGCGATCATCAGCCCGACAATGTCCTCATCGAGAAGCGCGGTGTCATACAGCTGTCTGAGCCGTTCCGCCGGAGCGTATGTATTTGAAAAAGCCTGGAAATAGGCAATGTAGCGGGTATGGTCATCGGCGCGCTTGAAGCTTTCACGGGCGTTGCGCATCTGACCGCGTATCGCCTCGGAAGCAGAGCAGGTTGGGGAGGCCGACCCTTCTTCCGAACAGAAGATGCAGCCGTCACTGCCGACTGTGCCGTCTCGGTTGGGGCAGTCCAGGTTCGCGTTGATTGGTAGTTTTAAGACCCTGCGGTTGTAACTGTTCCAGAGGTTATCGCCGAAGAAATTGTATGGTTTCCCGTTCCATTCGTTTGCTTTAAAGGGATTTCTGTTTCTCGACATACGCAAAGCTTGAGTTTTTCAGGTATTGCTGGTTCTGGTACTGCCCGGGATCGAGGTACACCCTTCTTACCCTCTGTGCGCTTTCGACACTCAGATCTCCCGCCAGCTTGACGATGTATATCCCGTTTCCGAACACAAACCTCGATCGCGACCTTGAAACGGTTTTAACCGCCTTTTTCTGCCGCTTTGACGCTCTCATCGCCTTCTCGATCCGCAACGGGTAAGCGTTCGAGAACGAGTGAACCAGTTTTTCCATCGTCCTCTGATCAGGCGCAAGCGCTTTTTCTATTGCCGAATCAAGCGATTGATTTTTTTCAATAACCATAATTACAGGCCGCGTCACGGGGGATCCGCAGGCGGTAAAGGTATTAACCATCCGCTCGATTTGTTTCTGAGATGAAACTGTATTTGATGAATTATTGTCTGACGTGCTGTTCGTTTTCCCTTCAGAAGCTATCGCAAGATCGTGATACTCTATCTGCCGGTGACGATTCATATATTTCATGTATAATCCGGCATAATAATATTTCGAGCATGTCAGGTTTCGAGCGCTACTCAGAAGCGACATCGCTTTTCTCACATTCGCGTTTCTTCTTTTTTTATTCTTTACCTTCGCGTTCGCCAGTGAGCATGCCCTTTCGTACAGCCGCTCCGCCCTGATGGCCCTGTTTCTTATCTCGAGATAGGGGCGGATATATTCACGCGTCTTCGCGTCAGAGGCCTCTTTTGCCATTCCATCGATAACGCCGCAGGCAGATCTCGCGTCCCCGCTCCTCAGATAATACAGCGCGATCCGTGAAAGCTTCAGCAGGGCAAGGTTGAACTGTCCATCAAGTTTATCCGCTTTTTTCACCGTATCGCCGGATATATCTACCCCGAAAACGTCCCTGAAGCTTTCTATCATGGTATCGGCCTGCGCCTTGGCGATTACCTTCCTGGTTTCGGGATTTGTTATCTTCTCGAGGTCCTCCGGATTTGATATGAATGCCGATTCATAGATGAGAGAGATAGGAAAATCCACGAAGTAGATGAACCTGTCATCCGCCACCGCTCCCTGTTCCCAGTTATTGGGAGTAAGCCCCTTTGCGACCAGGCTGTTCCTCAGCTGATACGCGTAATGCCTTGAAAATCCTGAAACGTCGAGCCGGTTGTAGAGCGTCAGAAAACCCTTATATATGTCGCTGATTTCGGTCAGATATCTTCTGCCTCTGTAATCGTTCACAATATGTATACCGGGGATATTGCTCTGGCCGCACGCCTTGAGGTATGATCCGACATTATTGAGATGCTCGCTTATAATTACCTGCGCGTTAACGCTAAATGCGCGACCGATGGAATCAACGAATGTAACATCGTTATAGCTGTCGCTTTCACCCTTCATCGCGGCCAGGTGATCCGGTGGAGTTACAATATTAATGTATTTATTGGCGGATAGATGCTTATAGATCTCCCGGAGTAACAGGATTGAATAATATTCTTCAGGAAGGCCGTTAACGCAGTACCGCCCGGAAAGCAACCCCCGCCAGGTACCGTTGATCTTTCCGTGAGCAGGGTCGATATATACAGTCAGTTTCCCGCCGTTTTTCAGCTTACCGTACAGGTCGGCGTACATATCATCCAGCTTATTGACAAGCCTGACTATCTCACTGTTTTTCCTGGCGTCTTTCTCTTTCTGGAGAATCGATTGTATCGATTTCGGCTGATCATTTCTAAGGGATTCGGTTACATCCGCGTATGCCGCTGTTACGGAAATCAGTAAAAGTGCAGTAAGAGCGCAGGTTATCGTTCTCATGGTTCAGTTTCTGGATGTTTTTTAGGATGATCGGAATTAGAATCAGCAAATTCCCGTTACTTTATTTATCGAATTATTTCCAGCAAAATAATTCTTTTTTATTGAAAAATATTATATCTTATGTAGCATGTGTTCGATGGTTGATTGAATTTGCGGATTTTATTAAACTGTCATATAATTGCATGATATGCAAACCCATATAAAATACAATGAGCTTTCCGCCGATATCCGCAGGGAGATAGATGAGTATTATTCCCGCTGTATACTCTCCAATCCGGAACATACTATTGAACAGGCTATGTCCGAGTGGTTCGACCAGAGCTTCGATGTCTGGCTGAATCAGAAATACTGCCAATCAGGGAGCAAGAACAGAAAGCATTTCCGCTTTAACATAGAAATACCGGTGAAAGTAGTTGAGCGGCTGATAGACTCCGATTCTACGGAATCAGAGGAAATGGATTACGTAGGAACGATCTTAAATATCAGCCGTGGCGGGTTCTATTTCAGATCCAGAGAAGTATTCAGCATTTCCAGCATAATCAAGGTCATAGTCGATCTCTCTTCAATCGATAAATCACTTGATAACCTTGAAGCGCTTGCCATGGTGGTGCGTTTCGATAAATCAGGAGACGATACCTATGGCGTAGGGGTTATGTTCAGCAGCATATACAACGAAGACAGACAGAATCTTGATGTATTTATATTTAAAAATGTAGCCTATCACATTTCATCCGGTTTGTAAAACAAGCATCATTAACGGTGAGAAGCAATATCGTTAAGCTGCTGCCTCAGGTTTCGTTTTTCAATATCATAAAAGAAAACCTTTCTTGTGGCGCATTTGTCGTCATTTTCCTGAAAGTTCAATTTACCGTTATCGTTGACTATATTCAACAGCGCCACATCGACGTTGGGAGTAATGCGCCCGTTCTGCGATAAAACATAATTCTTAAGCGCAAACAGAGCGCGTTTTCGCGCAGTCTGAGAAATCAATTCTCTGTCAGTCATATCCTTTTCAACAGGCTGAATAATCACAACCCGAAAACGATCATTGGAAATAAACCCTTCTTTGCTGTAAATCTCTTTTAATCCATTATCGGGAGGATTTATCGGGCACGTTTCACGTACATTTCTCTTACATGCGCCTGAAATGATAAATATTAAAACCAAAAGTAACGGCAGCATAAATCTGGCGAGGTTTTTTGAGTGAGGGTTCATAAGATTCTCCAGGATTTCGAGAAATTTTCTATTGTTTTTTTGATACATCCTCTGACGGTAAATATTGTGAGCGAAGTCCCTGAATCTCATCCCTGAGCCCGGGCCGGCACATCCTGTGCACCGCGGTTACCGATCCGTCCTCGTTATAAAGCATGGCTATCTCCCGGTCATACGCCATAAGCTGCTGAATCCGCGCCGCCACCTCAGACGGTACGTCAGGTGATGTTTTTTCTTTCGCGTCCTTTTTATTCCTGCCGTTTGTCGAAGGCTCTATGCCCGCGCTGATATATTCGGAAATTTTTCCTACATATCTGCTTTTAATTTTTCCAGGAATATCAGCCAGTGAGCTTTCGCGCCGCTCCACGAGGGTTTTTTTCTCGCGGGACGGCATGCCGGTAACAAAAACCTGGAAATGGCCGTTATCAATAAAACCTTCGGTGGAAAAATCACTCACATGTAGGCACTGCTCCCGGGACACGCTTGCACATGACAACACCGTAAAAGCAGACACAGCCACAAAGAGCGCAATAGAGTTGTACTTTATGTAGTGAAATCGCATGACATTTCCATGTTCATTCATCCGTATTTCCTGTAAACTCTTTTACCATGAAATACTATTTTTTAATCAAATTTATTATGTTGTGGATTTTATCGGCATTTGGATGACTGGGCCTCATTGACAGAAGCTTTTCAAAGTGCTGGACCGCCCTCTCGTTGCTGTTCAGCTTCCTGTAATACAGCATACCAAGTTCCTCATGCGCTTCAGCCATTCCGCCGTTGAGCTGGAGCGAACGCTCAAACGAACGTGCAGATTCCACATAATTGCCTTTGTCGCGATACGACATTCCCAGGAAGAAATGGGCCTTTGCGTCCAGGGGTTTCAGGTCGATTGCAACCTTGTACTCTTCGATCGAGTTATCGTAATTCCTTGATTTCCGGTACGCTTCGGCAAGATTGAAATGCGCATCAAAAGATTTCGGATCGTTTTCAGTCGCGTTCCTATACTGGTCTATTGCCTTATCGAAAAGCTGGTTTTTCGAATATACGTTACCGAGATTTATGCTTGCCCTCGGGTCACGTGGGTTTACCGATATCGCCTGTTTATAATACTCTATCGCCTTATTGTCGTTGCCAAGGCTGGAATACGCGTTTCCAAGTTCGTAAAGGGTCGGATAATCGTTCGCTTTCATGTTGAGCACTTCATTGAACTTGCCGATCGCTTTATCATATTCTTTCTGTTTTGAAAACAGAAGCCCCAGATTGAAGAGCGCGAGATGATAATTCGGATTCAGCTGTAATGTCTTATTATAAAACTGAATAGCGTTGTTTGTGGAATTCATCGCGTCATAGGTCTCCGCAAGCCTGAAGTAGGTGTCGGGATTATTCGGACGAAGGTCCCTGTCCTTTGTGAAATACTGGAGCGCCGTACCGTAGTTCTTGCTCTGCAGATAGATATTCCCGAGATTGTAATGGGCTTTTGCCATATCGGGCTCCTGTTCGATCGCTTTTTTAAGGTCGGTGATCGCCCTGCCGGAGTCCTTCATTTTGTAAAACGCAACACCGCGGGAATAATAGGCTTTGGCGAATTGCGGTTGAATGCTGATCGCTTTTGAGAACGCCGTGGTTGCCTCATTGAGCCGCCCCGCCTGATACTGGAGAAGCCCCAGCCTGTAATGAGCGTCGGACCTGCGCGGATTTGCGAGAAGAGAGTTCTTGAAGGATTTCTCCGCCTCGCCGTCCAGCCGGTTGTGGTAATATATCCTGCCAAGCCAGTAGTATGAATGGTCGTCATTTGAGTCAACTTCCACCGCTTTGCGATACGCCTTCACCGCTTCGTCATACTGGTTCTGTGAGCGGTATCGATCGCCGAGTTCACGCCATCTGATCGCTTCGGGCGACTGGTTCGTGTTTCTTGATTGTACCGATTTTGCCCCGGTCTGGGAGGCGTCGGACAGGTCCTCCGATCCACGGTCTTTTTCTATATCCTTGCCGACTTCCCGCGTCTGGGTCTGGACACCCGCCACCCGCGCCGCGTTGTCCCTGCCGCGATCGCGCTCGTTTCTCCTGAGCATCGCAAGGGCCTGCTGGTATTTGTTTCGCAGGTTGGCGTCCCTGCCGTTGTAATTCAATGCTTTCCGGTAATAATCGACCGCATTCTGATAATCTGCCTGTCGTGCGTAAATATCACCAAGCCGCTCGGCGGACATCGCATCGGTCGCGTCAACGTCCAGCGCTTTTTTAAACGAACTGATAGCTGGGCCAACCTGGTCGATTTTGAGGTTCGATTCGCCGACGCCGCGGTGATACTTCGACCGGGAAGGATTGATCGCGATCGCCTTGTTGAAGTTATCAATAGCTTTCGGATATTCCTGCGCACGAAAGTGAATCATTCCAACGTTATAGAACCCTTCCGGATCTTTCGGATTTGCCTTCAGTCCTTCAGCCAGTATATCCAGCGCTCCCTTCGCATTGTTCTTCTTAAAACGCTGGTTCGCAATATTCAGATAACTTTCCTGATCTTTCGGCGCAACCTTTTTGGCGATCAGGTACTCGGCCAGCGCCCTGTGCTCCTCATCCTTTGAGTCATAGACATTGCCAAGCCTGTTGTAGGCGCGGGGGAGGTTGGGGCGGAGCTGCTTCGCCCGCATGAAGGTTCGGATGGCATTTTCATAATCGCCGCGCAGGGCATAAGTATGGCCGAGTTCGTTAAGCGCCTGATAATTGTTCGGATCGACCCTGAGCGCGCGGCCGTAATAGTCGATTGCCCTGTCAAAGTCACCCATTGCTTTGTACAGGCCGGCAATATTCAGGATGGTGTCGATATTATTCGGGTCTGTAGCCAGCAGCTGTTCATAGAGGGCGATCTGCCTGAGCCGCAGATCAGGGACGTCATCGGACCCGGTAAAATGCTTTACGGTAAAATAACCTCCCGCCAGAACCGCTATCAGCAATGCCGCGATTATTCCGTATTTGATATTCCGCTCCCTGTCGCTGTAATAAGCCATCATATCCTCCTACATTTCGTCGTCCCGACCCACGTCTTCGATATTCGTCTTGGTTTTTCTCTGCTCATGGCCGGCTTTCTGCTGCTTGGCGTCATGGTCTTCGTTTTTCAGCACGGCGCCTCCCAGATGCAGCGCTTCTTCTATGGAGATATCGCTGTCAACCGGGGGAATGATGAAATTGGGGTCCCTGAGGAGCTCGACGACCCTGCGGATCTTTTCATACTGGGGGTCCTCGGGCGCGATGCGCAGATAGTTCTCCCAGCTTTTTATGGTGTTATCCTTGTCCCTGAGCAGCATGAGATAGGTGAGGCCTATATGGTAATTCGCGAATTTTATGTTTTTATTGATCTCCATCGACTTCTGGAAATTTTCTATAGCGAGGTTCGGAATCTTCTTATAATAATAAATCTGTCCCACCCTGAAGTAGTTTTCCGCGTTCGACGGATCTAGATCGAGCCCTTTCTTATACAGGCTGAGCGCCGCGTCGTAATTCTTCTTGTTGAGGAAAATATCTCCCAGGTAAGCGTACGCGAGCATGTTTTCAGGGTTCTGCTTGAGCGTTTCCTGGAGCAGGAGTTCTGCCATTTCGAATTTGCGCTCATAGAAATAGCGCTGGGCTTTTTTGAAGGAATCGTCTTTACGCGCATCCTGCTGCTGCGGAAACAGGACTCGTAAAGGCATGAGCGCACAGAGGCACAGCACCATCGCAAACAGGGTAATTCGGCTTTTCATTATAAGACAGGACCTCTGATATATAGTATCGGCATAATCCCTCCATATATTAATAGTATAGTCCGCTCGGACCGGAAGTCAATGAATTTTGCGATATGCCGCGAAACCGCAATTTTAATTCTTGTAAAATCGCGCACAATCATGTAGCATATCGTATGATATGATTATCTGTTGTCAGCGTTCATTCGACAAAAGAGGTCTTCAATGCGCTTTAAGCTTCTCCGCCCGATTCACTGCTTCAATATATGTATCGCTTCCATGCTCTGTGCCGTGCTGTGCGTTTCGTGTGCCCGCCAGTCAGCCACGCCACTGGGCCTTTTCGGCGAAACGAGAAAACAGTACGTGCTCGGACAGGACGGGGTATCGCCCATTGAGTTCGACGACACGACGACAATGTGGACATTCGGGGATACGATCCTGGGAGGATGGAAAGGCGATGTTTCGGTGTCGGCGACCTTCACCGACAGGGCCGACATAAAGGGGATGCTCTCCAATTCGCTCGCCTTCACCGGAAAGCTCACCGCGGCGTCAATTACCTCCCTCGATTTCAGGTTTTACACGCGCGACGGCAGTGTCGCCGAATTCATTCCGTACAGAAAAGGCGAAGACCCGCGCGTAACGCGCCTCTGGGCGCTCGACGGGATACGGATGGATGATCGCGTGTACGTCTATTATCTCCGCGTCGAGATCACCGATCCGAAAACAATCGGCGCGTTCCGTATCCGCGGCGTCGGCCTCTCGCGGTGGGACGTGCCTGCCGGGTGGGCCGTGGGAAATGATGTATCGTTCCGCAGGCTGCCTGACATTTTCCGCGACGATTCTCCCGCGTTCGGCGCCTGCGTAATCCGCAGAGACGGATATCTCTACTCAGTGGGGCAGTACGGCGCGGGCGGTCTCGTATCCCCCATAAAAATAACCCGTGTCAGGGAAAGCGAGGTTGAGAAAGGAAGCGCCTACGAATTCCTCGCGCCGGGAGGAGCCTGGACAAAGGATGTCAGGCAGGCGTCGCCGCTGCTCGGAGATGTGATGGGAGAATGCTCGATCGCGTATAACGAACGGCTGAAGCGCTACGTGATCCTCTACTGCCAGACATGGACCGGGAAGCTCGTGATGGCAACGTTCCGCGACTTCGACGCGATCGACCGGATGGAGAAGCGTGTGGTGTACGAAATGCCGCGTCTGCCCGAAGGTTCGGCCGCCAGAATGCAGTTCTATTATTCAGGAAAACAGGTTTACGCGGAGGATGATTCGATTTTCGCGATTTATATCAATCCGCTGGAATATCAGCCGTACCTGGTAAGGCTCATGTTTTGATCGCATTGATTATCTGGTTGACGAAGCAGTATCTGTGGTAATCTGTTTAGTTTAAAGATCAGGAAGACCGGGAAACGCATGGAACAGAGGAAAAGCACCCGTTACAATATTGCCGGTATCGTCCGTGGAAGCTATTCACTGAGCGACATCGCGCTTGATATCCAGCTCGATACTCCCGTGCGGTGCTCCGTCATCGACATGAGCCTTGTCGGGATCGGCTTTGCCATTCACGATATACCTGAAGATCGCGCTTCTTCTATCCGCCAGCAGGAAACCCTTTTCATAACACTCATTTCAGGTGATGACAGGATCATAGCCGAAACGAGGCTCGCATGGAACGCGGTCCAGCGCACGGGCGATACGGCGCTTATGAAAGGCGGACTTGAATTTTCCATCATATCACCGGAGAACAGGAAAAAGCTCGCCGCAATGATCGATCAGATCCGCAATTCCATTGCATGAAACGCTTTTGTAAAGAGAAATGAAAGCAAAATCCCACATTATCATTCTATCGCTTCTGCTGGTCCTTTCCACCACCCATGAGCTCTTCGCAGAAGGACTGCGCGACTACAACTGGTGGTGGCTGTTCTACGAACGGGAGCACACGGCACGCCAGGACATCTTCGTCCCTTTTCGCCCGTTTTACATGCGCACCTCTGAGCCGGCAAAGAAGCGCAGCTTTTCTGCTTCCCTCATGCCGCTGGTCTACTGGGACTATAAAGCCCCCCGGCGCAACGAATGGCACTCGCTCTTCGGACTGATGGGCGCGGCCGATTATACGCACCCCAACGGTGTTAACGATTACGATTTCGGCTTTTTCCCGTTCCTTTTTTACGGAGATTCCATCGACTCGCGTGACCGCTACTTTCTTCTCTGGCCGTTCGGCGGCACCGTGAGAGGGAAGCTCGGCCAGGAGAAAATCAGCGTGTTCCTGTTTCCCGGCGTTCTTCTGTTCTATTATTACCCGCCCGTGTTTCCGCCGAACTGGATAACGCTCGCGGTGCTGTTCATCTCCCTCATTCCGCTCTACGTCGAATACGGCTATGGTGATTATCATGCGTGGGGCATTCTCTGGCCGCTCATTCAGCGGGGGCGAAGCCCCGATCGCGACGACTTCCGCATCCTTCCGTTTTACGCGCATAACCGGAAGCTCGGATACTACGATAACTATTCATGGCTGCTCCTCTTCAATTACCAGAGGGTATTCGAGAAGAACGATGAACAGACGACCTTCTTCGCGGTCCCGTTTTTCGGGAGGCGCTGGAGCCGCAGCGGCACGACAGGATCGAGCACGCTCCTGTGGCCTTTCTTTTCATGGGGATACAATACGAAGGCGGGCGGATTCGAGCTGAATTTCCCCTGGCCGCTTGTGCAGGTACAGGATTCGCTGAACCCGTTCGTGTATAAAAGGATATACTTCCCGTTTTTCGGGACGTATCGCACGCGTGACCGTGAAACCTTTTTCATTACGCCGCTCTACTTTGAGCTCAGGACATTCTCAAGGAACTTCACGTCCGAATACTACTTCAATTTCATCATAATCTGGTATTTCAAGCGCGATTATATCGCCGCGCCGAGCCCCGTCTACGGAACGCACTGGCGCTATTTCAAGATCTGGCCGCTCTTCCAGTACGAATACGACGATCGCGGCAACTCCTCGTTCAACATGCTCTCGCTGCTTCCGTTTCGCGATCCCGAAGGCTACGAGCGCCTCTACCAGCCGTTCTGGACGCTTTTCGAATACCGGCGCTTCGCGACCGGAGAGTGCAGGCTGGGCCTACTGCTGCGCCTCTACTACCAGCGCTGGGGAAACGACTACCTCCAGATACAGGTCCCGTTACTGTTCAGCTACGCGGAATCGAACAACAGGATACGGGAAATCTCGTTTCTGCTGTCAATGTTTTCCTACGCGCTTAACAGGGATGGCGCGTACCTTAAACTCTTCTGGATACCGTTCAGGATCGGGGAAGGCGACGCGACCGATCTTGCGTGTGACAGTGACGTATCAGGATTACCGCTTTCCGGTAGTTATGAAAACTATTATAACCGCGTCTGCCTGGCGGGAGCGAATATCGAAATGCCGCCCGACCGGAACGTGACGCTGTTTACATCGAGGTGCTTCTGATGGGAGGAACTATCAGGAACTGGCTGCTCGGCATATTCGACAATGTCGGCTCGAATATCATGCTTGTCCTCAGGGATACAGGATACACGCTGATCCTGCTCTTCGAGACCGCGTTTTATCTCAAGAACGCCTTCGGAAAGCGCCACGAGATCGCCAAGCAGATGTACATCGCCGGCGTGAAGAGCCTTCTCGTCTGTTCCATCGTGGCGCTCTTTACCGGAATGATCCTCGCGCTCCAGGCAGGGATAGAATTCGCCGTTTACCAGCAGGAGGCACTGGTCGGCAACCTGGTCATCGCCACGATGACCCGTGAAATGGGACCTTTCATGACCGCCATCATCCTCACCGCGTCCGTCGGCTCGGCCATGGCCGCCGAGATCGGGACCATGCAGGTCTCAGAGGAGATCGACGCGCTCGAAATGATGTCCATCAGCCCGATAAAATTTCTCGTCATGCCGCGCGTGGTTGCGCTCTCGATCATGCTGCCGGTGATGACGATCTATACCAACGTGCTCGGCACGCTCGGCGGCGCCATTGTCGCGAAATACCAGCTCCAGGTGCCCTATGATGTTTACTACGCTCACGTGCTCGATTCGCTCAAATTCAAGGCGACCTATGTGGGGCTTTTCAAGGCGATTGTTTTCGGCATCATCATATCGGGAGTGAGCTGCGCCCAGGGGCTTCGCGCGCAAAATGGCGCACTCGGCGTGGGGCGCGCGACGAGATCCTCGGTCATCATATCGTTCCTGATGGTGCTCGTTATCGGATATATCATTACATCTATCTTTTATGGAAAACAGTTATGATCGAATTGAGGAAAGTCCATAAGTCATTCGAATCGCGCGCCGTGCTGAAAGGCATATCCACCTATATCCGCAAAGGGGAAACCTTCGTCATAATCGGGCAGTCAGGTACGGGAAAAACCGTGACGCTGCGCCACATAGCGGGACTCATCGATCCCGACGACGGTGATGTGATTGTCGACGATGTCCGCATGAACGGCGCCAACTCGCGGGTTAAAAGCGCGTTGCGCGAAAAAATGGGAATCGTGTTCCAGTCCGGCGCGCTGATAAACTGGATGACGGTCGGGGAGAACGTCGCGCTTCCGCTTGTGGAGAACCGGCTGTACCCTAAAGAGAAAATCGAGGAAATCGTCACCGAAAAACTGAAAATTCTTCAGCTTTTGGACGCGAGAGACAAAATGCCTTCCGACATCAGCGGCGGAATGAAAAAGCGCGTCAGCCTCGCGCGTGTGCTCGCGCGCAATCCCGAGATCATCCTCTACGACGAGCCGACGTCGGGCCTCGATCCGGTGATGTCAAGCCTCATCAATGAGATGATCAAACAGATGCAGCGGGAATTCGGCGTCACCTCCGTCGTCGTCACTCACGACATGTCGAGCGCCTACGAAATCGCCGACAGGATCGCGATGCTCTACAAAGGAGAGATCATCCAGTGCGATACGCCCGACAAGATACGCACCAGCGAAAACCCTATTGTCCAGCAGTTCATCAACGGCAGTCTTGCCGGCCCGATTGAGATCGCCTGATTCTGACGTGTTTCGGTCGATCAGCGAAATAATATCCCCCTTGTATTCACGATCTCATTTCAGAAATTTTGACACGCGATAAAAATTGTTTGATTAATTCACCTTCTTCCTGTTCACTTCATTACGGGGGCGCGAACAGGAGACATGGAACGGCGACTGCATATCTCGCCGACGAAAACAGGACACGTATCAAAGGAATGAAGAAAGAAATAGCAGTCGGAATATTGTTCTTTATCGCCCTGTCAGTTCTCGGTTACTATACCATCATCATGACCGGGCAGATATGGAAGGCCGAAGAGGAGTACACGGTCACGGCGATATTCCCCAACGTCGAGGGGCTGTCCGTAAGCGACCGCGTGAAAATCAACGGGGTTCTTGCCGGTAAAGTCGATACGATCAGCCTCATAGACGACAGCGGGATGGTTCTCGTGTCCCTGAAAATGACAAGGCGCTTCAGGCTCTATGAAAACTACGAGATCAAAATAAAGAGCGAAAGCGCGCTCGGCGGAAGGTACGTGAGCATATATCCCGGCAAGGCGGCTGACGGCAACCGCACCTATGCTGAAGTGTACGATAGGCAGAACCTCCCCGGGCGCTCGCTGGATGATCCGCTTTCCCTGCTCGCGGAATTCATTCAGGAAAACCGCGCGAACGTGTATCAGACGATCAGCAACATTAAAAGCATAACCCAAAAGATCGACGAGGGGAAGGGCACGCTGGGCAGGCTCATCAACGACAATCGCGTGCATGAAAATACAGACGGTCTCATAAAAGAACTGAGGGACGCAATCGAAGATACGCGCGAACAGGCCCCGATCACGAGCTTTATCCGCGCCGCGCTGACCGCGTTCTGATATTCCGAGACCGGCCGAATAAAGGTTCAAATATGAACTCCGGAGGTTTCACCATGAATAAAAGAATTATTTTCGGCGTCATTCTTTTCATCGCCGTCTACTTCATCATTCAGAACATGGCAGGTTTTTTCGTCGATTATGAATGGTTCCGGATCTACGGGCAGATCGATACCTTCTGGACCCTCTTCATGACCAGGTTCAACGTCCAGACACTGTTCACGGTATTCTTTATCGGGCTTTTCTTCCTGAACTTCCTGCTGATACGGCTGCTTGCCGGCAAGGGAAGGATATTCACCAGCAACATCCTTGACCGCATGCGCATTCCCTATCTGGGAACGCCGCGCCGCGCGCTGCTGATTATCCTTACCGCGGGTGTCATCGCCGTCGGCATTATCATGGGACTGGGCGCCGGCGCGTACTGGAAGGAATACCTGATGTGGAAACATTCGGTGCCTTTTGCCGGATTTCCGCACGACCCTGTCTTCAACCTCGACGCCGGTTTTTACGTGTTTTCGCTCCCGTTCTACGAATTCCTCATCCACTGGATTTCCTGGTCGCTGATCATTATCACGATCTTCTCGCTCGTCTTTCATTTCCTGAACGCGGGCATTACGCTCCGGAACGGCTCAATCGAACTTTCGCTCTTCGCTCGCGCGCACCTTTCGACACTGACCGCGATCATCGTGCTTATCTACGGCATCAGCTACAGGGTATCGGCGTATCAGCTGCTGTTCGCCGACCGGGGGAAGTTCTTCGGCGCCGGCTATACCGATGTGCACGCAAAGCTTCTCATGTACAACGTCTGCATGGTGATATCCTTCATCGCCGCAGGACTTCTGCTGTTCAATATCTTCAAGCGGAGTTTCAGGCTTCCGGTGCTGGTGCTTCTGACCCTGATTCCCACCTATTTTATCCTCGGGACGATCTATCCGGCAGTGCAGCAGCGATTTATCGTGGAGCCCAATGAACTGGACAAGGAGAGGCCTTTCATCCTCAACAATATCCATTTTACAAGGAAAGCGTACGACATTGAAAGGGTGAAGGAGGCGCCGTTCAGCAACAATATGGCGCTCACGTATCAGGACATTATCCGCAACAAAAACACCCTGGAAAATATCCGGCTCTGGGACTGGCGCCCCCTGAAAAGCACGTACAAACAGATACAGGAGCTCAAGCCATATTACTATTTTAACGATGTTGACGTTGACCGCTATACCATCGACGGAAGAAAAATAGCCGTAAATCTTTCCGCCCGCGAGTTTTCGCTTAAAAACATGGGCAGGGTCAGCCAGTCGTGGGTCAACCAGCACCTCATCTATACCCACGGCTACGGCGTCGTATTGAGCAGGGTGGATAAAATCACGCCGCAGGGCATGCCCGAAATGCTCATCTACGATATACCTCCAAAGGTCAAAGTTCCCGTCGAGCTTACGCGACCGGAAATTTATTACGGTGAACATGAAAACCCGTATGTGGTTGTAAACACATCCATACAGCCCGGCGAGTTCGACTATCCCCACGGCGACCAGAACAAATATACCAGGTACGCCGGAAAGGGCGGTGCGAAAATCGATTCGTTCTTCAAGCGACTCCTGTTCGCCATTTCAAACAACAATATCAACATACTCATATCGGGCAATATCACAAAAGACAGCCGGATATTATTCCGCCGCAATATCATGGAAATGGCGCGTACGCTCGCCCCGTTCCTCGATTTTGACCGCGACCCGTATCTTGTCATATCGGGCGGGAGGCTGTACTGGATCATCGACGCTTATACGACGACCGAGAATTTCCCGTATTCCACTCCGATCAGCGTTGATGACGGCCGGCGCATCAACTATATCCGCAACTCCGTCAAAGTCGTGATAGACGCCTATGACGGCTCAATCGATTACTACATCATCGACGAAAACGATCCGATCATAAAAACCTACGCAGGCATCTTCCGGGGCCTGTTTAAAAAGCTTTCTGATATGCCACGCGATCTGCTGGCCCATATCCGTTATCCTGAAGACCTTTTCAACATCCAGTCGCGCCTGCTCCTGAGGTATCACATGCGCGACGTGAATGTGTTTTACAACAACGAGGACGCGTGGGATATTCCCAAGCAGATATACGAAAACGCCGAAGAGCGCATGCACAGCTACTATTTCGTCACCAGGCTCCCCAAGGAGAGCCAGGGGGAATTTATCCTCTTTTTGCCGTTTACTCCCCGGACAAGAGATAATATGGTTGCATTTCTGGCGGCGAAATGCGATCAGCCGAACTACGGAGATCTGATGCTGTATACGCTGCCGAAGGACAAGTTGAGCTACGGTCCCATGCAGGTCGAGGCGAGGATCAACCAGGACCCGGAGATATCAAAGCAGCTCACTCTCTGGAACCAGAAAGGCTCAAATGTGATAAGAGGCAACATGCTTGTAGTTCCCATAGAAGAATCCCTTCTTTTCGTCGAACCGCTTTATCTGAAAGCCGAGTCAAGTGAGATGCCCGAACTCCGCCGCGTTACCGTTGCTTTCGGCGACAGGATCGTCATGGAGGAAAATCTGGAGCTTTCGATCGAACGGCTCTTTTCCGAGGGCGCTGTTACCGGCAGGCCGATTTTTACCCAGGGAGAGAAGGGCGATCTCAGGGAATATGCGGCGCGCGCCTACCAGTACCTGCTTCAGGCCGAGCGATACCAGAGGCAGGGAGAGTGGGGCAAATACGGCGAGGAGCTGAACAGGCTTAAAAACACGCTCCAGCAGATGAAAAACCAATAATCTAAACCGGAGAGGCAGAGCGGCCACATGAACAAAGACATTCTGGTGATGATAGAACTCCAGCGCCACTGGGATAAACTGCTCAGCGCGAAGCAGGAGATCGACAGGGCCGGCAACGCCATCACCTACTGGAAAAACCGCCTTGCCGAGAAGGCCAGAACTTCCGAAGAGCTGGCGGAATCGATACGGAAGCTGAAGAGTTATATCCGCGATCATGAGGTCGATCTTAACGCAAAGGAGCAGCAGATCGCAAAGCTCGAAAGCCGCAAGCTTGCCGTCAAAACAGAAAAGGAGCTCAATGCCGTGGAACATGAGCTCGAAACGCTTGTTCAGGAAAAGAACAGGCTTGAAGAAGAGCTTATCAACCGTATGGATGAGCTCTCCGGAAAAGAGGAATCCCTGGGGGCTGTAAAAGGCGAGATTCAACAGATGCAGGCGCAATCCGAAAAGGATATCACGTCACTGAAGGCGGTCATAGAAGAGCAGGAGCGATCCGCCGCGCAAACCGAATCGGCATTTAACAGAGAGATGGAAGGGCTTGCCAGGGAATACCAGTCGAAATTCAAAAAACTCTCAGGATCGAAGGACGGCAGGGCGCTCGTACCCCTTGAGGGCAACAACTGCAGCGGATGCCATTTTGAAGTACCGGTCCAGATTGCCCTCGAAGTGGCTAAAAATGAAAAGATATTTAACTGTACAAACTGCGGCAGATTTATTTATAAAAAGTTGACGTAAATGCGGGATTCCCCTGACATCGAATGCGGTTCATAGCCGGTATTTTTTGTCAATTCTCATAGTATCATGTCACCTATGTATAGTCTCACGGTTATCATGCCGCATACGAACCCTTTTCGCACTAATTTATAAGGATGGAATATATTCATGTTACTGAGCGTCGAACGCGTCCTGAAGCTCCTTTCCGAAGGCAAGAGCTCCGAAAAGATCGCCGAAATGGCAGGAATCAATGTTGAAGAAGTATATAAAATAATTCAAGAAGCAAGGGATATTGTTATAAGCACCGATAAGGAGCGGGCGCGCAAAAAAGTCATTATTAAACGCCAGAAGAGTATTGAGGATAAAGATGACATTTTCGAGGGCGCGGAACTCAGCGCGGTTCCGCTCGAATCTTCGCTTGTGATCTATACCGATGGGGCGTCGAGCGGCAACCCTGGGCCGGCTGGCATCGGACTTGTCATTTTTGATCACGACGACAGGCAGGTGGGAAAAGTCTCTCACTTCATCGGCAGCCAGACAAACAACTTCGCCGAGTACTCTGCGGTGATCCGCGCGCTTAAAATCGCCCTCTACTTCAAAACGAGAGCGTTAAAAATACGCACCGACTCCGAGCTCGTGGTCAAGCAGATAACGGGCGAATATAAAGTGAAAAACGATAATATACGGGGCCTTTTCGAGGAAGTAATGGCGCTGAAATCAAAGATCGGCAATTTCAAAATCGAACATGTGACCCGTAACCTGAATGATAAAGCGGATTATCTCGCGAAAAAATCTATATCCTGACAATACCTTTACACAGTATCATTCGATTTTCCTTTTCTGCTATGAAAGAACACTGGAATCATAAAACCGCCGACCCTTCAGTGGTAAGAGAACTTATGGCCGTGCTGGGCATCAGCAGGTCTCTTGCCGAGATACTGTATGGCCGGGGGATACTTTCTCCCGACCAGGCATACCGGTTCATCTATCCCGAACTGTCGATGATACCAAGCCCCTTTCTCATGAAAGGGATGCATGCTGCGGTCGGCCGGATCCGGAGCGCGCTCGCCCGTGGTGAGCTTATCGGCGTTTTCTCCGATTCAGATCTTGACGGTCTGACATCGCTTGCGGTACTGGTCACGCTTTTCCGCGGCCTTGATATCGATCCAGCTCCGCGTTACATTTACCGCTTTCCCCGCGACAGCGAGCAGTATGGACTGACCAATTCCGTCATCGATGAGTTCGCCGAAGCCGGCGTATCGCTCCTCATAACGCTGGACTGCGGGATACGTGACGTCAACGAGATCGGCTATGCCGCGGGGAAGGGCATTGAAGTGATCGTCTGCGACCATCACGAACCGGACCGCGCCGTTCCGGATTCAATTATCGTGAATCCGAAGCAGGATGGGTGCCCTTATCCGTATCGGGAGCTGGCGGGGGTCGGCGTCACCTGCAAGCTCTGCCAGGCGGTGCTGTATAGCTTTATCCCCAGCTATAACCGGCGTTTTACGGTCATCACCGGTGACGATTCCGGCATATCGCTTCTTTTTATCAGAAACGGGATCGTAGAAGATCGCATCATTAACGCGGATATCAGGACAGTTGAAGAAAAAATCTCCCCCGATGACGCGATCATTCTTTACGATACCGGCAACACGCTAAAAACGTCGCTTCGAACATTTTCGCGCGAGCGGATATATGATTGCACGGGCGAGATCACCGCGATCATCAGTGAAAGCCCTGCATGCTTCAAAGCGGTATATCCGGATACCCTCGACCGCCTTGTGTCAGCGTTCTCTGCGCTACAGTTCAAAAATTCGAAAAAGCTCAAGAGGTTCTTCGATAAGGTACTCGGGCTTGTATCGCTCGGCTCCATCGCAGATATCGTTCCTGTGACGGGAGAGACCCGCACGCTCGTTCATCACGGCATAAAATCGCTTCACGGCACCGACCATCCCGGGCTCTCGCTCCTCGTTGATAAAAAAGATGTCACTTCGAAAACGGTCGGCTGGTATATCGCTCCGATGCTCAACTCCCCGGCGCGCTTCGGCAATACCACGCTCACCGCGGATTTCCTCGTTGAAGCAGATGCGATTGACGTCCATAAAAAATTCGTTGAGATTCGCGCGATAAACGAAAGAAGGAAAAACCGCGTCACCGAGCTCTATTCAGACATCGTCAGGCATCTGACCGAAGGAACGATCAGTTCCAACAACCTCCTCTTTATCCGATCCGAAGAGGTCGAGGAAGGCCTCGCCGGCCTCCTGGCAAACCGCCTCGCCGATTACGTCAACAAACCCGTTGTCGTCGTATCGCTGAAAGACCCCGATCTCGCAAAAGGGTCAGCCCGCGTGCACGGTTCATTCAATTTTTTCTCCTGTCTCGAAGCGCACGCACACCTTTTTGAAAAGATCGGAGGGCACGCGCAGGCGTTCGGCTTCACCGCCGCGCGGCATAAGCTGGATGAGATCGAAAAAGTCATTAATGAGGCGGTCGGATACGCCTTTTCTGCGACATCTGAACTGCCGATTGACGCGGAGCTTTTCATCGATGAAATAACGGTCAAATTCGTGAAGGATCTGTCCGTACTCCATCCGTTCGGTCAGATGAACGAGGAGCCGGTTTTTCTTTCCAGAAACATTCGCGTCGATGAGTTCCTTCGCTTCGGATCGGATAAACAGCACGGGAAGTATTGCATCGGCAACGGGAACTCGATAGAAGCGATAATGTGGAACGGCGCGGACGAGATGGAACAGCGCGCGGCGAAAGGGACGGTTGATATCGTCTACAGGCTGGAAAACAACGAATTCAATGGGAAGGTCAGGCCCCGGCTGGTCTTACTCGACATAGACTGACCCGATCAATAAATGCCTGAAATTTCTATCTCAATCCGGTCTATGCCGACTATATTTTTGTCCATCTCCAGCGGATATTGATTTCCGGCCCCGCTCGAGGTTATTCTTCTGGCGCTTATGCCCTTGCTTTCAGAGAGATACGCCGCGGCCTTCTGCGCTTTTTGCAGCGATTTTTTATTTCCCTCGTCCTGTATCCGCGAATGTCCGATGATCTTCACCGTGCTGCGAGGATACGATTGCAGTACCCTGGCTATCCGGTCAAGGTCGTTGCGGCCTGAAGGGGTGATGGGGTAGGTTTCGTCATTGAACGCGAACGTGTTGTAATCAAAGAGCACGGCCCTGTAAATAGCGCCGCTTTTCCGCAATTGCGATTCGGCGAGGGAGAGTTGTATCCGCGCCTGCCGCGACCCGTTTGTGACTATATCTTTCATTAAGTCTCTTTCGGATTCGAGCTTCTTCTGCTGCCAGTATCTCGCTTTCGCTATGATATGGGTCGTACGAATTTCAACGGAAGCGATAACCGCGTAAAATGAAGAAGCATCGTATTCCCGCTCCTCCTCAAACTGATAGACGGCGGTGTCAAGGTACACTTTGGCATTATAATAATTCTGAAAGGGGATGAAGGCGTGAACGTCAGTATTCTCATCCAGCGCTTTCATATACGATTTCGCCTCTTCAATCTCGCTCTTCACATCATCACGCCGTCCCGCGAGGAGGGCATCACCATGCTGGAGGAAAACAGTAATTCCGACCAGCGCGATTGCGATAAAATGAAGTAACGGTCGTGCGGTTTTCATCTATTTCTCTGCCTGAAAGCATTTCGCCCCTATTTCTGATTCGAGGAGCATTTTTTTGGCATCAACCAGTTTGAAGTACGATTTTGCTTTCATAATCTCGTAGTACGCTTTATCATTTTCACTGTCCGCAAGCCCCTTCTTCGAGTTGCCGGTGTGATACTCTATCTTTTTCAGCTCGTCCGCCGCGTAACCATCCGCGCCATGCGTCATGAGTATGCTGACCTTCTTTTCCACCTCGGAAATGAGATTTTTGATTTCATCGGCGGAATGCCGGACAGCAACTGCTGATTCATATTTGATAAACAGGCACAGACACAGGATGAGGGCCATTATATATTTCTTGTTCATGGTATATGGTCGTGGTATTGTCCTGTAAAATTACACATTTCGGGTTCTGATTGTTCCGGCTCATCAAAAAGACCCTCTTTAATTAAAAATGAACCTGTTTACAAAAATCAGTCAACACCTTTTGCGGAGATAAAATTTTTTTCTTAATAAAAATAAATATTTGACTTTAATGTCTTATTTTGCTTGAATAACGTTGCTAACAGTATGGGTCTTTTTTTCTGCTCCTTTATGGACAGAACTATAATTGATGTTTCTGCGGATCGTTATTGCCACATTAAACAGTAAAGAGGTCGTTCTATGAATATAGATATTAAAGAAACCGATAGCCAGGTTAACGTTGTTGTTAACGGCGATATCGAGATGATGACAATAAAAGAATTCAAAGAAAAGCTTTTCGACCTCGGCCAGAATGTTGACAAGGACGTTGAGCTTGACCTTTCAAATGTGGATTATATCGACTCCTCGGGTGTCGGAGTACTGATTAGCCTTATGAAGCTCCAGAAGAAGAAAGGGAAAAACCTGAAGATAAACAAGGTAAGCTCACAGGTAATGAACGTGCTGCAATTGAGCTCGCTTTCTGATGTATTTAACCTTTAAATCGCCGCATGTGTTCAACAATGACACTCATTGAGTTGTTTCCGGCAATCTCATCTGATGCTGGTCTGGCAATTCCGCGCTTTCCGGTTACATCATCTTGATATATCTTTCCTCTTCCAAATTCAGTGTTCGATAAAAGCAAATTATGAATAATCTGCGAATCGGTATCGGGTATGATGTTCATCAGTTCGCAGAATCACGGGATCTCATCCTTGGGGGCGTGAAGATCGACTATCGGTACGGCCTCAAAGGACATTCTGACGCTGATGTTCTTACTCACGCAATCATCGACGCGCTTCTCGGAGCCGCAGGTCTTGGCGATATAGGCATGCTGTTCCCTGACACGGACGAATCATTCAGGAATATCCGAAGCACCAGGCTTCTGGAGAAAGTCTATGAGAAGCTCCGTGAACATCATTATTCAATTATAAATATTGATTCTATCATAATCTGTGAGCTTCCCAGAATCGCCCCTCACATCACCGAAATGAAAAAGGAACTGTCTTCCGCGCTCGGCGGCCTCGACGCTTCCCTCATCGGTATTAAAGGAACCACAACTGAAAAGCTCGGGTTTACCGGAAGGGGAGAAGGTATTGCGGCCCAGGCCGTGGCGCTGGTATCCCTCGACATACCCTGAAAACAAAATAACTGTTGACACATTTTACCGGTCGATGAATCCATTTATGGATGACTGCGGAACTGCTGTCTTTGTGTACCTCTATGGAGACCCCACAAAGAACGCCGGGAACATAAACCATGACTTGTTAAGGTCGGATAATTATGATACAGAACGACATTGAATTGCTGAAGCGTGGAACAGAAGAAATTATTCCCGAAGACGATTTCATTAAGAAGCTCGAAAAATCTGAAAAAGAGCAGAAACCTCTGGTCATAAAGGCGGGATTCGACCCCACGGCCCCCGATATTCACCTGGGCCATACGGTGCTCCTTCGAAAGATGAAGCATTTTCAGAACATGGGTCATCATATCGTTTTCCTCATCGGTGATTTTACCGGTATGATCGGCGATCCTTCCGGAAAATCCGAAACCAGAAAACGCCTGATACGCGAAGAAGTCCTTCAAAATGCTGAAACCTACAAACGCCAGGTTTTCAAGATTCTCGATCCTGAAAAGACAGATATTCAATTCAACTCGTCGTGGTGTTCGCCGATGCTGTTCGCGGACGTACTCGATCTCTCGTCGCGCTACAACGTCGCCCGTATGCTTGAGCGTGATGACTTCAGCAAGCGATACAAAGAGGGCAGGCCCATATCAATCCTCGAGTTCATGTATCCCCTCATTCAGGGGTATGATTCGGTTGCGCTTAAGGCCGATGTGGAGCTCGGAGGGACGGATCAGAAATTCAATCTCCTTGTGGGGCGCGATCTTCAGCGGGAGTACGGCCAGGAGCCGCAGGTGATCATGACGCTGCCGCTTCTCGTCGGCCTTGACGGCGTGCAGAAGATGAGCAAATCACTCAACAATTATATAGGCATCAACGAGAAGCCGCAGCAGATTTTCGGCAAGGTGATGTCGATATCAGATGAGCTGATGTTCCTGTACTACGAACTGGTAACCGATCTCCCGAAAGAGCAGATTGCCGGATTCCGGAAGGGCATCCAGGACGGTTCTATCCACCCAAAAACCGTGAAGGTCAATCTTGCAAAGGAAATCTGCGCGCAGTTTTACAGCCGTGAAATCGCGGACGCCGCCGAACAGGAGTTCAATAAGATATTCGTCCAGAAAGATGTGCCCGACGAGATCGAAGAGTTCATAATTCCCGATTCTGAAAAGACGGACGGTAAAATCTGGATTGTAAAGCTCATGGTGCTCGCCGGCATGGCACCTTCCAACGGCGAAGCGAGAAGGATAGTGAAGGGCGGCGGCGTCACGCTTAACAATGAGAAGATATCCGACGATGCGTATGAGATATCGCTGCCTGTGGACGCGATCTTGAAGGTCGGAAAAAGAAGATTTATGAAGATTGTCGGATAATATTTCCCGGCAATGTAACTATTCAGGATGTTATATGTCAGATAGTTATGATATTGAAATTATAGACCGTGTGCTCGATGGTGATGTGAATGCGTTCGCTAAGATTATCGAAAAATATCAGAACAGGGTTTTTCGTTATGTTTTTGCGCGCTGCAACAATTACGACGAAACGGTCGATATTACCCAGGATATATTTCTTATGACGTACGAATCGCTTGCGACATTCAGGCGGGAATCGAAGTTCTCGACCTGGCTGTACAGCATCATGGTGAACTACTGCAAGAATTACCAGAAAAAAATGCAGCGATACACCAATGTCTCGATCGACAGGATGGGCGATGACGAGTTTGAATTTCAGCTGTCCGATGAGCGGCAGAATACCGAAGAAGAAATAATAACGAAGGACATGCTGAAAATCATGAAGGATGAGCTCATGAACCTTCCCGAAGATCATAAGGAAATACTGATACTGCGTGATATTGACGGTCTTTCTTATAATGAAATATCAGATATTCTTGGAATCAGTCTCGCGAATGTCAAGGTCAGAATACATCGGGGAAGAGAATTGCTTAAGACCAGGCTGCAGACGAAGGGGGTTTTATGACAATTAAGCATATTTCTTTCGAAAAGCTTTCCAAATATTGTGATAACGATCTATTTTCCGCGTCAGAACGGCGTCATATTGAAGAACATCTTTGCTGCTGCCCTGAATGCAAAAAGGAACTCCTTCAGCTGCAAAAGATGCTCGGAATGCTTTCCTGTATCGGCAGAATTGAATTGAAATCCGAATCGATGATTATATCCCACACACTAAGGACAATACAAGAGACGGGAAGATCGTTCAGCGGCCAGAGAGCGGTCGCTTCAGGCGAAAACAGTATCCGTATAAAACACGCCTACTTCGCCGCCGCTTCGATTATTTTCGCCCTCGGATTTATTCTCTTCATAAGCTCTCCACTCAACAGACAGACATCCTTCACTCAGATAGCCCAGGAACGTTTTCAATCGACAATACGCGAAGGGCAGCAGCGCGCTCACACGATACTCCGCCAGCATAAAGTTAAGGTTATTGAAGCGTCAGATTCTTACGTTATAGGGGAAGTGAGCCCGAATAATCTCACACCGCTCGCCAGGCGACTCACTCCACATCGGGTCAATGTAATATCCACTACCGGAAGAAAAGAATACGTAATACCAGCCTCTATGGGGCCGGCTTCCCAGGTGGGAGTATACAACGCGAGTTATTCCCCCGGTTCCGATGATGGCGGAGATGGAGTTATAATTAAGGTTGATTTCGGCCAGTAGCTGTCATTTCCTGACTTTCGAAAGAGCCTCTATCATATCACAAAATTCCGCGTAGAATTCCTTGAATTCATCGTTTTTGCGCAGGGGCCTGATAACAGGTTTTTTCCCCTCCTTCAGATTTCTCAGGTGCGACAACATCACGAACATCGGCCCGGAAATTTTCTGCGTCAGGAACAGTGCGATTGTAAAAATAGCGATCGACTGTGCGACTGTCATTACAATCAGAAAATAAAAAACTATCCTGTTGTTTTTCTGCATCTGATACGACATCCCTAAATTATCCCTGAATTTCACGTTCGCATTTTCAGTAATCGGGTTCTGAGGGTCCATCAACTGAGGCACCGATAAAAAAGTGTCTATGATTTCGGCCTGGTTTCTGTTGATTGCGGTCATCGTGCTGTTATTCTTAACCGCGAAATAAATCAGGACCGATGAGATGAGCAGCATCGAAACAAGCGGCAGGATCATCGCCTTAACTGCCACTTTATACTGGAATTTCCTGTCGACGACAACCTGCTTCCTTTTGTTGGACATTTAAACCTCAATCAATTATAGAAAAGTCCGGGGCCGCTTGAGCGAAAACAGAGCCTTTGAAAATTGTATTGACATATTTTAATTTACCTGACAAGCTAAAGTCAACTTTTTTTAACCAGCCGCGTTCCAAAATATCGATTTAGAGATTATTTCAGGTGCGCAAAATATTCATAATACCTTAAGAAATATGCTTGATATTTTAATAATTATATGCAATAGTTTGTGACATACGTTTTGCACGGCACAAGCTCCTCAACCTGACAAAAAAGTATATCCAAGGAGAACGTGATGACAATAATTACCGACGTTCACGCGCGAGAGATAATTGATTCCAGAGGGAACCCAACCATTGAGGTAGAAGTTCAGCTTTCATCCGGTTCCATCGGCAGGGCCGCAGTCCCTTCGGGAGCATCGACCGGAGAACATGAGGCCGTAGAACTCCGCGATAACGACCAGAAACGGTACAGCGGCAAGGGCGTTCAGAAAGCCGTCAATTTTGTGAACGATGTGATATCAGGAGCCGTTCTGGAAATGGACGCGCTTAACCAGATAGAGGTGGATAAAGTACTCATTGATCTTGACGGCACACCAAATAAAGGGAAATTTGGCGCCAACGCCATTCTTGGCGTCTCCCTTGCCACGGCAAAAGCCGTTGCCGATACGTACTCAATGCCGCTCTATCGCTACATCGGCGGAGTGGGAGCGTGTGAGATGCCCGTACCGATGGCGAACATTCTCAACGGCGGATCGCATTCGGACGCGCCGATCGATCTTCAGGAATATATGATTATGCCCGTGGGAGCGCCTTCATTTACCGAGGGGATCCGCTATGTTGCCGAAATATTCGCTTCCCTGAAAAAAATCCTTAAAGACAGGAAATTGAGTACGGCCGTCGGTGATGAGGGCGGATTCGCCCCCGATCTTGAAGACAACGAAGCGCCGCTTAAAGTAATCGTCCAGGCTATCGAAAAAGCCGGATATAAGCCCGGTATCGATATAATGATCGCCATGGATCCGGCGGCGAGTGAATTCTATGATACGGATAAGAAGCGCTATGTTTTCAGCAAATCAGACAAACGTGAGCTCAGCTCTTCCCAGATGGTTGATTTTTATTTCGACCTTATGAAAAAGTATCCGATCATATCGATCGAAGACGGCATGGCCGAGGATGATTGGGACGGATGGAAGCTCATGACAGAAAAATGCGGCGATAAAATCCAGATCGTCGGCGATGACCTCTTTGTGACCAACACTGAGCGTTTGAAAATGGGAATCGAGCGCGGTATCGCCAACTCTATTCTTATTAAGCTCAATCAGATAGGTACGCTCACTGAAACCATTCAAGCGATAGAAATGGCGAAAAGAGCGGGATATACCGCCGTTGTATCCCATCGCTCGGGAGAAACCGAAGACACAACCATAGCCGATCTCGTCGTCGCAATGAATACGGGACAGATCAAAACCGGATCCGTATCCAGAACCGACCGTATCGCTAAATACAATCAACTCATCCGCATAGAAGAGGAACTCGGCATGATGAGCAAGTATTGCGGGAAAGAGGTATTCTACAGCATTGGGAAAAAGTAGCGTTTCTCTTGTTATTCTCCTTGGGGTTCTGTTCAGCGTATATTGCTTCATTTTTGGCGAAAGCGGTGTCCTCGAGAGGATTGCTCTTCAAAAGGTGGGATATACTGCAGGTAAGCGAATTAACAACCTTCGTTCAGAAGAGGTCGCTCTGCAGACTGCACTTAAAGATTATCGCGAGGGCAGAATATCCAGAGAGGATCTATTCAAAACCGGTTTCGTCCCGGAAGGCGGGCGCGCCGTTTTCTTTAAAGGTCTTTCGCGTGAAAGCGGCCCCGATGGAATTATTGAAGCGGGTCAGAATAGAAGTATTGTTGATATCAAGCATCTTAGAATCCTCTGGGTCGTCATTTCGGTCATGAGTGTTGTTGTTCTCGTAATGCGTTTGCGCCGTCAGAAAGCCGAATAGCTTTTTCATAAACCTTAATACATTCTGAAACTGTTATGAATATATCTTACAAGAATTGTTCGGATCTCGATACAGATACAATAAAGCGCCAGATACATTGCAAGGAGGTCAACTGCGCCGGCATAATAGAGCGTTGCGCACACGGATATCCACGGATCATTCTACTCAATCCTAGGAAACACGGGGCCGCCCGGGGGGAAGATTTAAATCATGAATCGATTTCCAATATTCTCTGGCTTACCTGTCCATATCTCAACGAAAGGATTCATGAAATAGAAAACAGGGGATATATCGATAGGATATCCCGCTTCATACAGGGCGAACGACCTCTTCAGGAAAAAATGTTTGATGCGCATGCGCATTATTATTACGTCCGGAAAAGTATTTATCGCGATTTTTTCGGTGACCTTTATCCCGAGAACGAAATAAAGGTTTTCAACGCGGGAATAGGGGGCATGCGGGATGTAGGTTCTATAAAATGTCTTCATGTCAATTTTGCCCATTATCGGCTGTGCGGCGATAATATTGCGGGCCTTTTGACATCAATGCTGCTCAATGAAAAGATAAACTGTGATGAGGTATTGTGCCTTCATGCAAATTAAGCAACCGGAAATTGTTTCTCTACGAAGGCTGAAAAAAGACGGCGGTCTGAATGATGATATAATCGAAACGGTTGTACTTCACCTTCGAGAACACAAAACGATACTTCTTCCCGTTGATAACATTTACGCCGTTGTCTCATTATCCCCGTCACATCTTGAAAAAGCGATCCCTTACGACACAACATTCAGCAACGGTTACATCAAACTCATCTCCTCCTTCAAAATGCTCAACAATCTCGCTGATTACAACAAATCCGATTACGATTTCCTGAACAGGATATGGCCCGGTGAAGTCGTCGTACTGCTGCGGGAGAAAGAACAGACGCTAAAAGGCAAAATTACGATCCGTTACCCTAAAAGCAAGTTCATGCTCGATATTATTGAGCAGATTGATCAGCCGCTCGCCTGCGCCATTCCGGTTGTGCGCCCCGAAAAAGTATTGTACAGAAAAAAAGAGATCATGAGCGCCTACAGCGATTTTGTTGATCTTGTAATAGTGATCGATGAATTATGCAAGCGCCACCCGCTTCCGACCGTTATAGACATCAGCAACTGCGGATTGAAAGTGCTGGTCGAAGGGAAGGTATCTTCTGAAGAGATAAAATCTCTTTTTTTCCTGGGCCGGGCAGATGAAGTCGTTTGACCGACCGGTCGGTCGCATTTACGGCCACGCAAGGACGATATGATTTTTCCCGAAGATCCGCAGGAATCCTTTCATCATGGAATCTTCTCTAACGGATTTCATTTTCTTATCGAAAATATCATTCCGCGAATATATCCGCCGGCCCGGGGATGAAGCCACATAACATCTCCGCTCATTCCTGCGGTCCACGATAATATAGCAGTCCGGCTTTTCCCATCCGCTTTTCACATAGCGGGAAAACAGGTCTTCGACACGAATCCTTTTTCCGTCATGCCTGATAAACATCTGTTCATCGGTTTCGGATATATCCTGCTCAGCATCCTCGAACCGGATTATGTGAACCGCATCGAAGCGCGTGATAAACCATGATCCGTTGCGCCTGAAAGTGATCCACTTAAAAGGAGCATCAACCGGTGCCGCCCTGATTGTACCGGCCACCGCAGCCGGCTTTTCCGCATGGGGAAGTGCCGGAAAATTGCTGAAACTTGAATCGCGCAGCTCGATCATTTTCGCGTGAAGGTAATAGATCACATTGAAACTTATTCCTTCATGGGTGTATCGCTTTCTGTAGTCGTGAAGCAGCGACTTCAGCTTCATCAGGTAATCGATCCCGAGAAGGTTGTTGAAACATGAATACATGGAGATGAGAAGATCGATCTGTTTGAGCAGTTCATCATAGATCGAATCGAATTCGTTATATTTCTTTTCAAGCCGGAAGAACGACCCCTCGATGCGATGAACGACTTCATCCAGCTTCTCGATATTATCCTGCCAGAACTCGCGATACTGGCTGTATTCCATTTCCTGCCCGGGTCCGTTTAACACTGTCATTCCGTTATACAAACTGTGATTGCTTCATATCTCACAATCAAATATTTCAATATGACATTATACTGAGGCAATTAGAATATAAAGTCAATTAATTATTAATTTAATCTGAGTATACCACTATTTCAATTTGAACATATTTCTGTATAAATATTTAAAAAATGTTTGCCAACAAAAAAGAGATTGTAAATTCTGCCACTGGTTCATATAAATACAATGAGGTCAATGGATAAAGTTAGTCGCACCCCTTTTGAAAAAAATAATAAAGGAGAATACGATGTCTAACAAGAAAGTAATGAAATCGATGGATGGAAACCAGGCGGCTGCGCATGTGGCCTATGCGTTTACTGAAGTTGCTGCGATTTATCCTATTACTCCCTCGTCACCCATGGCAGAACACATGGATGAATGGGCAGCAAATGGTAAAAAGAATATATTCGGCAATATCGTCAAAGTGATAGAACTGCAATCCGAGGCGGGAGCGGCCGGGGCGCTGCATGGAGCGCTTCAGGCAGGGGCGCTGGGGTCAACCTTTACCGCTTCCCAGGGACTTCTTCTTATGATCCCAAACATGTACAAAATGTCAGGCGAGCTTCTTCCCGCGGTGTTTCATGTAACCGCGCGTACGTTGTCAGCGCATGCCCTTTCTATTTTCGGCGACCATTCCGACGTGTATTCCGCACGGCAGGCCGGCTTCGCCATGCTCGCAAGCGGCGGCGTCCAGGAAGTCATGGACCTCGCCAATATCGCGCACCTCGCGGCAATTAAAAGCCGCATCCCGTTCATGCATTTTTTTGACGGATTCAGGACGTCGCACGAGATCCAGAAGATTGAAGTGATCGACTATGCGGATATCGCAAGACTACTGGACTACGAGGCTCTGGACTCATTCAGGAAAATAGCGCTGAGCCCTGAATCGCCTGTCACCAGGGGCACCGCGATGAATCCGGATATATTCTTCCAGATGCGGGAAGCCTCGAACAAATTTTACGCACCGGTCCCCGATATCGTCGAATCGTACATGCAGGAAATCTCGAAACTTACCGGAAGGGAATACCATCCCTTCAACTACTACGGCGCACCTGATGCTGAACATGTCATTATCGCCATGGGAAGCGTCACCGAGACACTCGCCGAAGTGGTTGATTACCTTGTTTCTCAGGGAGAAAAAGTCGGTATGCTTGCCGTTCATCTCTACCGGCCGTTCTCCGAGAAATATTTTTTCAAGGCAATGCCTTCGACTGTCAAACGAATCGCCGTTCTTGATCGCACCAAAGAGCCCGGCGCAAATGGAGAACCGCTCTACCTCGACGTGCGTGACCTTTATTACGGGAAACCGAACGCACCGGTTATTGTAGGCGGTCGATACGGACTCAGTTCAAAAGACACGACGCCAGGACAGATGCTCGCGGTATTCGAAAACCTCAAGCAGCCCCAGCCGAAAAACGGCTTTACTGTCGGAATTGTTGACGATGTAACGAATACTTCACTTCCGGTGAAAGACAGCGGTGCGCTTATTCCAAAAGGGACCTTTACCGCCAAGTTTTACGGCGTCGGCGCGGACGGTACCGTGGGAGCGAACAAGAACTCGATGAAGATTATCGGCGATTCGACCGACATGTATGCGCAGGCTTACTTCGCCTATGACGCAAAGAAATCCGGCGGAGTGACCGTATCGCACCTCCGGTTCGGGCAGAAGAATATCAAATCGACCTATCTCATCAATTATCCTAACTTTGTTGCGTGCCACGTCCCCGCATACATTTATAAGTATGATATGCTTGAGGGACTTCAGAAGGGAGGCACCTTCCTTCTGAACAGCATATGGGACGAAGAGGAAACCAGAAAGCACCTTCCGGACAGGATGAAGAAAACTCTTGCCGAAAAGGAAATCAATTTCTATATCATCAACGCCACCAAGATCGCGGAGGAAATCGGCCTGGGTTCCCGAACGAACAGCATCATGCAGGCCGCGTTCTTCAAGCTCGCCAACGTTATTCCGTATGAAGAATCCGAAAGGCAGATGAAGGCTGCTATCCAGAAGACCTACGGCCGGAAGGGCGATGATATCGTCAAAATGAACTATTCCGCCATCGACATGGGAGGCCAGGGTGTCGTGAAGATTGACATCCCCGCCGAATGGAAGAATATTCAGATCAAAGAAGAATCTGAAGCTTCCGGCACGATGGAATTCGTAAAAAAGATCGCCAATCCGATGAACAGCCAGGAAGGCGATCGGTTGCCCGTAAGCGCGTTCATGAGCATGGTTGACGGAACGATTCCTCCCGGCACCGCCGCATATGAAAAGCGCGGCATCGCGGTGAGCGTTCCCGAGTGGCAGCCTGATAAATGTATTCAGTGCAACCAGTGCGCCTATGTCTGTCCGCACGCCGTAATCCGACCTTTCCTTTTTAATGAAGAGGAAGCGGCCAAGGCGCCTGCCGGAACTGTTCTGCTTGAAACCAAGGGCAAGGGATTCGAAGGCCTCAAGTTCCGCATACAGGTGAGCGCGCTTGACTGTACCGGTTGCGGAAACTGCGCTGACGTATGTCCGGCGAAAGAGAAGGCCCTGATCATGAAACCGCTGGAATCACAGATGGCCGAAGCCGAGCGATGGGATTTTATCAGCAGGAACGTATCCTATAAAGACTCTGTCATGTCGAAAACCTCGGTGAAAGGAAGCCAGTTCTGCCAGCCGCTGTTCGAGTTTTCCGGCGCCTGCGCGGGATGCGGCGAGACTCCTTACATCAAGCTCATAACCCAGCTTTTCGGCGATCGGATGATGATCGCAAACGCGACCGGGTGTTCCTCAATCTATGGGGGAACCACACCGTCGTCGCCGTACTGCACCGACGCGAAAGGACGCGGCCCGGCCTGGGCAAGCTCGCTTTTCGAAGACGCCGCTGAATACGGATTCGGTATGTTTCTCGGCACGGAGCAGATGCGTTCAAAAATTGTGGACCTCGCACAGGAATGTATCAACGGCAACGCCTCTGATGATTTAAAAGCAGGCCTTCGGGAGTGGATTGAAAACCGCAATAACGCGGAGAAAACCAGGGAGATCGCCGAACGTATTATCCCGCTTTTGCAGAAGTCGGACAATAATGCCGCAAAAGAGATATCCAGGCTTTCCAGGTATCTCGTAAAACGTTCGGTATGGTCGTTCGGCGGTGACGGATGGGCTTATGACATCGGATACGGAGGACTCGACCACGTACTCGCTTCGGGTGAGGATGTCAATATCCTCGTGCTCGATACCGAAGTATACTCAAACACCGGCGGACAGGCCTCAAAATCCACACCTGTCGGCGCTGTCGCCAAATTCGCGGCTGCCGGAAAACGCGTCCGCAAAAAAGACCTCGGCATGATGGCAATGTCCTACGGGTATGTCTATGTCGCCCAGATAGGCATGGGAGCAAGCCAGGCACAGTGCCTCAGGGCGATAAGTGAGGCCGAGGCATATCCCGGACCATCGCTCATCATTGCCTACTCGCCCTGTATCAACCACGGGCTTCGCTCAGGAATGGGCAAGTCCCAGGAGGAAACGAAACGCGCTGTCGAGTGCGGATACTGGCACCTCTATCGCTACAATCCGCTGCTTGAGAAAGAAGGAAAGAACCCCTTTACGCTCGACTCAAAAGAGCCGCAGTGGGACAAATTCCAGAGCTTCCTCTCCGGCGAGGTGCGGTATTCCTCTTTAAGGAAAGAGTTCCCGGATGTCGCCGACGATCTTTTCAAATCGGCTGAGGAGAACGCCAGATGGCGTTACAACACGTACAAACGGCTCGCGGGCATATAGCAGAATCACTTTCATACATAGCCGAAAAAAGGCCGCCAGAACAGTGGCGGCCTTTTAATTTTCATTGCGCAGTTGTGATTCGAAGCACAAAAATAAAACCCGCATTTGCCGTGTAGATATCAATTTTTGAACCTGTTTAAACAGGTGGGTTCTCGCATGGGGTATTCAATCTACTTCAAATATGAAGCATGATTTCTGATCCCAGATTAAAGATCCCTTTTTTTATGATATTGGTACAAAAATTTCCAATACCTATCACGAGCAACGCAGGCTTGATTTATAAAATAGTATGATCACAGTAAAATTTCAATTAATTTTTTTATTTAAAGGGATTTTTGGATTCAGAAAGCATCATACGAATTCAATCTCTTTTCAGAGTAAATACTGTATCACTATTTGATCGGATGAAAGAGCAGGCGGCTAACATAAAGATAATCGTTTATAATCGTAATGAACACGATTCCGCGTTCGTACGGAGGTTTCTTTCTCTCGATGGTGCAAAAAAAATACCCTGTGATGACGAAGATCATCTGCGGAATATTATTGCCGGGTTGAGAAAAGAGCACGCGTCCAAGGAAGTTCTGATCCTCAGCCGCAATAAAGGCAGGTTCATACAGGCATGCCCCTGTTCGCCTTCAATGATGTGCTGCGACTACCGAATCATAAACACATGCTACAATTGCGTATTCGACTGCACCTATTGTTATCTGCACTCATATCTTAATAATTTCGGCATCGTGCAGTTCAGCAATATCGACGATCTCTATTCGGCTTACGCTTCCGCGCTCGAGAACGAAACAGGAAGCGAAAAGCTTATCAGATTCGGCACGGGCCAGTACACCGACTCGCTTATGTTCGATGATATATCCGGCATCGGCGAGAGGCTGATATCCATCTCATCAAAAAATAAAAATGTCCTGCTTGAATTGAAGACGAAGTCAGACAATATCCATCACCTGCTTGATATCGCGGATAAAGGCAATGCCGTACTTTCATGGACGCTCAACACCCCTGAAAATATTGCGGGTTACGAAAAGGGAACGGCCGCTCTCGATGACCGCATACGCGCCGCGGGACTCGCTTCACGCGCCGGATACAACATCGCATTCCATTTTGATCCGATCATACTCGGCGCAAACCATATCGAAGAATACAGCGCGGTTGTCCGAAAAGTTATGAACGAAGTCGAAATCAATAAAATCCTATGGATATCGATGGGATGTTTCCGGTACGCTCCCGGATTCAAGGAGAGGCTGCGCGAGATCAGCCCGTACGAGCTTCTCACCGTAGAGGAAATGTTTCCCGGGCCTGATGGAAAATATCGGTATCTGAAAAGTAAAAGGATTGAAATATATTCCGCCATTAAGGATTGTATTGAAAGTTATACAAAAAGGCCTTTTATTTATCTTTGTATGGAAACGGCCGATATGTGGCGCACAGTGTTTGATAAACCGTATCAGAACTCGGAAGACATGCAGGATGACATGGTTTCGCGCCTTACCGCATTGCTTGTGTGACCGCTTTGCATTCATATCCATTATATGCTATATTTAAAACATGAGGTAGTGTCGTGGACGAACGTGACTATAAAGAAAAAAAGAGAACTCTCGGAGAACTGCTCGAAAGAATAGATGATCTTTACCGTTCGCTTAAAATCGACAGGAAAATCGAAGAGCTGCGCGAGCTTGAAAAGAAAACAATGCAGGATGGATTCTGGCAGGACGTGGAGAAGGCCGCTTCGACCAACCAGGAAATCAGCAGATACAAGAAGCAGACCGAACCGTGGGTTCAGCTCAGGAATGAAGTCTCTGAATCGTGCGAGCTCATGGATATGGCGTTCAATGAATCGGATTATCCACTGCTCGATGAGATCATTCAGAAAATCGAGCCGTTTCAGTCACGTTTTGATATGCTCGAGAATCTCGAGCTCCTTTCAGGCGATGACGACCCGAAGAACGCGTTCATAAGCATCCATCCGGGTGCGGGAGGTACGGAATCCCAGGACTGGGCGAGCATGCTGTTCCGGATGTACCTCCGCTGGGCCGAGAAACACGATTTCGGCATCGATATCATAGACTACACACCCGGGGAGGAAGCGGGCATCAAATCGGCGGCTGTGCTCATCCAGGGCGACCTGGTCTACGGCCTGTTGAAAGGCGAAAGGGGCATTCACCGACTTGTGCGCATCTCTCCGTTTGATGCGAACAAGCGCCGTCACACTTCGTTCGCGGCAGTCGATATCATCCCTGAAATCGCTGAGGACATCGACATTGAGATCAATGAATCCGAACTCAGGATCGACACCTATCGTGCGTCAGGAGCGGGCGGACAGCATGTCAATAAAACAGACTCCGCGGTGAGGATCACGCATATCCCGACAGGCATCGTCGTACAGTGCCAGAACGAGCGTTCGCAGCACAAAAACAAAGCGTTCGCTATGAAAATTCTGAAATCAAGAATTTACGAGCTTCGGAAGAAAGAGATCGAAGAGAAAAAGCTCGAAAAGGCGGGTGAAAAAAAAGACATCTCATGGGGTAACCAGATACGATCATATGTATTCCAGCCATACACGCTGGTAAAAGACCATCGCACCGGACAGGAAATGGGATCGATCGAGTATGTCCTCGACGGCGATATTGATACCTTTATTTACTCTTACCTGAAATCGATTAAAGAGCGCGAGCTGAAGTAATATCGCGCCATTTTAATAAATGTTTAAATCTGTTTTTTTTACTTGAAATTATTAATTCAATATCTATTCTATAATAAGAGGATTGGAACAAAACCAACTCAACAAACCATCGAGAGGCTGTCTTGAAGGAAAAACCCCCTAAGAAAAACCTCTTCAAATACTTCGAACCTATCGACATCTCAAATGTACTCAGTGATGATAAATCGGGTTTCGCAAACATTGATGACAGCCTGGGTTATTTCGCGTTCTCAAATAAAAAGGAGAAGCTTTTTCTCAACAGGTTCACGGGAAAGGATATCCACAAAATCGTCACCGACGTGGGGCTGATACGGCACCTCGCATCTCTCGGGTTCCCTGATATCATGGTCGATATTGACCGCGATGAATCGCTCATACATTACCTGAAACTCTACAACGGGAAGGCCGATCCCGGCAATCTGCTTATCGATCTTCGCGTGTCCGAGTCCCGTTTCATTCCCGGAAGGAAATTCCAGGAACTGTACAACGACGCTCTCACTCTCGACATGATCGTCATCGAGTGGCTCTCGTCGCAGAATCCGCACAATAACTTTTCCTCACACAAGCCCCAGCTGCCGGGGCAGAAGATGCCAGGCCTCGGCTGTCTCAGCTTTCTGATGGATATGATGTATATAGTGGGCAAAGAGGTGATCAAGGACGGATTTATGGATATCCCCGACCATATGCACGGGGCGATTATGTATTCGCGTAAATTCAAGTTCTTCAATCCTGTACATGAGGCAATATTGAAGGCGATCCTCCGGGACCTTTCGAATTACAGCCTTCTTGACATCTCCTGGGGAATGATCACCGAAACGATTTACGAGAAATCGACTGGCCTTCCCCAGGACTACAATCCGTCAGAACAGATTTTTCCTGTTTCGAAGCGGATGAAGAAGTATTACGCGTCAAGAAAATACAGCAGGAAATTCAAGGAAGTTTTTTCAAAGAAGAAGTATTACCTTGATTACGGGAAGATGACGGAAAGACGCAGTGAGATCCTCAGAAGAAAAGATATCGTTGATCTTTAGGCAGTGCCGGAATTGTCTTTTCTTTCTATTGAGAAACGTTTCAGCTTCGAAAGCGTTTTGATGTCATCGGCAAGACGGGCGGCGCTTTCCTCCATTTTTCTTATAAGGGAATTTCTTTCGCGATACAGCTCCCCGGCCCTTGTTTCTATGACAGCGTAGATTTTTCGCAGTTCGGCAAGCTCGCCGCCCTCCCGGTTCAGAAACTCTTTTTCAAAATCAGTGAATGCTATCCCCACCACACCGCAGATGGCAGTGACGATCTGTGCGGCATCGACATCCACCATCTGGATCCGGTCAATGACGTCAGAATCGTAATCAAAGGCTTTCAGGAGATCATCAGTGAGCCCTGACTTGAGGAGGTGAAGTTTGTTGATTTCGCTTGTATAGAGCAGATTCAGGAGATCGAGTTTCTTCCGCTGAAGTTCGGCCAGCGCGCGCATCAGGCCCGCAATGTCATCCCTCAATGCTGAAATTACCTTTCGCGTCTACATTCATTCTATCGGTCCGTGTTTCCTTGGCCGATATCTTATCCCACGCATTGCGCAGGTCCTTGAGGAGCTTGAGCACTTCCTCTATCATTTCGGGGTTTTTCTGGATATTTGCTTCGAGGAGTTTCTTTTTGAAATACATATACAGGTTAAAAAGATTCTGTGATACTTCTCCGCCATCCCTGAAATTTATAGAAACCATTAATTCCGTGATAATATCCTGGGCTTTGATTATGTTGGAATTTACCACATCATAAGTCTGCGGTTTCATGTTTTCAAGGGCAATATTGAGGAACTTGATGGCCCCGTCATACAGCATAACGATAAGCTTTCCCTGGTTTGCGGTGTTGATTTCCGTCTGCTTATACTTATCGTATGGATTTTTATGAGGTACCGCCATTCATGTTCTCCCGATTGTATTTTTCTAACGCCTGATTAATTATCGTTAGAAGTTCAGCGCTTCTTGAATACTAATAACGCCTACTTTCTGGAAAATATACCTTTGATCCTCTCATGAATCTCCTCGTATTTTTCCCTTGTCTTGCTTACAATCTCATCGGGGAGGGGCGGAGGGGGCGAATTCTTGTCCCAGGGCGTCGTGTCAAGATAGTCCCGAATGAACTGTTTATCGAAACTCACCGGCGATATGCCGACTCGGTACTGCTCCTTGTCCCAGAATCTGGAGCTGTCGGGCGTGAGCACTTCATCGATCAGGATAATTTCGTTTTTTATCACACCGAATTCAAACTTCGTGTCGGCGAGTAGTATCCCCGCGCTATTGAGCTTCTCGCGGGCGAAATCGTAAATCTGAATGGTAAGCTCGCCAAGCATATCGGCGACCTCGGGATCGAGCTTCTTCCGCATCATTTCGATGGATACATTGATGTCGTGACCGGACTTCGCTTTCGTGGCCGGAGTAAAGAGCGGGTTATCGAGTTTCTGCGCCAGCTCGAGGCCTTCGGGAAGCTTTATACCGCATACTTCGCCGGTCTTCTGATAGTCCTTCCATCCGCTTCCGATGAGATAGCCGCGGGCGACGCATTCGAAATCAATCCGATCGGCCTTTCGCACCAGCACCGCGCGATCCTTCAGCTCAGGGCAGTCGCAGAACGGCTTCGGGAATTTCTGGTAATCGGTCTCGACGATATGGTTTTTCACAAACTTGATATTTGAAAACCAGATGTTGGAGATTGTATTGAGAAGCACCCCTTTGCCGGGAATGCCGTTCGGGAACACGTAATCGAAGGCGGATATTCTGTCCGTGGCTACAATAAGAAGATGGGCATCATCCACACTGTATACGTCGCGGACTTTACCTGAAAATAGCTTCTTTGCTCCCGGGATGTTGGTTTTCACTAACGCTTGCATCCTGTCACCCTTGCCAGTTTTAATTTTCACGTCTGTTCTGTGTTGAGCTCAGGAAAGTTTTTTCCTGAGTATCTCGTTGACCATCTGAGGATTGGCCTTTCCTTTCGACTCCCGCATGACCTGGCCCACCAGGAACGAGAGGGCTTTTTCCTTGCCGTTTCTGAAGTCGTTGACCGAATCGGGATTGGCGGCAAGCACGGTGTCCACCGCCTTTTCAATCGCCGTGGTATCTGTAACCTGTGTCAGGCCTTTTTCTTCAACAATTTTTTCGGGATCGGCGCCGTTTTTTACCATTTCATCGAATACCGTTTTCGCGATCTTCCCGCTGATCGTATTGTTCTCGATCAGCTTCAGGAGTGAGGCGATCTGTGCTGGCTTGACGATATACGAATCGATCTTTTCCGGATCATCGACGCGCGCAAGCATTTCGCTTAAAAGCCAGTTGGCCGCCTTTTTGGGAACCGCGCCCGCTCCCACGATCATCTCATAGTAATCGGCAAGCTGTCGGGCGGATATGAGGACGTCGGCGTCACCGGCGGGAAGAGCATAGTCTTTCATAAAACGGTCCCGTTTCTGCGCGGGGAGCTCCGGCATGGTATCCTTTATTTCGTTGATATATCCCTCTTCGAGGGATACGGGCGGGAGGTCCGGCTCAGGAAAATACCGGTAATCATGGGCTTCCTCTTTCGAACGCATGCTGAAGGTTTCGCCGCGCTCGGGATCCCACAGCCGCGTTTCCTGTACGATCGGCTCGTTATCCGATATCCGACGTCCCTGCCGCCTTATCTCAAACTCGATCGCCTGCTTGACGTGCCTGAAAGAATTCAGGTTCTTGATTTCCACCTTCTGCCCGAGCTTCTGTTCGCCCTTCGGCCGAAGGGATATATTCACGTCGCAACGGAGGCTTCCTTCCTCCATGTTGCAGTCGGAAACATCGATATACTTCATGATGCGTTTCAGGTTCTGAAGGTACTGGTACGCCTCATCCGCGTTGTGCATGTCCGGATCGGAAACGATCTCTATGAGGGGCGTCCCCGTGCGGTTGTAGTCGGCATACGATTTGTTGGCGGCCGGGTCCTCCGAATGAATGAGCTTGCCGGCGTCCTCCTCGAGATGAAGGCGGGTGATGCCGATCTTCCGCTCGCCTTCTTCCGTCACGACCGAAATCCATCCGCCGAGACAGATAGGCTTGTCATACTGTGAAATCTGGTACGCCTTGGGAAGGTCGGGATAGAAATAGTTTTTCCTGTCGAACTTGCTGTACCGGGAGATCGTACAATTCAGCGCAAGACCGGCGAGGACAGCTTTTTTCAACACCTCTTCGTTGAGTACCGGCAGCACCCCCGGCAGACCGAGGCACACCGGACAGGTCTGGGTGTTTGCAGGCGACCCGAACTGTGTGGAGCACTGGCAGAAGATTTTCGATTTCGTGTTGAGCTGCACATGCACTTCAAGGCCGATTACGGGTTCGAGTTCCATTCTTCCTCATAAAATCCGGTCACTGGATCGCAACACTTAAAAATTTGGGTTATCGAACATAAAAGTCTTGCTGCGTTCAGACGGTAACGATACAAAGGGCACACCGCGCGGCTGAAGGATACCTCCGAACGCATTCGTCCGTACCGCGCGAACAGATGTTTGATGTACGTTCTTAACCTTAATTTGTCAAGGAAAATGAGCGTTTTCACATAATGCGTACCATCCCGGAATTGAAAATTTTTTCAAAGTCTCTGAATCCCCTCGCCATGTGGATGGCGCTGGTGCTGTCGGTCGCGCTTTTCGGATACGCCATAGGGTATTCAATTAACGCTTTTTTCCTCTCACGTTTCCTCGGGGGAGGAAGCGGCCTGATGTACCTGGTCTATCAGCCGACTTTCGAGCACGTCTACGTGCGAAACAGGCTCTACAGCGATAATGACCTCATAAGGCTCTCCGCCTATTACGCGCTTTTCGATTACGGCAGGATAGATGAATCGCTGTTCATGAGACGGTATACCGAGGAAAGCGAGCCGTATATCAAGCGCAGCCTGATCTGGATGCTCGGCTATTCCGCCAATTCACGCAAGATCCTCCAGTTTTTCGAAAAGGAATACAAGGCATCACCTCCGGAACTGCAGGTCGAGATGCTGAAATCCCTCAGTCGCATCGACATCAGGCTTCTCGATGAATTCATACGAAGCATGAAAGTGGCCGATCCGCTTGTCAGACAGGTGCGCTAATTCCCGCGTTTTCATGAGTGAAGAATTCCTCTAATCGCGGATACAGCCTGACTGACCGCATGGAAGACTTTCGCGGCGCAGAAAACGAAAATGCGCTCCCCGCGCTCCCGTTCCGCAAGTATTTTTAAAATTTGTATTGACTGAGTCGTCCGCACTTGGAAATGTATATCCACTCATAGAAGATGTACGGAGCTAAAAGATGGATAACGCCACCTACATTGAAGGTATCTGCGTACGCGCCAGGGAAGCGTCCCGGCTCGCGGCCGTGCTTTCGACCCGCGAAAAGAACGCGATCCTTACCGCTTTCGCGAAAGGCGTCAGGGAAGGGGCCGGCCGGATTATTGACGAAAACAGGAAAGACCTCGACGCCGCGAAAGAGAACCGTATCTCAAAAGCAATGTATGACCGCCTTCTCCTCAACCCCGAGCGCATCGAAGGCATCGCGAAATCCATCGAGGAGATACGCGACCTTGAGGACCCGGTCGGCAGGATCGAGAAGATGCACACCAGGCCATCCGGCATCCGCGTCGGGCAGATGCGCGTTCCGATCGGCGTCATCGCGGTTATTTACGAGTCGCGCCCCAACGTCACCACCGACATAGCCGCGCTGGCGATCAAATCAGGCAACGCGGCGATACTGCGGGGAGGGAAGGAGTCTATCCACACCAACCTGGCGCTCTATTCCATCATCAAGGATACGCTGAAGGCGATGGGCCATGCGCAGGACATCATCACCCTCATCGAGAAAACGGACCGCGAACTGGTGACGGTCCTTCTGCACATGAACCGCCACATCGACATCGTGGTCCCGCGCGGCGGGGACGCGCTCATTGAAATGGTCACCAGGGAATCACGTATCCCCGTCATCAAACACGATAAAGGAGTCTGCCATACCTTCATTGACAATTCGGCGGATACAAAGATGGCGATAGAAATCTGCATTAACGCAAAAGTCCAGCGACCGGGCGTGTGCAACGCGATGGAAACGCTCCTCATCCACAGGGACTTCACAGACAAAGCGGCCGTGCTCGGCGCGCTGAAGGATAAAGGCGTTGAGCTGCGCGGCTGCCCGAGGACCGTTGCCGTCATGCCGGAAGCGGTAAGGCCCGCAGACGAGGAAGACTGGTACGCGGAATATGGCGACCTCATCCTCGCGGTAAAGGTAGTTGATTCGATGGAGGAGGCGATGGCGCATATCGTGAAGTACGGCTCGTCCCACTCCGAGGCGATCGTTACCGAGAATTACACCAACGCCGAGCGCTTCCTGCGCGAAGTCGATTCGGCGGCGGTCTTCGTCAATTCGTCGACGAGGTTTCATGACGGCGGAGAATTCGGCCTTGGCGCCGAGGTGGGAATTTCAACGCAGAAACTCCATGCGCGGGGCACGATGGGGATAGAAGGGCTCACCTGCCTGAAATATGTGGTGTACGGCACAGGCCAGGTCCGGTCGTGAAGACAGGGGTTTTCGGGGGAACGTTCAATCCGATCCATAACGGGCACCTGATCAACGCGCAGTTCATCGCGGAACATTTTGCCCTTGATGAGGTCCTGTTCGTTCCCGCGAAGCTTCCCGTGCACAAAGGACTTGCCGGGGATGTGTCCACAGAAGACAGGTATGAGATGGCCGTCCGGGCTATCGCCGGCAACAATCTGTTTAACGTTTCACGCATTGAGATAGACCGCGAGACGCCGTCGTATACGATCACCACGATCAGGCACCTGATGAAGGATAGACCCGGCGATACATTGCATCTGATAATCGGTGCTGACTCATATAACGAGCTCGAGACGTGGAAAGACTACAGGGAGCTGCTTTCACTTGTTCGGATCATCGTAATGGCGCGACCGGGTTGCGATACCGATCCCGACCGATACGGCAATCTTGCCGGATCGGTCGAAATAGCGGACAATCCCCTTATCGAGATCAGTTCGTCGGATATACGTGATCGGATCAGACAGAGACGGTCAGTCCGGTATCTTGTGCCGTCTGAAGTAGAAAACTATATTATTGACAAGGGGTTATACAGGCCTTGAAAAAGAAGTTTATCACCTTAGGAATCGTGTTCATTTCCATACTCGCTCTTCTGCTTTTGTACCGCTTTTACTCGCTTTCGACCAGGAATGTCGTCGAAAAGCTCATCGGACAGAAGAGGATGATCAACATCCTGGTCGCCGGAAGCAATACGTACAATGAGAACAAGCATAATTTTGTGAGCATAGTCAGCATCAATCCTGAAAACTACAAAATCGGGGTGACGTTTCTTCCGCCGTCCCTGCGCATTGATCTCGACGGAAGGAAAAGGCATTTCAGGAAGCTGAACGAAATTGATATCAGCGATTTCGGGGACCTTCGCGAAGCATTTGAAAGGGACTTCAAGCTCAGCGTGCCGTTCTACATTGAACTTTATGCAGTCGATGTCATTCGTCTTGTTGACCTTATCGAGGGAATCCACATTTTCATGCTAGACCAGGTCAAGGGAAAAGACACCCATCCGTTCGGCCTGCGCTATTACGATGGAAAGAAAATCGTCGAATACATGAATGTTACCGAAAACAAATCGATATTCCAGAAATACGACCGCGTACAGGACATCCTTCTTTCCCTGTATAACCGGAAAGAGCGGTACAAGAAATTTCTGAACAACGCGTTCGTCACCGAGGCGCTCGCGTCAGTCAAAACGAATATAATGCCTCAGGAATTCATGTCGCTCATGCGTCTGGTGTACAACGACTCAGAGGTCATGTGTACGATGATTCCCGGTGAATTTGACGACAAGCAGTATTATATCACCGACGAAATATCGTATAAGATTTACGAAAAGGAGTTCCTCTCAAAGCTCTTTAACGCGGATAAAGGCGTCAGCACGCTCAAGGTCAAGATACTGAACGGCACCGACGTTCCCGGCCTTGCCAGGAAGATGCGCAACCTCCTGATCCGCGAAGGGCTCAATGTCGTCGAATTCGGCAACTCACCGTTTCCGAACCTCAAACGGTCAGTCATCGTAAACCAGCGCGGCAACATATCCAATGTCGGTGACGTCGCCAAGCTGACAGGCATCAAAAAAGTCTATAATGTCATCGACAACACGCAGATGCACGATCTGTTGATCATCATTGGAAAGGACTTTGAAAAGTGATCCGGAAACAAATTACGGAAGAAGATATACAGTCAATCGCCCGTGAATGCGCGGGTGTGCTCAGGGAGAAAAAAGGAAACGACATTCTGCTCCTCGACCTGCGCAGGGTAAACAACTATCTCGATTACTTCCTCATCGCAACGGGAAACAGCCTCATACATTGCAGGGCCTTGGCCAGGGAACTTCAGAAACACCTGGCGCAGAAAAAACTCAAAGAACGCAATCGCTCGAAGCTTGATTCCGGGTGGATCATACTCGACTATAATGAACTCGTTGTGCATATTTTCACTGAAGAGATGCGCGAATATTATCAGCTCGAAAAGCTCTGGGCCGATGCCGACCACCTCGACTTTTAAAAAGTGCGTGACTTTCCTTTAGTGGCCTGGTATTCTCGGGCAGACCGCGATATGAATCAGCGACCAAATAATCCTGGATCGACCAGCAATGAGCATTGATATAACCATGATAGAGAGGCTGATCAGGAACTTCAGCCACGAAGTGAAAAACCCGCTTACTTCCATAAAAGGATATGCGCAGCTTCTCAGCATCAAACAGAACGATATCGATTTCGTTGAAAAGACACGAAGGATCATCATTGAAAATGTCGAGGAAATCGATTCCAGAATAAACAGGCTGTATGATCTTTTCAACCTCCCTTCATGCGCTTCGACAGAATTTAATGCCGCTGATGTGATCACCTCCGCGATAACATCCTGTGATACTGTTAAACCAGAAAAAGTCACGTATGCACCGGCTTCACCGATTTCCATTCGCGGCAATCCTGATTATTTAAAAAGGATCGTTACCATATTCCTTGAAGGCTTCGACTGGATCAGTAACGCCGGAGCAATTCTCTTACTGCAGACTGAGCCTGGATCCGGAGACGCACGCCCGAACATGATACTTACTTATGAGGGAATGGATTTCAGCGATCTTCAGGAGAATACCTGCTTCCTGCCGTTTTCAGAAAGACGATATTTTCTCACAGGCCTGGAACTTTTTGAAGTCTATTTTCTCTGTTCAAGATGCGGATGGACCATTTCTCTTGTAAACTCAGGCAATTCCAAAGCATTCGAGATTGCTTTCTGAAATGGAAACGAATTATAAACTGCTCATAGCGGATGACGAAAAAGGAATACGTGAGTTCCTCAAGGACCTGCTCATGTCCTCCTTTGAGGTTGATACGATTGACCGAGGCGATACGATTATTGAACGCCTCAAATCGGAATCTGTCGATATACTTATACTCGACCTTCAGCTTCCCGGAATGAGCGGGATAGATGTACTGCGTACAATAAGCGAGAGCAAGATAAAGGTCGCAGTTGTTGTAATCACCGCGTCAAATGATATCCACAACGCCATCACATCCATGAAACTCGGCGCCTACGACTATCTTGTGAAGCCGTTTGATAACGAGAAACTCCAGGTAATACTTAAAAACATCGTTGAGAAGCTCGATCTCGAGAATGAAGTCAACAAACTCCGTGAGCAGGTGGGTGAAAGCTTCAGGTTCAAAAACATCATCGGCGAATCACCTTCCATGCTGCGGATATTCTCCACGCTGGAAAAGGTCATCGATACCGACAGCACAATCCTCATCATCGGCGAGAGCGGAACCGGGAAAGAAATTATCGCGAAAGCAATTCATTATAACAGCAACCGCAGGACCTTTCCATTCAGATCGATCGACTGCAGCACCATCCCCCAGGACCTGATCGGAAGTGAACTGTTCGGCCATGAGAAAGGAGCGTTCACCGGGGCGATAACGCGCAAAATCGGCAAATTCGAAGTCGCCAGCAAAGGCACCCTTTTCCTCGATGAAATCAGCAACCTTTCGATCGACATGCAGGCAAAGCTGCTGCGGGTTCTTCAGGAGAAAGAATTCGAAAGGATAGGGGGAAACCAGATCATTAAGGTCAATACGCGGATTGTCGCGGCTTCCAACCGTGACCTTCGTGACCTCGTAAAGGAAAACAGGTTCCGCGAAGACCTGTATTACCGGCTCAATGTCGTTCCGGTATATCTTCCTTCGCTCAAGGACAGAAAGGAGGATATTCCGCTTTTCATCGACCACTTCCTGAAAAAATACAATAGCGAATACAACAAAGAGCTGAGCATTGACCTCAAGGCGATTCTCTTCCTCACCGGATACGAATGGCCCGGAAACGTCCGCCAGCTTGAGAACATAATCAAAAGGCTTGTACTGCTTTCAACCCAGAAAACCGCGGATGTTGAACAGATACAGCACCTGCTTGAATATGAGGAGACGGTTATCCATCAGACTCCCGTTAAATCCGGTGAGCAGGGCGTGTCCAATTTGAACGAAGACGATCCGTTTATTATACGCAGTCTGGATGAAGTTGAAAGAGAATACCTCGAAAAGATGCTGCGGCATTTTAACTACAACATTTCAATTACCGCGCGGCATCTTAAGATTTCGCGTAAGACGATGCACAACAAACTGAAGAAGTATAACATCGTAATAACAAAATCAGCCGAGGCATTATAGGAACTGCTGCCAGTTCCGCCCCGGCTGATCGTGCGCCGCAAATGGAATCGAGACCGCTAGACTGTTCTTTCGAGCTCTTCGATCCCGTTTTTGAGCATCTTATACTCGCGGGAATCAGCGCTGAAGCTGTTCAGGTATTTCTTAAAATATTGAATCTGCTCCCGCTTCCAATTATGCATATCTTTTTCCTTGTTCAGCATATGTCCTCCATGAAATCCTTGCAATGTATCATGACGGGAATATATATCGTGATTTCACCATATCTCCTGTCTATTCTACATTTCGGCAGTCATGTCGGATTTTTTAACTCTATTTATCTGAAAAAACCGGCTCCCTTTTCTTCATGAAAGCTTCAATTCCTTCCTTCTTGTCCTGTGTTTCGCACAGTGTTCCGAAGAGATCACGCTCATTCTTCTGCGCGGCCTGCATCTCCATGAGCATGCCTTCCCGTATTGAACGCATGGCCGCCTTTATCGCCATTCTGCTCCTTTTCGCGATATCAGCTGCGAGTTTTTTAGCTTCAGCGACAGCCTCTCCCGAGGGGACCGCCCTGTTCACCAGCCCGTACATTTCGGCCTGCTTTCCGGTGATGAAATTGCCGGACAAGATGAGTTCGTAGGCCCTGCCTTTGCCGATCAGGCGTGGGGTACGCTGTGTTCCCGCGTAGCCCGGTATAATACCGAGCTTTATTTCCGGCAGGCCAAGCATCGCCTTCTCATCCGCAAGGCGGATATGGCATGCCAGCGCGCATTCGAGGCCCCCTCCGAGGCAGAATCCGTTTATCGCGGCAATAAACGGTTTATCAGCGTTTTCAATGAGATTGAAAACATCCTGTCCGGCCTTCAGATAATCGCTGCCCTCCTGCGCGATATGCAGTTTTTCGATCTCATTTATATCCGCCCCTGCGATAAACGCTTTTCCCGCTCCTGTAAATACTATGACCCTGACACTCCCGTCAGCGAGAGCTTCGTTTACGGCCTGCCTCACCGCCCCGAGGACAGGAATACTCAACGCGTTCATGGGAGGGTTATTGATTTCCATAACGGCAATGCCTCCCTCCTCAACACGATAGCCGCAGACACTGTTTCCGCCAGATACCATGGATCTTCTCCTTATACAATATTTTATATTTACTCTTTATAAACATAACGATCAGAAAGACTATGGCAGGACGCATGGCAATGTGGTCACAAAAACAGTCATAATTTATATGTCATATCAATATTATGTCAATTATTTTATTTGACATACAAGGTTTTGTTATCAGAATCGATCAATATCCATTAATCAGGAGACTATAATGTCAAAAACTATAATCGTCGGGGGAGGTATCAACGGTTTACTGCTTGGAGCGCTTCTTACGCGCAATGGTGACGATGTACTGCTTTTCGAAAAAAATGAGCGGATCGGGGGCAGGGCGGCCCTCCTGGAGCGCGATGGATTCACGCTGGACAACGGCATCCACTGCGTGAGGTTTGGTCCGGAGAGCGCGCTGGCAAAGATAATGCACGAGCTCGGCTTCGAACTCAAATTCACAAGGCCCGGCATATCGCATGTGATCGATTATGACGGTGAGATAAAGGTCTTTCCGACATCTCCATCCGAGATCTTCCAATCCAGAATGTTCTCGTTCTTCGAAAAAATCCGGATGTTCTCGTTTCTCATGAAAATTAAGCGCGGTGCGTATGACAGGATAGACGATATCTCGCTCGAGGAATGGTTTACCGCAAACACCATAAGCGGCGGTATCAAGAAATACTTCGAGCTTTTGAGCGCATCGGTGATGGTTTGCCCGTTTTATCATAAAACATCAGCGCGGGAGATGTTCCGAACCCTCAAAAAAATCATCCAAAGCGGCCATTCAGCGGAGTATCCCGTCGGGGGCTGGAAATCAATACACGATTCTCTTACAAGGACAATAAACGACCGCGGTTCCATCATAACCGGAAAAAAGATCGACAGTATCATCATCAACGACGGCACCGCCGAAGGTGTAATCGCGGGAAAGAAAAAATATTATGCCGACAGAATTGTGCTCAACATTCCGGTCCAGGAGCTTTTCATGGTCGTTGATCCTAAAAAGCTCAACAGGAAATATGTAGATCTGTGCAATTCAATTATACCGACATCGGGTATTTCTATTGATGTCGCTTTAAGAAAACCGGTCAGCGACTATAACGGATGGCTCTATTCAGTGTCTCCCACGGCTTTCGGGATGATTACATCCAATCTCGAGCCCGGGATCGTGCCTCCCAATATGCAGCTTCTCACAATGTTCTACCCGGTATCCCTGGAAGACATTTCAAGCGGCCTGATGGCTAAAAAACGCAAGGATGAACTGTGGGGCGTCATTTACAAATATTTCCCTGAAATTGAGAAATACATATATTTCAAACGTGAATTTGCCCTGAGAATGGTTGATGGCGTTCAGGTCAATAAAGACCAGACTGCCGACAAGCGGCCGGGCACGATAGTGCCTGGTGTTGCCAATCTCTTCCTTGTAGGTGATTCTGTTTCCGCACCGGGAGCGGGAGGCGACGTCGGCAATGAATCGGTGCTCATTGCATATAAGGAATTGACAGGGAAGGTGATCTAATCCTGTAATGCTACGTATACGGCGCGTTCGCGGACCGATATCAGCAATTAAATTCATGTTGCGAATATGAAAATAAACCGTCACACAGCAAGTCGCCTCATCGTGACTGGCATACTCCTCGCTTTTATCCCGGTTTTTCAGCTTACCGGCCAAACCAGTTCGCCCGATCAGGATGTTCTTGTGCGGGATATCATTCGGGAACCTGCTTCCTACCAGGGGAAAACCCTCAATCTTAAAATGCGATTCAAAAACCTCGATGAGGTGTTCAATACAATAACCTTCTACGACAGAAAAAACCTCGATATAACCTTCGATTTTGAAATACAGAGGACCATGCCTGAATACCGCAATGAAATACTCAATCTGCACCGCGGACTTGAATATATAGTAACATTCGTTGTAAACGGCGTATCAGAACAGGGTATTATTGAGGCGGAGCTGGTCGGGTTCAAGCCCGATTGCCTGCTCAAGCTTCCCGATGGAGCGCCACAGCGATGAGAAAGCATTAATAATGAAAGGGCAGAATAGCTGGGCGGCTATTCTGCCCTCAAGTTGGTTGAGTCTTGCTTAGATGATAACAATACGGTATAAATCGGGAGGGAAATACCTTATTGTCTCATCAAAGAACATATCGGCACAATGAAAATGGATCTTTAGTAAAATAATAAAAATATAAGATTGACACGCAAAAAAAGTGATGTCTGCTGTACTACATGACATCAGAAGGCCGCCGGGTAATCCCGGCTTTCTTTATCTGAAGGGGGATACAAAAAAGCCGTATGGAGGGAATCGTCGTAAAAGCCCTGGGACTTTATTATACCGTTCGATTTGACGACAGGGAAATCAACTGCACGCTGCGCGGCAGAATACGGCAATCGCATGATGCCGGATCATACTCAAACCCGATAGCTGTAGGCGACCGGGTCGCTTTTTCGATAAACGAGGATAACACGGGCGCCATCGAGTCTGTCTCGGCGAGAAAAAACCTTTTCTCACGCAAAGAGAAAGGCAGAAATAGAAAAGAAGACATTATCGCCTGCAACCTTGACCTTATCATCGTAATACAGTCTTTCACACGACCACGGCTTAACCTCAGATTCGTAGACAGGATTCTCGTTCGCGGCATTAAAGAAGGAATTCCCGTGCTACTCTGCGTCAATAAAGCCGATCTTGCCGGCAGGTCAGAAAAGGCCTATGTCACCAGCTACTACAGGGATGCCGGTATCGATGTGATTTTCACAAGCGCCCTGAAAGGCACCGGAATAAAGAAGTTTGGCGAAAGAATAGTTGGACGTCAGTCGATCCTCGTTGGCTATTCAGGAGTCGGGAAGACGAGCCTTCTGAACAGCCTTTTTCCCGATCTTGATCTTCCTGTCTCGGAAGTTTCCGAAAGCACCGGCAAGGGACGGCATACCACCACCAACGTGCAGATGGTGCACGCCGGAGGCAACACCCGTATTATCGATACGCCGGGGCTTCGTGAGTTCGGGCTGATGGATATCGAACCGCACCTTCTCGAGCGATACTTTCCAGAGTTCTCACCGTACCGTGACCAGTGCGAATACCGGCCATGCACGCATGATCACGAGCCCAATTGCGCGATCAAGCTCAGGATAGAAGAAGGCGCCATATCCGAAGACAGGTATATATCCTACCTGAACATCTTCCATTCATTGGAAGATTACTACAAAAGCATGTACTGATGATCGAGCTCAGAAACATTACCATCGCGTTCAATGGAACCCCAGTCCTCGAGGATATTACCTTCAGCGTGGGAAGGGGACAGACGGCCGTTCTTCTCGGAAAAAACGGCTCGGGCAAATCAGTTCTGCTCAAAACGATCATGGGAATCATTCCCGGGTATTCGGGCACGATGCTCATTGAAGGAACCGACGTCGCGTTTCCCGATAACCGCAGATCGGTATCCGCGAAAATGGGCTATGTATTCCAGAAGGGCGGGCTTTTCGACTCCATGAACGTGTTTGACAATATCGCTTTCGGCATGAGAAGAAAAGGCTCTGACGAAACCGCGATCGCCGAAAGGATCGCCTCGCTCCTGGGGCGTGTAGGCCTTGCCGGAAGCGATCTGAAGCTTCCCTCGGAGCTCAGCGGAGGGATGCAGAAACGGGTAGGGCTTGCAAGGGCGCTCTGCCAGGACCCGGAAATCATTCTGTACGACGATCCAACCGCGGGACTTGACCCGATCCTGTCTGATTCAATTGCCGATCTCATCCTCGATATCCGCCAGAGTTACTCCGCGACTTCGATTATCGCCACCCACGACCTGAAAGTCGCCCGCAAGATCGCCGACCTGATCCTGCTGATCTATGACGGCCGCATCGCTTTTCAGGGCACTTCCGATGAATTCTTCAGTGATCAGAACGAATTCGCGCGCCAGTTCGTCAGGGGAGACATTGAAGGACCGATCGACATCTTTTGACCGGAAACCTATCCGCTCCCCATCCCACCGGCCGATCAGCTTAACATTTTAACAGCGTTTATCTATTCTACAAAAATTTTTAATTGAATATACTTGACAACAGGTCGCCCATTATTATCGTTGCGTAATTATACTCGCGCAAGCGGTGCTCATCCCTATTGTAAGGAAAAGAAACCTATGTCCACGCAAACAATCAAGAAGGCTGATCTCGATTGGGGATCGCTCCCATTCGGATATCAGAAAACTGATTATAATATCAGGTACTACTACAAGAACGGCAAATGGTCGGAAGGCGAACTCACACAGGACGAGAATCTCAATGTGCATATGGCGGTTCCCAGCCTTCATTACGGACAGCAGGCGTTCGAGGGCCTCAAGGCTTTCGAAACAAAGGACGGCCGGATCGTCGCTTTCAGGCCCGATGAGAACGCAAAGAGGCTCCAGCAAAGCTGTGACCGCATCTATATTCCTCAGATTCCGACCGAACTGTTTGTCGACGCGGTACGCAAGGTGGTTGCCGCCAACGCGCGTTTTGTTCCCCCGTATGGAACGGGCGCAAGCCTCTATCTCAGGCCTCTGGCGATAGGCGTGGGCCCCAGGGTCGGGCTTGGCCCCGCCGAGGAATATATCTTCCTTATATTCGCAACTCCGGTCGGCCCCTATTACAAAGGCGGGTTCCATCCGGTAAAAGCGCTTGTGGTTGAAGAGTTTGACCGCACGGCCCCCTTCGGTGTCGGCAATTGCAAAGTCGGCGGCAACTACGCGGCCGGTCTTCGCGGGGAGCAGGAAGGAAAGAAACAGGGCTATCCTATCGTTCTTTATCTCGATCCGAAAGAGAAGAAATACATCGATGAATTCAGCACTTCCAACTTTATTGCGATACAGGGCAACAAATACATATCGCCTGACTCAAAAACGATCCTTCCCAGTATCACCAACAAGAGCTTCGCGACAATAGCACAGGATATGGGGATGACCGTAGAGAAAAGGCCTGTCGACATCAGTGAAATTTCAGGATTCGATGAAGTAGGAGCGGTCGGCACGGCGGCGGTAATTACTCCCATATCGACGATCCATTACCGCGGAAAGGATTATACTTTTGGCGATCAGGACAATGCGGGACCGGTTATAACCAAGCTGTATGACCGGTTAACGAAGATACAGACAGGCGATTATGAAGATAAGCACGGCTGGCTGGATGAGATAAAAGCTTAATAGTGAGCCATCAAACAATCCCCGAAACTTCGGGGATTGTTTTTTATTACCGGCCCGCCTGTTCGAACCAGCATGAAACCGGTAAAATTGATACTATTCTGATTTAACGACGCGCTCGGCCTGCACGGCCAGATATTTGACAAGCGTTTGTTCGTTGATATAGCCGAGGTTTACCAGGATTATACCGATAAGGCCGCCTTCTTTTTTCTGTATTTCTATGGCCTTATTCAACTGGTCCTGTGTTATTTCACTGTTTTCTACGAGCAACTCCCCGAGCAGTGGTTTTGGCATGCTGTTCCTCCAAGTACGATTCTTTGTAATGAACACATTATAACAAAACAACTATTTAAACGCAAACAGAATTCATGCGTCAGAGCAGTATTCTGTTAATCGCGTCTTTCCAGAGCCGGCGCTGCTTCATGCGCTCCTCATCCACCATCTGCGGCGCGTATCGCCGGCTGATCCTGTTGTAATGGGCAACCTCGTTGATAGTTCCATAAATTCCCGCGGTAAGGCCCGCCAGATACGCGGCGCCCAGAGCAGTGGATTCCGTTATCTCCGGGAGGAGCACTGGAATTTCGAGGATATCCGACTGGAACTGCATCAGATAGTTGTTCATCGTCGCGCCGCCATCGACGCGAAGCTCGCGGATCAGCATTCCCGAGTCCTGCTGCATCGCTTCAATGATATCGAAAGTCTGAAACGCGATCGACTTCAGCGCTGCCCGGACAATCTGCTCCCGCGATGTGTCCCTCGTAATACCGAAAATCGCGCCCCTGGCATCAGATTTCCAGTAGGGAGCTCCCAATCCGACGAATGCCGGCACGATCACAACCTCGTCATCCTTCTCAACCGACCGCGCCATCTCTTCTGATTCCGAACTGCTGGTGACGATTTTCATGTAATCCCTGAGCCACTGGATCACGGCGCCGGCAATAAATGTGGAACCCTCCAGCGCGTAGACCGGCTTCCCCTTATTATCACAGGCCAGAGTGGTAAGCAGGCCGTTTTTAGATATCATGAAATCGTTGCCGGTGTTAAGAAGAAGGAAACAACCTGTTCCGTATGTATTTTTTATTGTTCCTTCGGCAACGCAATTCTGTCCTACAAGGGCCGATTGCTGATCGCCCGCCATTCCCCCGATCGGTATGCCATCCGGGAGGCAACCGACGTTTTTTGTCTTTCCGAATTCCGAAGCGGAATCCATCACCTCCGGCAGCATCTTTTCAGGTATGCCGAGGATGTGCAGAAGCTCAGGGTCCCACTTTTTATTGAATATATTGAAGATCATTGTACGGGAAGCGTTAGTAAAATCTGTTTTGTGTGAAGCTCCACCCGTGAGGTTCCACAGTATCCATGTATCGATAGTTCCGAAAATGACCTTGCCATTATTCGCCATTTCCTGAACGCCCGGAACATTATCGAGCAGCCATTTTATCTTCGTTGCCGAGAAATACGCGTCCACGACAAGGCCTGTTTTCTGCCTGAAAAAAGTGTCGTACCGTTTTTCGACGAGGTGTTCGCAGATCTCTGTAGTCCTGCGGCACTGCCAGACAATGGCGTTGTAAACCGGCTTGCCGTTATCCCTGTTCCAGAGCACGGTCGTTTCACGCTGGTTGGTAATCCCTATAGATATGGCATCTGAAGGCGAGAGGTTGCCATCTTTGAGGGCAAGCGGAATAAGTTCGCAGATCGAGTTCCATATTTCGACCGGATCATGTTCCACCCATCCCGGCTTCGGAAAATATTGAGTGAATTCCTTGTACGCGCTTGAGATCGCGTGCCCTGTCTCGTCAAAACAGAAAACACGATTTCCCGTCGTCCCGAGATCGATCGCGATTAAATATTTCCTTCCCATACAATCCCCGAATTATGGATTATTTACGACTCCAGCTTTTTATTCTGTTGGTGCAATCAGCATGTCACTTCATCATCCAATGCAATTACCAATAATGGAATGCCGGGCTGTTTTTCCCATCGAACTCATGTATTGAAACGTCGCAGGATATAAAAATGTGCACCGTAATAACTTTTTGTAAAGTAAAAAAGATAAAATATTGAAAAATACTATCATAATAATAAGAAGGATATTAATAAACTCATGAAGATAATGATTTGACGAAAATAGATAGTGCGCTCAATGTTCGAACGGAATTGTTATCGATTCAGATGAACAAACCTGAGCTTTCAGACGGAGATCAGAGATGATTCATGAAATATTCGGAGGCAGGGACTGTATCCATATTGCCGAGATCGGGCTCAACCACAACGGCAATATCGGGACGGCGATAGAAATGGTGCGCGACGCCGCCCGCGCGGGCGCCGCCGGCGTCAAGTTCCAGACATTCAATCCCGAACTCATGAACTCTGTATACTCGTCCTCACTGCTGAAAACAGGAAAGGAGGGAGCCTCCTCATCGGCCGAAAAAGAGTTTTTCTCACGGTTCGTTCTGAACCCTGATGATTACAGAAAGATCATATCCGAAGCGAAACGCTGCAAGGTGGAATTTTTCTCATCGCCTTTCGATGAGGAATCAGTTGATTTGCTTGAATCGCTGGACGTGCGCCTGTACAAAATAGCCTCATCCGAGGTGACCAATCATATCCTGCTGCGAAAAATCGCGAATACCGGAAAGCCGGTGATACTTTCGACGGGAATCAGCAGAGAGAATGAGATAGCTTCAGCGATCGAGGTGCTCTCAGCCGCCTGCCCCGAGATCGTTCTTATGCACTGCGTATCGCTCTACCCGGTTCCCGACGAATCGCTGAATCTGAACCGTATAATCTCGCTTCGGGACCGGTTCGGGCTTGAAGTAGGTTTTTCCGACCATTCTCCAGATTCCAGACCGGCCGAATACGCCGCGGCGCTCGGTGCGAGGATTTTCGAAAAACACTTTACATTGTCGCCGGATTTTGATTGTCCTGATAAATTGGTTTCGCTGTCTCCCGGAGATTTTTCATCCATGATACAATCAGTGGAAAGGGTGATACGATCGCTCGGTGACGGCCGTATCGATTTTTCTGATAACGAGGGCGAGGTTGCAAGGGCGGCCCGCAGGAGCCTTTTCGCGGCCAGGGAGATACCCGCGGGGGCCATGCTTACCGCCGGGGACGTGGTTCCGAAACGCCCCGGAACCGGTATTCCCGTTTATTCATTGAATGAGATTATAGGAAGAAAAGCCAAAATTGATATACCAAAAGATTATTTAATCAGAACGGAGTATTTTGAATGATGCCAGAAAAAACAGCGCGTTATCTCGTATCACGTACCGGAGTACTGCTGACATTGTTTGCGTTGACCCTCGGGTGTGCTCACTTTCACAATGGAAACAGCTCGTTTTTCAATGAAGAAGAAACAACGCTTCTTAAAGCGACCGTTGATTCGATTGATTACGCGTATGGCTACGATACCGATATCAGGATGAACCACATCTACGATTTTGCGTACAGCAGAAAGAACCTCAATGAAAAGGAAAAGGCATTCGCGAAGATTATCAGCTCTACCGATCTTGAAAAAGTGGAATCGTTCTATTTCAAGCTGATGAGGCTCTCGGCGCAGGGTGAATATCTGATGGGCTGGTACGAGGGGCGGAAAAACTGGAGCCGGTACACCTACATAAAAAATTATATTGCCCCCCCGTTGCAGAGCTATATGGACCTCCTGAAAAAACAGATACTGGTGAGAGACCCTTCCTTCGCCGACAGGGAGAAGATCCAGATCGACCGCGCCAAGAAATGGGCTTCCTGGTATATGCGGTATGAGTACGAGGTTATCGATACCTTTTAGGGTAGCGCGTAACCTGCAAAGGCGCTTACATTGTTTTAGAGTAAATTGCGTTTACAAGATAAATGAAGCGCCGTATCATGCCGATTATAGTATTATTACATTATAATCCTTTGCAAACAGCGTTAATCCGGTAAGCTGCGCCTATGAGCGCGATTATATCCTTCATCTATAATTATTATTCCCGCCACCCTTCCATCCGTGAGGTGATCCTCTTCGCGGCCGGCGGGCTTTCGATCGCGGTGGCGTTTGTCACCGTGTTCAGTCTCACCGATGTATCCACGTATCCGGTCGGATGGGAGAGGAGCTATTTCGTAACACCACCGAATATCGCCGCTAAAAATCCACAGGTGATCTCCAGGGGCTCGTTTATCATTTCCGTATATGAAGGGAAGGAGGCCGGCAAGGACGGCATTTACGTGTCCCTTTCGTTTACCGCGGGAAAAGATTTCCTGCCGCCCCGCAAGCTGGCCGAGTTGAACGGGAATATGGACCACAATCCCCATGTGGCGGTTGGCGGCAACGGCCACGTCGCCGTCGTCTGGCAAAATCTTGTGGGTGAGGGGGCGCATAGCAGGCTTTTTTACGCGGTTTCGGAGGATATGGGCGCAACATGGCTGCCTCCTGTCGAGGTCCTTCGTTCGCCCGAACAGGCTTCTCTGCTTGAAATGGAAATGATCCCGAGGATTTTTTACGATGACCGCAACGCGCTTCATGTTTTCTTTCACGGACTGAAAAAAGAGTCCTTCAACCTCTATCACACACGCAGCGAGGATGAGAAAACATTCTCCTCGCCGCAGAGCCTGATCGATTTTTCCGGCGGGCTGCGCGGCGCGTTCTTTCCCGAAATCCGCTTCGACAACCAGAGCATCTATCTGGTATGGCAGGGGAGAAGCAAAACGGAGGATAAATTCTCAGATGACCTGCATTTCATGAAATCTGAAAATTACGGCCGCAGCTGGTCAGGAAGCCGGATGATAACCCGCGGGATCGGCAACAGCGCGTCCCCTTCCATCACGGTCGTAAACGATACCATATATCTCGGCTACCAGAACAACGAAGAGAAGACATGGGCCATCTATCTGAAACGCGGCCTCTATCGCGGACGCGACTGGGATACGGAAACGGAGAAAATCTCCGACACGCAGGCCAACTGTTACGCGCCGGTGCTGCTCAAATCCGATAACGGCGAACTCGCCTTCATCTGGTATGACCTCCGAAAACAGGAGCCGGGTATATTTGTGCGCAAATACTCCATACCGGAAAAAAAGCTGACCGATTCGGTCATGCTCTCCAAAACAGGCATTCCCGCCCGCAACCCGGCCGCGGTATCGTCGGGAAAACATATTGTCGTGCTCTGGAAGGAGGGAACAAGGATACGGGCCAACTATTCTGACATATACGCCGAGCCGCCGGTACTGTTCTCAAAAACCCATCCCGAAAACACCTGGTCGCGCGCGTCCTCCGCGATGCTGGAATGGAATGTTCCCGAAGACGAATCGGGCATAACCGGATATATCCATGTTGTCAACAAGGACCCGAACTTCATTCCGCCGGCCGTTTCGGAACCGACGCTTCGTGTCGGCCAGAAGCGTTTTCTTATCCCCAATCTTGACGACGGCATAACCTATTTTCACATCCGCTCCATGGACGGCGCGGGTAATTTCAGCAGGACCGTTCATTACAAAATCCAGGTCAGCAAAAACCCGCTCGTTATTACCGACATGAAATCACCCACGCACCAGTTCGGAAAAGCGGCCAAATCGAACGCTCCCCTCATCGAGTGGAGCGTAAACGATGTGCTGCGCGTGAAGGGGTTTGTGTACAGCCTCTCCCGTGATAAGATCGAAGAGCCGAAAACATTTACCACCGATTTCTCGATGAAATTCGCCAACCTCAATGAAGGAAGATACTTTTTCAACGTGCGTCCCGTTGATAAAACGAATTCCCCCGGCATCATGGAAAACTATGAGATCATTGTGGGCAAAGCCGAAGCGCTCGACGTCGATTACCTGAAAAGAATCGCGCAGCAGAGGGATCTTGAGAGAATGCCGCGCGATGGACATGTCCGCGCGATGGTGCCTGGTGTTGATGTCAGGCTGCCGTTCAATCCCGGCGTCCCGTATCCTAAAACCGGGTTCAGGATAGTCCTTTCACCGCGCAACATCGATCCCAAGCAGATCGTGGGATATTCCGTTGTGGTTGATCCGCTGAAAAAGACACCGCCGGATACGGTCACTACACGTGACGGGACGATCGATGTCAGAAATCTCGGAAACGGCGAATACCATCTCGCGGTAAAAGCCCAATACTTCACGCAGAAAGATGGTCAGAAAATGTATCAGTGGACGCGTGTTGAGCGGAGCGATTTTACGATCTCAGTGCCTGTTGAAGTATCTCCGCTTGTTACCTATACCCAGAGCATTATTACGAGGGCCGGAGCGAGGTGGATACTCATCTCAATCTCGATGACTGCAATGGCCGTATCAATGATCACGTTCGGCTTCGGAGCAAAGCTTTCTTTTTATCTCAAACTTGTGCGGTATAAAATAAAAACAACCGTGTTTTAAAATCACTTTCGCACGCTCAACGGAAACACAACACTGAATTCGGCGCCGTTATCCGACCTGTGCCCCAGACGGCCTTCTATCTGCTGCACAAGGCCCCGTACCAGCACAAGTCCCATCGTTTTTACTTTCTCGATCGAAAAATCATAAGGAAGACCTTTCCCGTTATCTGAGATTTTCAACATCCCTTCTGTTTCGGAAATCTGCTTCAGGGATATGGAAATCTTTTTCCGGTCAATGTTCTGATCCGTGAAAGCGTATTTGACCGAATTGCTGATAAGCTCATTGACGATCAGTCCGAACGGAACCGCCTTATTGATATCTAGAAATATGTTCTGGCAGTCAATTGTAAACTCTATCGGTTTCTGGTGGATATAAAGACTCTTGAGGTTCTGTACGAGCCTGCTGATATAGATCGAAAAATCTATCCTCGAAAAATCAGTCGAGTGATACAACTGCTCATGAACGATCGCCATCGATTGTATCCGGTCACAGGTCGCCGCCAGCTCTTTCTTGACTTCTTCGTTTTCGGTTTCCTTGAATTGCAGGACAAGCAGGCTGGATATAATCTGAAAATTATTTTTTACGCGGTGATGGATCTCTTTGAGCAGTATCTCTTTTTCTCTCAGTGAGGATTTTACCCGGTCATCGGCGATTTTACGGTCGGTGATGTCCTCCTTTACCGCGAGATAATGCACAATCCTGCCCGATTCATCGAGTATCGGAGAGATGGAGGCCGATTCCCAGTACAGTTCGCCGTTTTTCTTTTTATTCTTGAATTCCCCATGCCATTTCCCACCGCGAGATATGGTCTCCCACAGTTTCCGATATACCTCTTCAGGAGTTTCTCCCGACTTTAACATACTCGGATTCTTTCCGCGCACCTCATCGATCTGATAGCCGGTGAGCATCGTAAAGCGCTGGTTGACATACTCGATGTTGGCGTTGATATCCGTAATGATAACCGCCGCAGGGCTCTGTTCAACAGCCTGAGACATCGTACGGATCTGGTCCTGCGCGTGTTTGATATCCGTGATATCAGTATTCGCGCCGATGTATCCCATAACCCGACCGTAGAGATCATGCAACGGTGTCACCAGTCCAAGAACCCATGTGATTTTTCCGCCGGGAGCCAGGAAGCGGTATTCATGTCCCCATTTTTCTCCCGCCCCGGCCATGTCATCCCACATTTTAATGATGTTTTCACGGTCTTCCGGGTGCACCCCTCTGAGCCAGCCTCTTCCGAGAGCCTCATCAAGTGATAATCCCGCTACATCAAGCCAGTATTGATTTGCATAAATACAATTTCCCTTTTCATCGGTCATGTAGACGCCGACCGGGGCCATCTCCGAAAGAGTCCGGAAACGCTTTTCACTGATCTGTAAAGCTTCCTCCGCCTGCAGCCGCCTGGCTTCCTCATCTATCCGATCCATGCCGAACGATATCGCATGCGCAATCTCCGAAAGCAGCGCTATTTCCTGCTCCTGGAAAATATTCTTCTCCCCATAATACACTGTGATCGCGCCGTAAACCTCGCCCCTGGAAAAAATCGGGAATGCGGCGATGGATACGAAGTGCGCACCGGAATTCACCCGAATATCCCTCCATGGCACTGAACGCGGATCAGAGAAGAAATCGTTACAAATTGAAGGAACTCCTTCACGAACCGCAATGCCTGCGGGGGACATCCCCAGATTCTGTTCGTCGGCAACCACCCGGATGTTCCTGATATACTCTTCCGGGCCGCCCGCCCACGCTACGGGGCGCACCTCATGCGTTTCGCTATCATACGATCCTATCCAGACCAGATCAAAGCCGCCCTGTTCAACAATGATCCTGCAGATCTCATCGAAAAGGTCATCGTGCGAATGTGACCGAAGCAAAGCCTGATTGACATGACTTAAAACATTGTGGAGGTGATTCAGGCGGGCGAGTTTTTCCTCATACCGCTTTCTATCTGAAATATCCCTGGTGATAGAGAGGATGCATTGTTCCTGATTGATCTCAATAACTTTCGCCGACATCAGCCCCGTAATGATTGTACCGTCTTTACACCGGAAAGGCGCCTCAAGACCAACGACCTCACCGCGCTCCCTCAGGCCGTCAATAAGCTTCTGGCGGTCCTCCTGTCTGACCCATATTCCCAGATCGCCCGGCAGCGAAGAACGTCCCAGAACATCTTCTGCCGAATATCCGGTTATTCTCGTAAATCCTTCGTTTATATCTATATATACGCCATCATTCAGCCGATTGATGTTGATGGAGTCGGGGCTTATCCGGAAAGCCTTGGAAAATTTTTCTTCCGACGCATAAAGTATCCCTTCCATTCTTTTGTAGTCACTGATATCTCGATTGCTCCCGCGTATCCCAATCCATATACCGTGTTTGTTATAAACGGGCTGGCATCGATGGCCTATCCACCGTTCTTTACCGTCTTTGCTTCTGATGCGAAAATCGATTGTTCCTCCCTTCCTGTCAGTCAATGTTTCTTCTTTATGTCTGTTGACTTTTTCAATATCATCAGGATGTGTTATGGAAAAAATCAGCTGTGGATTCTCATAAAATTCCCCGGGGCTGTATCCCGTTATCTGTTCGCAGGCGGGAGAAACATACCGGAAGCGACCGGTGTCGTCCATCCAGTATTCCCAGTCCGCCGTAAAATCGGCAATCGTGCGGAACTTCAGTTCGTTCTCAATGAGCCCTGCCTCCATCTGGCGGTGCGCAAGCGCGAGGGCGATAGCTCCGGCAAGCCGTTCAAGAAACGCAATCAATTCCCGGGTAAAACGGCCTTTTCGCATATCATTGACCTGCAGAAGACCGAACGTCGTTGCTCCAGCGCGCAGGGGGATAAGCGCGACAGATTCATATCCCTCTCCGTTGCAGCGATTACGAGTCCGAGCCTGACGATCGGTTTCAGTAGTAGTCGCCAGAAGATCAGTAGTACAGTTGCTCCAGAAACTCCCGTTTTCAGTAAAAAACGATTTGGCAGGATCGAACCGGCAGTTCAGGATATTACCGCACATGCATTCAAGGACCGGATTGCCGATATCATCTCTCATCAGTTGTCCCTTCAGATCTCTGCCGCACAGACTGTTTTCCGCAAGGATGAAATCTTCCGGGAAGCCCCGCGATTCGAAATACGGAAAATCTTCACCATCGCGCAGGCGGATACCGACGGCCTCACACCCTGTCAGGGTCATCACAAAACGGATGACTTCTTTCATCAGGGAATGAAGGTCGTTATCCGCGCTGAGCATGCCAAGCAGCTCTATCAGGGATTCATCCTCAGTCTCAGACTTGTTTTTATTATCAAGATCGCCTCCCGCCGCCAAGAATCCCGAATAATCTCCACTGGCATCGGTTATCGGGCGCACCTCAAATGTTGCGCGTAACAGACTTCCATCTCTGTGGGCAAGCATGAATGCGTACTGCCCGCGGGATCTCTGTTTCAAGCGCGCGATTATCTTTGCCGCTTCGTCCCTCCCGCGTTCATCGATAAACGAGAGAAGAGGCCGGCCTCTCATTTCATCGGGTGCATACCCAAGCATGCCTGCGATGCGGGAGTTCGCCTGACTTATGACATCGTTCTTATCGATCTCCCAGACGCCCTCGGAAACGGCGGCAAGCAGTCCGGCATGCCTCTTCTCGATGATACGGAGAGCTTCCTGCGCCCGCAGCCTCTCTACGACACGCCCGAGCCTGCGGGCGATCAGCACGATAATATCCAACTCTGATTTCAAAAAAACATCCTGACCGTTAAACTGTGGAACATCGTCCCTGTAACACAGCTCAACAATCCCGGCCCGCGATCCATTGACGAATATCTCTTCCGACATTTTAAGGCAAGTCTCGGGAAATAAACCGGTCGCGAATATTTTATCCTCAAGGACAATCCTGCCGGATGCATGATCCTCATAACGGACCGCCGAAGGCAATATCGCAACGGTTCCCCGCATGATTTCATCAATATTGTTTTTTCGCTCTATCAGTTCTGTTATCGCGTAATGGCAATCGAGTACTCTGATTTTTTCCTTCTGATCGGTAATGTCCTGAACAATACCCTCATATGAATTAAGCGTGCCGTCAGGATTGAATTTCAGCACCGGAGTATTCCGTATCCATCTCAGGGAACTGTCTTTTTTTCTGATACGGTGTTCAATCGGCAGCGCCTCATGAAGGGTCAATATTCTTTCAGTCCAGGCTTTCACCATATCACGATCATCGGGGAAAATCATCTCAAACCAGAGCAACGGATCAGACGATAATTCACCGGCATCGTATCCTGTTACAGCGACACAGGCGCTTCCGTAGCTCGTCCGTGTCGATACGCCATTTTCGATTTCGACACTGTAAATATAATCGGATATTGATTCAGTTATCCTGCGGTACCGCTCCTCGCTTTCCAGCAGAACTCTTTCAGCCCTTTTCCGGTCGGTTATATCCTCAAATATCGTAGCGAAATGGTGCGGCTGGGGCGTGATCGCGGTAATCCGGAAATCCCTCCCTAACGGCGCGAAGTAAACTTCAAATGACCGCGGTATTGAGGAACTGACAACTTCGGAATAAATATCGAAATACGGAGGAGCGATATCTCCATACAGCTCGCTTGCCAGCCTTCCTTTCGCTTCTGACACCGATATACCCGTATTTTTTTCATAGGCGCCGTTGCAGTCAATGATGCGATAATCAACAGGCATGCCCGCGCTGTCATAGACCAGTTCATGCAACGCGACCCCTTCCGTCATCGAATCGAAAAGCGACCGATACCTTTTTTCACTTTCAGCTCTTTCTCTGTTTGCCTCTTCGAGCTCGGAAAGAGATATGCTCAATTCCTCATTAACCGCTTCCATTTCCTCCATTGCGGCGCTGAGCTCTTCGTTGGTCGATTCTAGTTCCTCGCTTTTTTCCTTCAGTGACGATTCGAGATGATATCTGTGCAGGGTGGTGTCAATAGTCGAGAAAAGGTTTTGCGCGTTGATCGGTTTGAGAATATACCCGTAAGGTTCAGTTTCGCGGGCCTTCTTCACTGTAGCGATATCGGCGTTCCCGGTCATATAAATAACGGGGACCTGAAAACGCTCTTTTATTATCTTCGCCGCTTCAATCCCGGTCATCTGCCCTTTAAGAATGATATCCATAAGGACGATTTCGGGGCGGAGTTCTCCGGCAAGTCGTACAGCATCATCACCGGTTGACGCGATCCCGGCTACTTCGTATCCCAGATCGGAAAGGGTCTGGTTGATATCCATCGCGATGATGAATTCATCCTCTACGACAAGAATTCTGATTTTATCCATATTGCTGCAAATCCTGACGACGTCCTCAAACAATGACCATAAAGTAATATCCTCACATTGATCGATAACAATGTCAATCAGGAACAATGTTATATTTGGATTTCATGCAGATTTATTATTTACCTTTCAGGTAGAGGCGGGCAGGCTCATTTTCATCTATGTAAAATAATAAATATTCTGCTGGCTGTATATTTTTTTTTCAAGCTCATTCGTGATCATTTCATTGACACGGGAATCGTTCAGCGGGGATCTGTTTTTAATCCGCTTGAGGAGCACTTCCCCCGTATCGGTATGGAAAAAAATTCTTCGCGAGTCGTATCCGCCTATGTTATAATTGGCGATCCTGATCCTCTCATTCATCAGATAATCTATAATGCATTCCACGTTTTTCAATCCCACACCGTATTCTCCCGATATTACCGACAGTATATGTGCTCCGCCGAAAACTTTGGCGATGAGCTGATATCTGTTGGCGCCGAGCTTCATCATGGTATTGATAAGAAGCTCCATGGCGTTTATACCGTATCGGGCCGGATTGTTGTAAGTCTGGAAATCCGCTTTTCCGGGCATAAGGATGTGATTCATTCCTCCTATATGGTTGACCGGATCAAACAAACACACCGCGACACAGGGCCCCAATATGGTTGTGATGACGGCAGGCTCACTGCTCGCCTGGCACTCACCAATGTGAATGCTGTATTTCTTCTTTATCTGTGTATCCCGTATCGGACAATCATACATGACAGTGCCTCCTGATTTCAGCTTTATTCTTCCGAAAACACAAAACCGTCTTTTTCGAAAAGCTCCGTACATACGTCGACTACGTCCCGGTCGTAGGTAACACTGCGCTTCTTCCGTATCTCCGCCATCGCTTTCGGAAGACCGAGAGCCGGCCGGTATGGACGATGTGAAGCCATAGCCTCAACCACGTCCGCAACCGCAATTATTTTTGATTCGAGCGCGATATCCCCATCACTGATTCCATTCGGGTATCCCGATCCATCAAGGCGCTCATGGTGCTGATACACAATTTTCGCGATAATGTCGGGGAGTTCTATCTCCGACAGGATCTCATACCCGGTAACCGGATGGTTCTTCAGCAGCATGAATTCAGATTCGCTCAGGCGGGTAGGCTTGCTCAAAATTTCTGCTGGCACTGAAATCTTTCCGATATCATGAATGGTTCCCGCAATATGGATGAGATCGAGTTCCTCCGATGAGAACCCCATTTTTCCCGCCATCGCCCTGGCAAGATTTCCAACCCTGCGCTGATGTCCCGCCGTATAGGGATCCCTGACCTCAAGCACTTTCGCTATCGCATGAATAGCGCCATTTAATGTCGATTTCATTTTGCGATAACTCTCTTCCAGCTTTAACTCAAGATTATACCTGTGCATCGCAAGCGGAATTATCGTTCGCAGTTCCCTTTCATTATACGGCTTCACGATATATCCGTAGGGCAGGGCGTCTTTTGTGCGCGCGATGGTGAAATCATCATCATGGGCGGTGGTGAAAATGATCGGTATATTTTTCTCCTCACGGATTTTTACCGCGGCGGCAATTCCATCAAGACTACCGTTGAGGGTGATATCCATAAGGATAAGATCCGTTCCTTCATTCCGGGCTTTTTCCAGCGCTTTTTCACCTGAATTCACCACACCTGTTACCTCATAACCCATGTTCTCAAGAAGGTGTTCGAGGTTCATGGCGCTGATAGTCTCATCCTCGACAATCAATATGCTTTTGGTATCCATGTTAATTTCTCATTATCAGACGTTGCAATCCGGAGGTATTCCCATTATGCTTTTGTAAATGTTAATCAGGTCGGAATCCGGTTGTTTCTTGAGCCTGTTCAACAGTTCAGGCAGCGGCACCACGCGTGGCACATCTTCACAGGTAACATCCCTGAAGCGTTCCTCAAGAAATATCAGAAGCATTTCACGATTGAGCATATTCCCTCCCAGGATTTGAGTGTAATGTACCTGCAATCCAAAACTCCAACATCACGCGAATGCGTCTTTTTGCAGGAACTAACGTGTGAATTTTTTAAGGAATCAGCCGGCCGGCCGCAATTGTTGGACATAAATATGATTATGAATAATCTTTACATGTCATGAAAATTTGTTCTTGATATATTGTTCGGAAATGATACACTTCATCCGGCAATCTGATTTTTCACGCTCCGCGCCCCATTGCGGATGGAAAAAAGTAATGTATGAATGACAAACCCCTGAAAGTACTGATAGCGGAAGATGAATACGTAACCGCGCTCCATATCAGTTCCATCCTGAACGATCTTGGATACGAAGTCTCCGGCATTCTGAGCTCAGGGGAAGATGTACTATCCAGTATCAGTCAATCCAAACCCGACATGATTCTGATGGATGTTAAATTGATGGGAACCATGGATGGAATAGAGGCGGCACAGGAGGTTAAAAAAGGTTACGATATGCCGGTGATATATGTCACTGCATATTCCGATGACAACACGCTCAGCCGGATAAAAGAAACCGAACCTTACGGATATCTTTTAAAACCTATCAACGCCGATTCCTTAAAAGCAGCGCTGGAAATATCATACAACAAATATATATACGACAAGAAACTCAAAGAAAGCGAACAGCGCTACATGAGCATTGTAGAGAACCTTCCGATATTGCTTTGCAGATTCATGCCTGCCGGCGGATACATAAGCTATGCCAATCCTTACTTTTGCGGGGAGGCCGGAAAGGGATGCGGGGACCTGGCGGGAAAATACTTTTATGACTATATACCGGAAAGCCAGCGAAAGAAAATAGTGGACATATTCCAGGCGCTCTCGCCGGATTCCCCGATTCAGACGGTTGAATATTTCCATGAGACGGAAAGCACACAGCGCTGGTATCGCCATATCTGCCAGGCTCTCTTTGATGAATACGGAAATCTTTTCGAATTTCAGTTTATTTCAGAAGACATCAGCGAAATAAAACTTGCCCAGAAAGAAATACAGGCAAAAACAAACGAACTTCAGAAAGCGGTTTTTGAACTCAACTGTCTTTACAGTCTTACTCAGCTTGCGGAACAATCCTTTTCCTCGCTGGACGATTTCTTTGCCAGAACGGTCCCCATAATAGCAGCCTCGCTTGAGATGCAGGGTGCCCTTTCTGTAATCATCAGATACGGAAGTAAAGAATTCTCACATGGTGAACATGGGCAGCCTTTCGAGTCAACTGAACACCCAATAATAGAGAACGACAGACCGACAGGAACCATAGTTGTTAATTACGGAAAGGAACGCAGCCGCTCTGACAGCATTCATATCGATCAGATTTTCATGGCAGCGGTCGCGAGGAGAATAACAGAAATAATTGAAAGAATACATAACAGAGAACAGCTCAGGCAGATGGAGCGTGAAATTATTGACATAAGTGAAAAGGAGCGCCAGAACGTCGGACGTGAACTTCACGATGTACTCGGACAGCAATTAACCGGGATCAGCTTTCTTGTGAAAACAGTATTACGCCGTGTTTCTGAACTATCAGGAACAGGAATTAAAGAACTTGATGAAATTGCCGATCTCGTCCATGAGGCTTCCGTTCAGTGCAGAAAACTCTCAAAGGGGATGCTTCTTTCAAACATAGACGGAAACGGCCTCATACGTGCGCTCGATGAACTGGCAAGCAATACACGAAAAATGTTTAAGATCAACTGTGAGTTGCTGGTAAATGATGATGTCGTAATCAGGGACAATTTCCTCGCGACTCAGCTCTACCGTATTATTCAGGAGGCTGTTAATAACTCGCTGAAGCACAGCCGTGCTGAAACCATCCTGATAATGATTCGGAATGAAAACAGAGAAATAATTGCGGAAGTGCGTGATGATGGCACCGGACTGCTCCAAAAGAACAGAACTCAGGATATCGGATCAGGACTGGGAATAATGAAATACCGCGCCAATCTTATCGGAGGCGAATTTTCACTCAAGAATCACGAAAGTGAAGGTGTTTCAATTCTTATCAGGATCCCATCTGCAGACGAATAAAACATTCATGTGACACTTTTTAACACTATTCTGCTATTGACTTGCCTGAAAATATTTGTGACCTTATTAAGCATAACTATTGATTTCATCTGTACCTGTAATAGTCTAAACTTTTGTTCAAAGAAAAATTTCTTTTTTGAAACAAGGTATTTATGAAGATAGTAATTGTTGACGACCATCCTGTTGTACGCAAAGGTATTAAAAGCATACTGGAAGAAGAGAACAATTTTCAGGTATGCGGAGAGGCCGAAGAGGGGAATGAAGCCCTCAAGATGATTCGTGATATTGATCCTGATCTTGCGATTGTAGATATCGAACTGAAGGGTAATATAAATGGCATCGAGCTCGTGAGAGCAATCAGGGAGAGACACTCGAAAACTTCGACAATAGTAATGTCAATGGATGACGGAACCATATACGCTGAACGCGCAATAAAAGCCGGAGCACGGGGATATATCGCCAAAGAGGAAGCTTCCGACAGCATAATCACCGCCATCCGGTCAGTCATGGGCGGGAAAATGTATCTCAGCAACGAGATAGCGAATAACATCGCCATGAAACATATTTATGGAAGTTCTGCCAATCAGGAAAAGGAGCAGGTTGATACATTGAGCGATCGCGAGCTCGAGATTTTCACCCTCATCGGAAAAGGATATAAAAGAGGCGAAATCGCCCGCAAACTCAATCTTAATATCAACACCGTAGAAAGCCATCGAAGGAAAATAAGAGAAAAGCTGAACATAGAAAGTTCAATCAAACTCACAAAAGCCGCGGTACAGTGGGCTAACAGCCAGCCCAAAGATAAATAATTTTCCTGCTGCAGACCATCCTTGAATCAACTCCTGCATAATTCTTTTATTTTGCCCTAGCGTAAACACGCCATGGAAACCGCCTGATATACCGCATGTAACACGACCGCGTTATAACCTGTGGCACCTTCCTGACATTCTCTCACTTAATCGCATCATCAAATAATACACTTTGCGTACTGCAAAAACACTATTCCATGTTATTGTAAGCAGAGCTTCTCCTCGCTATTATTCTAACATCACCGGGTTCAAGGTCGGAATAAAATTTCTCATCTCCACCCAGGTCCGGTGCAGATATTGCGACTATCATCATTGTATCGGGTAAGGCCCATGATGCAGGTAGAACAGAAGCGGGAATCGGAATCGATCGCACGGAAACAATATGTTACGTTTTCAATCGGGAAAGAGATGTACGGTATCGATGTGATCCGGGCCCAGGAAGTGTTGAACCTCACCACTATAACAAAAGTTCCAAACACCATGCCTTTTATGAAAGGGGTTATCGATCTACGTGGAAAGATCGTTCCTCTTGTGGACATGAGGATCAAATTTAATCTTGAAGAGCGCCAATATGACCAGAATACCGTGATCATAATTGTCGAGGTCAGGAAAATGCTTTTCGGCATGATCGTCGATTCGGTTTCTGACGTCGTGAGCATGTCGATCGGTGACATACAGAACACTCCTCACTTCACCCTTGAAGTTGAAAAAGACTCCGTAATCGGGATCGGCAGGATAAACGGAAGCCTTATTATCGTTCTCGACGTGGACAGGATACTGACCGCAGAAGAGATCGAAAGGATAAAGAGAAGGTAATGTGAGATGGCATTCACCTATTTTTTCAGAGATATGCAGACGCTGGAAATAATACGGGATTTTGCGATACCAACACTGCGAACCCGAAGATACATAAACGTATGGGATGCCGGATGCGCAATGGGACCTGAACCGTATTCTCTGGCTATCGTACTTCGTGAAAACATGGGGCACATGATTTTCAGAAACGTCAGGATACATGCCACTGATATCGACAACAGCGATCTTTTCGGGAAGATCATCGAGGAAGGAATATATCCTGATGAGCAGGTGCAACGGATCCCCTCTGATATTTTCTCACGTTATTTCAGAAAGGCCGACGAGCCGAACCATTACAAAATTGTCGATGAAATCAACCGGTGTGTGAGGTTTCAGAAACACGACCTTCTCACCCTGGATCCGCCGAGAAGGGAGTTCGGTCTCATACTCTGTAAGAACGTCCTTCTGCATTTCACCTACGAAGAAAGGATCAGCGTCATAAAAATGTTTTACGATACACTCATCGATGACGGCTTTTTCGTCACCGAGCAGACTCAAAAAATGCCCGAAGAGCTTTCAGGACTTTTTGAACAGGTTGTACCCAATGCGCAGCTTTTCAGAAAAAAAGGGAACGGCATGACCCGCGGTGAAGATAATCAATCTTACAACTGACAGCAGCGTATACACTTCGAATGTTTATCTCGTTCTCGGATCATGGAACTCGATGAATGATGTTAACACACTTATCGATGTTGGAAGAGACCTTTCGATTATCGAAATGATACTGGGAACACCGACAGGAGTCGGCAAAAAGCCTGTATCCCAGGTGATAATAACCCACAGCCATTACGATCATACAGGACTCTTGCCTGAGATACGGGAAGTTTTCAAGCCATCCGTATGCGCGTTTTCATCTTCCTTAAGCGACGTTGACCGGGTCTTGAAGGATGGCGATACGGTTTTCGCTGGTGATCGAATGTTTGAAGTGCTTCACACACCGGGCCATAGCAGCGACTCGATCTGCCTATATTGCAGCGAAGAGGGAGTGCTCTTCTGCGGCGATACCTCTGTCGTGATTAATACTCCCGGTGGAACATACGACACGAATTTCATTAAATCAATCGAGCGACTGTGCAGGAGAGACATCAGGGCGATATATTTCGGCCATGGCGCACCAATGCTTGAAGGGTGTAATGCCGCGCTCCGCAGGACGCTTAAAAACATACGACAGAGTATGCAGATCAATCCCGGCAACTATCCGTACAAAAAGCCAGACGATCATCAGATAGCTGTTACCAATGAATAAAGAGGAGTGGCATATGATTATCGACATCATCAATAACAAGGGTGGAACGGGAAAGACAACAACATGTGTTAATCTTGCCGCCGCACTGGCAGGATCGGGACATAGCGTGCTCGTAATCGATCTTGATTCACAGGCATCGGCTTCGTATTCGCTCGGCACTGCAAACAACGCCCTTTCTCCGTCAATCGCCGATGCACTGTTCGACGATACTGAGCTTGCCACAATAATACGGAACACCGGCATCCCGAACCTCTGTCTCGTAACAGGAAGCATGGATCTCGCCCACAGCGATCTCGTCCTTGCCGATATCAACGGATGGGAATCGCTGCTTGGCGGACGGCTTGATCCGGTCAGAAACGATTTTGATTTTATCCTTCTGGACAGCCCGCCGTCTCTGTCCACGATTTTCATCAACGCGCTCGTTGCCTCGGATTATTACATTGTTCCCGTGACTCCTGAGTATCTTGCCCTCGAAGGATTCATCAACCTTATGCGCATTGTCAGTGAAATCAAGATGAACATGAGCGTTCGCGTAGAACTGCTCGGGATACTTTTTACCATGGTGAATCCGACACTGAAAGTAAACAGAAAGATTACGCGTGAAATAATCCGTCTGGTCAGTGAGGAATACGGAGATCGTGTTTTTTCCACTAAAATCGTAAGAAGTATCATGCTTTCCGAGGCTCCGGCCGAGGGAAGCACCATTTTTGAATACGCTCCGAGATCAGTCGGAGCGAGAGACTACAGTATGCTTGCCGGTGAGGTCGTATCACGATGCAGCGAGGCGGTGTGTGCTCCGGGATAATACCTCATCATTGCGCACAGTTCAGTAAACAAGGACCGGCATCAGGATACTGATATTCAGAAGGACATTAACTAAAAGGAGGATAGATGTATGGCAAACGCACTTAACAGGAGCCTTTTTAACGGATCGGGTGATAAGGCAGTGAATATCGCCGCTATAGCTTCACAGGATAAAGGGAATGGCAGTTCAATACCAGGTAACTCACTCTACGAGGAAATTGAAAGCCTGATGGAAAAAGTCAAGGCGGGCAACTTCAACGTATCCGCAAGCACCAAAGGGAAAAGTGGCATTGAGCGGGATATCATCGAAAGCATTAATGAAATGCTCAGCATGTGTTCCGAACGGATAACTTCTTTCGAAGCGATCAGGGAATATCAGGAGACCGAGTTGATGAAAATCAACGAAAAAATCGATGACCTCGCCAGGGGAAACCTGAATTTCGAAATTAACATCGGAGAAGCAGGTCAGCACACTAAAGAAACCAGAAAACTTTTTGATAGAACCGCAAACAATCTTGCAAAACTCAGAGACACGGTGAAAAACCTTGTATCCGACGCCAATATGCTTTCACGTGCCGCAGTCGAAGGCAAGCTCGATACGCGCGCAGACGCATCCAAACATCAGGGCGACTTCAGGGCAATCGTTCAGGGGGTCAACGATACGCTCGATGCCGTCATCGGTCCGCTCAATGTCGCGGCTGAATACGTTGACCGGATATCGAAAGGTGAAATACCCCAGAAAATCACCGAAAGCTACAAAGGAGATTTCAATGAAATAAAAAATAATCTCAACGCCTGTATCGACGGGCTGGGCGGGCTGATGGAAGCCCACAAAGTCCTGCAGCTTATGGCGGTAAATGATTTTACGACCCAGGTTAAAGGCACATACCAGGGCATTTTTGCGGAAGTCGCGCATTCCGTTAATTCGGTCCGTGAAAGACTGTTGAGCGTGCAGGACGCCATGGAGAGGATAGCAAATGGCGATCAGAGCAGGCTCCATGAAGCCCATAATATCGGCAAGCGCAGCGAGAATGATCATCTTGTTCCAGCCATCACCGGCGCGATGGACGTCATACAGAGCCTCATAGACGAGGTCGCGGTTCTGGCAAAAGCTGCCGTCGATGGCAAACTCGACACGCGAGGCAATGTCGCGCGTTTCAAGGGCGGATATCAGAAAATAGTGCAGGGATTCAACGATACGCTCGATGCGGTCATAGGGCCGCTCAATGTCGCGGCTGAATACGTTGACCGGATCGCAAAGGGCGATATCCCCCAGAAGATCACCGACAACTACAACGGCGACTTCAACGAGATAAAAAATAATCTCAACACGTGTATCGACGCTATTCGTGAGCTTGTTTCCGATGCCAGCATGCTCTCGAAAGCCGCGATCGAAGGCAAGCTCGATACGCGCGCAGACGCGACAAAACATCAGGGCGATTTCAAGGCGATCGTTCAGGGTGTCAACGATACGCTGGACGCGGTTATCGGTCCGCTCAATGTCGCCGCTGAATATGTCGATCGGATCGCAAAGGGCGATATCCCCCAGAAGATAACCGACAACTACAACGGCGACTTCAACGAGATAAAGAACAATCTCAACCAGTGTATTGAAGCAATATCAAATCTGATTGCACAGATGAACCTCATGTCAGGTCAGCACGACACCGGTGATATCGATGTCAAAATACCTGTCGAACAGTTCCAGGGTGCATACAGGGTAATGGCTCAGGGAGTAAACGACATGGTTTTCGGTCACATCGCGGTAAAAAAGAAAGCCATGTCATGTATCGCAGAATTCAGCAAAGGGAATTTCGATGCTCCTCTTGAAAAATTCCCTGGAAAGAAGGCCTTTATCAACGACAACATCGAGCAGCTCCGAACGAATGTAAAAGCGTTTATTGCTGAAATGAACAATATGTCCAATCAGCACGATGCCGGCGATATTGAAGTTAAAATGCCCGAAGAAAAATTCGATGGGGCTTACAAGACAATGGTTAAGGGAGTCAATACCATGGTTTTCGGTCACATCGCGGTAAAAAAGAAAGCCATGGCCTGCATCGCCGAATTCGGCAAAGGAAATTTTGAAGCACCTCTTGAGAAGTTCCCCGGGAAGAAAGCCTTTATCAATGAAACCATTGAGCAGGTCAGAACAAACCTTAAAGCCCTGATCGCCGACGCCAACATGCTCTCAAAAGCTGCTGTCGAAGGCAAGCTCGCCACTCGGGCTGACGCCACCAAACATCAGGGCGACTTCCGCGCCATCGTGAAGGGCGTCAACGATACGCTTGACGCGGTCATAGGGCCGCTCAATGTCGCGGCAAAGTATGTTGACCGTATTTCAAAAGGCGATATCCCCGAAAAAATTACCGACAACTATAACGGTGATTTTAACGAGATCAAGAACAATCTTAACATTCTCATCGCCGCTACCAATGAGGTTACAAACGCCACGACAGAGATCGCGAACGGGAACCTGCTTGTAAAAGTCCGGGAGCGGTCAGATAAAGACGAGCTCGTAAAGGCTCTCAACCTCATGATCAAAAACCTGACCGATTTCGCAGTCAATGCGCAGAACACGGCAAATCAGGTCGCCTCAGGAAGCGAAGAGATGAGCGCCTCGGCCGAAGAGATGGCGCAGGGAGCCAATGAGATGTCTGCGAACGTTGAACAGGTTTCGAGTTCAATGGAGGAAATGAACAGCTCAGTCGTACAGAACGCCGACAACGCAAAACAGACAGCGGCGATCGCTGAAAAAACCGCGCGCGACGCTCAGGAAGGCGGCAAGGCGGTTGCCGAAACGGTTAAGGCAATGAAGAGCATCGCTGAAAAAATCGCTGTCATCGAAGATATTGCCAGCCAGACCAATATGCTCGCACTTAACGCGGCGATAGAGGCGGCACGTGCGGGCGACCACGGAAAAGGATTCGCGGTTGTCGCGGGCGAGGTCCGCAATCTTGCCGAGCGAAGCGGCAACGCGGCGAAAGAGATCAACAACCTCTCGCGTAGCAGCGTCGATGTAGCCGAGAAAGCAGGCAAGCTTATCGAGGAGATAGTTCCTCAGATACAGAAAACCGCTGAGCTGGTCCAGGAAATCAACGCATCGAGCGCCGAACAGGCACGGGGCATTGAACAGGTCACACAGGCAGTGGAACAGCTGGATAAGGGAATACAACAGAATGCCGCGGCGACCGAGGAAATGGCCTCTACAACTGAAGAACTTTCAAGCCAGGCCGAACAACTGCTGCAGGTCTCCGGATTCTTCAAAGTCGAGGGTGGTAACGGATCCGGCCTCCTGAGCGCGCGAAGGGCCTCACATGTACAGACTTCTGCCAACGGGATGAAAGCAACCACGACAGGACATCTCAGGCCGCAGGGACGGGACGGCGGCAACAGGAAGAAATCATATGAAACCGCCCCGACAATCCAGAAAACAGGAAGGCCGGCAGATCAAGCGGTGAAAGGGAACGGAATCGCTATTGACATGACAAGTGATGACGAATTTGAACGCTACTGAAAGATGAACGTCCGCCGGATTATCGTTTCCGGCGGACGTGTTAGTTCATAGCAGAGGCAAATAATGCAGACAGAAGAATTACATACCAGGAGGACAGACTACTCCTCGCTGAAAATGACTGAAAAAGATTTCCAGATGTTCAGCGAGCTTATCTATGCCGAGGTCGGCATTAAAATGCCTCCGGCTAAAAAGCTGATGCTTACTTCTAGACTCAGCAAAAGGCTTCGAGCATGCGGAATCCATACCTACTCCGGTTATTATGATTATATCCACACGCCGGAAGGTAAAAGGAGTGAATTCCGGCTTATGATCGATGTCGTTACAACAAATAAAACAGATTTTTTCCGCGAGCCGGCACATTTTGATTACCTGATTAGAGAAGCGTTGCCGGCACTGGAAAAGATTGCGACGTATTCACCGGCAAGAAAGCTCAACCTGTGGAGCGCAGGATGTTCCAGCGGCGAAGAGGCCTACACAACGGCGTTTGTTCTTTCAGACTATTTCATGAAAAACCGCGGCGGTGATTTCCGCATACTTGCCACCGATGTCTGCAGGCGGGTGCTGAGCAAGGGATCTGACGCCGTCTATAGCGAAGAAGCAATCGAACCGATACCGCAACAGATGAGGAGGAAATATCTTATGAAGGGGAAGGGAGCAAAAAGCGGTTTTTACAGAATAGTCCCTGAAGTCAGGCAGAAAGTTAATTTCAAGGAGCTTAATTTCATGGACCGCAAATTTGATATCGGCATGGCCATGGATATAATCTTCTGCCGCAATGTCGTGATTTATTTCGACAAGAAAACACAGATTGATGTCTTCAACAAGCTCTATGACTGTCTGATGCCCGGAGGGTATCTTTTCATCGGCAGCTCGGAAACACTGTTCGGGATAAATTCAAGACTTAAAGCAGTAGGCCCTACAGTGTATCGGAAAGTCGACTGAAGGTCCATGCGATGAGGGTTTCGGGATATGGAAACAAACGGTAAAGTCAAAGTTCTCGTGATCGACGATTCTGCGGTGGTGCGACAGGCGCTCACGGAGATCCTTGAATCGGATCCCGGCATTAAGGTACTCGATACCGCCGCCGATCCTTTTATCGCCGCCGAAAAACTAAAATCCAGCGTTCCCGATGTTATCACCCTCGATGTCGAAATGCCCAGGATGGACGGCATTACTTTTCTCCATAAAATCATGAGCCAGCACCCCATACCGGTCGTCATGTGTTCCAGCCTGACCGAAGAAGGCGCCGAGACTACGCTGAAGGCGCTCGAATACGGAGCAGTCGATATCATCACAAAACCGAAAGTGGGGATAAGACATTTTCTGGAAGAATCGAAAATCAGGATATGCGATTCCGTACGGGCCGCCGCACAGGCCAGGATAAAAGCGATATCGGCACGAAAAAGGATCCCCAGCGAAAAACTGACTGCGGACGCGGTCATTGCCCCTCCAACCGGCAAGGCAATGCTACGCACCACGGAAAAAATTGTAGCCGTAGGCGCGTCGACCGGAGGGACCGAGGCGCTCAGGATATTTCTCGAAGCGCTTCCACGTGACTGCCCTGGCATCGTGATCGTACAGCACATGCCGGAGAATTTCACCAAAGCGTTCGCGAAACGCCTGAACGCTTTGTGCGAAATAGAAGTGAAGGAGGCTGAAAACGGCGACGGAATTCTGCGAGGAAGGGCCCTTATAGCCCCGGGTAACAAACATCTCCTTATCAACAGAAGCGGCGCGCGTTACTATGCCGAAGTTAAGAACGGCCCGCTGGTATGCCGCCATCGTCCCTCAGTTGATGTGCTCTTCAGGTCGGCAGCCAGAAACGCCGGCGCAAACGTGGTCGGGGTAATTATGACCGGTATGGGAGATGACGGCGCCAGAGGGATGCTCGAGATGAAGCAGGCCGGAGCATATACTATAGCCCAGGACGAAACAACATGCGTTGTGTTCGGTATGCCCAATGAAGCCATAAAACTCGGAGGAGTGGATAAAATCCTGCCCCTGGATTCAATTCCGCTGACCGTTCTCCGGGAGTCGGAGAAATGATGGATGAGGAGGTAATGAATATGGAACAGGTGCTCACTGCGGAAGAGACAGCCATTTCTCTTGAAAATGAATACGACTCAGATGAATCACAGGATGCGGCCGTATCGGCCTCCGCGCTGATCCTGCACCTGACGTTTCAGCTTGGGAACGATCTTTTCGGCATCAATGTCAATTCTGTGAAAGAGGTCATGGAATACAAGCGGGTATTTAAAACACCGGGAGTGCCCGACTATATCCGCGGAGTCATCAACCTCCGGGGGGAGGTCGTTCCCGTTATCGATCTTTCGTCCCGCTTTTACAACTCCAGAAGCTCGATCACTGATTCCACCGGCATCGTCGTCGTCGAAATTCCGTGCGACAACGAGCTCGTGCCGATCGGCGTCATGATCGATTCGGTGAAGGCTGTTGCCGGTATCCCCGAAAACGATATCGATGCCGCCCCGGAAATAGGTTCTAGAATACGGAATGATTTTATCATTGGAATCGGCAAACTTAATAATCAGTTCATCATTCTTCTCAACATCGATAACGTATTGAACATCGACGAGCTTTCGAATATCGATTCTTTTCGCACGAGCAATAAATAGCAGGAGGCAGCGCAATGATTAAAAAAATTATGGTGATTGACGATTCGGTAACGATCCGGCAGGCGGTGGGATACACCCTGAAGAACGCAGGATACGATGTGGTAGAAGCACAGAACGGTCTGGACGCGCTGAAACAGATGGAAGCACAGCCTATAGGACTTTTCATCTGCGACGTAAACATGCCCGGAATGGATGGAATCGCGTTTCTGAAAAAAGTTAAGGAAAATGATTCATACAAACACGCGCCGATAATCATGCTCACCACCGAATCGAGCAAGGATAAAATCGCCGAAGGAAAGGACGCCGGGGCAAAGGCATGGATGGTAAAACCCTTTGTGCCTCAACAGCTTCTTGACGCCGTCAAGAAACTTATGGTTGTCCGATAGTCGGCCGCAATAAGCAGCATAAGAACACCGTGAGGTACAGTATGAAACTGCGAATACGAAAAAAGCATCTGGCTTCGGGAGACACATCGCTCGGTCTCGATGGTGAACTGACCGTGTACACGGTCAGCAGGATTAAAGATTTTCTCATGAAAGAACTTTCCGAGTCAAAAGGTTTCGAGCTTGATCTTTCAGGGATTAATCAGTTCGACACCGCGGGTTTTCAACTTCTTCTTTTTTTTAAACGTGAAACAGAACTATCGGGAGGGAAAGTCACCATAGCCGCTTTGAGCGATCAGGTCAGATGGATTTTCGGCCTTTATCATGAAACAGTCTGAGAGGTACAACGTTATGACTGAACAACGGTATGACGAACTGAGTTATAAGAAAACATTTTTCATTGAAAGCAAAGAACTGCTTGATGCCATGGAAACATCACTCCTGAATCTCGAGAAAAGCGGTAATGACGAAGAATCCATTAACGCTGTGTTCCGGGCTGTGCATACGATAAAAGGCAATTCCGGCATGTTCGGTTTCACGATCGTCGAGGACTTCACACACCGGCTCGAGAACGTACTCCAGAAAGTAAGACTAGACAGCACAAATCTCGATTCAGATATGATCGCACTCCTTCTTGAATCCCACGATCACCTCAATACACTCCTTGATTTTTACGAATCGGACGGCGGGTCAGACCTTGATGACATCACAAAAACCAAACAGGATGCACTGCTGGAACAGCTGAGCGCGTATCTGGAAGATGAAAGCAGGGAAGAGATCCAGGATACTCCCAGGCCTTCAGAATCCTGTGATCAGACAATCAGCCAGGATGAGTTGCGGGTAAGAAATGAATGCTGGCATATCTCGCTTCGTTTCGGAAAAGATGTCTTCAGAAATGGCCTCGATCCAAGCTCGTTTTTAAGTTTCCTGGGAGAAAAGGGTGAAATCGTAAGGTTTATGACCGTGTGTGACCGTCTTCCCTCAGGATATGAAATGGACCCTGAAACCTGTTACCTCGGGTTTGAGATCGATTTCAAAGGTACTATCGATAAAAAAGGGATAGAAGACGTATTTGATTTCCTCCTCGATGACTGCGTCCTCAGAGTACTTCCTCCCAACTCCCGCATCTCCGAATACGTACGCCTTATACAGGATCTTCCTGAAACACCGATGAGGATAGGAGAGATGCTGACGGAGATCGGGACTCTCACCAGAAATGAACTCGAAGAAGCGCTGGGACTTCAGGACCACTCATTTTTCGGAGAAACGCGTAAGGGCGTAAAACCTGTCGGATCAATCATGGTGCAGGAGCGCATGGTTCAGAAACCGGTACTGGACGCAGCTCTTGAGAAACAGAACATCATCAAAAAGAAAGAGGAAGCAAGCCGCCGTCTTATAAGGATCGACGCCGAAAAACTCGATCATCTGATAAACCTTATCGGTGAGCTCGTCATTATAGGATCAAGCGTAAAGCAGATATCGGAATCCGAGGAAAGAATCGGGCTTGTCAAGTCCGTCAACGACATGTCCAAACTCATTGAGGAGATCCGCGACAGCACGATGAGTATCCGAATGGTACAGATCGGTGAAACATTCAACAGGTTTGAAAGGGTCGTGCGTGATCTGAGCCGCGAGCGCGGAAAAAAAATTGAGCTTGTGATCAACGGAGGTGAAACCGAGCTGGACAAGACCCTGATAGATAAGATTTCCGATCCTCTCATTCATCTGATAAGGAATTCAATCGATCACGGTATTGACCTTCCCGAAGAACGTGAGAAGGCAGGGAAGCCGCCGGTAGGAAGAATATATCTGAACGCCTTTCATGAAACGGGCAGCATAGTCATTGAAGTCAGCGATGACGGCAACGGGCTCAGCCGTGACAGGATATATGCGAAGGCGGTTGAACAAAACCTTATCAAACCCGAACAGAATATCTCCGATTACGAGCTGTTTCAGTTCATTTTCGCTCCCGGTTTTTCTACCGCCGAGACTATTACCAATATTTCCGGCCGCGGCGTGGGAATGGATGTCGTTAAGAAAAACATTGAATCTCTGCGCGGATCGGTTTCACTGAACAGTGAGTCCGGCCGCGGCACTACGGTCCGCATCCATCTTCCGCTCACCCTCGCGATAATAGACGGCTTCATGGTCATGGTGGGGGAATCGTACTATGTACTTCCGCTTGACATGGTCGTAGAATGCACCGAAGTACCCAGAGATGAGCTCGACTCGAAAGAGGGCGGCAACTATATCAACCTGAGAGGAGACGTACTCCCCTTTATGAAACTGCGCGATTTTTTTGAAGAGGAAGGCGAAGAGCCGCTGAAACCTAAAATTGTCGTCGTGGAATATGCAAGAAGAAAAGCAGGACTTGTTGTCGACAATCTTATCGGAGAATTCCAGACAGTCATCAAACCTCTCGGGAAAATATTCAGCAGGCTCCAGTGGATAAGCGGTTCTACTATACTCGGAACAGGAGAAGTTGCTTACATCCTGGATATACCCAAGCTCGTCCAGAAAATGCAGAACAGTGATAGGAAGGAAGCCATGCAATTGCAGGAAACGCTCGCCCGGACATGAAAAGAACAGCAAGCTAACAATGCCGGCGGATAATAGTATCGCATGCATGGAAGCACACTGGCATCTATCAGCGAATACTAAAGGCATGCAGGAATGAGAAAAACTGGGATGTGGAATGACGGCGATTCATTATGGGGATCGTTGAACCTCAAGAAATACGACCTTCTTGATTTTAAAAAAAGTATATCCTCACTTTTTCAGGATATAGGGGAGATGACTCTTTACGCGCTTAATGAAACGCAGCACCTGAAAGGAATTGTAATTTCCTACCTTGAATACTTCGACCTTGCCGAAAACGGTGCTTCAGAGCAAAACTTTTTTACCGAAATTCTGGTTCCCGCAGACAATATTATGAATACAGCCGTTTCTGAAGTTCTGAAAATTTCAGAGGCAAATGAAATGTTGCATACACGGATATCGAGAGAAATTTTCGGTCTCTGTCAAATCATCAAGAATTCGGGCAATCATTCAAAAGGCGAGAGCGGGCTGTATTTGCCAATCGACCGTATTGAAGCCTGCTTCGATGAATATAACGGTATCAGGAACTGGGGCAGGATGATACATGACAAATATCTTACAGGAATCAGGGCCGCGATAATCGAATCGAATAATGAAATCAAAAATGAACTGATGAAGTCGTTATCGCAGACGCGAACGCTCCTCCATCATCTTGAAGCCATAGAAAGGACCTCATTCCTCATGATGAACAATTTACAGATGGAGGATGTTGAACGGCAGAACCTGGAACGTCTTACCTTTCTTATAGAGGATATAGATGGAAACTTCTTAATTCATGAAGCAGCTCTCAAAGAAGAAATCGGCAGCGAAAGACTTCAGGATGTCTTCTCTTACATGATCCGGACTAAAACGGCCCAGATAGAGAAAGGACTCAGGAATATTTTTTCTGATTATAACCGGTGCATGACCGACATTATTTCAGAATTTTCGGCTTGTACTGCATCCAGATCAGTATCGGATTCCTCTGAACAAAAATTAGGCAACATGAAAAGCCTCGAATCAATCAGCAGGAAAAGAAAATCTCTCGAAAAGGGTTTCAGTATAAGAGTTAAAAAGATCATTGAAATGAAAAAATCACTGTCCAGGCTTCTGTTCAGGGCAATGCACCAGAACAGTGAAATAAAAAACCTCGTTCAGACAAATTTCACTGCACATTCGGAATCCGATTACCTGATAGACAGGATAAGGAATTTTTTTGCAGTTATAAACGAGCAGACCGAAGACATAATCTCAGTTTACAACAGGAACCTTTCTGAACAGGAGAAGATACTTCAGGATATCGTATTCACCATAGGCAGAGTCTCGATGAAATTCAGCGAAGCGGTTAAGTATAACAGACTGATGGCCGGAGAAATCGAAAGAAGAATTGAAGACATTAAAAGAATCGCTGAAGTCATAAAACTTAAACTTTCCAGCAAAGGGACAATTGATAACTTCATTCAAACCCTGCTTTTGAATTCAACCAGTTTGACAGGAGAAACAGATAAACGATCATTAAGAAAGACGGAAGAATATTCTGATGATATTAAAATAATAAGAAAGCATTATTTGAAAAATGAAATTCCCGGTGATTACAAGAACATGATGCTGCTTTCTTTTTTCTCGGAATTCGCGCCAAAGCCCGATGAAGGAATGATATTTTTTTAGATCCTTGATGTATCAACATTCTTTGCCATACTTCTTCACGTCGAATGGCAAAACGAAAAACAGTTGACACAACCAGCCATTAATGTTAATGGTCATTCATTAATTTATTTTCTGACTTATATCTCACTCATTTAAAAGATACTGTTTGTATATGCAGATTAAAGACAAGCCTCAGAAAGAATTGATCATCGCTAAATCAAGCAGCCTTTTCTGGGAAAAGGGCTACGCTGAGACGAGCATGAAAGACATAGCGAATGAATGCGGATTCAGGCCTGCTAATATTTATAATTTCTTTAAAAACAAGGAGTCTATCCTGTTTGAAATACTTTTCGATGAGATGACTGAAATTCTCAGTCCGATAAAACGCCTCGAGGATGATGAGAGCATTGATCCGAGAAAAGGCATCAGGCTGGTGATTGAAAACCATGTAAGGCTGACCCTTGGAGAAAAGAGAACATCCAAACTCCTGTTTGACGTGGGAATGAACAACCTATCTCCATCAAATCGCAAAAAGATAATAAAACTCAGGGACGATTACGACCGTATAGCAATCAAGATCATAAGTCGGGGAGTTAAAACAGGTGTTTTTGCGGATGTTGACCCTAAAATGGCAGTGTTCAGTATCGCTTCAATGATCGTGCGAACAAGAATATGGTATTCTCCAGACGGCAGATATTCCATCGATGACATTATAGATTTTATCTATAATTTTACAATTCATGGAATCAGCAAATCAAGATAACCAGAACACGATATGAACCGTTCCTCTTCAAATTCACCTTCAGAGATGCTGTTCATTTTTCAAACCGAAGATCGGGAAGGCGGTTTTTAATGGTATATTGATTAATGGTCATTCATTAATTTTTAATATGGAGCTTATCAATGGAATACAGATTTATAGAAATCATGACATCAGAGCGTATCACACATATCCTGCTTAACAGGCAGGAAGTAATGAACGCGCTTAACAGGGATATGGTTGACGAAATCCACCACGCGATTAACGGGATCGGTAATGACACCGGCGTGAGGGCAGTAATTATATCCGGCAAAGGCGGAAATTTCGCGGCAGGCGCGGATATATCCCCGATGGCGACACAGACTCCTCTTCAGGCCAGAAAATTCATTTTCAACAACGCCTACAATGCGATCGACGACCTTCCCGTTCCCGTGATCGCCGCGGTTTCAGGCTACGCGCTCGGCGGGGGATGTGAGCTCGCGCTTGCCTGTGATATCCGCATCTGCGCAAAAGACGCGAAGCTCGGATTCCCCGAGATCAAGCTCGGAATCTTTCCCGGGGCGGGAGGCACACAACGGCTTCCGAATCTCATCGGCGAAGGTCGCGCGAAGGAAATGATATTTCTCGGGAACCTTATCGATGCTGAAACCGCATTGAGCTACGGGCTGTGCAACCGTATCGCGGAATCCGATCCGGTCAATGCGGCGATGAAAATAGCGGCTACGCTTTCCGAAAGACCTCCCGTTGCGCTCGCCGCCGCAAAACGCGTGATCAATTACGGTATCGGGCGTGAGCTTAAAGAAGGCCTTTTATTCGAAGAGGAGGTCTGGTCGTCTCTCTTCGCGACGGAAGATCAGAAGGAAGGAATGAAGGCATTTCTTGAAAAGCGTAAACCGCACTTTAAGGGAATATAAGGAGAATTGTCATGAACGAAGTCGTCATTGTATCCGCCTGCAGAACACCAATCGGAAAATTCGGCGGCGCATACCGGAACCTTGGCGCTCTTGATCTGACGGTGCCCGTCATGAGCGAGCTTGTCAGGCGCGCGTGTATTAATCCGGAGATCATCAATGATGTGATCTGGGGATGCAATTACCAGAAAACCAACGGTGAAAACAATCTCGCGCGTGTCGCGCTTTTGAAGGCCGGGCTTCCGGTAACTGTCCCCGGGATCACCGTCCATCGCAACTGCACATCTTCAATGTCGTCGGTTCAGATGGCATACTATCAGATCAGGTGCGGAGAAGCCGATGTGATCATGGCCGGCGGAACCGACAGCATGAGCAACGCACCGTACACCATCGAAAAGATGCGGTACGGGACGAACATCGGGCATACGGAGCTTCGCGATTCGATGTGGGACTCGCTGACAAATCTCGGAGTCGGTCCCGCGATGGGGATTACGGCCGAAAACCTTGCTGCGAAGTACGACATCAGCAGGGCCGAACAGGACTCGCTTGCCCTCCTGAGCCAGCGGCGCGCGATCAACGCAATCGAGAAAGGACACTTCAGGGAAGAGATCGTACCCGTCGAGATCAGAGGGAAGAAGAATAACAATATCATCGATACCGATGAGTATCCGCGGCGCGACTCAAGTCTTGAGAGCCTTTCTACGCTGAAACCGAGCTTCAGGGAGGGAGGCACCGTCACCGCGGGCAACGCTTCGGGCATAAACGATGGATCGGCGGGTGTTATCATGATGTCGCAGAAGAAAGCGGAAGAGCTCGGCATTCCGGTACTCGCGCGAATTGTATCAACCGCCACCACCGGGGTCGAACCGGAGATCATGGGTATCGGGCCTGTATCCGCCACGCAGGCCGCGTGCTCGAAGGCGGGGATTGAGCTTGCTGATATCGACCTGATAGAGCTGAACGAAGCATTCGCCGCGCAGTATCTCGCCTGCGAGAAAGCGCTCGGGCTCAGCAGGGACATCACCAACGTCAACGGAAGCGGGATCAGCCTTGGACATCCGGTCGGTGCGACTGGCGTGCGTCTCATCATCTCACTCATTTATGAGATGAGAAGGCGCGATGTTGCCAGGGGGCTTGCGACACTGTGCGCAGGCGGATGAAGAGTAACGGCTGTCGTTCTCGAAAAATAAACCACGAGGAATAAAATGGCATTGAACCCGCTTGTCGATTCACGTGACGTCAGGTTTCTTCTTTTCGAGATGCTGGAAATCGATTCGCTCACACGGCATGAAGATTTAAGTTCTTTTGACCGCGCCACCTTCGAGGCGGCGCTCGACCTCGCGGAGAAGATCGCCTTCGAGCGTCTTTATCCGATGAATACGGTCGTGGACAGGGCAGGCGGAGCGAAGTATGATCCCGAAACTAAATCTGTCACCGTCCACGATGAGTATAAAACCGGTATGAGATATTTCAACGAGGCGGCTTTTGCAGGCATCGGGAACGATCCGGAGTGGGGCGGCACAGGGATGCCCGACGTGATATACCGTTCGGTGCTCGAATACTTTTTCGCCGCGAGCCTCGCGTTCACCATGCATGTTACTCTCTCTGTGGGCGCCACGAATCTTGTAAAAAAGTTTGCCCCCGGCTGGTTCAAAAAACTCTACCTCGAAAAAATGATAGCGGGTGTGTGGGGCGGAACGATGTGCCTCACCGAAGCGGAGGCCGGCAGCGACGTCGGCGCGCTGAAAACGAAAGCGGTCAGGCAAAGTGACGGGACCTACCTGATTACCGGGCAGAAGATATTCATCTCATCGGGAGACAACGACCTGTATGAGAACATGGTCCATCCCGTGCTTGCGCGGATAGAGGGCGACCCGCCCGGCACAAAAGGGATATCGATTTTTCTCGTGCCGAAGTTTTTCGCCAATCCCGATGGTTCGATCGGAGCGCGCAACGACGTGGCGTGCACCGGCATCGAGCACAAGATGGGGATAAAAGGATCGGCGACCTGCTCGCTCAGCTTCGGCGACAACGGGAAATGTGTCGGATACCTCATGGGCGAGGAGCGCCAGGGCATGAAGATCATGTTTCACATGATGAACGAGGCGCGGCTCGACGTCGCCATCGAAGCGCTCGGCGTGGCAAGCTCGGCCTACATGCACGCGGTGTCCTACGCGAAGAGCAGGCTTCAGGGCTCTGACCCGAAGAAGAAAGTCGACGCGGCGGTTTCTATCCCCATTGTCAATCATCCCGATGTGAAACGAATGCTCCTCTGGATGAAGTCACATGTCGAGGCGATGCGGATGATCACCATGCTCGCGGCGTATTCTACAGATATTGCTCATATCTCAGACGGCGAGGCGGCAAGGGAGGCGAAGGCGCTTCTCGATTTTCTCATCCCGATCTGCAAGGCGGGCAATACCGATCTCGCATGGCTCATCACGGCGGAAGCGATCCAGGTCTACGGCGGCTACGGCTACTGTTCGGACTACCCGGTCGAACAGCTCGCGAGGGACTCCAAGATCCTCTCGCTTTATGAAGGCACGAACGGCATCCAGTCGATCGACCTGACGATGCGCAAGCTCCTGCTCAATCCCGACATGTACAACTACACTGTTTTTAAAAAGCGAATATTTGAAACGATCGAAAACGCACGGGGTATTGTGGATTGGGGATATATCTCCTCCGTCCAGAAGGCGGTCGATCGGATGAACGACGCGGTCCGCCATCTCGCGGGCCTGCGTGATTCAGGGAAAATTGATCCCATTTACGCGGTCGCGACTCCGTTGCAGCAGGCATTCCGGATGCTCGCACACGCGTGGATGCACCTCTGGTCGATGACGGTCTGTATCCAAAAGCTTAGAGAACTGGCTGGGGATATATCCGGCGAGGAACTGGCCGCGAAGGCCGGCGAGAATCCGGAAGTCGCTTTTTACTACGGAAAGATTGTATCCGCCCGTTTCTATCTCGGCTTCGAGTTTAAAAAATATTCCGGGCTTATCGACTGCATCATCGCGGAAGAAGAGGCCACGGTGGAATCGTTCGCGGAACTGTTTACCGGCGCGCTCGAAGGATAAAGGAACTTCAGGCCGTGCGCGTCAGCGAGTCCGAGAGAAACAAATCCATATTACGGAGAACTGACAATGAAAACAGCGTCTGAATATATCGAAAGCCTGCGCAAACTCAAGTTGAACGTCTACATGTTCGGAAAGAAAGTGGATAATGTCGTCGACGATCCGATCATCCGCCCCTCGATGAACGCGGTCGCGATGACCTACTCTATGGCCGCAAACCCGGAGTACGCGGAGATCATGACTGCCGTATCGCACCTCACGGGAAAGACGATCAACCGCTTCACGCACATCCACCGGAGCGTCGATGATCTCGTAAAAAAAAGTAAGATGGGAAGGCTCGTCGGATCGCTCACCGGCTGCTGTTTCCAGCGCTGCGTCGGCATGGATGCCCTGAATGCGCTTTCAATGACGACCTACGATATCGACGCCAAACACGGGACCGAGTACAACAAGCGCTTTCTGAAATACCTCGAGTACGTTCAGGAAGAAGACCTTGTCTGCGACGGCGCGATGACCGATCCGAAAGGCGACCGCTCGCTTCCGCCGCACCGCCAGCCCGACCCCGACCAGTACCTTCGGATCGTTGAGGAAAGGGAAGACGGCATCATCGTTCGCGGCGCGAAGGCGCACCAGACCGGCGCCGTCAATTCGCACGAGGTCATTGTCATGCCGACGGTCAGCATGAGGGAAGAGGACCGCGACTATGCCGTCTCGTTCGCGGTGCCGAGCGATACGAAAGGGATAACCTACATAATCGGGCGTCAGTCGTGTGATACGAGGAAGCTCGAGAAGTGCAGGATCGACCAGGGAAACATCAGCTTCGGGGGGCACGAGGCGCTCATCGTGTTCGACGACGTATTTGTGCCGTGGGAGCGCGTGTTCATGTGCAGGGAGTTCGATTTCTCCGGCCAGCTTGTGGAGCAGTTCGCGTCGTATCACCGCCAGAGTTACGCGTGCAAAGTTGGCGTCGGCGACGTTCTCATCGGCGCGGCGCAGACAATCGCTGAATACAACGGCGCCGAAAAAGCCTCGCATGTGAAGGACAAGATTATCGAGATGAACCATCTCAACGAAACGCTTTACTGCGGATGCATCGCCTGTGCCGCTGAAGGGCATCGCGAGCCAAGCGGCACCTATTACGTGGATACGCTCCTCGCCAACGTGCACAAGCAGAACATCACGCGCTTCCCGTATGAGATCGCGAGGCTCGCGCAGGACATCGCGGGAGGTCTCGTTGTGACGCTGCCGTCAGAGGAGGATCTCCGCTCACCGGAGATCGGCAAATGGGTGGATAAGTATTTTAAGGCGAGGGGGGATATCCCCACGGAAAACAGGATGAGGATCCTGCGTCTGATAGAAAACATCACCCTGGGAAGCGCCGCGGTCGGATATCTTACCGAATCGATGCACGGCGCAGGATCGCCGCAGGCTCAGCGGATCATGATATCGCGTCTTGTCAACATGAAGGAGAAGCAGAAAGTATCAAAACGGCTTGCCGGCATTGTTGATGAAAAGGCGGATAAAGAGTAGGGACAGATGACGAAGCGCTCTGAAAAGACGGCGCTGGTCGTGGAAGGCGGCGGCATGAGAGGAGTGTTCAGCGCCGGCGTCCTCCACTCGTTCGGCGCGCGCGGATTCGATCCGTTCGATATCTGCATCGGCGTCTCGGCCGGGGCATGCAATCTCGCCTCGCATCTGGCCGGGCAGAACGACAGGAATTTTCATATCACCACAACCTACTCATCGACATCGCGTTTTATCTGCGCGGCGAGGTTTCTGCGCGGCGGTCATTACATGGACCTTGACTGGCTCTGGGATATCACGATCAGCGAATACCGGCTCGACCTGAACCATATTTTCAGCCGTCAGCAAAAGGACGGAAGGGAATTCATTGTGGTGGCAACATCAATGGAAACTGGGAAGGCGATCTATATCCGCCCTGACGCGTCGAACCTTGAGCACTGCCTGAAGGTGTCGAGCTCACTGCCGGTACTGTACCGGAACACCCTTTCGGTCAACAACGAAAAGGCGACGGACGGCGGCATCGCCGATCCCATTCCCATGCTCGAAGCATACCGCCGAGGAGCGAGACGCATCACCGTTATCCGCTCACGACCGTCATCGTATGTGAAAACGAAGAGCCGTCTGTCGCCTCTTTTCACCGTCATATTCAGGAAATATCCCGCTCTCGCCGCGGCCTACAGGCAGCGTCATATCGCCTACATGAAAGCGGTTGATTTTATCCACCATCCGCCGAACGGCGTCAGGATCGATGAAATCGCTCCCCCAGAACATATCGGCATCACAAGGACCACACGAAATCTTGCCGCACTCGGCGCGGCCTATCGCGCGGGAACGGACTCAGGGAACGCTTACATTAGAAATTTCAGATAGATCAGGAGAAAACGATGAACATCAACGACATTAAAAACATCGCGATAATAGGAGCGGGCAACATGGGGCACCAGCTCGCAGTCCTGTGCGGCATGACCGGATTTAAAACCACCTGCACCGATGTAAACCCGGACATGCTGAAAAAGGCTGAAACATTCGCCGGAGATTACATACGCGGCCGCGTACAGAAGGGCAAGATGAGTGAAGATGATGCGAACCGCGCGCTCTCCGGTATCAGGTTTGTAGCAAGCATGGAGGAGGCGGTGAAAGAAGCGGACTACGTTATCGAAGCTGCAATCGAGATCCTTGACCTGAAAAGGAAGATCTTCGCCGACCTTGACAGGATGGCCCCGCCGCACGCAATCCTTGCGACGAACAGCTCGCGGATAGTAAGCTCACGGATCGCCGATGCCACACAGCGGCCGTCAAAGGTCTGCAACCTTCATTTCTTCAACCCCGCACTTGTCATGAAACTGGTCGAAGTTGTCAATGGACCGCACTGCTCAGAGGAGACTGTGAGCATTTCATTTCAGCTCTGCGAAAAGCTCGGCAAGATTCCGGTCATTCTGAATAAGGAAGTTGACGGGTTCCTTCTCAACCGCATGCTCGGCGCTTTAGGAAAGGAGGCGCTCTGGCTTTACGAGATGGGATTCGCCTCATTCGAGGATATCGACAAGGCATGCGTGTACGGGGCGGGCCATCCGATGGGACCGTTCAGGCTGATGGACCTCACCGGCATTGACCTCGAGTATTTCATGCGGATAGAGGCGTTCAAAAATTCAGGCGATCGCGCTGACTTTCCGACACCTCATATCGTCGAGAAGTACGTGAAAGGGGAATACGGCGAGAAAACAGGCAGGGGATGGTACGAGTATAAAAAGCAGTAAGCGTAAACCATTGGTAGGGCACCAATCGCGTTCCGTGCTGAAATCAGTAACAGACAGTCATGATCGCGATTGACATGTCACAAACATATGGATGGGGTATGCCATGAATAAAAACATTCCGAGATCCTCAGATGACGATTATACAAGGGAAATGGCCGCAGAGCGCCAGAACTTTGTCACCGGTCAGACGAAAGCATCGTTAACGCATCTGAAGCAGTATTCATTCGAGCCGGATATACTGCGCGGGAACATCGAAAGCTTTATCGGCGTCGCGCAGGTTCCGGTCGGGATCGCGGGTCCGCTCCTGGTCAACGGAGAATACGCGAGCGGGGAATTTTACGTGCCCATGGCAACAACAGAAGGCACGCTCGTGGCCAGTTATAACCGCGGCATGAAACTCGTTCATGAATGCGGCGGCGTTACCACCACAATCGTCGATGACGCCATGCAGCGCGCGCCTGTGTTCGTGTTCGACAGCGCCCGCCAGGCTAAAGCGTTCTGTGGATGGATGACGGACAACTATGAAACCATAAAAGAAATCGCAGAAAGCACCACATCTGTCGGCAGGCTTAAAAATATCGAACACTATGCCGTTGGAAAACTGCTCTATCTGCGCTTCAATTACACAACCGGCGACGCCGCCGGCCAGAACATGGTGGGCAAGGCGACCTTCGCCGCCTGTGAGTGGATAAAGAAGAACTATCCTGAATTGCGTCATTACAACCTTTCAGGCAACTTCGATACCGACAAGAAGACCTCCTACATCAACACCCTGCGCACAAGGGGGAAGCGGATAATCGCCGAAGCCACAATTCCCGCCGAGCTGATCTCGGGAATGGCGAAATTTCCCGCGAATGAGCTTCTCAGGCAGCGCAATATCACCAACGTCGGGGCCTTCATCGCCGGATCAAACAATAACGGCATGCACTCCGCGAACGGGATCACCGCCGTGTTTATCGCGACCGGTCAGGACGTCGCCAACGTGGCCGAATCCTCGGCCGCCGTCATCTACACTGACCAGCTTCCCGACAACAGCTATTATTTCTCAATCACCATACCCTCGCTCATAGTCGGCACCTACGGCGGCGGGACCGGTCTTGCGACCCAGAGGGAGTGCCTCGAAATCATGGACTGCTACGGGGCCGGCAAGGTCAACAAATTCGCCGAGATCGTCGCGGCCACGGTGCTTGCCGGCGAGCTCTCTCTCCTGAGCGCGATACTGGCGCACGAGTGGGTATCCAGCCATGAAAAGCTTGGCCGGAACCGCTGAGTTCAACCGGAAAGTGATTGATATTTAACAGTCATATTAATAGTATACTAACATTAAATAACTACGGGGAGGTCAGATATGGCGGACGAGATATTGTATTCTAAAGAAGGGCAAACGGGGATAATAACCATCAACAAACCGAAAGCCAATCAACTCAGTCATGCGGTATTTGAAGGAATGCGTAAAACCCTTTCGGACTGTGAGATAGACAGGGACCTCCGCGCTATAATCATCACCGGAGCGGGGGATAAGATCTTCAGCGCCGGCGCCGACCTTTCCCAGGGATTCGGGGATTACAATGCCGTTGATTTTCTCAAGCGCGGGCAGGATGTGTGGAACAAGATCGAGGACTTCCCCAAGCCTGTTATCGCCGCGATCAACGGCCACGCGCTCGGCGGGGGATGCGAGCTCGCGCTTGCATGCCATTTCCGTTTCATGAAAAAAGGAGCGAAGCTCGGTCTGACTGAAACCAACCTCGGCATTATCCCCGGCTACGGAGGCACCCTGCGTCTGCCGAGATATATCGGCATCCCGAAGGCCCTTGAGTATATCCTGCTCGGAGAACAGATCCCAGCCGAAGACGCGTATCAGATGGGACTGGTAAATCACTTATCCGACGAAGGAAAGACGCTTGACGACGCCCTTGCATTCGCCGGAAAACTCGCGACGCGGCCGCCGCTCGCGGTAAGCGCCATACTCAAAATATTCTCCGCGAGCAGGGGCCTCTCTCCTGAAATGCACCTGAAAATGGAACGCGAGAAACTGGCTTCACTCTTCGGGACAAAAGACACTATGGAAGGAATGACCGCGTTCATGGAAAAACGCCAGCCGGTATTCAAGGGAGAGTAGGGTAAATGGGATTCCCCTTAAACCTCTTATAATAGTGAAGCATACAACCATTACCAGCAGACTGAAAAGCCCTGTACGGCTTCCATCGCAATACAGGGCACATTCGCCAACATAAATCGGAATCAGCATCTTTCTGAGCGGGTGATGGGGTTCGAACCCACGACGTCCAGCTTGGGAAGCTGACATTCTACCACTGAATTACACCCGCGATTGACCGACACCGTAGATATTGAATACTATTTTTTCAAGCATATTTTATTCACTTTTCTTATCTTTCGTTTCCATTTCTTTCAAAGATTCAATCATTGCCATAAAAAGTTCATAGAAATCGTGCAATTCATCATCTTTCCTTATATCTCTGACATGTGCCGGTATCGTTCCGTTTATGATCATTTTCATGTAACCCGACATGACATACATGGGACCTGACAATTTATTGGTCTTTCTTATTAAAAGGTAGAACAGGAGCAATCCCTGAAACACAACTACAACACTTATTATTATGAGAAGAGTATTGTTATATCGTATCGTTGCTTTGTTATTATCGACGATCCCCCGTATGGTAACAATATTCCTCTGAATGGTCTGCATGTTATTGGCGTGACTAGTGTACACATCATTTACTGCTTTCCGCTGCGTCCGGTCAGTGACGCTCTGGGAGTAGGTCAGCAGCGCCTGAACAATATTATCCTGGATCGTAAGAACATTAGACTGGTTTTCAATGATAGTGTTGAGTTCATTATTATTCCGGTTCAAGCGGATATTATTAAACGCCGCATTGAATGCAATCATTGCGATAATCAGTGCAATCACGATAAAGCTAATACCGATAATCGTGAAGGTGTACTTCAACTGGAATTTCTTATCAATAAGATACTGTTTACGCTTGTTCATGCGATCTCCCTCTTCACGGTAAAATGGATTTTCAGAATAATTCATTTTTATGACAAGTCAATTGATTTTTTTTATATACAAGAATAATGACATAATTATATTTTACATCATAAAATTATCATTTTAAAAACAGTTATTCCGTCCGATTTTCTAAATATACAGAGACACTCAGGAGCACCATTTCGATGAAAAGATTTCTTTTGAGCGTTGTGATAGCATTGGCTTCTATTCATTTGCTGTCACAGCTTCTTTACGCGGATGTACAGGTATTATGCTATCATTCTTTCCTGGGCAAAAAGAACGTTGATTATGATTTTTCAATCCAGGACCTCAGACATCATCTGACTACTTTGAAAAACAACGGTTTCCGCTTCATCACTTTAGGTGAATTTGTTCAGGGGAATTTGAAAGGCGGAAAAAATGTGCTGGTCAGTATCGACGACGGTAATCACAGCGTTTACGACGCATACCGCGAGGTATTCAAACCGATGGGCATTAAGCCGGTTCTCGCGATTTATCCGAATATAATTGACCGCCAGAAGTACGCAATGACCTGGGCACAGTTGAAAGAGCTCTCGGATGACGGGTGCGATATAGCCGCTCATGGGTTCTTCCATCTGAAAATCAACAAGAAACTCCACGATTCAGATTTAAGGTCATTTCAGGGTGAGATTTATAAATCGAAAGATACCATCGAAAAAAGGCTCGCCCGTAAAGTAGATACGTTCATATACCCCTTTGGACTTTATACGGAAATAACAGCGGAACATTTAAGGAAAGCCGGATACAAATACGCTTTCACAATAGAAAGAAATATCGTCAGGATACCTCTGGAGCGCAACGCCAATATCCTGCGTCTTCCCCGCTACATGATGACGCGCAGCAACTGGAAGACATCCATTGCGACTATAATGAATAACGGAAAAAACATAGCCGCCGGCGGCGATGTAAAGATCAGTCAGGAACCGGTTCCCTTTCAGGCTAAGGCCCCGGCAGGAGCATCACCAAAGCTCTCGATCAACAAGAAAAACGGCATCCGCCATACGGATACGCACAACGCCACACCGAAAAAGAGGCTCGACATACGTTACAAACAGCGCTTCGGGGAGAATGACGCCGCTCAATCACCGGCCGGGCAGAGAGGATTTGAGGAATCTCTTTCCCATCAGACTGGTACTATCGCCCGAAATACCGCGGAAGCTGATTCCATCAATACCGCTCAGAAGATTTCCCCTGATCTTCTGTTCGCCGTTCGCGGCAAAACAACGAAGCACAGAGATGACAACGCGTCACGCGATGGTCCGCGTGAAAAAGTATCGCCAGGCAGGTTCAAAACGCAATGGGATGCCCTCTCGCGCAATGCCGAAACTTTTTACCGCAAAATCATCGACATCAAATTCTCCAGAGCGGAGCGCGGTTTCAAAAAACTCTCTTCCGATCAGCCCGCAAAATAAACATCACAAATCCTGAAATATCTTTTCTTTGCTGTTTTTTAATTCTTGACAATACATATCGTTTTTTATCAAATCTATTATGTCTCTTTTCTATCATCGTTTTAATCAAGATTATACACGCATGGATAAAACCTGACAATGAAGGGCAGAATAAACAGTAAAGTGATCTTATCCCTCTTTTTTATCACCTTTTTCCTCCCGATTTTACCCCATTATGAGTTTCATGCTTTAAGCGCTGAGAACGCTATTTCATATAACCAGAAAGGGTGGGAATTCCTCAATAACGGCAATACGTTAAAAGCGATTGTAAACTTCAAACAGGCACTATACAAAAATTCGCGTTACAAAGAAGCGATGCTGGGGCTGGGAAAAGCCTACCTTAAAACCGAAGCCTATGAGGAGGCACTGAAACTTTTTGATGAAGCACAGAGGATCGACCGTAACAGCCAGGACGCTTTGAACGGAATGGGATTCACCATGATCGGAATGGGTCGATATAACGAAGCGCTGAAATTTTTCGAAAAGACCCTTGAGATCGCCAATGACAACCTTGACGCCCATTACGGTATAGCCACCATCTATGTCGGAATGGATAAAATGATATGGGCAAAAAGAAAGATTAATAATATCTTCAGGATAAATCCATATCATACCGAATCGTTGCTGCTGCTTGCGGAAATAAAAAGCAATGAAAACCGGTTCGATGAATCGAAAGCGCTGATTGAGAAGGCGATCAATGCAAATACCGACAATATCGACGGATATGTAAAATACGGTCAGATACTCCTTTCGGAATACCTGAAAACACGAAACAGCGATTATCTTTCTGATTCGATCAACGAATTCAACAACGCGCTTGCCAAAGACAGCAACAATTTCGCCGCCAATCTCTATGTCGGATACATTTCTCTCCTTGAAAAGAATAATGCCCGCGCCATCGACTGCTTCCTGAAATCACATGAAATATATCCGGATAACCTCATACCGATGTACAATGCGGCCGTTGCCTATGAAAGGAATAATGACATTGATAACGCGTTTAAATTTTTCAGGAAAGCAAATAAGAAATTCCCGTATGACAGCATCCTAAAATCACGTTTTGAGGATTTTCTCGTGATAAATGAAATCAAGGCAGGAAACCCATCACGAGTCAAGTCAGGCAACGACTATCTGATGCTTGCCAGAGCGAGGATGAAACAGAATCTTCCCGACCAGGCAATCCTTTTCCTCCGAAGGGCGATAATGATGAATCCTCTCGCGCGGGAAACAAGAGAACTTCTGAGGGATTATTATTTTGCGAACAGTTATTATCAGTTTTACATAAATGAGATAAAGGACCTCATGCAGATATATCCCGAGGACCAGTACCAGGACATGCTCAACACAGCCGTCATCAAGCGCAGGAAGAAGCTTTATTTCAAAGCGGGCTATTCTGACGAACCGCCCGTTCGCGATGTCCCACGTGTGCTTGTGCTTGATTTTAACTCAAATGGTAAACTCACCTCCCACTTTGATGCCGGAAGCGTAATAGCTAACTATATTACTTTCGCGCTCCAGCAATACGGGAGAATGAACACCGTTGACCTGAAAAAGCGTATGGAAATTTCCCGCGGCCTCGAATATTCCCGGGATTATATTGAAAATGCCATCGATAAACTCCAGGATCTTACTAGAAACAAATCCGTTGATACCGTTGACTATCTAGTATACGGAGATTATCTTGAAAGCCCACATTTCATATCATCAAATTATCATCTGCTCGATTATAAAACAGGTGTCGTTATAGGTGATTTTGAAGTTTCCGAAAGCGGACACGAGAACCTGCCTTCTCTCTCGCTGAGAGTTGCAAGAAAAATATATGACTATATCCCGTACCGCGGGAGAATCCTGAAAGTCGAAGAGAATAAAGTACTTATCAATCTCGGTTCCTATGACGGCATTAATAAGGGCGATATAGTGGTATCGTACAAATACAATAACACTACTGACAGAAATCTCAGCGTAAAACGCAAACTAGTTTTTCAGGTCGATAAGATCGATACGCTTGTAGCCACCGCCGCACCGCTGAATATCAATGACATGCAGGCGATTGAAATGGATGATATCATTTACCCCCTCCAGAAGAGAAGAGCGAAAATGATCAAATAAAATTTCAACCCTCATTATCTGCAAAAATCTAACCTGACATAATTACTGCTGAACGTAAAAATAATGGTTGCATTTTAAAACTTCTCTCTCAATATTAGATTCGTCTAATATTGTTTGTTAATTTTAATACTGTAAGGTATACTTGTCACATGATCTATCATAAGAAGCTTAAAAAAAGCGACGACATTAAGAACCTTAGTTCCAACATGGAAGACTACATTGAGGCAATTTCCGAAATCTCCAGACAAAACAAGGTCGTCAGAGTTAAGGATATAGCCGCCCGCCTCAAAATAAAAATGCCCAGCGTTACCGCAGCCCTTCAGAAATTAAGCGATAAAGGCTTAATAAACTATGAAAAATATGGATATATCGAGCTGACCTTTGAGGGGGAAAAAATAGCAATCGAAGTCTGCCGGAAACACTCATCGCTCGCAGATTTCTTTCATTCCGTTCTTTGTCTGAGTATGGAGAAGTCCGACGAGATCGCCTGTAAAATTGAACATCACCTTTCCCCCGACGATTGCAACAAGCTTAAAAAACTCGTACTGTTTCATGATTCCGAAAAGAAAGCGATGAAACCATGGACCAGCGAGCTGAACAGAATCATCAATGAAAAAAATCTTGCCGATCTCAACGCGGGAGAATCAGCAAAAATAGTCAGAGTATCAGCTACGGGATTGCTCAAAAAGCGCCTGACCGATCTCGGCTTTACCCGCGGAGAAACAATAAAAGTAATCAGATATGCCCCGTTAAACGATCCAATGCAACTGCTCATCAAGGGATATAACATCTCTCTGAGGATAAGTGAAGCAAGTACCATTGTAGTTGAGCCGCTGGAGAAAGAACCAGATGATAAGCGCCAATAAGGAAATATTGATAGGATTGGTTGGCAATCCTAATAGCGGAAAAACTACCATATTCAACAGGTTGACAGGGTCGAGACAGAAAGTCGCAAACTGGAGCGGAGTCACCGTTGAAAAGCGCGAAGGCATCCTTAAACACCGGGACTACCGAATACGGATAGTCGATCTTCCGGGAATTTACAGCCTTTCTCCATTTTCGCTCGAAGAGATAATCACGCGCAACTTCATTCTTGATGAGAATCCTGATATCATCATAAACATTGTTGATGCCGGCAACCTCGAAAGGAACCTCAATCTCTCGACCCAGCTCATCAACATCAGGGCTCGAATGATAATCGGGCTTAACATGTATGATGAAGCGCTCGCCAGGGGAGTTAATATCGACTACAAAAAGCTTGGATCGCTTCTGGGCATGCCGGTCGTAAAAATGGTTGGCAGCAAAGGTGAGGGAATTAATGAACTTATCGATGCGGTCATATCTATGATTGAAGGCAAAAATGATACGGTTCGCCACATACATATCCCGTACGGCACCGATATTGAAGAAGAGATAAGAAATATCCAATCAGTCATAAGAAAGGAACCTCTGATCAGTTCCAAATATTCGACACGCTGGCTTGCGATTCTTCTCCTCGAGGATGACAGTGAAGCACAGGACAGGCTTAAAGATTATCCCGTATTCAATGAAATAATGCAAAAGGCAACAAAGAGCCGCCTTCTCTTTGAGAAAAAATACAAGGAGGATATTTTTTATCTCATGAGCGAAGCCCGACAGGGTTTCATCGCGGGAGCTCTCAGGGAAACAATCAGTATGGTTGAAGCTCCGAAAAGGAACATCACAGCGATCATCGATTATCTTGTATTGAACAAATATCTCGGCTACCCGATACTTCTATCCTTTCTGTGGCTTCTCTTTCAGATGACCTATACTCTCGGGGAATATCCGAAGAACTACATTAACTCCGGAGTTGATTTTCTTGCCAGCGTTTTTTCTTCTGTCATTCCGCCTGGTTTTTTCAGGAACCTTATCGTAGACGGCGTCCTTCACGGGGTGGGCGCCGTAATCGTCTTTCTTCCAAACATACTTATTCTCTTTCTGGGTGTGAGTTTCATGGAAGATTCCGGATACATGGCCCGTGCAGCATTTGTGATGGACAGGGTCATGCACCGGCTCGGAATTCACGGCAAATCATTCATCCCGCTCATCATGGGTTTCGGATGCAATGTGCCAGCGATAATGGCAACGCGCGCGCTGGAAAACCAGCGCGACAGGATAATCACCATTCTCATAAATCCTTTCATGAGCTGCTCCGCCAGACTGCCGGTGTATGTATTGTTTGCCGGAGTTTTTTTTCATGATATGGCCGGAACTGTTATCATTTCACTGTATCTTACAGGAGTACTTTTAGCATTCATCTCTGCGCGAATATTTAAGTTAATTTTTTTCAAAGGCGTTTCCGCACCGTTTGTGATGGAACTTCCTCCTTACCGAATGCCCACGGCTAGGACGATTCTGCTCCACATGTGGAGCAGAGCATCTCAATATCTGAAAAAAATAGGCGGAATAATCCTTCTTTTTTCAATAATCATCTGGTTTCTCAGCAATTATCCCTCATGCCCCCGGGAGACCGCTCATCCGGCCTCTACGCACGCTGCGGTTCAATCAAACACGCAGGTAAATTTGATTGAACCGCATGAGTGTACGGCAATCGGAAGAGTAGGTAAGGCCATTGAGCCGGTGCTTGCTCCTCTCGGTTTCAACTGGAAAATGGGAGTCTCACTCATTACGGGCATTGCCGCTAAAGAAATAGTGATAAGCACTATGGGGATACTCTATCAGGGAGGTTCGGGAGAAAGGGGTTCTCAAACACAATCACTGGAAAGCTCTTTGAAATCTATTCAAAGCGGCATCACACCATTATCGGCATATATATATATGCTCTTTGTTCTGCTTTACATTCCCTGCATCGCGACAATTACTGTTATTGGCAAAGAGATCGGATGGCGATGGGCGGCTTTTTCAGTCCTTTATAATACATCGTTGACATGGATAATCTGCTACATCTGCCATACCGCAGGAGTAATGCTCGGATTTAACTGATATCTATCGGACGGCTGATATCCCTTTCAATACTCGGTATCAAGAGATCTGTTCTTCCCGAAAAAACTGAAGCGAACTCCAGCGCAAAACTGGAATCCCGCTACATTGGCTCCATCCAGCTGCGAATTATAAAATGCTTTCTGATACCCGATTTCCATGAACGGACTTATATGTTGTGTCCCGTGGATAAGAATGCCAGTCCAATAAGCTACCACCAAACCGTTTTCTTCAGCTTTTGTCGAAACATAATTAACGGAATTTTCCGAGGAACCGCTTGCAATACCGGCAGCAATCGCGTTTGTCCAGTAAACCCGGGACATTCCAATCTGATACAGGTATTGTACTCCAGCCATAGCCATGTTGTAAGAATAAATTTCCTCATCCGCTTTATTGGCATTCTTTTTCGCGCTGCTATAAATATCCCTTATAAAAAAATTAAAATTCTGGTCGATGTCTATTGATATTGCGCCGCCATAACCAAATTCATTTTCCAGATCGCCGGCCATAGTATAGGCTCCTATGACGTCGATATTGAAATTAGAATATGCCAGAGCAGGAGCAAGTAGTACCGCCAGTATTATTATAATCTTTTTCAAAGCATTCACCTCATTTTTAAATGAATGATCAACATGCTAAATCGATTAATATTTTAATTACAAAGTTTTTTGAAAATAATGTCAAGTAGAAATAGACAAATAGTATTAATTAGGATGCTTGGTAGTGTAATAATATGTTTTTTTACTTGCTTTTTTACTATCCATATGTTTTCCTCTTAAACTCAGTTTGTTTTCATAAATCTTTCATGACTAATTTAATTTTTATTTTTTTGACAGGATACAGCAATGTACTTTCAGGATTTAATAGCCAGGCTTAATGAATACTGGTCGCAGAAGGGATGTATTATAATTCAGGGATATGATCTCGAAGTAGGAGCCGGAACTTTTAATCCATCCACATTTCTTCGCGCGCTTGGGCCCGAACCATGGAATGTAGCATACGTTGAACCCTCGCGGCGTCCGACGGATGGGCGATACGGAGACAACCCGAACAGACTTCAACATTATTATCAATACCAGGTCATCATGAAACCATCTCCGGTTAATATTCAGGACCTTTATCTCGACTCTCTGCGATATCTGGGTATTAAGCTTGAAGAACACGATGTTCGTTTCGTTGAGGACGACTGGGAATCTCCCACGCTTGGTGCCGCCGGTCTCGGATGGGAAGTCTGGCTCGATGGAATGGAAATCACTCAATTTACCTATTTCCAGCAATGCGGCAGTTTTGAATTAAATCCGATCCCCGTTGAGCTCACCTATGGATTGGAGCGGATCTGCATGTACATCCAGGGAGTCGATAGCGTTTTTGATATAAATTGGAACAAGGATATTAAATACCGGGACGTGCATCACAGAAGCGAGTTTGAGTTCTCTCATTATAATTTTAATATTGCCGACACAGATCTTTATTTTAAGCTTTTTGATCTTTTTGAAAGCGAATGCTACTCAATTCTTAATAATGAGACAATTAAACTAGTCCTACCTGCCTATGATTTCGTTTTGAAATGCTCCCATGCTTTCAATATGCTTGATGCGAGAGGGGCCATCTCAGTTACTGAACGTGTTGGATATATTGCGAGAGTTCGCAATATGGCGCGAAAATGCGCCGAACGTTATCTTGAAATCAGAGAGCAAATGGGATTTCCGCTGTGTGCGAATCAAACAATTGAGGCCGGATGATCGATGGAAGATGAAATAAAAAATCTTGTAGGCTTTATTGCTCAACATGATAAGTTCATAATATCCACACATGAGAGTCCGGATCCTGACGGGCTGGGTTCTGAAATTTCTTTCAATCAGTTGCTTCGCTTCCTGAATAAGACTTCTCTGATCCTCAATTCAGATGTAACTCCCGAAAAATACAGATATATTGATTGTGACAATGAAGTAAATGTAATCAACCGTAATTTCGACGTTCCGAATGATATTTCCGAGTACTGCCTTTTCGTTATTGATACGAACGACTGTAATAACATTGGTACGGTTTATTCATTTTTAAAAGACAAAATAAAAGATATTTTCATAATCGACCATCATTCAGGAGAAAACACGTGCGGAAATTTTAAATATATTAAAGTCGGCGCATCTTCATCAAGCGAAATCATATACAGCATCATCAGGCATTTCAGCATGGAGCTTAATTTCAAGACATCACAGGCGTTATATTCAGGAGTATTGTTTGATACCGGTTCCTTCCATTATCCTAAAACTACCGCTTATACTTTCTCAATGGCATCTGATCTCGTCGAACACGGCGCAAACCCTTTTCAGATATATGATAAACTCTATGAAAACAATTCGCTCGCAAGTTTTGAGTTACGCACGCTCATACTGGCCACGATGGAAGTTTTCTTTAATGGAAGACTGGTTATGATGAAGATGTCATCCGACATGCTTGTAAAAACCGGTGCCCCTTATGAAGAGGGCGAATTAAACATTAACGTCCCTTTGACTGTTCGAGGAGTTGTGGTCAGCGTTCTCGTAAAAGAAGACACGAATGGACTTGTAAAAATAAGCATGCGATCAAAAGGTGATTATGATGTAGCTCAGATTGCAATGGAAAACGGGGGAGGGGGACACAAGAACGCAGCCGGATACAAATCGAAACTCAAATATGAGGAAGCATACCAGAAAGCTTTAGAACATGTGAGCCGTTTCTTTTCTTAGCGATCTCTTCATTTCCGTTTTCACAAATTACAGCCTTTTCAATAATTCATGCAACTCCTCATCATTCAGCCCTGGCAATCTGTTAGAGATAAATTCAGGAGTTTCGGTCTTTTTTATTTTAAGGCCGATTACTATATGATCTCCTTCAAAATATTCTGGATAACTCAAAATAAACCCTTTCTTTTCGATGCGATATCTGTAATCTTCAAAAAAAGTTTTTCTACTGTAATATTCAGGATATCGCAGTTCAAACAACTTACTGGATAAAACATCTTCTCGCCTCATGTGATCATCAGTTGAAGCAAAATCGATATTTACCAGTGCATCTATTTTCGAATCCCGTTTGTAGATATCCCAGACATATTCAACTGTTTCCCGGAAAATATTTTTTTTCAAGTTTGTGTCGGAAATCCATCGCGACAGAAGTTCCTTTATTTCCAAAGGAAATGATGTAATCATCCTTATTGTTCTGTAATCAAACCCTTTGATATCCAGATAATCATATAACACTTTCGGAAGCTTGATCATTTCTCCAGCAAGTGAATCAGAATCACGGATATATTCAGGTATTTTTAAATCATTTATTCTGATATCATTGAGGGCAGCGCGAGATACTGCAAAGTCGGAAAGTATCCTGCACAACTTAACTTTCCCCAGCGGGCCTAACTCCTCGTTATAATTCTTAAGCAACGCATGATGAACATATATTTCATGGTCTTCTTTTTGAATAATATGAACATCAACATTTTCTACATTAATTTCCTTCGCCAGTTTTAAACGATTATGACCGATAACCGGAAGAAGAGCGTTTTTTTCATTCAGCAGGAGTGGGGGGGTTAAGATGCCGTACCGCCGGATAGAGTTCTTCAGTTTGTCATCGGTGGTATTCTTACTGATCTTATATGTTTCGTCATCAACGCAAATATCATTAATTCTTAACCTTTTAAGTATCACTGCGAATTACTCCAACTATACAAGCCCACTTAATAATGCCGCAACGTCTTCCGGTTTAACAACCGATACTTTTGAAAGATTCTCCAAACTGTTTTCAGCACCACTTGTAAGGTCAGCAGTTGTCACGAAAATGCCTTTTTTTGCTTTCATGTCATTAATTGCCTGTGCGAAATTCCGCAGTGGAATTTCACCAACTTTCGTCTTTGTCCAGCGCCGCACCCATACAAGAACCTTTTCCTTTTCCGGTGTTACAGCCAGAAAATCAACTCCATCTGTTTCACGGTAAGTTAGAAGGATCTGGTCCACTTTAAATCCCATTTTTGATATTAGTCGATTCGAGATAATCCTGAAATTCTCATTATCCAGTTTTACGTACTTCTCAAGATTGGCATAATAATCAGCGGGAATATCAGTGATTAAACCTTCATCTTTGCCCGTACTTATCCTTGCCGTGGTTGCAATATCTCTTATATTAATTTCAAAATCACTTTTGAGCCCGCATATCTTCCACAAAAAGTCCTTTGGAAATGCTTTTTCAAGCCAGTCATCAACATAATCATTTACAGAAAAGTCAAATGACTCTTTCAATAGCTTAAAGTCAACCTCCATCTCGCGACGGAGAATTGTGACCAATGTTTGCACATTTCTATACGATTTATCCATTGCATAAAGTTCGTTCCAGTACTCATACGCCTGATTTGAACGATCTGCAATAACGCAACAAAAACCGGCATCATACAGGCTCATCAATGTTTCTTCATACATATTATTGCTTTTTGTGAATGTAATCAACTCCTCAAAGAAACGTATTGCCTCTTCATACTTTTTTGATTGCAGATGGAGAAAGGCAAGAAAGCGTTTTACGATAAAAACAATTGCCACATCCTTATCAACAGTAGGAACCTTATTTATAAACTGCATTGCCTGCTTGTAATCGCCTCTTTTCTGGAAGGAAAAGGCAAGCGATATATTATTGATATCAGAATTCTGATCAATTGATGCGGCCAGTTTGAAAAAATTAATAGCTTCGGATATATTTTGCGTTTGATAAAACGATATCCCGGCACCGAACAGAATATCGAAATCATTAGATTTAACTTTAACCAGTTTTGAAAAGTATTTCTGGGCTATTTCAAATTCCTCCTGACCGAGCGAAATGAATGCAATATTATATAAAGCATCATAATCTACCGGATATAATTTCAATATATCCATATACATCTGAAAACTTCTTTCGTACTCTTCACGTATCGAGTATGCTCGCGCAAGTTTTTTCTGTATTTCTACTTTCTCAACTTCATAATTATATTTGTTTATAGACAGCACTTTTTCGAAATGAATTATTGCCTGATCGATTTCATCCAATTTTAAATAAAGATTTGCCAGTTTGTAATGCAACACGAAATCATCGGGTCTTCGCTCAAGGACCTTTCGGTATTCAATTATCGCTTCTTCAATCTGATTCTGGGAAATATACTGCTCTGCCTTATTCAACGGGTCAAGTCTGGGGGCAATATAATAAATGTAATAGAGGGTTATACCCAGGAGTATTACTGAAACCAAAAGAAGATTTATAAGCATATACTTCGGACATCCTGTTTATTGTCTGGTAAACCTGATAATGGATGGCCATCCATTTATAATAAAACTATTGCCTATAGATTTTTTGATAACGAAATCATCTTCTTCATTGATAATTGCCTTAAATGGCAGATTTATCATAATATCAGGTGGAATAAATTGAGGCATTTCATTGAAGTGAAAATGTATATCATTCTGAGTCGTTATTATTTTTATTGAAAGCAATCCAAACCTTGAAGGAGCATCTTTTATCTCTATTTCCTGCCCGGGATTAAACCATTCAACCCTGGGAATAGGAAATAATTCAAGTCTTTGCGGATAGTCTACGATTACACAGTTTCTGATAAAAGAAAAGACCTGCGAACTCGCAATCACCGAATCTCCTTCTGGAGAGATACCATGCGAATTTTCAGGATTAACTATTTCCGCAAGCGAATAACGATCTCCGGCAGCGTCCAGCAAAGAGTGGACAATACCATAACAACGACTGTCTTTCAACTGCAACATGTTGATAGCTGATACAAGGGATAAGATTACATCATATCCACCCAGGGAAGGAACAAAAACCGGAAGCGGATCATTTTCTGTAATAACTTTATTGATGAGAGCTATCAAATCATCATTTGATATCGCATCCAGCTTAAATGGATAACCGGAAAAAACAGAATATGCAAAGAACTCATCTTTTTGATCTTCAGATTGACCCGAATTCTGACTTTTAATTTCAAGATAGTTCTCACTATCCTCTTTTTCCTTATCGACCTCATTTTCTTCATTATCAACCGGAAGTGCGTTTTTTTTCTCTGCTGCAACAATACTAAGGATTATATTTTCCAGGCGAGTGGATTCTTTATTGAATTTTATTTCTTCGCCGAAGAGCCCTATGCACCTTGAAAGATACGCGAACGCTTTGAATGTATGAGCAAATAGTATCGTATCAAATATGCTGCTTCTTTTCAAAACGCTGTATTTTAAAGAATTATAATCTCCGACCTGTCGCTTCCTGTTGAATAACTTTTTCGATAGTGAAAGCAGAATATGAATGTTGGATTTTATTGATTCATAATATGATTGTATATACTCAAGGTCACGTGAGAGACTGAAATAATCCACAAGCGAAATGATCGAATAACAGACACAGATCGATTCGTCCAATGAGAAAACATCCTTTGCCGGAATACTACCGATCATTCTCGTTATAATATTCAGGGACTCTCTGAAATAACCCATGCGATTAAAGCCATGAACCGTATAATAAGTTTTTTTCATCGATTCTGCATTCTGCTTCCCCAGTGGACTGTTATAAATTACATCGTTTGCGCAGTTGAGGCATGACATTTTCGTTGCATAAAACCAGTTCATTAAATCTTTGTCAGGGAATTGAAGCTTAAAGCCGTTCTGAATCCTCATTCGCGCATATTCGGCATAATCCTTCTTTAAAGCACTGGTGTTCAGCTTGAAAGATTTTATAGGATTGTTATCACTCAATCCTATCCGTAGTTTTATTGTGTTCTCTCCCTTTTTTAATTTGAATCCCGCTGCCAGGGTAGACATTCCGCTTTTACATATTGAGCTAATCTTTCCTTCCATCTTACGATTAATATCGATGTCACCAATTTCGCCATTCCCTGTATAAAAAGAATTTGGTTCGGTTAGGAATATAATAGAATCTTTTCCGTTTATCCTTACTTTATTTTCCCCCGGGATGAATTCTATTTTATCAATGCCTCCCAGTGTGGTTTGATTGTAAGGTCTGATAGCTATCAGTAACTGTGACTGTTTAAACTGTTTTTTTAAAATTGCGGATATTTCTATTACAATTTCATCAATCGTCGTTTTTGCCCCGAAAATCTCAGATTTAATCTCAAAGTCCCGCTCATACCATTGAGCGGAAATCACTGAAGTGTATGGATCTCTACTTAGCTTGAAATGATCGCTGACTTTTTGATACTGCTGAGGTCGGGATAAAAGTTTATCATTTACGATCCATATTTCGACAGCCCATGTATCGAAAGACGGATATATCATGCCGGAATTATCTGAATAGAACTTCTCTTGGGTGAGAAAATTGGAGAAGGAAACCCTGTCCGTGTCACAACTGTTTTTAAGAATGAAAGGTGATGCTGGAGAACGGGAAGAACACAGCCAGTATGGCCACATGAAAGAGTGAAACTTCTGAAAGATAATATAATTATTTATCCATTTCGTCAGTTCACCCCCGAAAATCCGGAGCTTCTCTTCGTCATAATAAGGAACAACAGAATCTAATGATACTATAGAATCTAATGACTTTTTTTTTTGAATTTCAATGTTGTATCTGATTTATTATTTAAAATGATTTCAAAGCATCCGCTTCTGAATCATAAATATCAAACATATCCATTAATTCAACCACCTCAAATATCTTTTTCACTGCTGCATTCATGTTACAGAGTGCAAGCCTTCGTTTCGATTCCTTGAGTATTCTCATGGTGGAAACAAAAATACGTAAACCGGAACTGCTCATATACTCAACATCCTGAAGATTAAGAAGAAGATGAGATGACTGCTCTTCGTTTATTATTTTATTTATTTCTTTTTCGACATCAGCCGAGAGATGAACATCCAAGCGCCCGGCAAGATATATCACCACAACATTATTTGTCTTTTTTGTTTTCAATTCCATGTCATATCCTCTTATAGGTCTATTCTTCTCTTTTTGGTTAAATGCAAAATATATTATTTAACATATAAAACAATATCATGTTACTATTATCACAATAATTAATCAATCAAAAAATTAGGAGTCAACCGAGACATAACCAAAAAAAGGAAAACCGATACAATCAAAATATAATCTACAAAAAAAAATTATTATTTACTTCTACTCTTTTCCCATTTTTGCAATATTCTTTGTAATCAATAAGGCTGTAAGCGTAAGCAGGAAAATTATCAGAAATATAATACCAAGAACCAGTATAACATTATTATGGGTCTTACTAATCGAGGTTAAGAAAAGCAAAGAGGATAAAAACGGGAATACAGCACCAGTATAATATACCAACCCCCTATATTTCAGAGGATCAAAAAGAGGGAGAATCATTGCTGCCCCTACAGATGCAACTAATGCCGCAAATCCTCTGGCTGTATAATACACAATAAAAAAAAGGTCGTTATTCGGTATCACATTCAGCCACTCAGAACTTATATCCAACTTAAAAAGACGTCCGACCCATATTGGGGATATGAAAATAAAAGTCCCTATTATAAAATACAGCAATCCTGAAATCAGAATTACACTCTGCAGAAAATTTGTCTTCTTACTTCTCATCGTAATTCCTCTCCTGTACTTAACTCTGATCTTTTCTAATAAACTTTTTTACGGATATTGCAAATCTAATTGAAAAAGGTTTTCTCAAAGCATTTGCTGATGGACAAATCATGAAACGTGAAATATTAATCTTTTTTATGATCAAGAGTAATTCGCTTTACCGTTTTAATTTTATTTTTTCAAAGATACTCACGGCTTCCTCTTCCGATGCTTTGAATAAAGCATCAATGTTATCAACCTTTTTATCAATCCGTAATTCAATGAAATGATCGTTATCAATTAAATTATTTTCAGTTTTTCTTAATTCATAAATATACTTTAAGTAATTAGGATAGAATCCTATCGTCTTGACATCAAAAACATTTTCAATATTCCCTTTAATTCCTGCATAATATATATCATCCAGATCGAGCCTGAACAGGTCATTCGTACTTACGTTCATGGCGGGATATCCGGATGAATACCGGTCGTTCATAACCTCAAGCGGTTCAAAAATTTCAGGGGATAATAAAGAAATGGTAAGCATGTCTTTGCAATATCCCGTACTGAATACTCTTTTATTATAATTAACATCAGAGGCAAGAAGAACCGGCAAATGCGTATGCCATTCGATTCTTTTATTATTTGTTATCTCTTCATTAAATCTTAGTATCTTATTGTTTTTAAAGATATTCTCCTCGGGAAAAGTGATACTTAAGAGAGAACCTGTGGATGACATTAACTTTTTAATTACTCTTTTTGCATCCGTAATGTCTTTTGTAAAAAGAAACAACGATGCGATAAAATAACTCATCCCGGAGGCATATAAAATTTTAAAATCCATATTCGCAGCCTGCGACAATGAGAATAGTCCTGAGAAGTATAAAGATTCAAGCATATTTGACTGGAGGACCAAACCCATTTTTTCCCTTACGACAGCCTGTACAAAATCGGGAGCGGGCAGAGTATCGGCATTATTTGCTGTATCACTCTTTTCACGATTTATATCTTTTATATCAATCTTGTGTAATAAGAAGCCTCCTTCAAACTCATTGATCTCCGGAGAAAAAAATTTATTGAGCACATAATAAATCCTCTGCCCGTCTTTAATCAAAAGATCCATCGTACCATATAATTGGCCCAGCTCTTTTCTCTTTCTGATTATCGGGAAGATTATATCGGATAGCTCGAAAACTTTATTGCGTAAATCTATATCCGCATCAGACAGGTCAATAATTATGTAATTATAATTTTTCGACAAAAGGAGAAGGAGGGGCGAAATAATATCAGGATTTGTTTTTACTTTTGAACCATGGGTAACGTTTAAAATATCACAATGTTCATCAATTTTTTCAATCCTTTCGTTTATAAACTCTTCCTGAACTGTAATTTCCTTCTCTCTTTCTGAAAGCGGGGGAGTAATCTTTCTGTTCAGGATATTAAACAGCGAATCACCTTCATATGACATATCAAGCAGTATCACCGAATCATGCCGGGAAAGAGAAAGCGCCAGGAAGCTTGCGAATAATGATTTACCCGCTTTCGCATGATTGCTGAAAACCGTAACAACTTTCGTCTTTAGCGATTTAAACTTTTTGCCATAATCCGTTATTTCAAATCCTAGATAGTCCAATGATTTGAAATATCCCCTCATCGCGCGATAGAACATGAACAAAAATTTGTAAAGATCATCGGTACTGAACAACACGACAGTTGAATCGATAGCCGCTTTTACAGTTGTCAGGCTCCGTGCTTCCACAAAAGGAATTTCTCCAAAGAACGATCCGGGATAAAGGAACAGGTTTTCACCTCTACCATGTGTCTCAATTTCAAATATCCCACCAACAACAACACAAAGCGAGTTTAACTTCTTAACTTCTAATCGCTGTCCCCTCATTACGGAGGAAATTTTGCAAATTGATTTGAGGTGCTCTATCTCATCGTGGTTACAATGTCTGAAAAGAGGGATTTCCCCGATTGCTTTTGCGAGATTATCCATTTCTTACAATCAGCCGCCCACGGATCTCAACAGCTTGATCAATTCACTTTTCCCGAACAGCTCTATCGGCCTGGTGTTCGAAAATTCGATAGATGATTGGGAGAAATCTCCTGTTGTAATGATCACAGCCCGTGTGGCATTTTTAGGCTTCATCGATTCATGTATCCTTCTCAATAGTTTATCAGATACAGTATCTGTTGTGCGGATAATTCTTATTATTCTGTTAGTCTTACGGGTGTTACGCCATTTCCCTTCGGTTTCAGTCGCAAGAATTTCAATTTCGGTGTCGCTGATTATATCGATATCAAGAATCATAAGTCCGAGAGATTCCGTGATTTTACGGCACAGGTGCTCGAATTGAGCGAGACCCGCGATCATAAAATCTTTTATTCTGTCGTCCTGACGGAACTCCGAGTAAGACTTCAGTTTCTCCTGGACATCCCTGAAATTCCTGTTGACCTCAGCGATTTTTTCCCAGTTCGAAATCGCCGAATGCAAATCCCTCATTTTCTCCTGGGCATCCGCGAGGAAGTATCTCAAATTCAGTTCGGTATCACTGCCGCGTTTCGCAAACTTCAGACCACGCTCAAATTCAACAACGGCCTTGGGATAGTGCTCTTTTTCAAGGAAGCAGGTTCCTTTCGCGAGAAAACATTTTATTTTTATATCATCATCCCTCTGGGCAACTTCAAATTCTTTTACCGCCCATTCATAGTCCCCCATCTGCCGCAATACAAGTCCCAGAAAATAATGTGACCTGTAATGGTTCTGCTCGAGCTTGATGCACTCAAGGAACATCTGCTTCGCATCCTGATAATTGCCAAGCCGGTAATAGATCTGCCCGAGATAATAATAGGAGAGCCCCGATTTATTGTTGCTTGCGATCGCTTTTTTAAAATAGGCAACCGCTTTATCCTGCATGTCCGCATTAAAAAATATCAGGCCGAGCTGGTAATAGTTTTCGAAATTGGCCGGATCCAGCTTTGTTAAAATCAGATACTCCTTCTTGGCATCCTCGACAGCATTTCGTTCAATGAATATTTTAGCGAGCCTTGACCTTATTTGTACCTCATTCACTTTATCATCAAATTTACCCAGCTTCAGCACCTGGCGGTATTCAAGAATTGCATACTGAATATTATTCTCTTTCAGATATGCTTCAGCAAGCAGGTAGTGGGCATAAGCGTTTCTTTCATCTTTATCCAGTATTTCATTCAGTTTTTTTATAGCCAGCTTTGTCTGTCCGGCCTCAATCATTTTCGCAATCTCTTCTATTTTCCGCGGAAAAACATAAGTGGATAATATGTACAGGACAAAAATTGTTACAAGTATCAGTAATACAAACAGAAATATATAAGTAATTATCATGTGTATCTCAGTACATTTATTAGAGTATATTTTCCTGATTAATCTATCGAAAGATACGCCATTAAATTAAAGGAAAAATGCCACAGGAGTTATATATACCACCTTTATCCCGGACTGCTGTCTAAATAATCGTATACATCAATAGCTACTTCATTTATTAATATACATAAAAAATATTACAACTATCTTTTTAGATATTAATATTTTCAGTGATCCGGATGGGAGGGGAGGAAGGAATAATTAAAATTTTATAATTGACAAAAATATAAGGCATTAACTATTGTCAATGGAATCGCGGGGGCGTAGCTCAGATGGGAGAGCGCTTGAATGGCATTCAAGAGGTCAGGGGTTCGATTCCCCTCGTCTCCAGATAATAATACCCGCCTGAACCCTCATACAAAATCCAGCGCCACGAATAACAGTTTTCAGATAGTATGAAGCACAAGCCCGCTTCTGAGCTTTGGCTCAAACCAGGTCGATTTTGGGGGCATAATTCCGCCCGAGTCAGAAACCCTGATAAGATCTTCAACCGATGTTGGATATAATGAGAAGGCGATGCGGAAAGATCCTTCATCAACGAGCTTTTCCAGTTCATCGGTGCCTCGTATCCCCCCTATAAAATCGATCCTCTTGTCCTTCCGGGGATTTTTAATTCCGAGAATCGGATCGAGTATCGTATCCTGGAGGATTTTAACATCGAGACTCTCATTGGGATCATTGCTTATTGAAAAGGACGGTTTCAGCAGATACCATTCTTTTTCAATATAAACACAAAACGCGTTTTTCGTTTCCGGAACCTTGAGTGCCGTCTTTTCGACGCTGTATTTATCCCGGAATTTTTCAAGAAGCTGATCTTTGGTATAGCCATTGAGATCGGCGACCACCCGGTTATACGGCATGATGCGCAGCTGATCGTGAGGAAAAATCACGCCAAGAAAATAATTATATTCTTCATTTCCTGTATGATTGCCGTTCTGTGCGCGCCGCTTCAATCCTACCTTGACCGAAGAGGCCGCCCGATGGTGCCCATCGGCAATATATAATTCAACACCTTGAAATCCTTCCTTAAACCGTCTGATAAGCTCAGGATCATTGATAGCGGTCAGAATATGCCGTATTCCGTCGACCGCAACGAAATCAAATTCAGGAGAAATTTTACCCGCCTGTTCGAATATACTCTTAAGGCTGTCTTTTTCCCGATACATCAGATAAACGAGGCCTGTCTGCGCACTCAAAACATCCATGTGCTTCATCCTGTCGTTTTCCTTGTCCTCGCGCGTCAATTCATGTTTTTTTACGACGTTGTTCAGATAATCATCAATACTTATGCAGGTCACAAGGCCGGTTTGGGCACGTCCATCCATGACGAGGGTATAAAGATACATAGAGGGATTCGGGTCTGGCTTGAGAATTCCATTGTTCAGGAAACCGGCAAAGTTTTCATGTCCCTTGCGATATACCGACTCGTCATACAGATCAATATCCTCCGGCAAATCTATCTCGGGCTTTGATATGTGGTAAAAACTGTATTTATTGTCCCCGACAATCTGCCTTGCTTCTTCGGAGTTGACGACATCATACGGCAATTCCGCAACCTGACGGACAAGCTCTTTCGGTGGTCGAAGACCTTTGAATTCTCTGATAATAGCCATAGTATGTTCCAGAATTATAATGTGGTTTGAAAGTCTACGAAAGCGGTTTGATATGCTCTACGCCGTGAACGGTACGGATCTTCTCGATATAGAACTTCCTCTTTCCGGCTGGTATATTCACTTCGACTTCTTCGCCCGCTGATTTATCATTCAGCGCAAGGCCGATGGGGGAGGCGAGAGAAATTTTGCCCTCGGAAGTATTTACTTCTTCCGAAGAAACTATGGTTAAGTCCATGCGATTACCTGATTCCCTGTCGATCACGGTAACCTGAGATCCGTAACCGATACGGTCCTCCTTGATCCTTGAAAAATCGATTTCGTTGAGTTTGCTGAGCTGTACCGACAGCTGCGATATTCGCGCTTTGACAAACGCCTGACGTTCCCGGGCGGCATCGTATTCCGCATTTTCCCTCAAGTCCCCATACGCGCGGGCCTCGGAAATCTTCCGGGGAAGCTCAACTTTAAATTCATACTTGAGCCTCTCGAGCTCCTCTTTAACCATTTCTTTTTTTGTTTCAATATCACTATTCATACATAGGCCCCGATCAGGTTTCTAATTTGGGAAACAGTCTTCTGCTACACCGGAAAGACCGGTTAATTCCATGGAATTACTTAATCACAGTGAAATGCAATGATCAAAAATACAGTACAAAATTTCAATAATTTTTCTTAAGTTTTACTTCGAGTTATTCCGGTCGGATAGGATCCGCTGAGGGAGTAAAACAGATTATTGAACCGGGCAGGCAGCAGCAGGAAGAATCATTTATTGATTCTCAGCAAGACTTTTATCTTCTTTTCCTTGTCTTTTTTTATTGTATAGCCGTCTTTTTTCAGTGCTCTTTCTATTTTATACACTGAAAGATCTATCACTTTCTTATCCATAGCTAACCATAAAAAATTTTTCTGGGAACCATTCCGAGGGGCAGGCCTCTCATTTTATATTCGGATATATCGGGATTACAATTGAGCTATTTCGCCATTTTGCCTGATTATTTCCCTCAGAAGCGGAGTACAGATTTTTTTAACCTTAATTGTAATGGATATAAACCTGATAATCGGCAGAGAAATCAGCAACCCGGCCAGTCCGGACAAACCCGTTACGGCATCCCTGCTGAGAGATGGGAGAATCCTCATCGAACTCCCTATAAACAGCCCGGCAATAAACAGAACGATCGGAATAAGATATAGAATAACAGATGAAACAAGCATTGAACGCTCGTGAATAGCAAACCCGACCAGATCTCCTACAGACGCGTTCAGGGTATTTTCCATCGTTATTATACGGCTTTTTCCCATCAGCGAAGCGCAACCGCCCCTTGAAGAACATGATCCGCACTCAACGGGTATATCCGTTTGAACCGATATCGTATCATTCCTGACTTCAATAACAATACCATGCTCCGGTGACATTAACGATCCCTCCTTCAGAACGCTCCTTCCGCAATAAGATAAAATCCTCCATGGAGCGGTGCGCGATGTATATCCCACGCGTAACACCCGTTGATGCTGAATTTTCCGAAGGATATCCTTGCCATCGCTCCAGTGCTGCTGCTGGTTCTCCATGCATCGTACTCGTTCCTGTAATATCCGGAAAAGAATACAGGCCCAAGATACAACAATTCAGGAAACAGTTCAAATTCCAGCCGTAGATTAAGTATATTCTTAAAAGAAGACGCGGTAAAATCATCCGGAAATCCAAGAAGATGCCGGTCAAAAACATAACTCCACATGAAGCGGTCGTCAGAAGAGGTATAAAACGAATGAGCTCCCGGAATTATCCTGAACCATACAACCGGCAAGAGTACAGTCTCTGCGTCAAATCGTGTAATAGAGTAGGGCGCAGCACCACTTTCATTATACCCTATGGAGGCGCTGGCTGTTGCGTAAGAAGCATCTCCTCCGTAAGCCACAAACGGTTTATCTGAATAACCGATAATGAGTGATACCCTTGAATCGGCAGTGCGCCTGTCGCTTTCATAGTAATTATAATACCAGGCTTCAGTTCCGGCAACGCCGAGATCACACAGATAGCCGTTTTTCCAATAATTTACTCCGATGCCGGCAGAGAATGATCTGGTGGTATACTCAATATCCTTGCTTTCCCAGACATCCTTTACGCTTTCGCCGCGGATACTGCCATACAGTTTGAAAGAATCCATGCCGGGTGAGATCATATATTTCAAAAAGCCGGATATTCTTTTAAACTCCCCGTTCCTGTATCCACCCTCTGATCCCGCGTATACCGCTGAATTGCGGTACCGGTAAAAATAACCTATCCTCGGCAAAATGCCGTAGACCGGCTCATATCCTATCCCGCCATCCAGTTTACCTGGAGATGATTGTTTCACTTCAACCCTCAGCTTCACATCCGCAGTGTCGCGGTAATTCAGCGGTATTATTTTTATCGAATCAAGCTCCAGAACACGCTGGCAGAGAATAGCCCGTTCCTGCAACTGAAACCTGTTGTAAAGCTCTCCTTCCACTGGAACCATGATCTCTTTTGCCCGTACGGCCATATCCGCATCAACGCCGGTGATCTCGACATCGATTATTTTTGATTCGCGGATATATATCTTCAGGATACCTTCTTTTGTGACATTCATTCTTTCAACATATGATGTGGTATACCCTTTCCGGTGATATAAATCGGTAATACCGGCGGCAAAGTTTTCGATCTCAATTTTTGACGAGGGGAGCGGCCGGACGATTTTGAATTTATCAATTCCGACATCTACGGAGTTTCCGACGACCTCAACCTCGACAACCTGTAACCCATAAGCCGATGAATACATGGAGAGCAGAAAGAGTGAGGCGGAAGAAAGCACTATGAGGCAGGCAGCGTATAAAACCTCTTGCGTTCTGAAAATAACTTTACGGCCCATGAACGGGTTTAAACCTATTTCCCCTCAAGGTATTTTGTTACTGTATCCCGGGGAACCTGAAGGATGAATAAATGCTCGGGAATATCCATATTGAGTCTTATACTATCGTAATAAGTGGTATTTCTGGTGACACCGGTATCTGTTCGCGCAAAAACATCAACACGATGAGGAAAGTAAATGCCGTTAATTTTTTTATGGTTCCCGTACCGTTCCTTAATGAGCTCGAACCCATCACTGTTTTTGATTATCTTTTCAAGCACCACTTTTCTTTCTGAATCAGAGATAATGGTAAACATTAGGCCTTTACGCTTATCCTGTATCAGAAAATGATGCGCCTTATTGAAAAAACCGTAAAAATGGGTACCGAGATACCGGACCGAAAACCGATCACCGGAATGTTTTAACACTTCATCAAGCGGATTGACTCCGGGCGCGTGAGAACGGTCGTGTTCACGGATAACAAAAAGGTTCCTGTCCTCAGGAAAGTACCAGAAAAGACCTTTTTCATTCTTTATCACCAGTTGCTTGGACGGCCGGGAATAATCAATTCGGAAAAAACCGTCCTCATTAACGCGATAACGCCCATTATACTGGGACATCGAACCTTTTTCAGTAATATACTGAGTGAGCTCACAATCCACGCTTTTTATTTTTGCGCTTTCAGCGACAAGCTGGTTGAAAACATCGTTTCCAACCGTGCTGGATCCAACCGGAACCGAACAAAGAAAAATGATAATTGCCGATAGCGGGAACAGTCTCATATCTCAATTTCGTAAAGATTAATATACAATCACTGTTTCAGAATTATTCAGGAAAGCAATTATTTACAATAGTTTTTCATGGCAGGATAAAAAAAAGAGCTGCCCGAAGGCAGCCCTTTTATAAAACCCTCTTTCGAGAGCTGTTTTACATGATTAGTCAACAAGCTCGATGAGAGCCGCAGCGCCCATACCGCCACCGATACACATCGACTCGATGCCGTATTTGACGCCTTTTTTCTTCATCGTGAAAAGGAGCTGAGACATCAGCTTCGCACCGGTACATCCGAGCGGGTGACCAAGAGCGATCGCGCCACCGTTGATGTTGACCCTGCGCTCGTTGCTGTCAGCTGCCCAGTATTTCTGGTCGCTGATTCCGAGTTCACGCGCGCAATAGATCGCCTGCGATGCGAACGCTTCGTTCATCTCGATGATGAGGCTTTCAGTCTGAAGCTTCTTGAGGTCCCATCCTACGAGCTTGCAGAGTTTCGGAATCGCGAGAGCGGGTCCGATACCCATTTCGTCTGCTTTACAACCGGCAACAACATAACCGACAAACTTCGCTATCGGTTTCTTGCCATATTTCTTGCAGGCTTCTTCGCTCATAAGAAGATTTGCTGCAGCGCCGTCAGTGGTCTGCGAGCTGTTACCAGCCGTTACCGATCCACCGGCCGAGAACGCGCCTTTAAGTTTTCCAAGACCTTCGAGGGTCGTGTCGCCACGAACTCCGTCATCGAAATCCTGGGTAAACTCTTCACGAACCCACTTGCCGCCTTTGTCAGCATAACGAACGGCCTGAATGGGAGCTATTTCACCAAAAGCACCCGCTTTCTGAGCAGCAGCGGCTTTCAGGTGTGAATGCATTGAGAAAAGATCCTGGTCCTGACGGGATACATTATACCTGTTGGCTACGTTCTCAGCGGTAATACCCATCGAGATGTAGACATCGGGGTTAACTTTTGCCCATTCAGGGTTGGGACGGGGCATGTTGCCGCCCATGGGAACAATACTCATCGACTCAAGACCGGCACCGATACATACATCGGCCCAGCCAGCCTTGATCCGAGCTGCCTGCATCGCAACAGCTTCGAGACCGGAAGCGCAGAAACGGTTTACAGTTACTCCGCACGCGGTGTCGGGCAATCCGGCCATCAGTGCTGCTATACGGCCAACATTAAGACCCTGTTCCGCTTCGGGAAATGCGCAACCTGACATAACGTCATCAATAGCTGATCCGTCGATGCCAGCTCTCTTGACCACTTCCTTGATAACGTGCGCAAGGAGATCTTCTGGCCTTGTCTGCGCAAGAGCTCCTCTCCCTCTACGGCAACCGGGGGTTCTTACTCCTTCAACAAGATAAACATCTCTCATATTATTATCCTCCGTAATTTCTAATGTTCAACGACCTTATATCATTAACGGTTTGCCAGTCTTGAGGATATGTTCTGCCATCTTCTGGGTGTTTTCAGTCTTCCAGAGATCAACGAAAGCCTCACGCTCGAGAGTAAGCAGATAGTCTTCAGATACTTCCGTTCCAGGGAGAACATTGCCGCCCGACATACAGAACGCCGCAGTCTTTGCAATGTGTTCCATGTGAGGAGTAATGTAGCGTCCGCTTCTCATATTGAGCATTTCGGCCCAGATCATACCTTGCATTGCATTACCAGCAACCTTAATCTTGGTCTTGGGAGCGGGTACGTATCCGTCATCAACCATCTTGAGCGCTTCCTTCTTCGCTTCGCCAATGATATAATCCTTGTTGAATACGATCCTGTCCTGTGCCCTTAAGAAACCGTTAGCACGCGCTTCAGCAGCCGACATGGAAACCTTCGCCTGTGCTACACACATGAACGAGGGAATAAAGAGTCCCGCGAGGTCGGTTATATTTGCAGAAGCCGGGGCTGACTCAATGAACCTTCTCCAGAGGTTAACCATACCAGCGCCACCGGGGAGGAGACCAGCGCCTATTTCAACAAGACCCATGAAGAGTTCGCAATGAGCAACGATCTTATCGGCTGCCAGACATATTTCAGCACCACCACCGAGGGTCATTCCATAAGGAGCGGCCACAACGGGGAAGGGGGCATATTTGGCGCCCATCATCGAGATGTGAACCTTCTTAATGAAGTCGTCGATTTCGTTGAACTTGCCGGCTTTTGCCAGACCGCCCATGAATCCGAGGTCTCCACCAGCAGAGAACGCGCCGGGGATACCAGGAGCCTGGTTACCTATTACAAGAGCAACTCCATTATTCTTTACAAAGTCAGTCGCTTCGAGCATGAAATCAACGCAGCGAACATCGAGAGAGTTCATTTTGGTATGAACTTCCATACAGAATACGCCATCGCCTATGTCGATAAGAGATACTGACTGGTTGCCTTTAACTTCTTTGTTGTCTGCCTTGAGGCTGTCAAGGAAGATCATGTTCGCGCTGAGTTTAACAGGCTTGTATTCAGCCTTTACGAGATCCCAGAACATCTTTTTGCCTTTCTCAACCTTGTAGAAAGACTTCGCGCCTTTGCTAATCATGGTTTCGACAGCGGCGGGAATCTTGTATCCGTCAGCTTTCATCTTTTTGGTGAATGCTTCAACGCCGAGGTTGTCCCAGATTTCGAATGGGCCGGCTTCCCATGCATATCCCCACTTCATAGCATTGTCGATTTCGACGATGCTGTCAGCGATTTCGGGAACGCGGTTTGCCGAGTAGATCACCATGCTGGCGATGAGTTTGTATGCGAATTGATTGCCGTTAACAAGAACAGCCTGCTTTTCGGCAAGCGTCTTCTTTGCTTTGGTTTCTTCAACGATCGGGTAGGATGCCTTCTTGTCGAAATCAACAAAGTTCATAGACTTGGGATCGAGAACCTGTTTGAATTTCTTTCCTTCGGGCGTTCTTCCTGATTTGTAGAATCCGCCGGCGTCTTTCGTCTTGGTTCCGTACATCTTCTTCTCGAGCATCTGCTCTACATACTTCGGCAGTTTGTAGATTTCGCGATACTCGTCATTGGGAAGCAGTTCGTAGGAGTTGTGTGCGAGGTGTCCGATAGTGTCAAGACCAACCATGTCAGCAAGACCGAACACAGCGGTATTCGGCATACCAAAGGGTTTTCCGAACATTGCGTCAACTTCAACGATGCTGCCAACTCCCTGATCGATAAGCTTGAAAGCTTCGCAGATAAGCTCAACACCGATACGGTTTCCAATAAAGTTTGGAGTATCTTTCGCCCAAACCATACCTTTACCGAGGATTTTCTCTCCCCACTGATATATGAAATCATTGACTTCGGGGAGTACATCCGGACCGGTTACAAGCTCGAGGAGCTTCATGTAACGTACAGGGTTGAAGAAGTGGGTAATTACGAAATGCTGTTTGAATTCCTTGCTTCTTCCTTCGCCCATTTCCTTGAGAGGAAGACCGGAAGTGTTCGATGCGATAATCGCATTGGGCTTCCTGATTTTCTCGATGCGGGCAAAGAGATCCTGCTTAATCTTGAGGTTTTCAACGATAACTTCAAAAATGATGTCGCAATCCTTCAAAAGATCGAAATCGTCCTGAAGGTTACCGATTTTAATGAGTTGCGGATCGACTTTCTTGTTCATGTACGCGCCCGGTTTTGCCTTGGCTATCGCATCAAAACCAGCCTGAACGATACGGTTTCTTGCAGCTTTGTTATTCTTTTCATCATCCTTGAGATCGAAGGGAACGATGTCGAGAAGAACAGTGGGGATCCCGGCGCTAGCGCACAGAGCAGCTATACCACCACCCATGATACCAGAGCCGATGACAGCTGCTTTTTCAATCCTTCTAACCATATATACCTCCTGTAAAAATGTTTAAATAATATAAATAACGTACTGTGAAAGTGAGAAAAAGCATTCTACTGAGACTTGTCGCCAATATGAAATATGATTGTTAAATGTCAATCGATATAACAAAATTTTCCCTGGCCATCTTCAAAATTTATAATTTTTTCCCGAGAGTATGTCTGATATGCAATATTATGATCATATTTAATAATATATTCATAATATATAGAATGTTGCATGTTTTCACTTTTAAATTTTTAATGACTGAAGATACACAGTGGCTATTTGAAATCATTTTGAATTTCAAATTTACTGTTGACAGTTTTTACCTCTTTTTTATATATGTTATCAATAAAGTTCTTTCGGCGCCGTACCCAAGTGGCTAAGGGAGAGGTCTGCAAAATCTTTATGCAGCGGTTCGAATCCGCTCGGCGCCTCATATCCGACCAGATAATGGTCGGAAATTTTTTTAGATGGCCGGTTTCTACATCCGGCTTAATGGCCGCCCAAGTGGTGGAATTGGTAGACACAAGGGACTTAAAATCCCTTGGGCTTTAAGTCCGTGCCGGTTCAAGTCCGGCCTTGGGCATAAAAAAACCTCGCTGAAGCAAGCGAGGTTTTTCGTATACCAGATACACCAATGTCATCGGGAAGCGCGCATCCGCCAATCCCAAAGCCGACTAATCGAGCTCAAAGAATTTCTCATCCCCGTTATTTCTTTTCTTATCGGTTCCTGCTTTTTTCTCCAGCTGCTCGATATTTTTAGCGGCATCCGGGGTCTGCTCCTCGGCGGCTCCTCCATCCTGCGGCTCCTCTTTTCCGCTTATATAGCTGAAACTTGACATCGCTATATTGAAAATTTTCTCATTGCGGTAGAACGATCTGGCCGGTGATTTGCATTCGATGATATACAGAAACTCTCCGTTCCTGGTAATCATTGTCCTTTGAAGCATTTTCTGCCTGTTTGACCTGTACTCGAACACAAGCAGTTTCGCCGTCTTTCTCCTGATATTTATTTTTTCAGTTTCGATTATCTTATTAAGGAACGGATCTATATGCCTGAGCTGCCAGCTGTTGTCAGACGCCAATTTTTCCATGTTTGAGGATGATTTAAACGCCCGTACTTTTATCTCTGTGGACTTATCTTTCGCCGCGAGCATCAGGTGCCTGTTATCGAGGTTCAAATCGTCTATTGTCCATGAAACGGGCAGGGTGATTGAATAGTTATACTGTTCATTGCGATACTGCGTAAAACAGGTATCCGCAAACCCGGAAAGCAAGGGGAAAAGAACTGCGGCGGCGATAAGCGATATAATTCCAGCAACCAGTTTATGTCGGATTGTCACTATCATTTTTCCACCCGGTATATTCTCAATTTTTCACGCCGCAATTATGCTATGTGACAATGGCGTCCACGTCAATAACATTTTCACCATGAGCGCTTCAAATTAGATCCGGATCAGAGGCGATAGTTGGTGATTTTAATCAGATGGATAAGGCGGTTTTTAAGATATTCAAATCCTTCTTCGGGAGTGTCGAAAAAATGCAGCATTTCAATATCTTCCGGAAGAATGAGCTTCATATCGACAAGCTTTTGAAAATTGATCACATCGTTCCAGTATTCCCTGTTGTAAAGAAGTACCGGTACGGTATGCTTTTCCAGCTTCCTGGTCTGTTTCAGCGTGAGGACCTCGAACAACTCGTCAAGCGTTCCAAAGCCGCCGGGAAAGACAATCAGCGCTTTTGCGTGATACAGGAACCAGAGTTTACGCATGAAAAAATAATGGAACTCGAAATTCAGCTCGGGAGACATATACTCGTTCGGATGCTGTTCAAAAGGAAGTGAAATATTGAAGCCAATATTCCTCTCTCCGGCGCGCGCCGCACCGCGGTTCGCTGCCTCCATTATTCCCGGCCCGCCGCCTGTACATATGGTGAAATCAATTTCGGATGGCAGAGTCTTCGACCATTCCGCCAGCCGGTAGGCAAATTCCTCGGCGGCCCAGTAGCATTTATCAAGAAAGGCGTCCCCGTTATTCTCCGGCCGTACACGCGCCGAACCGAAAAACACCACTGTATGGCGGATATTCATTTCCTCGAGCCGCTTTTCAGGCTCCAGGTATTCACACAATATCCGTACTGTACGCGCCTCGCGCGACTGGAGGAAGTCAGAGTTTTTGTACGCCTTCAGGGCCTTTTCCATTGCTCAGTAATATCTTCTTTTGCGTTTCAGATTCAAAATTGTGCCGTCGGTATATTCGCTCACGCTGCTTGACAGAATCTTCTCTTTATCGATAAGATCAATGGTGACCGTATCCATAAAAGCAAGGATTATTTTAAATCCCGCGCCTATCCCTTTCAGGGTAATCTCCTTGCCGTTGACGCGGATGATTATCCGCTTCTGCTCGGATTCGGTCGCGTACCTGATGATCTGATCGTGGTAATCCTTCGATTCCCTGTTCGGGATGAGCCCGACGATGTTCTGGAGATCGAGGCCTTTTCCATGATCAATGATCGTGGCATCGAAATCCGCGGCTGTTATATTGTACCGGATAGTTATTTCACGCCGTTCATTCTGAAGAGCATCGTTTTTGCTCCCTTTCTTCCGGATCGTTTCCTGTACCGCATTGGTTATCGCCTCATCCATCGACAGTATTATCTCGTCTATCTCCTCCTGGGGATAGCACAGTTCCCTGAGATGATTGACGAGCGAAGCAATAACCGATGGGACTACCGAAGTATCGGCGTTGAAGCTGTCCAGGTAATTTATTTCTTTTTTACATTGATCCATAACCGGCCGGAAACACACGCGTTAAATGTCAGTATAGATGCTCCTTCTTGTTATTATCGGTATTCCGGTCAATAATATTAAAAGGTAGCCATAAAAATCATCGCCGGCAGCATTATTCTATCAATAAAAATCAATATTCAACAACTATTGCGTTCCCGCAGACCTGGCACATCTGAATCCGAAATGGTGATACGGATTATTGGACGGATAATGAGGCCTTCTGTTGGATCCGAGCGTATACACCGCGTCCCACCACCATGATCCGCCGCGTACCACTTTTTCCGTGTGCTTCGGGCAATTCTCCTCGCCATTACAGGGGCCTTTCGGGTCTTTTCCCTCGCACTCCTTGCCGCACGCGCCGTAACTCTCGCTGTACCAGTCCTGAACCCATTCCCACGAATTCCCGGCCATATCATAAAGCCCGTATCTGCCGACAGGTCGCGATCCTACATCCCAGGTCTTTCCGGTTCCGCACCCCTTGACTCCCTTTTCCTGTATGATCGCCTTTCCACAATCCGCGTCAGCATTCCCCCACGGGTAGAGCTCGCCGTTGTCCCCGCGCGACGCCTTTTCCCATTCCGCCTCGGTGGGGAGCCTTTTCCCCCGCCATTTGCAGTAGTCGCGCGAATGGAACCAGTTCACGCCGAGCATCGGCTGTTTCGGATTCCTGTATCCGTTGCGGTAATTCGGCTCAACGGGCGGACAGCCGCCTGCTTTGACGCACTCCTGATATTCTGAATAGGTAACTTCATACGTATCCATGAAAAAAGTGCTGAGTTCTATTCTCATCTCCGGGGATTCATCCTGCACTTTCCGGTGGCTGTCTTCGTCGACGGTTGTCCTGTTGCTCCCGCGGATAAAGAACCCGCCCGGTATGCACTTCATTCCCTCGGGCACTTTTAATTCTCTGCAGTCGAGATAGGGGGAACGTTCACGGCAGCTCACCAGCACCGACATCATGAGCACGCCAGCTACGACAAAAAACACCAGAGCGGGTAGTATCAGCCTGAAAAAACGCTTTATGCTATTTTGCCTGTTTCTTGGGTTCATCTTTCTTTATCTCCGGCAGCCTGCTTACAAAGCTCACACCGTCAGCCTTGTTGATTTCACCGACCTTGAGGATGTCGACAACGTTGAACGGAAGGTTCATCTGCGTCAGCCAGGACTGGAAGACTCTTGCGGGCATCATGTTGTAATGGAATCCCTTATCACTGGAAAGCTCCGAGTCGGGAGACCAGGGAAGAAACCATTTCTGTACCGAAATCGTCCGCAGCACCAGCGACCTGTCATCAACGGGAAGCGAAGAGAAGTTCTTGATGAACTCGGGAGAATACGATTTCATATACTCCTCCGCGTTCGAGAAGTAAATGATCCTCACGGGAACACTCATTTTGCGGGCCGTATCGGCGATACCGAGCACGGTGGTTGTTCCGTTCAGGTTGCCCCGGACCGGTTTTATCCGCCCGCGCTGCGCGAGCGACCGCATGCGCTGATAAAGCTCCTGATCGTTAAGCCATATTTTATAATTTCTTTTCTTCACGAGCCGGTCAACGACAGAGAAGCGCCACGGTATGTACTGCCTCCCGATGTTCCAGGTATTCTTGAAGTAGGCAAGGTCAGGATGGTTCGCGTATTCGTCCTCGATGATCTTGATCGCCTCTTTGCGTGACTGGGCATTCCAGAGTTTCCTGAACTCGGTCGGCGTTTCCGCGCTTTTCAGAAACGCGATGTGGATATGATTCGCCGCCACCACGCGTTTGGTGAAATCCATGAGCCATATCCATTCGGGGTTCGCCCACGCGGCGAGAAGGAAATTCTGCGTGCCGCCGACGCCTACATATCCGCCGCCTATGTTTTTTATCCTGTCGTAATACAGCTCGAGGCGCGATTCGTTGGATATGATCGTACTGCCGGTGTCCCACTTGGTCGGCTGGACCTCTTCCTGCGGCGTCGCCTCGAAAAGCCTGAGCGTTTCATCTGATTGCGGCGCGGCGGCCGCACGGCGCTGAGAACCGGGGTTGCACGACAGCGCGACCGTCAGAAAAAGTATCCCGCACGCGGAGAGCGCGCGGGAAGATAATCGGCTTTTTTTGATACTGCGTACACTCATACAATACCTCGGTGTTGCTTTTTGTCTATATCGTTCTGGAGTAGTCTCGATTACGCGGCATGAGTACTGGAATCGAACGGCCCGTTTAACGCAATAAGGATCCGGCCGCATGACGATGAAAAACGAAATGACAGCATCATAGCGGCTGTATACTGTCAAGTGATTTATAGCGAAGGGGCGGATATAACGGCGCCAACCTATCCGTCCGCGGAAAAGGCGGCGGAGGTCAGGCAAAAAACTGTCCGGCGACGCCGCAGCGGTCGAGCAGCCGATAAAACAGCCGGAGAGGAAATCCGATTACGTTGGATACAGAGCCTTCGACTTTCTCTATGATCATATCACCGTATTCCTGAAGGGCGTATCCGCCCGCTTTATCGTGATACTGAATCCTGGAAAGATATTCATCGATCACTGCCGAATCAAGCGGTTTGAAGGTGACGGAAGTTCGCTCCGCTTCGACGCATGAGCTTTCGCCGCGCCCGTCCATCACGCGAAGACAAATCGCGGTAATCACTTCATGCGTCCTTCCGCAAAGTCGCGTCAGAATTGAAACGGCCTCTTCACGGCCGGAAGGCTTGCCGATGATATCGCCGTCGATGGTCACGATCGTATCGCTCGCGATAATGAGGCAGCGGCCATCGGTCGCGCTTGAATACATGGTCGCGACCGAATCGGCTTTTTCCCGCGCTATCCGCGTCGCGTAGTCGTGCGGATCCTCACCGGGCGCCACATGCTCGTCGACATCGGGCACAATTATCTGGAAGTTGTCTGTAAGCGTGCCCAGGAGCTCCTTTCTTCTCGGGGACGATGAGGCGAGTATTATTTTCATGCTGATTATTTCAGGACCACTTTCTCGTTGAGCTTGTACACATCGGTTACGTTTTTTATCGATTTGAGGTGGGAGACGATATCGTTCAGGTGCTCGATGTTACGGACTTCCAGGACGATCTTGAAGATGAAGTTGTAGCTCTCCACAACCTGCGCTTCTACCTTCAGAATGTTCGATTTGCTCTGGGATATCGCCTCCGCGATGTCTTTCAGAAGGTTCTGACGGTCGATACCGTACACAGCGAGCTTGACAGGGTAGGTGTTCTGGGAGTTTTCCGATTCCCACCTGATAGTGATCAGCCGCTCGCGCTCGATCTTCAGGCGCTTGAGCGAGGGACAGCTCTTTTTATGCACCGTAATGCCGCGCCCCCGTGTTATGAAGCCGATCACCTCGTCGCCGGGGATCGGCTGGCAGCACTGCGACAGCTTGATGAGCACGTTGGAGGTGCCGTTGATCGAAAGCCCGACCCGGCTCTGCTTGTTGACCTTTTTTATCTTGATAAGCTCTGTTTCAGGAATGGTGACTTCAGCCGTCTTCTCCTGCTTCGCGGCTTCAGCCTTCGATTCCGCGGGGCGTGATTCATCTTCCGTCAGTTTTCTGAGGGCATTCCTGATTTTATACCGGGCGTTGGAGGATTTAACGAACTTGAGCCACGATTCCGAAGGGTGGCCTTTCTTGCTCGTGAGCACTTCGACGATATCTCCGCTCTTGAGCTCGGTGCGCAGCGGCACCAGGCTGTTGTTCACTTTCGCGCCGGTACAGTGATTGCCGATCTCGGTGTGGATCGCGTAGGCGAAATCGATCGGCGTGGCTCCCGTGGCGAGCTTGACGATCTTCCCCTTCGGTGTGAACACGAAGATCTCGTCCTCATAAAGGTCCATCTTCAGTTCCTTCATGAATTCGCGCGTATCGGTTTCCTGCTGGAGTTTGTCGAGGTTGCGCAGTATGGTGATATTCCTGTAGTCCTGCGGAACGACCACGGTCTTTTCCTTGTACAGCCAGTGCGCGGCGATGCCGATCTCGGCGGTGGCGTGCATCTCCCAGGTGCGTATCTGAATCTCAAGCCGGTGGCCGTCAGGCCCGATTACCGTGGTGTGAAGCGACTGATACATGTTCGATTTCGGCACCGCGATATAGTCCTTGAAGCGCGAGGCGATCGGCGTCCAGAGTGTGTGGATGATACCGAGGATGCCGTAACAGTCGCGGATCTCGTCGGTAATGATCCGGATTGCCCGGATGTCGAATATGTCCTCAAACGACTTGTGCTGGTACTTCATCTTCCGGTAGATGGAGTAATAGTGCTTCACCCGTCCGGTGATTTCCGCCTCGATATTGAGATCCTCAAGGCGCTCTTCGAGGATCGAGCGGATATTCTCTATATAATCCTCGATCTCCTGTTTCCTCTGCACCACCTTGCTCGCGATATCATGGTAGTCTTCATGATAGAGCGCATGGAAGGCAAGGTCCTCGATTTCGGCGCGGATGCTGGACATGCCAAGCCTTCCGGCAAGCGGAGCGTAGATCTCGAGCGCCTCGCTCGCTATCCGCTGCTGCTTGTATTCAGGCAGGAACATGATTGTTCGCATGTTGTGGAGCTTGTCGGCCAGCTTGATAAGGATGACCCGGACGTCCTTGATGGTGGCCAGAAGCATCTTCCGCAGATTATGGGCCTGCTCGATCGACTTCGATTTCTTCTTTATCGACGATATCTTCGTCACGCCGTCGACAAGGAGCGCGATATCATCGCCGAAAAGCCTTCGGATATCGTCAAGGGTTATGCCGGTGTCCTCGACGATGTCGTGCAGGAGCGCGGCGCTGATCGTGGTGGTGTCGAGCTTCAGGTTGGACAGAATAATGGCGATTTCCAGCGGGTGGATAATGTACGGCTCACCCGAAAGGCGCTGCTGGTCCTTGTGCGCCTCGTAGGCAAAATTATAAGCCCGCCGCACGAGATCGAGGTCCGCGTTCGGAATACTGTTGGCAGCGATCAGTGATGTCAGGGTATCTATGTCCCTGCTTTTGATCTTGAGTTCTATTTCAGGCATCGATTTCATAATAGCAGATCTACGCGCAACCGCTCGAACGCATGTACCGTTGCTAATGTTATTGTGGCATGATTTTTCTTAAACAACAAGAAATTTTTGGCCACTATAATAAATAAACTGAAATATCGGATATAAAGCCAGCTTTTTCAGGAGACAAAGGGATTACCGGCTTCAGGATACGCCGTCAAATCCTTTGTCCACCCTCGCGACAATACATCGCCGGCCTCTACGGGGATGCAACGTATCACCCCCGCTTATTAAAGAATACACTCTTGAAGCCTAAACCGGTCATCTAATTCCCGATCATGACTAAAACGCCTCTTCCGTCACGAATGTAAATACAATTTTTTGTATATGATACAAAGAGTTTGATTTTTAATAAAAAATTGTAAAGCAGTTCAAAGGAAACTACCGATTATAAAAGAGATTTCAGATTACACTCCTATTGTTAATTTACCAGGTTGAGGGCTTTTGCAAAAGGTACTCTTGCAAAAGCCTTTTTTTTATCCATTTCCCGATTACAGTAAAATTATTGACGCTGCGCATCGCCTGCTGTTCCTTTGATGGTAGCCGCACAAACAGAGGAGAAGCCGCATAATGCGCACAAATAAGCCGGTCATATACGAAATCAACGAGACAAACCCCCAGCAGCGGCTTATCAACAGGGTAGTCGAGTCGCTCGAGCAGGGAGGCATTATCATATATCCCACGGACACAGTCTACGCGTTCGGGTGCGATATCAACAACAGGCACGCGATTGAGAGGATTTACTCGATAAAGAAAATTCCGAAGAACAAGCCTCTAAGCTTTATTTTCGCGGATATCAATGAGCTGCATGAATACGTCCGCAACATATCCGACCAGGCCTTCAAGATCATGAAAAAGGCGCTTCCCGGCCCGTACACCTTCATCTTCCAGGCATCGAAACTGGTGCCGAAGATCGCCATTACGAACCAGAAAACGATCGGGGTGCGCATCCCCGACAGCGCAATCGCCACCGAAATCGTGCGCGGGCTCGGGCGGCCGATCCTTTCGGCAAGCGTGAGCACCGGGGAAGGGGAGTACGTCATCGAGCCGCTGGACCTTGAAAAGCGCTACCTCAACGAGGTGGATATCATCATTGACTGCGGCAGGAAAACATCTTCGCCGTCAACCGTAGTGGACTTTTCTTCAGGCACGGCTGAAATTATACGCGAAGGGAAGGGCGAAATTTTTTTCACGTGATGGTCAGTATCATTCGATAATTATAGTAATAACAAAAAAATGCGATACATTTGTTTTCGCCACGTACTGTTATGTAACCATGCCCGTTTTATCTGTCATACTAGACGGTGCACACCGGAATAAGATTGCAATAAACATCATCGGAAAGGTGAGGTATATATGTCACAGGGATTGATTGATTTTTTGAATCTTATAAAGCTGATAGCGATCTATCTGGCAATAGGGGCCGTGATCGCGTGGGTGTTTTTCAGCCTGAAGAGACGCGATCTTTTCGGAGGATATATCGGCGGGTTCGTGGTCGGAGTGATCGGTGCCCTCATCGGGGGGTTCATCCTCGACAAGCTGCTGTACGATATCACCGTTAAGATTCTGGCGTTCCTGGCGCGCGACGCGGGTGTCAACATCATCGCCGGTTTTGTAGGCGCCTACGCCGCCGTCTACGTGATGAACTGGCTCAATCACGACAAGGAGCGCAAGAAGTACTGAGCGCTACAGGACTATCGCATCGAGGAATTCCTTCCCGATCGAACTGCACAGTCCGCTTAAATCTGAAATATCCGAAAGAGGCCGCGCGAGCACGATACGCTCCGCGGCTTTTCTGCTTACGCCGGGAATAGATTCAATCGCCTTCAGCGGCAGATCGTTGACGGCAACGGGGAGGGGAAGCGCGGCAAGCGAGCGCTCCCGGTGGCCGGTGATAATGACGTCAGCAAAGCTTTTAAGGGGCAGAAGCACCGGCAGTTTCACCGCTATCGCATAGCTCGCGATCTGCTTCGCAAATGAATACTCGAACTGGCGGTCCTCAACCCTGAGCCCTTTAAGCACGGTTCCCGGCGGATACACCTTCACCAGCATCCCGTGGTCGATCTCATCCCGTATTCTTTCTTTGAAATATTCGTATCTGTTGCGCACTCTCGCCGGTACCGGTTTCGCGGTCTCGCGCGCCGCCGTGCCGGGAAACGGCAGGAGCTTTCGGATGTTGATCCTTCTCAGCAGACACCCCGCCTCAGCGATCCGCGCCAGTCCCTCGTAATTTATTCTGAAAGTTTCTTCCGTCTCGCCGGCGAGGCCGTGAATGAGATTGACGCCCGGCAGAAGCACCGGAACACCGTTCACACGTCGACCGCCTATTTCATTGATGATCCTGACGACATCCAGAAGCTCGCCGGCATTCACCTTGAGATTGTTCCTCTGAATTACACCCGGATCGAGCGATTCCACGCCGAGCGACATCGTATCGCCGGGCGTTATCGATTCGGCGATTGATTCTATTATGCGGGACGATTCCTCCGGGTAGTTCGCGACAGTGCCGGGATTGGCGTTATCGATATTGAGAAGCGCGATCGCGCCGCTGTCCTTTCGTTTTTTCAGCTCACTGAAGAGCGATGCAACGCGCGCGACCGAAGGCTTTGAGAATCCGTTCCTGAACTCGGAAAGCCCGGAGCCGTACTGGAGAATGTCGGGCTGGCTGCCGATGCGAAACCGTGTGATTCCCCGCGCGATCAGCGCGTCAATTTCGGCGAGGATATCATCCTCACTCCTGAACTCCGTCGTGTCCCTGATGGACTCGCAGCAGAATGAGCAGCGCGACTGCCGGGGACAGCCCCGATAAGTTTCGATCTCGGCGATCAGGTGCGGGAAATCGGGATGACGGTTCACGACCATCGATCCCGGAGCGGCCCAGCGGGCGAGCTCTCCGTACGACCTGCATTCATCGGCATCCCTTCCGCGCGCCTTTTCGTACGCGTGCTTTTCGATATCGCCCGTGAGCGCGACCGCGTTTTTCATTCCCGCGGTATCCACAACGCGCCCGATAAGCCCTCCGATCGAGAAAGGAAGCGCGGGATTGCCGAGAATTATTTTCGTGATCTCGGCGAGCGTGCCGATTTTGTATCCCAGGTATTTCCCGGGAACCGCCGCGCCGCCGATGAGAAAGACCGACTCGTATCCCCCCTCAATTTTGAAATCATGCTGACGCAGCGTGTCAATGGTCAGGTAGTCGATGTTTTCCGGGTCAACGCCCGCGTCGAGAAGGGCCCCGAAAATATAACGCGGGTAGGGGGATATAAACGGCGGCACGCCGAGACAGGCCGGCTCATCCACATAGCAGTCGAGAATACAGTAACGCCGCCTCATACGCCGTAGGTGATTCCTGTCACCGCGTCGATGCCGCCTTTCATGAAGCGGGCTATTTTCCTTTCGATGGCAAGCACCATCTCCCTGTTTTTGAGGATCATTTCTGTGCGCTCCGGCGTCGTTCCGTAACGCCTGACCAGATCGGCCACACGCTCGTCAACGGTCACGATGCTGGAGTGCATCACGCGCTTGTCGGCGTAATACACGATCTCGCGCTCCTCGATTGCTCCTTCAGGGGCAAATCCGGTAAAATAGACGTGCTGTTCGACGATCCAGGCGATACGCTCAAAACCGAGCTCGCGCAGGAGCGCGCCGCCGGAGATATCATGCCGCTCTTTCGTCTCGAGCGAACGCGTCTTGGTGATATCATGCAGGAGGGAAGCCGCCATGATCAGATCCCTGTCGACGTCGATTTCATCTTTAAGGTCATCAACGATCGCCATTGACACGCGCATGACCTGTTCGGAATGTTCCACAATATTGTGAAGCATTCCGTAGCGGCCCATGATCTCGTAGCATTCACCGATATCGGGAATCCTGTCGCCTGTCATACGTATCCATATTCCGTTCTATAATTATAAAGTGAATGCTATTCCTGAGAACCTCTTCCGTTATCGTCCGGATCGACGTTGCCGTTCGGAGTGGCCCTGTCGATGACTCCGGGGAGCACGCGCCGCAGCGCGTCGGCTGCCTGTTCCTCGCTGATCCCGGCCCTGGTGGCGATTTCGCGTATCCGTTCGCTTCCAAGCCCTTCGCGGATCTGGTCAGGCGATATGTTCCTGTTCTCCCCCGTGCCGATCCATGAGGATATCGTATCCCCGAGACCCCGCTCCCTGAACTGGTTTGCGATCCCCTGTATCCCGTCACGCTTTACGAGATCGACAACGCTGTCAAGTATGGATTGGTGATGGCCTCCTTCTGCTCCGAGCGCCTGTGCCGCTTCCTTGATCTTATCGAGAAATCCCATAACCGTCCTCCTGGAAGTTGAATTTTCCTGCTCAATGAAATATACTACCGCTTCTGTTCACCCTGCAACCGTTTTTTCATATCACCGGCGCCGGTCAGTGCCTTACGGCAACGGCCTTGACCTCATCGTTATTCTCAAAATCCTCAAACATCCCTGCCAGTGTAATGTAAAGCGGCCTCATCTCGTCAAGGCGGCCGTCGAACGCCAGCTCCTCAAGCTCCGCCGCGCACGAGTAGATCAGAAGAGCGCCAACCTGGATCGACGACCCCTTGATCGAGTGCGCGTTCATCCGCGCGCTTTTCGCGTCATTCGCGGCAAGAGCGTCCCCGAGGGAGGCAATGTGTTTCGGCGTATTTTCGAGATAGAGCAGGATGATCGTCTTCAAAAGCTCTTCATCACCCATAAGCCTCTTTCGCACCGCGGCAAGATCAAACATTTCACTTTGCTGAAATCCCTCGGTTTTCACGCCCGGCTTCGCGACAGGTGCCTCCTCAAGAGCTGAATCCGCTTTTACGGGAAGCCATTTCTTCAGCACGATCCCGACAGTTTCCATCTGGATCGGCTTGGCCAGGTAATCGTCCATCCCCGCGTCGATACAGAGCCGGCGGTCCTCCTGCAGCGCATTCGCGGTCATCGCCACAATCGGCACATTGTGGTTTTTTACGGAAGAAGCCGCGTCACGTATTACGGCGGTCGTCTGGTAGCCGTCCATTCCCGGAAGCTGGCAATCCATAAAAACAAGATCGTAATCGGACTCCGATAGCGCGCGGATGGCGTCGTCTCCGTTGGCCACTACATCCGCCTGATAGCCGAGCTTTGCGATAATGGCGAGGGCAACCGCCTGGTTCATGGGATTGTCCTCGACCAGCAGTATATGGAACCGGCTTCCGGTATCCTGTGTTACGGCAGGGGCGGATTGAGAGGCGCTGCCCTTTTCTGAAAGCGCTTCTTTCACTCCTGCCGGCTTCCCTGTAAGCGCGCCGTGGAGCTGTTTTCTTTTCACGGGTTTAATCAAACCGGATACAAATCCGGAAGCGGCAAGATCGGCGTCCTCGAGACGCTCCCGAAGCGGCACCATCAAAACCATTGCAAGGCCGGATATATCCACGCTCCGCAGCAGCGTCCTTTCCGAAGAAAACTCCCTGGCTCCCCTCAGGTTCGAGTCGAATATCGCGATCGCAAAGGGATCACCGCCGGCCCTGGCCTGATTTATGGCAGCGGCGGCCTCACTGACGTCATGAACAATCAGGTGTTGCACGTTCCAGTCATCAAGGATATGTTCGAGGCATGAGATGAGATTCGCATTTTCAGCAGCGATCAGTATCCGCTCCCCGCCGGGCAGGGCTGCGGCAGGAGCTTCCGATTTTGCTGAGGATATCGCCTTTCGAAAATCAAGATCGAACCAGAAACGCGAGCCGATGCCGGGAGCGCTTTTGACGTGGATTTCCCCTCCCATCACCTCAACAAGTCTGCTGGATATCGCAAGGCCAAGGCCCGTGCCGCCATACCTTCGCGCCATGGAGGAATCCACCTGCACGAAGGGATTGAAGATGCTTTCGAGTTTATCTGCCGGTATGCCTATTCCAGTATCGATCACCTCGAACCGAAGCGTGAGCGAGTCACCGCTTCTGCGCACCAGCAACGCCCGCTGAACGATCTCACCCTGCTGGGTAAATTTCACGGCATTGCCGGTCAGGTTTATAAAAATCTGGCGGAGCCTGCCCGGATCTCCCGAAAGCATGATATCCTTATCACTGATCCGTATATCGCTCACGAACTCGAGCCCTTTTTCCTGCGCGGGGATCGCCATCATGTCGGCTATCTGCTCCATCAGGTCCCTCAGGTCGAAATCGACCGTAACCAGTTCAACCGCGGAAGCTTCGATCTTTGAAAAGTCGAGAATATTGTTTATGATGGAAAGGAGGTGCTCGCCGCTTGAATTGATAATATCAACATACCGCCGCTGCTCGGGCGTAAGGGCGGTTTTCTTCAACAGGTCCGTCATGCTGATGACGCCGTTCATCGGCGTCCTTATCTCATGGCTCATGCTTGCAAGGAACTGCCCCTTGGCGGCATTTGCCGTTTCGGCGGCAAGGCGCGCCTCGATGAGCTGGCTCTCGTACTGTCGCTGTATCTCAATTTTGGCGTAGAGCTCACCAAGGACTTTAAGAAGTGAAATCTCGTCCTCGGTCCACTCCTTGACCTGTGATATCGATGAAAACGCTACAAAACCAAGGCAGCGGCTTTCATACATAAGGGGAATGGTCAGCAGTGTTTTGATCCGGTTCGACAGCATGTATTCCCGAAGCGGGTGGCTTTCTGAGAGCGCTTCTCTGTGTGGGATGTCAACAGTTTTTCCCATCAGGTGCTCTTCCACTTCATTCGGGAAAATGGAAAGGGGTATATTCTGAAGCTTGTCCAGCAACGGGGAAAAGCCGTGCCTGAACCACTCGTGCGTCGCGCTCACTCTCGATGCCGGAAAATCATACTTGAAGAGGAATGCCCGCTCCACGCCTACATACGTCGCGATAAGGCCCAGTGAATCGGCCATCGCCTCATCAAGCCGTTCCATCGGAACATTGATGAAAGTGGTTCCAAGGCTCATCAGCATTTTCTGCTGTTCCTGACGGCGGAGAAGCACATCCTCGGCGTTTTTCCGGTCGGTAATATCCGTGACGATACCGTGAATATACCGCACCTCGCCTGTATCGTCTCTGCGCACCCAGAGTTGATTCTCCACCCACCGGACCTCGCCAGATTTCTTGAATACCCTGAATCGCTGGGTGTACTCGTTGATTGTTCCGCTCGCGCACATCGTCACTTCCCTGATCGCCTTTTCCCTGTCATCGGGATGCACTATCGATGCGAACTGAATTCCACCGCCGGTAAAGTCGGATGGAGAGTAGCCGAGCGTTGAGACATTATCGGACACATACTCGACAGGCGCGCCCGGTTCCGGCCTCCAGAGCCAGACAATGACAGGACTCTGGTTGATGATAAATTCAAGTTCCTGTCTCCTCTTCAGCGCCGCATGAAGCGCTTCCTCCGCGAGTTTGCGCCGAGTGATGTCGCGCACCACGATCAGTACAGCATCCTCGTTCCTGTATTTTACCGGAAGCGCCACCACTTCGGCGTCGAACGGCGTTCCGTCAAGGCGGACAAGCTTCTCCTCCGCGAAGGGAGCATATCTACCTTCCGCGACCATCTGTATTCTTGAAAGCACGAACTCCCGTGAATCCGGATGCACATACTCCATAACCGAGTGACCGAGGTGCTGTTCCGCATGTTCTCCGCCCATGAGCCTGACGCCCGTGGGGTTGATCGATACGATTTTTCCCGACCGGTCATAGATAAGGATACCGTCAAATGACAATTCGACAAGACGCCGGTAGCGATCTTCGCTTTCATGAAGGGCGGTGAGGGTGACGTTCATCTCAAGCTCGGTGAGCTTGCGCATGGTAACGTCCCTGATTATCCCTTCGTACCCCGTGATATTTCCGTTCTCATCAAGTATGGAATGGACGGTAACCGACGCGTACATGCTGGTGCCGTCCTTCCGTTTGGCCAGAAATTCCCTGTCGCGGACTTCCCCCAGGCGGGAGATCTCTTCGATCAGGATATCCCTTCCCTCGGGGTTCTTCCAGAACCTGTAGGCGTTGGTCCCGACCATGGGATCATCCGGTGAATACCCGAAGAACGGACCGAATGACGGGCTGGCAAGCCGGATTATTCCATTTGTATCGACCCGGTATACCGCGTCCGAAAGATTGTCTATCACACCGCGGTATTTCGATTCAGTATCCTCCCGCTTTGCTTCGGATTCGATAAGCTTTCGGGTTGTTTCTTCGGCACGCCGCAGGAGAAAAAAAAGCGCGATAAAAGAAAGCGCGAGGAACATGATCAGCATGATCGGGGATAGACAGCGTATGATTATCCTTTTAGTCCATTCAGAAGCATCGATTTCAATAGAAAATACCGCCGTGATATCTCCATCCGGATGATACCTCAGGGGGATGAGAGAGCTGACCCATGTCCCCCGGTGGTCCGAGATCGGACCATCAATGCTTTCTTCTCCGGAACTGAAGGCCCTTAAGATGAGATTGCGCTTCCCCTGATATAACCTGCCCGGAGGTGAATAGTCCGGAGAATCGGGCATCTCGGAATCGACAAGAAGAATAACAGAGTCCCCCCTCATGCCGAAAAGGCCAACACGCCTTATAACAGGATCAGCGTGATGGATGGCGAGAAGCTGTTCCTTTATCCTGCCATAATACTGCTCGCCCGTATCCGACGGCAAGCCCTTCAGTCGCATGATATTGCCGGGATTGAGCGTCGATACGGCGGCCCGTGACATCCTTAAGAAACCAGACCGAAGGTCTTCCACTTCATACAGGGCGGTAAACACCACATTGATCAGGCCCGCGATCATAAGCAGCAACAGCAGCACGAAGAGGTACCGCTTCCGCACGAAGCCGATATTCTTTTTTCTTTCAGTCGATTGTTTTATTCGGGCCACACGGCCGCTCCTTGTTAACCTGCTGCACGGTCCGGCGCCGCGCGTTCATACCGCCGGTCAGAGTCTGCTCACCGGTATGGAGATGACACAGTTCACTTTCGTTACCGGCCCCCTGGTGATGTCGGTATAGTCGACGATGTTGGATATAGTTATTTTGCCCTGATGGCGCTGGATAATTTTTTCTACGATCGTAAGCCCGAGTCCGAAATCGAGGGTGTTGTATCCCTCGTAAACCATTTTTGTCATGCGGAAAAACGGCTCAAACAGGATATACTCGTACTCCATCGGGATTCCCAGAACGCCTTCCTCGTTGGGGAACGGTCTGCTGACGCAGGAGAACTCAAGACGATCGTTGACGACAGCGACCATGACGATGATGTCGGATTTTTTCTCTGAAAACTTGCAGGCGTTCATCAGCACCTCGAATAGGGCGCGCCGCAGATGCTCATGATTGATCCGTATCGTGTAATCGTTGAAAAAGCTCTTTTTTTCACTGAGAATTATTTTCTGTCCGGCAAGCCCTGCGAAATCTCCGGCATCATTGCATATCTCCGCCACCAGATCGTACAGCCTGTCGCAGGATAATTCCTTCCGGGGAAGTTCGTTGGCGATAAGCCAGTCAATCTCTTTAAATGATTCAAGCGCATTGCGCGCCATCTTCACATTTGCATTTATGACATCCATAAGCGAAGCATCGATTACATAGCTGCTGTCCTCACGTTTCGCCGAAGCAGATACAATATCAAGAAGTGTTATCAGCGCCCCGAAACCCTGGCCCTGATTGAAGCTCGTCTGGATGCTGTGAAAAAGCGTCCTGTCTTTATGCCGCATCTCCTTGTCGGCCCCCGCGCGCTCTTTCCACTTCACCCATTCGAGCTGGTTCTCGAGCCGGATGACTTTCTCTTTTTCGATGATCTTTCTCATCCTGATCATCTCAGCGGCCTCGCACGCGCGCTGCATTTTGATGAGGAGTTCCCCGGTATCCACCGGCTTGACCAGATAGTCATACGCGCCTTTTTTCATGATATCGATAACAAGCGGGACCTCGCTGTGCACCGTTTCGACAAAAACCAGTGGCGCGTTATCAAACGCCATGAGCCTTCCGAGCAGCTCCTCGCCGTTCATCACGGGCATCTCGATGTCGGTGATCACAATGAGATAGGGCGTACGGGCAAACTTCTCCAGCGCCTCAGCGCCGTTTGAGGCGGTATCGACGATATATCCGCCCGCCGCGAGGTTGCTTTCCAGTATTTTCGCTGAAACCGGATCATCTTCGACTATCAGAATTTTCTTTTCCATCGCTATACTCCATCTATCCTTATCGAATATACAATACTCCCCTGGCCATGTCTACCGGTGAAAACACTGATTTCATGGATCACATGTGAAGCGGAACCATAGTATACGCCATACGCAAATTAAGTCAATAGCGGATATTGATTAATGGATTGAAGGTAGCTACCGCGCCATTACCGCCATCATTTCAGGAGATTATACATACGTCCGGAAGGTTCGCCGCCAGGTCCCTGTAATCGGAATACCGCGCCAGCGACTCGACAACAACGGGAAGGGGATCGGGCCATATCTCCGGAAAGAGCGCCTCTCCTTTTGCCCGTACAGGAAAGGCAAGCCGCTCCACAGGCGGATCGAACCGCGCGTCTATGCCCGGCCTGTTGCCGCGCGCGTCCATTCTGTACCAACCGAAATCCGGGAGGTAGACGGCATTCAGGCCGTGCAGGCAGAACGGCGCCGAACCGTCGTCGCCAACGGAAAGCCGCTGATAGCAGAAACCGCACGGCAGCCCGACCGAGCGCAGCAACGCTGCAAGAAGGTGGCTTTTCGAATAGCAGAAGCCGGTCCGGTGTTTCAGCACATCGGAGGCCTTCAGCGTAACGGGGTTCATCCCGTGATCGAGCGAATGGAGGACGGAATCCCTGACCCATTCAAAGCATCTTCTGGCGGCCCTGACCGGATCATCCGTACCGTGTGTCAGATCCCGTGCCAGTTCGATAATCGCCGGATCGTCGTAATCTATTATTTCAGAAGACTTGAGAAATTCGCGCATAAATCAGAGGACACCGGTTACTTGAAATACGAGCAGCAGTAATCCGTAACGGATTTCACTTTCAGGCTGAATCTGCTGTTCGCGGGAACTTCAAAGCTCGTTCCCGGCCCGAATGTTTTCCATTCCGAAGATCCGGGGAGGAGCACATCGAGCGAACCCGCGGTAATCTCCATGAGCTCCTTCTCCGCCGTACCGAATTCGTAGCTGCCGGGCATCATGATGCCGAGCGTCTTCTTCGAGCCGTCGGGAAACAGCACCGTGCGGCTGGTAACGTTGCCGTCAAAGTACACGTTCGCCTTTATCACCACTGCTACGTTCTGAAACTGTTCCATCTGCTTTTTCCTTTAGAATGTAAATAATGCAAACCCGCCGCCTGTGCGCGGTATTATGCTTTTTCGTACGGCCTGTCAAAACTGCGGTCGAGCACGCCGTTCTTTTCCATCTGCGCGTCCCAGAGCGCCTTGTTGATGAACGGGATGATCTGCGCGATATTATCCGCGCTCAGGTGTTCCGGCCGGGCGAGCTTTTCAAGCAGCAGCGGATCGAGCGCGCCGGTTTTGCCGAACTCGGCGCCGATCCGGTAAAAGTACTCGAAATACTTGTCGGTAAGGAACGCCGGCTGCACGTCGAGCCCTTCGCATCCGCCCTTGACGATCGAGCCGAGATAGCGGCACGAGAGCCTGCGCGCGAGCTTTTCGCAGTAGCGCTCCACGAACCGGTTGTGCGATGATTCGGGAAAGCCGCACTGTATGACGAAGCCGAGCGAAGGATTGCCGCTCCTTCCCATGAGCGGCGCGAGCGCTTCAAAGAACGCCTTGACGCTGCCCGGCATGCCGTCCACGTAGAGCGGAAATCCTACGATGACCGCCTCGGAACTCGCGAACATTTCGGCGAGCGTCCCTGTATCCCCCCGCTGCTTTGAGAGATACTCGACATCGCAGGAATTGCCGGACGTTTCGAGAAATCCCCTGATGAAGTGCTCCATGAGCCTGCCGGTATTGCTTTTCGTTCCCCTCGGCGAGCCGTTAATGAATGTCAATCGCATTGAGCACCTCCCCGGGATCTGAATCGATGAAACGGACAAACCGCAGCGACGCGCGCACGTTGATCGATTCGCGCTTGAAGATGTCGGTGATGATCGATATATCCTCGTCGTCGGTGAACGGCTCTTTTTCGAGGAGAAAGGATATATCGGGATACGATTCGTAGCGCCTGAGATGGTGGACCTCTCCGTCAACCGCCTCCAGGTGCGGGTGAATGACCGGGATGTTCCTGTCCAGCGCGTTTTTCAGGATCGCGCTGACGAAACCCATGATAAGAGGAGAGGCGAGGATGACAAGGTCGGAGGCGATATAGCGCTTAGTGATCTCGGGCTCGTCATCATGGATGGAGCAGGTCCCCGGCGTTTTCACCCAGCAGTTGAAACAGCCGAGGCAGGGGCGGATCTTCATGTCGCGGAGCATGAGCGACTCCGCGTGATGCCCCGCGCCGTTGAGACGGGCAACCAGACCATTCACGTATGCGTCGAAATAATCTCTCTCGGGAAACGGATTGCCGTTAAGCACAAGTATTTTCATTCTATCCTCTCCACGGCTGCGCCGCTTATGAAATGACAACTGATCCACGGGGGCGGGTTTTTGTCAAGAGATTGATTCGGGCATTACGGCGATCATCATGCGCGACTGCCTGTCGGCATCCGAAAAGCCTGTCACCATACCATCGGCAGGAGCCGTTTGCGATCTTGCGCGTACGATTCGTATCCGTCAATCGCGTAAAGGGTCTTCTCTTCGACCAGTATCCGTATGACAATAGAGGGGATGAGCATGAAGAGAAAAACAAGCATGGCGGGGATACTGAAGAAAAACAGGACTACGCCGGCATGCGCCGTGATCATACCCGTGTACGCAGGGTGCCGGATAAACCGGTATGGCCCGGAATCGACTATCCGGTGTCCTTCAATCTTCCGCACGACGTGTGAATAAAAGCGGCCAAGCGTGAAAACAGCCCACAGGCGAAACACGGCTCCGCTCACAAACAGAGCAAGACCCGCATACTTCAAAGCCGGATACGCATACGCATCCGTGACAAACCATATCGCCGAAAGGACGGTGAGCGCCTGGCAGACCGCATAGAGCTCCCTCGTCCCGTAGTCGGACAGCAGGCTTTTATCCGCGACGTCCCTCCGCGCGATACGGGTTTCTACGACGATCCAGGCGGTATACAGCAGGATAAACGCAGGCTCAAGATAGCGCAGCGGCGCGACGCCCTGAACCGGCCTTCTCGCCACGTAGACGATGGGAATGGAAACTATAAGAGCAAGCGGCATCAGAAGGGGGATATATTTCTTCATTAAGAAACCTGTTTATTCTTCGTAATGAAAATTACAAAAAATAAAGCGATTCCTTACAGAGCAAGAATCGCTTATAATTAATCTTATATAATCATTTTCTATTATGCTTTCTTTATAACTCTATTGGTAATTAATTTTATAAACTTTCCTTCGGTCATATGTTTCTTCGCCAAGTATTGTTCTTAACACAATTATATTCCCGTCATCTTTCAACAATCCTCCTTTGCGCTCGGTACCATCAATAAGGATAAGTTTAACTTCCTCAATGGACATCTTTATTCCCTTGATCGTATTATACGGTATGTTGAAATCCTGGAGTTTTGTCTTAATATGTAAATTGCCTGTTTTCACATCTATCTGCGTGAGTTCACCGATAATTTTCGAATCGTCCGTTAGTTTTACCTCGGTTCTAATCGGTGATCCGGTATAGAGCTTTGACCCATTAGCATCCTTAATAATTAATTCGAGATTAGAGGTGTTGTTGCCTGATTTATATTTAATTTTTGTTTTACAGGCTGGATCAACAATAAAAATGAACTTTAAGAAATTCATATCGATTAATTCCTTACGGTTCGAGCCCCTTTTGGTGAGATAATATCTGTAACTTGATTTTGTTAAAGTACCAAGGCTGAAATCTTCCTGATTCACTAGTGGATTAGCTACGGCCACTAATTTGCCGGTTCTTTCAGCAAATATGATAATCTCGCTTTTTTCCCGATTTTCCTGCAGAATTATACTTGAAGATGTACAACTGATAATTAAAAACGCAAATAGAACACTTATGGCATTGAACAAGTAACCTGCTTTCATCTTTATCCCCTTTAGTATGTTATTGTTTGTGAGGATACCTCATTTCTCGGTATAGTAATAGTTCCATTAGGCGTCCTGATTTTATACATCAGCCCTCTTTCGATTATCATCCCCACTATTTCTCTTCCGCTATTGAGGGTGATAAGATCAAGTTTTCCACTGTTCATGTTCTTGATCTCTTCGAGCTTTTCTTTATACGTTTTTGCGGCTGCATTCCTGACTTCGTTAGCAGGTATCGTTGTCTGCGTCTTTTTATCTGATTCTGAGCCGGAAGGAGCATCGCCCTTCTTCGAAGGTTCCTGGACTTTCTGGCTGACAAATTCTATTGAATCGAGCACGGAAAGTTCATTCTTCTCCTCTACCGCAAGTGCCGAAGGAGAAAGCGTAGCATCAGGTACAATATCAATACCAAATCCCTCATTAACTCTCATCTCTTCAGGGAGCCTGATCTTCGACGTTTGCTGCCCCTCACTTTTTGATATCCCGACCGTACCGCTCAGTACGCTTAGCCTTGTTTTGCCGGTATCCTTATCAACATTTAATGCAAATGAAGTGCCTCTTACAGCGGCGACGACGGTGGGAGTTGCAATCGTATAATTTGAGTTCTTCCGTATCTTGTTGAAAGTTTTTCCTAAATGCTGTTGAATATCTATTTTGCTGTTACTCAGAATGATGTTACTGACGGTTATTGAAGAATTGCTTCTTAAAGACAGAATGGCTATATCCCCAAACTGAATTGTAGCGGTTGAATCAGGATCCGTTGCAATTACATCACCCGCCTTCACACGGCTGTCGATCACCGCCGGAGCGCCATTCAGCCGTACCGATCCTATTATCGCAGTAAATCTGCCCTGGTTTATCTCCTGCTTTTTACATTGTACACATATGAGAATGAAAAGCATAATAATAAATAAAGCCGTTCCGCCCCATCTTCTTTTTATTAGCATTGGCTCCTCTCGTGTAAGTTCTGGAATCGCTATAAACACTAATAAATTCTACAAGAGATTAGAACAGGATATACAATAAATGTCAATAATAATATATTTTGATTATTTATATATGACCTATCGTATCCCGTATCCCTGTATTCTGCCTTCTTATATCTCCTTCTGAAACCAGACGACGTCAAATTCCGTGCCGAACTTCGTACCGACGCCTTTAAAGCGGCCGCATGGCGTAAAACCGTGCTTAAGGTGAAACTGGACGCTCTTTTCGTTGAGCGACGAGACGTTCGCCAGTATCAGCTTGATCCCCGCCTTCTTTGCTTCTGCCTCGATGCGGTCGAGCACCAGACCGCCGACCCCTTTTCCCGTCATATCAGGCCTGAAGAAATACGAAATCTCGGCTGTCGTTTTGAACGCCGGCATCGGATTGTAGGCGCGCAGAAAGCTGTATCCGATCACTACATCGTTTTCCGATACGACCGCGTACGCAGGATAACCCCTGGTGATATTGAGAAACATATCGAAGAACGAGTAGGGCACCTTGCTGTCGATATACGCGGCGAAATCGTTTTCCACATAGTGATTGAAAATGTCGATCACCGCGGTGCGGTGCGCTTCGCCAAGCTGTTCGAATCGTATTCCCATAAAGAAGTCCTCACATCATAGAATATTCATAATCGCTGAAAGATATATGTATCATCTTTTTTTGACAGATGGATAACGATGGTTTTTTATCCCGAAACGGATGTCAATAGCATTTTGACTGGATTGTATGCCATATTTTCAGGGTCCGCTCGGAAATAGTGGTTGATCTCTCCCATTCCCGACGATATTATTCAATCGTACATAATGCCGGGATTTCCGGTATCAAGGCAGTAATGTCGGCATGTTTCCGGTTTTCATTCTACAATAATTCAGGGGGCCACCATGAGCCGCTCATTATCCTGTTTGTCAGTCCATAAACGCGTTGCTCTACTCTCTGTGCTGATTCTGAGCATGACGATCTTTGCCTGTAAAAAGCACCTTGCTATCAGCACAAATATCGCCGACTATACGATGGAAGGCCAGGGACTGGTCATCGCGGCACAGGGCTCGTCCCTTATGCCCAGACCGGAGGACAGCGCCACCGCTGTTAAAGCGATGCCGGTGAACACGCGGATCGATATCCTCATCCCCAAAAACCAGGATATCGTAAAACAGATACCCAGTGAGTGGGTTATCGCCTCCTGTCAGGGTTCGATCGGGTGGGTTCGGCGTAATGCTCTTTTCCGAAGTGATCCGTCCGCGCTGCAGGGAGCTCCCGCCGCTGTCAGGAACCTCCGCATGGTCGTTACTTCCAATGAAAACAGGTTTCTCATAGATGGACTCACCGAAACCCCGCGCCTGCTTACCATTCAGGGCACGATCATTTGTGCGTCTCCCGACTCGCGGTATATCCTCACCGCCCGCATGGAGGAGCCGGGAGGGATCGGCGTGTATGACCGGAGGACCGGCAAAACAGGCTACTTCCACTCAGGCAGCATGGGTGGATGCGCCAGTTTCTCCTGGTCTCCGGGAGGAAATTATCTGGTAGCGGACTGCGACCTGGGGCACGCGATCGTATTTGACTTCGCCACGAAAAAGGAAGTTACATCCTTTAATGCTCAGGGTTACAAATGGATCGGGGAAAAATGGATACTGGCAAACGAAAAAGATTCCAAAATCACCAACCGGCCGTGGGGCGCAGGCGAGGCGATTGGGGTTGTGGCCATCGACCTGGCAAAAAAAACGAAATCGCCTGTAATGGCGGCGACTGTTTCGTCTGAATATCGTTTCGAGGCTTGTGACAAATCAGGAAAAATCTACGTCAGGGAACAGGCCGTCGACGGCGGCGACTGGTCGAAAAGCGATCAGATGCGCATCGTCTGCCACGAACTCACGATTGCTTATCCGGATATAACCGCCCAGGAAACCCCCGCTCCGGGTAAAGGAGATTTATGTTCTCCCAACTGTCCGGCGGCGGAAACAAAGTCCTCACCTGATTTGTCGGCCTACCGCCGACTGCTTCCGGTTGCCTCCCGGAACACCCAGAATGTCTCGATAGACCAGCGGCCGGGAATGAATGACTGGATCATCATCAGGGCCGACGGACGCGTGTTCATAGGCAACTCGAAGGGGCAGGACGGCAGCGCGAAGCTCTTCCTCCCCGATGCGGAAATCGATCTTGTTTTTTAGTCAGGCGAGGAGGAATCAGCTTTCTGAATATGTAGGTTTGAAGGAAAAAGCAGGCACTATCGCGCTTTCACTCAATAATTGAATCAGCCGCATATCTGATCGTGCTGGATTTTTTAACGTACTATGCATTAACTAACGTATACCGTTTTTTATCATTCGCACCATTGCGGAGGAACTATGAGCATTGACTGGAATAACTACCTTGAGCCGCTTCTGGCAAAATACGGGAAACTCAAGCACCCCCTTGACTACAGGAACCGCTACCAGCTGGTGATCATGGTGATTCTTTCCGCGCAGGATTCTGATCAGCATATCAACGAGCTTGCGGGAAAATTGTTTGCGGCCTATCCGTCGCTGAAAGACCTTGCAGCGGCCACGGTAGAGGATCTCGCCGGATATATCGGATCTGTGAAGAATTTCAGGACCAAGGCACAGTGGATCATAAACCTCGCTAAGACCGTAGGAGAAGACGCCGCGATACCGGTAACGCTTGCGGACCTGACGCGGCTGTCCGGCATAGGGAGGAAGTCCGCCAATGTTATTATCCGCGAGTCAGGCGGAAAGGCGGAAGGAATCATTGTGGACCTGCATGTGCTGCGGGTCGCGCCCCGCCTCGGGATCGCCACTGGAGACAAGCCGGAAAAGATCGAGAAACAGCTGATGGCGATAGTTCCGCAGGAGAGGTGGGGCGAGGTCGGCATGGCCTTCTCATTTCTCGGCAGGGAGATATGCAGGCCCACAAACCCGAAATGCTCCGTCTGCGTGATGAATCCGGTTTGCGAATACTACAATGATGTGTTGAAGAACACGGGGAAGTTCCGGTAAGCATAGCCGGTTACCACCATCAGGACCGGGGACTTGTCTGCCATCCTTCCGGCCCCCGGCCACACCATCCATCGCCCGCAAAAAAAATGTCGTTTCCGCCGCGTAATGCGCACTATATCGTATCACACCTCAGGAGGATACTAATGGCGGAATTCACCCTCAACACCCCGTTCAAATCGTTTCACGGCCGTATGGGCAACATGGTATTAGTGCATCGTTACGGAAAACAGTACGCGCGCGCCTAAGTAAAGCCGGCAAACCCCGATACGCCGGCGCAGCGGGAGCGCAGGAGCGCCTTCCGGGAGGCGGTCTATGCATGGCAGGCGCTTCCGGAACGCGGGAAAGAGGCATGGAAGCAGCGCGCGCTGGGAACACACCGCAGCGGCTACAGCATGTTCATATCGCACCGGCTGAAAGGGAGTGCGAATGACACGCGGGAGGAGATCCATCCGGTTGCGGTTCGCGATCCCCGGAGGCGGGTGCGCCGCGGCCGCGTCGCGGGGTTGACCGGGTTCTCTCCATCCATTCTCCATTGTCCGCCCGTTACAGCTCCGTTCGGGGTCCAAACGCGGTCGCGCCCCCCGTACAGCGCGCGGCACATCCGATGAAAAGAGGTTGACATCAGATAAAAACTGATATTTACATATGTAACGATCGAATCCCGGGAGGTTCCGTATGGCACACCGCGGCTCTGTAAGAAAAAGCGCGAATTCCGTGAAGCCACGGAAGCGTTTTCGCGTCATCACGGGGCTTCTTATCTGCTTCATGACGGCCTGCGCGGCGAGCGGCGTTTCGGGGACGGCGCGCGGTGAAGCGCCCCGCTTCAACTCGTACAGGGGATCGTATGAGCTCCGGGGCGGCGTCATCGCGGTAAAAAGTTATTATCAGAAACGAATGTTCTTCCGTACGGAATACACCTACGAAAGCCTCGATTTCGAAATTCCTGACGGGCTTGAGGTCGGCAGGCGCTACGAATTCGAAAAGCACGCAAAAAAAGTATTCTACACCAGCGGCGGGCAGGCAGGCCAGATCGAAACCGCGACGGCGAAGGGAAGCATGACGATCGTGTCGCGGTCGGCGGATCGGATACGATTTGAGCTCGACCTCACCTTCAGCGGATTTACCACGAAGGGGCACATCATGGAAATCCCTTCCTCGCTGACGAGGACGGGGCAGTTGACCGCGGATAAAGGCGCGAAGATCTACTGATTGATCTCTCACTTCTTCAGGATGTCCCTGAGCGCTCCCTCTATTTCAGGAAAATCGAACGTGAAGCCGCTCTCCAGCAACCCGCGGGGCGCCACGCGCTGACCGTTCAGGATATTGTCGGCAAACTCACCGAGCACGAGCTTCATGGCAAACGCGGGAGCGGGAAAGAGCGCCGGTCGACGCATCACGCGCGCAAGCGCCCTGGTGAGCTCCGCGTTGGTGACCGGATTAGGCGAGCAGAGGTTGAACGCACCTTTCATCTTCGGATGGTCCAGGATGAAGTTGAAGCCGCGGACAAGGTCGCGCGCATGTATCCACGAAAACCACTGCCTTCCGCTTCCGAGCCGTCCCCCCAGGAAATACCTGAAAAGGGGAAGCATCGTGCCGAGCGCGCCGCCGCTTTTCCCGAGCACGATCCCGAAGCGCGTGATCACCACCCGCGCTCCTTTCTTCTCAGCCTCAAGCGCCGCGCTCTCCCAGTCCCGGCAGACACGCGCCAGGAAATCATCCCCCGGCATCGCGTCCTCGGCGAGCGTTTCATCCCCCCTCCATCCGTAATATCCGACCGCCGAGGTGCTGCAGAGCAGTACCTTTTTCTTCTTCGGGATCGCCTCAACCACATTGCGCGTGGTAAGAACACGGCTGTTGTAAATGGCCTCTTTGGCCTGTTCCGTCCAGCGGGAGAAGATCGAGGCGCCGGCAAGATTGATGATGACGTCCTGTTTTGCAATAGCTTCCTGCCACGCACCGCCGCGAGTGGTGTCAGCAGGCAGATACCGCAGTTTGGCGTGGCGGATGGCCGTCTGCTCGACGGGCATGTCAATGATCGTTACCTGGTTTCCCTTCTCGAGAAATCGCGTTGCAAGCTGACGTCCGATAAAACCGAGACCACCGGTGATCAAAAGATTCATGACATTCCTCCCTATGCGGCAAAACCCGCCATAAGAAGATAACAGACGAACAGCCGTGCTGTCAAGTCACGAACGGCAGAAAATCCAGAGGGCCGCCCGCACAACAAAAAATGTTTGCAGCGTGCCGCAAATCCGGTATACTGCCGTATCTTCTATAAGGGGGGATACAATGAGCCGTGTCGATGAAGTCATTTCCGGTTTTCGCGGCGGCCTTAACTGCGCACAGGCGGTCTTCTCCGTGTACGGGCCCTTGTACGGGATGGAACGCCAGCAGTGCATCTGCGTAGCCGCGCCGTTCGGAGCGGGAATAGCGCGTACCCAGGATATATGCGGTGCCGTGACGGGCGCCCTCATGGTGCTCGGGCTGCGCTACTGCCACATCGGCCTTGAGGTCAAAGCAATGAAAGACCGCGCCGCTGCCGACGCCCGCGAATTCATGCGCCAGTTCGCCGGCAACCACGGCTCCATACGCTGCCGCGAACTCCTCGGCCGTGACATCACCACCGAGGAAGGGATGAAGGCCGCGAAGGACGCCGGTGATTTCGAGCGCCTCTGCTCAAATTACGTCCGCGACGCCGCGGTCCTTCTCGAGGACTTTCTCGCGCTTCCGTAAAACCCGCAGGTAAAGCCCGATATGAAAGAGGTATATCCCGGCATTTTCATGATCACCGAAAAAGGCGCGCTCGGCCCGTTCAGACCGCCGGTCAACCTCTATGTAATCGCGGGCATCCGCGGCGCCGTTATCGATGGCGGATACGGCAACCGCGCTTCCATCAGGCACTTCATCAGCGAATACCGCGCCATCGAACACCTCTGCGCTTCGAGGGGTGAGCCATTCGAAGTCGGCCGCGTTCTCCTGACGCACGCGCATCCGGATCATTTTTCGGGGATCGCGCCGCTGCGCGCGTCACTCGGCCTTTCGGCGGTGCTCTCACGGCGCTCCGCGGAGCTTATCGCGACGCGCCATGCCTACCGCCAGTCATACCGCGACCTCCGTCCGCGCCGCTCGCGCTTCGGCGAAATGCTCGCGTTGATCGAGGACTGGATGTATGAATGGATTTACGGCACGCACTTCCTTCCCGATCCCGATGCGCTCATCGATCCACCCGCGGCCATCGAAATCAGCGGCGAACAGTGGGAGATATTTCTCTCTCCCGGACACGCCGACGACCATGTATCGATCTACAACAGGGAGAAGGGCATCCTCTTCTCGGGAGATAATATTCTTCGCTCCGTAATAACCTGGCTCGGCCCTCCCAAGTCAGACCTTGCCGATTATATCGCGTCGCTGGAGGCGATACTTGCGCTCCCGAAGCTCGAGCTTATCCTGAGCGCGCACGGAAGCCCGATCACCAATCCGCGGGAACGGATAGAGGAGATCATTTCAGTCAGAAGGCGGCGGACCGCACAGCTGCTTGAAATCGTCCGGCAGAACGGAGCGAACGGAATCACGGAGCGGGAATTGCTCAGGGAGATCTACGCGGCGGAAGGATTTATGAAGCGGCTGCTGGCGCAGGGATGGGTAGAGATAACGCTCGCCTCACTTGAGAAGGAAGGGAAAATCTCACGCCGGAAAGAAGGTAGGTCTGTGCGGTTTTATCCGGCTGGATAAGCCTGATCTTACGGATGGCGTGCGCCCGGATCATCCGCGAGCATGATCCTCACATCCATGACGTTGGTGTTGGTCGGCCCCGTGATTATCAGGTCGCCGATTCTTTCGAAGAAATGATACGAATCGTTGCGCGCGATAAAGTCTCCGATATCCGCGCCCCGCTCGCGCGCCCGTGCCACTGTCATACCGTCGGCGAGCGCGCCGGCCGCGTCGGTGGGGCCGTCGGTCCCGTCCGTTCCGACACTTGCCACTATCACGCCCCGCATCCCTTCAATCATTCCGGCCGCGCGCATGGCAAACTCCATGTTCCGGCCGCCGAGACCGTCCCCGCGCACGACCACCGTTGTCTCCCCGCCGCTGATAACACAGGCGGGAAGGGGGACCGGTTTTTCCGAACCGGTGATCTCTTTTAAGAGCCGGACATGCTGCCGCGCCGCCGCGCCGGTATCCCCCTCGATGGACGATGAAAGGAGGAGCGTATGATATCCCCGCGCTTCGGCCACGTGCCTTGCGGCGTCGAGAGAAAGCGCGTTTGAGGCGATGACGCGGTGATGGACGGAAGCGAAGACGGGATCGCCCGGCCCGGGATTTTCCTCTATCAGTCCGCCCGCGCCCTTTTCCAGACGCTCGATGACCGGAGAGGGAACCGCGGAGCGCAGGCCGTATCGGTCGATCACGCCGAGCGCGTCGGCAAACGTCGAGGGATCGGGAGAGAAGGGGCCCGATGCGATCACGCCGATATCGTCGCCGACGACATCGGAGATCATCAGGTTGACGACCGTGGCAGGATACGCGCGCCGCGCCAGGTTGCCGCCTTTCACGAGCGAGAGGTGTTTTCTGACCGCGTTGATCTCGCCGATCGACGCACCGCACGAGAGGAGGAGTTTCGTGACGGCCTGCTTGTCGGCAAGCGTGATGCCGACGGGAACAAGGGGAAGCAGCGACGATCCGCCGCCGGATATAAGCGAGATGACCAGATCATCCGCGCCCGCGCCGTCAAGGATCGCAGAGATCCTTTTTGCCGCCCCCATTCCTTCCTCGCCGGGAACAGGGTGAGTCGCCTCCACGGTTTCAATGCGCTGAAGCGGCGCGGTGTGGCCGTGCTTGACGGCGATCAGTCCCTTCGTGATCCTCCCGCCGAGAAGCTCCTCGACCGCTGAAGCCATCGGCGCGGTCGCTTTGCCGGCACCTATAACGTACACACGCCGCGTTCCCGCGAGATTGAATGACAATTCGGAACCGTTTTCTGAAAGGAGGACGATCGCATCCCCCCTGCGGAAAAGGTACCGCCTGACGGCTTCCCCCGGGTTCGCGGCCGCGATCGCGGCTGTGTAGATCGCTTTCAGGTCGTTTCGCAGGTCCTTCATCTTTTCTCCGGCAGGAGGTTTTGTGAACGCCCGCGCCACGACAACGCGGGACAACGGATATCTGTTTATTTCAACACTTTCGTCAGCACTTCGCCAAGCTCTTCGCGGCGGTACGGCTTGGCAAGCACAGCGGAAAAACCGTATTCGCGGTAGCGCCCCATGATCGGATCGTTCGAATAGCCGCTCGAAACGATCGCCCTGACGGACGGATCATACTCCCGAAGCCGCGCGATCGTCTGCGCGCCGCCCATTCTTCCCGGCACCGTCAGGTCCATGATCACCGCGTCGAACGGCCGGCCGCTTTCGCGGGCGGTCCGGTACAGCTCGATCATCTCCTCGCCGTGCCGTGAGCATTCCACGGAAAATCCCATGTTTTCAAGCGTGAGTCTGGTGATCTTCAGCACCTGGCTGTCGTCATCCATGATCAGGATCTTTCCGTTCATGATGGCGCTGTCATGACCGTTATTTTGCCTTTCGACCGGCTTTTCCTTCGACGCGGGGAGGAAGACGTTGAAGACAGCCCCGCCGTTAACGTCCGAAGCAGCCGTGATAAATCCGCCGTGGTTTTTGATGATGGAATAGGTCACCGCGAGTCCGAGGCCGCTCCCGTTTTCGCGCGTCGTGAAATACGGGTCGAATATCTTGTTCAGGTGCTCCTTCGGTATTCCCTTGCCCTGGTCCGCGATGACGATCTTCAGGTAATCACCGGCTTTGAGCCTCGGAACGTCCTTGTCGCTCAGCGTCACGTTTTCGGCGGTGATGGTGATGGTACCGCCCGCCGGCATCGCCTGCCGGGAGTTGATGACGATATTGTGGATGACCTGGCTTATCTGGCCTTCGTCTATTTCCGCGCTCCAGAGGTTTTCCGGGATCACGAACAGGCAGCGCACGTTCGATCCGCTGAGCACAAAGTTCACCGTGTCTTTCAGCAGGTTTTCGATCGACGCGGTGGTCTTGATCGGCGCTCCTCCCCGTGAGAAGGTAAGAAGCTGCTGGGTCAGGTTTTTCGCCTTGGTCGCCGCCTTCTCGGCTTCGGTAAGCAGCGAATACGACTGCCCCTGCCTTTCTTCGGAAAGCTTCGCGAGCGATATATTGCCGTAGATGATCGTCAGCAGGTTATTGAAGTCATGGGCGATCCCGCCGGCCAGTATCCCGAGCGATTCGATCTTCTTCGCCTTGAGCAGTTCATCCTCCTGGTTCTTGCGCTGGATCAGCCGCCACATCCCCTGCATGAGCAGCGTGAGCTGCCTGACGTCGGAATCATCGTAATTCCACTCCTTGTTCGCCACTCCCGCCACGGCCACGATCCTCTTGCCGTCGAACACGGGAAGATTCATGTGCCTGACAAGGGTGAGGTGCGATTCGGGAAGGCCGGTGCGCTCCGAATTGAGCGTGCGGCAGTCGTTGGTGATGACGGGCTTCCGCTCGCGCACCGCTTCATTCAGCAGACCGTACCGCTCGATGGGGAACTCGTTCGCGTTGTTGTGCACCTCGCACTTGCCGATCACGTTCTTCGACAGCGAATGGAGCGCGGCGAGCGTCTCGTCCTGGTTGAGGAGCGCCATGTAGCCGATCTTGCTGTTGGTGAGCCGTACCGCCTCCTCGAGCGCGAAGTCGGTGATCTCCTTTATCGAGCAGTCGGCCATCTGGTTGAGCTCAAGGAGCGCCTCAAGCCGTGACTCGTCGAGGAGAAGCTGTTCCTCGGCGCGCCTTCGTTCGCGGATTTCCATCTGGAGCTTTTCGTTGGTAATGGTCAGTTCGTTGGTGCGCCACTTGATGATCTCCTCGAGGTGGTGATGGTAGATGCTGAGCTCGTGCTCGACCTTTTTGCGCTCGGTAATGTCGATATTCACTTCGGCCACGAGCCACTCGCCGCTCAGGTCCTGGTAGGGGATATAAATAATCTGTACGGGCCGGTCATTTTCCTTGACCATCACGCCTTCGGTCACCACGGTCCCTCTGAGCTTGCGGGCTTTTTCCATTCCGCAGTCAGGGCAGGGCGACTGGTTGCACGCAAAATACTCGTGGCACTTCATCTCCCCGATCTCGCCATAGCGCTTGTGCCATTCGGGATCGATATAGCGTATGTGGTGGTCCGTATCGATAATCGTCAGCCCGGTTTTCGTCGCGCCCAGGATGAATTCGATCTGCCGCTGCAGGTCCCTTATATCCTCTTCGGCGCGCCGGCGTTCGTTGATCTCCTTGATATAGGCGGCGTTGGCACTGAGCAGGTCTTTCTCGCGCTCCTCGCTTTCGTTGCACGCCTGAGCGAACCGCCGCGAGACCATGACCGTCTGAGGAAGCAGGAAGAGGAAAAATCCGAACTGCGAGAGATAGACGCTTCTTACGATATCAAGCGAAGAGAGCACGTCATTAGCCGCGGTCAGCAGGATGATCACAAATCCGGCCATGAAGAGAATCGCGCCGTCACGCTTTTTCTTAAGCGCGGATACGATCGCGAGCGCGATACAGACAAACGCGGAACCGGTATAGATGGAATAGGGGATAAGCGTGTAGCTGAACATGCGCACCGGCGTCAGAATCACCGTCAGGATGAACGCGAGGCCGACCACCTGAAATGCGCGCAGCGCCTTCGACGACATCTCCGCCGGATAGAGGGACCGGTAGAACATCATGAGCAGCGGAATACTCATGTAATAGGTGAGATACTCGAGTTTGAGCTGTATTTCCCAGTTTATCCGGCTGAAAATGGCGGTAAGGAAGATCTCACTTGTAAGCACCGTACGCACCGAGATCAGCAAGCAGAGCAGCGCGAAGTATAACAGCGATACATCCTTCCTTCGCGAGATAAAAAGCCCGGCATGATATACGGTCATGATAAAAATGCTTCCGAACAGGAAAAGATCGAACGCGAGCTTGAGGTCACGTATCGCCTGTATCTGTTCAGCCGTACCCAGCTCAAAACTGTCGTGAAAACCACCCGCCCTGTGATGAAAATTCGAAACCTGGACCGTGATCGTCTGCTCCGCGCCCTGGGGATGAAAATAGACGACCCTGTTTGAGCGAGCGGGCGACATCTCTTTCCGAGAGGCGCCGACTTTTCCGCTCTCGCAGAGAAGGCGGTCGTTTATCCATAGTTTACAGGCATGAAGAGGGTAGTTGATTTTGAGGCCCAGCATCTGATCCGGATTCTGAAGAAGGAGCTTGAGGCGGAATGTCGCGTAACCTTCACCCGGCAGTCGTTTTCCGCCGACCGTAGATCCGTTCCAGGGTCCCGGTACTTTAATGAATTCCGGCTGTTCCTGGGCACGGGAGGCGGTAAAATCCTGCGGAGCGAGAAGCTGTGCCCAGTGTATCTGCCATGCCCCGTCGAGGCGCATCGGCCCCTGCTTCTCGAAATTCCACTGCCTGAGATCAACGACTCCCTTTTCAGCGCGGGGAGGAGTTCCTTTATCATGACGGCAACTGCAGCAAATAAAGACCGCAAGTAGTAAGAGCAGGATGATGGAATGCGCTGTATTCCTCATAAGTGCCGGCCGGAGAAAAGGTAAGTTCGAAAGAATATTAATATAAATTAATACCTGAACTTCCAATATTTCCAGAAAATAGCACCACTGGAGGAAGTAAAGCTTTATTTTTATGGATATAACGCTTTTCTATGATCAATCAAATCTGTAATAGATATGCTGACGGGCAAGACCCGCAAATCCATACTCGCTGATTTTGCCTTCAAATTCCTCCCAGTTGTCGCCGTAGTGGCTCAGATACATCTTTTTTTTGACCTGTTCAGGGAGGTTTTTCAGTTCCTCTATCGACGCGTGCACCCCGCCTGTGAAGAACTGGCAGTCGTGGAAGATAGTCTCGAAATTGAACTGGCTGTCATACTGCTCAATGAGGTCGGGATCGAAGCGGGTGTCGCTCGTAAACATGACACGTTTATCGATGATAATTCCGCAGCTCCAGAAAGAACTCTGCCAGTCAGAGGAAGTGTCGGGGATATGTTTGGTGCGCATCATCATTATATCGATACCGCCTAACGATACGCTGAATGTCTCTCTCGGGTAGTCCGGCATCCAATGAGGCCTGATAATGTCCCAGAAGTCGCTGAACGATAGCATCTGCTGCGCCTCCTCTTCGTTATAGGCGGCCCCGCCGCGCAGCGACATGTCCCATAGAATGTGCTGATACGTTTCGTTTATCACCATAGCCGGCTTTTTTTTCGTAAAGTAGCGGCCCATCAGCATCACTTCCTCAAGGCCGCCAATATGGTCGGCGTGGGAATGGGTGATGAGATAATTTCTGACCGACACCACCGGCAGTCCGAGTTCAGAAAGCGCCTGCGGACATTTCGTACCGCAATCAACCAGGAGATGGTCATTGCCTTTTATGATCATCAGGTTGGTCTGATACTGACGTTTGGTAAACGCGCTTCCGGTGCCGATAAAAAAGAGTTCGAGCGTCCCGTCATTGGTAAGCGAAAGCGGTCTTTCGGAGATGTTCATTGCGCGACCTCATGGGTATTTTCTCAAAGGATGCGTTCCGGCACGTCTGCCTCCGGTCTAAAAATATACCATGAGTATAATTAAAAGTGTCAACAATTAACATCTTTTTTTTAGCGCAGATAAGAAAAACACCAGGTTTTACAGGAACAGGATCACACATTGAACCTGAAACAGATGATATCACCGTCCTCAACCCGATAGTCCTTGCCCATAAGCATGAACTTCCCGGCCTTCTTCACCTCATCCTCCGATTTGAGATCGATCAGGTCAGGATATTTCATGACCTCGGCCCGGATAAACCCTCTCTGTATATCCGAATGGATCGCTCCTCCGGCTTCAGGAGCAAGAGTATGGTCCCTGATGAGCCACTGTCGCACCTCGTCCTTGCCCACCGTGAAAAACGATATGAGCCCGAGCGCTTTCATGCACAGCCGGGAGAGCAGGTTGACCGCCGGCTCCTCGATCCCCGCGGCCTCCATGAATTCGCGCCGCTCGGCATCCGAATCGAGAAGCGCGATCTCCGATTCCAGCTTGGCCGATATCCGCATGAACGTGATCCTCTCCGCCGCGTATTTCGCCTCAAATTCGCGCAGCATCGCGTCAGAACCAATCTCTCCGTCGGAGAGATTGAGCGCCACGAGCATCGCCTTGGTGGTGATAAACGGGTATCCGGAGATCAGCTTCTGCTCCTCGGGGGATATCTCAAGCGTGCGCAGCGGCATCTCGCCTTCAAGATGGGCCTTGAAGCGAAGCATGAGCTCCTCTTCCTTTTTCATCCGGTCGTCTTTCTGTCTGGCCTTTTCCTTCTCGATCCGTTCCAGCCTTTTCTCGATGAACACCAGGTCGTGGAGCACAAGCTCCGAGTTTATCGACGCGATGTCGCGGCCGGGATCGACGGAGCCGCTCACATGATAGACCGAGTCGTCGCTGAACGCGCGCACGATGTGGCAGAGCGCGTCAGTATCGGCGATATTTCTGAAAATCTTTCCCTCCCGGATGGCGTCCGCCGAGAGATCAGGAAGCAGTTCCAGGTTGAGCCGCGCGCGGACGGTTTTTTTGGGCTCGTACAGGGCGGCAAGCGCGTCGAAGCGCGGGTCCATGATATCCGCGACGCCTTCCGCGGGTTTCTGCGCGTCGGCAGATTTCGTCACGCCCGTGCCGGTGAGCAGTGAAAATATTGTCTTTTTCCCCACCTGGGGAAGTCCTATTATTCCGAGTTTCATATCGTCCTTCCGGGAATTGTTGTACGCGGCGTGGAACTGCGGCGCGTGTGTCGCGTCAAATAAAGCGGCAACACAGAGAAACCATCTATAAAAAGATAACCGATGATTGCAACACGTTTTTATGGGGGATACAAAAACGCCGCGCCTGCATCTTCAGCGGGTCCTGCATATCTGTTTCACGTATTCTATCGCAGAACGTGCCGCCTTGGCGCCTTCACCGACGGCGACGCTGATCTGGAGAAATCCTCCTGTGCAGTCGCCCGCGGCGAATAATCCCGGCACGTTCGTCTTCTGCTCCTCGTCCGTCTGGATGAAGATCCCTTTCGTGAGCACGCCCAGGCTCGCCGCGAAATCGCTCGATGAAGCGTCCCCAATGGCGATAAAGAGCCCTTCGGCATCCATCATTCCACCGTCGGCAAACACCACCTGCGAAAGGCCCTGTTCACCCTTCAGCTCCTTTATTTTTTTTTCGATTACGGATATCCCCGCCGCCGCGAGCCGTTCGCTGAACTCGGCGCTGATCGCCGGTTTTTTGCCGAGCGTGCAGACGCTTACGTGCGGCGTGTAGGACATCAGCTCGAGCGCCTGGTTCGCCGCGAAAACGCCTTCGCCGGCCACCATCACTTTTTTACCTTTGAAGAAAAATCCGTCGCAGCTCACGCAGTAGGACACGCCGCGGCCCTCGTAATCGGCGAGGTTGCCGATGTCGGGCTTTTTGCGTGAAACGCCGGTGGCGAGGATTATCGCGCAGGCATGGATCTCGCCGCTTTCGGTCTTAACCAGAAATGTGCCGTCATCCTCGAAATGAATGGAAAGCGCGCGTGTGCATTCCATCTCTGTCCCGAAGCGCCTGGCCTGTTCTATCCCCCGTTCTATGAGCTCTTTGCCCGATATCGTTTCGGGAAAGCCGAAATAGTTGTCAATAGCGTAATCGCCGGCGACTTTCGGATCGCATCCGGCGATCATGGTGGATATTCCCGCGCGTGAGGTGTAAATTGCGGCCGAGAGCCCCGCAGGCCCCTGGCCGATGATAAGCAGTTCAACTGATCGCATATGGTTCTCCGCATTACAAGTACTGGTCTGGAATGACAGGCGTTTTTATCACACCATGGCCGGTAACGCTACTAAAAATTGCGCCGTGAAGCGGATCAAGGGATTTCAGATAGTTTATTTACTCTTGTGGGATTTAACGTAATGTTTAATCACGGCTCTGCTCTCATCAGTTAACTCGGAGAACTCCATTGCCGTTTCATACTGTTTACCTTTCTTTTCACACCGGACGACAACTCCTTCACAACTCAATGTTTTCGGAGCATCGCCTTCAACAAGCGTCATCATTACGAAGATCCGCGAGAGCGTATCGACTGAATCGTCGGTCAGGCAGAGTATTCCGCCCTCGCTGATGTTAAGGCCGCGCGCGGATATAAAGTTTTCCTCGGTGCCTGAAAGATCGACCATCTGATTAATGATAAATCGTTCATGTTTGCGCCGTTCCTGTTTCATAATCATACTCCACGTAATGATGTTCGAATGGTATGAATATAAATGAAACGGTTGGAAAATTCAATACCATTTTTCATGAAAGACGCTATATCATAAAATCCGGTTAACGGCTGATCACGATGATGAGTAAGCTTTCCTCTTAACATGAAGAAGGCCGAAGAAACCGCGTTTCATGAAACATGCTTATCCGGAGGAACGGAACCGCAGTTGCCTGGTCTTAAAAAGAATAGATGGCGGAAACAATCACGCCGTAGAATTTGTCCTCCAGGTTGGTGTCGTCTCTGTCCTGAAGATACTGATACCGTATACCCGCCATACAGGTGGTCGAAATGCTGTTGAAATAATATCCGAGGCCGGCGGTGACATTGTATCCCCACAGATTGCGGTGCAGGGTTTCCTTTGTATAAAAACTATTGTTTGCTTCCGTAGTTTCATAAATCCACTCCGCCTTCAGTGAAAGGACAGAAATCGAGGAAGTGATGAAAAGGGTATCGATAAGCGGAATCATGATATTACAACCCGCACCGGGACCATACATGGTTCCCTCCCGCTTGACATCAGCACTTCCGCTTCCGGAAGATACACTGGTATAGTTCATCGTACCTGTTCCGCTGTAGTGGGAATACTTGTATCCGAGGAACAGGCCGAAAAAAGGGCTGACCCTGTAGGTCAGGGTTGCGTCCGCGTCATAACGGTTTATTTTAAAATCGGAATCTGTAGCGATGGTATATGAAGATCCCATGGTAGAAGGCACATCAAATGACGAAGTTCCCTTGAAATAGCCGCTTTTGAGAAAGACAAGCCCGATGCTCCAGTTCTGTAAAAACCTGGCATTGACCACCGGCCCGGCAAGCAGTGCGGGATCAAAGGAAAAACTGTCATTGACCCCATCACCGTACATTGCGGGACTCTCGTTCTTCCACCCGTTATTCACCCCCCGTAATTCTCTTTCAAAATGCGGCGACCACCACGCGTACCAGCACATCGCCCCCGCGCTGAAGTCAACAGCCTGTGCGTACGACCAGAGAGTAAACACGAAAACGACTGCTGCCAGATACCGTAAAAGTTTCATGGTTCCCCCCAAACAAGGTTTCTATCTATAAATCTTTTTCCCGCCAAGCAAGCAAAAGAAAACAGCTGCTTTACTTCTTTAACTTTTAACAGCTTACAGAGTAGGGACGTTGCTTGCGCGGTCCTTGGCCTCTTTTTCCTTTCGTGCCTTTTCGGCCAGCTCTCTCGCTACACGGTCGCGCTCTACCTGTTCACGCGCGAGCTGATCCTGACGCGCTCTTTCCTGTCGGTCATTTTCTTCTTTCTGGCGTTTGTCGGCAAGCTCGCGCTCCCTGCGCTGCTGCTCAAGCGCGGATTGACGCTGTCGCTCCTCCTCGGCTTTCTTCTGGTTGAGCTTATCATCCTGCGCCGCGGGCTCTTTCACCTGTTCGATTTCCCTTACCGTATCCGGCGCGAGCTGCTTGCTTACTTCGGGAGCTATATCCTTTATCTCATTTCTGATCTCGATCATGACTTCAGGCTGAATGGGCACGACGGGGATCTCTTTTTTCTGGACCACCGCGGTCTGTACCGCTTTCACGGTGAGATCGACTGCCTGGTTATCCTCCACGACCCGCTCGATTTCAGTAACGACTTTTCCCTCTTTGACCGGGTTCACATTGACTTTTCCGGAGACCACATCGATTCGGGACTTTCCGGCGTCAGAGCTCAGACGGAAGCTCGTCCCCCGTACCGCGGCAAGCGTCGTGGATGCCTTGACGGTGAAGGATGATCCCCTGGACAGTTTTGATATTGAAACGAAGAGTTTTCCCTGATTCAATTCGAGGCCGGTATTTCCGCCCGTCTTTTCATTAAGATCGGCGACTTTCATGAGCGAATTTTCCTGTATCCGGAGCAGTCCGCGGGTCCCGTATACCAGGTCGATCTGGGATTTTTTACCGGTGACGATTGTATCCCCCTTTTTGATGCTGTCGCCGACCGACACATTACGGTTTCCCGCCGCGGATTCTATATGCACATCGCCGATTATGTAACGGGCCGTAAGCGAAAATTCATCAACAGCGGGACTGCCGCCGCATGAAACAAGAAATAGAACAACAGGGAAGAGAAACGATGAAAGGCAATACCTCTGCTTCCGCATCTCATACCTCCTCGATTTTGGATATCTATTTTTAATAAATCATTGTAATGAAGAGGGGCATATTAATGTCAATCACTATTGACCATTGTCAAAACGATATCGCTTTCAAACAATATGAATTGAAGTGTGTCGGTACAGTAAAATTGGTGGGTACCTCTCATCCAATCTGAAAGAAATACGTTTAATACCGGTACCTATCTGTAAAAAACGAAAATCGCTTGCCCTAATTACCTGTCCGGCATATGGTCACCTGTGCCGGTTGACGTTATTGAGAGGGATTATGGAATCGAATCGCGCGGTATACGCATTGAACCTTTTCGACATCGGTGACGAAGAGGAGTACAGGGCCTACTCACGGCGCTCGGCAGAAGAAGTAGCGGCTCACGGGGGCAGGGTTGTGGCCCTGGGCAAGTTCCGGGAAACAGTCAGGGGGGATATAAATCCCCGGCAGGTGCTGATCCTGGTTGAGTGGGCATCCCGCGAGGCGTTTCAGAGCTACCTCGACGATCCCGCTCTTCATGACCTTCACCCTCACAGGGAAAGAGGCGGAGCGAATTATATCTGGCATCTTTTTGATAAGCTTGAAGACCTGCGGCCATTTTTTGCCGGAAAGAGGTAACAGATCCCGCCGGCACCGTCGCATCAATATTTTACTTTCCGCCTCACGCTATTCGCGCAAACCATCTTATAAGACAGGCGAATCCGTCGTGAAAACAGATCCTCCATAACATGTAGTCGCCGCGGGATAACAACATTCTCGTGGCGTCGCAATCTCAGCGCCTACACTGGATACTTCGTTTCAGCCGCGTGTTATCCTTCATATGCCCGCTTTAACGACTGTATATCGATTTTAATCATCCCGAGCAGCGCCTTCATGACCCTTTCAGATCGGGCAGTATCTTTGTCCTGCATCATCTCGCCGAGCACGGCGGGAACAATCTGCCACGACACGCCGTATCTGTCTCTTAGCCACCCGCACTGCTCCACGGCGCCGCCGTCTGAAAGCTTCTTCCATAATATGTCAATCTCATCCTGCGTCTCGCAGTTGATTATAAACGATACGGCAGGCGAGAAAGAGAACTGGGGACCGCCGTTCAACGCCAGGAACTCCTGGCCGCCAAGGCTGAAGGACACTGTCATGACCGACCCCTTCGGCCTGCCTGATACAGCCGCTCCCTCTTCTCCATAGCGGGCAATGCTTCCAATTTTGGAATTCCCGACTATCGACACATAGAAATTTACGGCCTCTTCCGCTTTATCATCAAACCAGAGACATGGTGTTATTTTCTGCATAACGAAACCTCCACCGCTGACATTACATACTTAAACGACATGTTGCTTATCAAAGCAGCATTATAATGATACGATGAATGCCTCTGATAATCAAATTAAAACAGTGGTAATATTGCCCGTTCCTGTTCGATGGAAGGTTTAATTGATACCGTAACGATGTGATGCGGTCAGTCATAAAGGTTGGAGGCGGGGAGGTTCTTTTAAAGCTCAGGAACTATATTTTATTTTTTATCGCCCTTTCATACTGATGGAGGTAATCAACCAGTTCATTCAACACCGCGTCATTGCATCCCCAATGATCATACAGTCCGTGAACTCCAAGTATATCAATCATGATGTTCAGCCAGTATAACTGTTCATCATAAGGAAGCGAAGACCAGTTGCCGCGATCGAACGATTGCAGAAAGTTTGCTATCTCAGACAGATACGGCCATTCCTGTTCCTCAACCAGCCGGTGCGCCACCCGCTGAAAGTTCGCGATAAACTTTTCATGTGAGTTCACATCTTTCACTCTCTTTTTTTGCGCATATCATGATCCTTCTCTTCAGCCTCCGTCCCAGCGTCAATCATCGTTTCCTGATCGGGAGAAGGGATATCTTCGCGAAACATCCTGACATCGCCGAGGATGCCCTGAAAGGGGGAATTGCTTTCACGCACCCGTTTTTCCGTCAAAGCAATAAATTCATCAAAACTAACATGCTCAAAATCATCAGCGAAGATGTTAAAAGAATCCCGACCGGCCGTGACATCAAGAACCGGGAATTCCGTAAGTCGACCCCTGCTGTACTTACCCCGATATGATCTGTGCGTTTCCTTTTTCACTTCAACCGAGGTAATATCCCGCCACCGCACCTGTCTGTCGCCGAGAGGGCCGTGATATACGAATCCATCGCCTGTATACTCTATTTTCCGGGGATACTTCTTATTCCGCTGCGCGACCCGTATCCCGAACCAGACACAACCGCCGACGGTCAACACCACGGTTGTCCAGGCGATGATATTCGCTTCCAGATTATGCATTTCCTGCCTCCCTGACGATGCGAAGGGCCGTACCGTTCCTGAAGCGAGCTACACGCTCTCCGTATCAATAAAACATTTTTTTCACTTCATCAAAGTACTCCATCACCTTTCGCTCCGCCGTGAGGCGCAGCGAAATGGAGGCGGGGAAGATGCTCGCCCTGAGGTCCCTGTAGAGCGCTACCGTCTGTTCCAGTGAGGAGGAAATATCCCGCACCGAATAAGCAGGAACGGTTTGGACAAGCCTGTAGATATCCTCACTGCTGAAGTTCCACTCGATTTTCCTGAGCCCTCTCGGAAGATTACCGTTCTTTATCTGCAGGAGCGGTGCTGTCACGTTCATCCGCAGGTAGGACAGAAAATCGAGGGCCTCAAAATACTCCCCGCGGCCGATTTTCAGTGCAGCGTAATGAACCCAGGTCCAGAACCGGTCTTCGATCCACTGGAAATCAAATGCGGGCCAGTGCGCCTCCGTCGAGCGGATCACTTCGGTCAGGCAATTATCCCGCTCCCAGTAGACAAAGGGGTCTTCCACCCTGCTATGTAATTCGTCCAGCGTCACAAATTTTATGTCGACATGCAGAAGAGGATCGTCGAAAAGACAGATCAACAGTCTTGGCTCGCCGACATGTTCCCCCGTGAAAGCATTTAAAAGAGTCCCGAAAGAGCCCGCAGTTTCCAGCATCCTGCTCCTGTCGCCGGAGATCTTTTCTGCGGTCACCAGCACAAGGTCCAGATCTGAGAACTCGTCGATTTCACCGGTTATCCATGAGCCGCCGATCGCCAGCCCAAGGGCTTCAGGCCAGTGTTGAATAGTATCCGCGACATGCCTTACGAATTCTTTTTGTATCATGACATTTTGTATTTGATGACAGCATGTTTTTTATTTCAATTATTTTTCACAAAATCGGGAGTGTAATGCGGATATCGCCGGACACGGGCGGGTTTATCGTCGAACTCGCCCGCATGACCTTAATCAAATGAATAACAAATCGCTCGGGCCGGGTATGACGCTTCCGGCGCCTGAGGTAATCCTGTTATCAGAAATGCCAGGTAAATCCCATCGCGGTGACGGGCTCCCATCCGACAACATACCTGTCCATCAGAAGTGAAAGCCGCGATGAGGGCGGAGCCTGCAACTGATCGCCCCGTTCGTAATCGGCCCTTGAAAAAAATATCAGATCGATCCAGTTGTAAATATAGACCAGCGCCGCCGCCCCGATGAAGACGTTTGCCATGCGCGCATTTTTCTGATAGCGGTCATAGGCGGCATCGAACTCTTCAGTCGAACTCGTCGATGAGAGCGAGTCATAATCATTTTTACTACTGTAGTACTTCCAGCCGTAATACGCGCCTCCGGCCGCCAGAACGGCGAATCCGCCGGCTATTGCCCACCCTTTATTGGTATTGCCGGCGTATATCTGGCCCCAGCCCGGAACCAGCCCGCGCGCATAATAGGGCAGAAGCGGCTTCGCCACGAAACGGTCCGCGTCGTTGCTGAAATCGCCTGATCCTGCTTCGTTTACGGTCTTCACCCTGTACCAGTACCGCGTACCGGTACGCTCAGGCCGGTCAAGGTATTCATTTCCGGCTGTATCGGCGATTTTTTCATACACGCCATCACGATTACCAGACCGGTAGATTTCATAGCCTGATGCTCCTTCAATGGCCTTCCATGAAACGCGAACGGAGTTACTTTTTCCCTCGCCAACATCTATGACCGGCGGCATGATTTTTCTGTATCCCCTGACCGGAACGCTGTAATTGCTGACGCCGTATTTCGAATATGCCCTGATACGATAACTGCTGACCTTTCCATGTGGAGCGTTCCTGTCCTCGAAATAAGCCATGGTGGTTTCGCCAATTTCGACCAACCCGGAACCGTCTCTGGCTCCCCGATACACCCGGTAGCCTGACGCGCTCTTTGAGGGCTCCCATGACAGATCGACCCTGTCGGGCCTCTCGCCCTTTGACGCGATCAGGTTGACGGGCGGATAGGGTATGCCTATGTTCGCGGTGATTCTCTCAGCTTCAACAGTAATGGCCACGAACATGGTCGAGTTTGTTCTGATCGTTGCCTGGAAGGGAGGTGTTACTTCATCGAGCGGCGCGTGATACACGGCGGTCGACACCATGAGAGCCTTGTTCTGGGTATCCAGCGTATAAAGCCCGAAGAGCAGAATGTCGGCGCCGATCTGAGCGGCGGTTGCGCGCAATACCCCTCTGTCTGGATATTCAGGATCTATTGATTTTGCCTGTTCAGGCGTGACACCCTTCACCTCGGTAAAATCGAAACGCTCCTTCATGGCCGAAATGATGGTGGCCGGCAGGTTTTCACTCCACAGCCTGTAATCCTCGCTCCCTGTATGATTGACGAAAGCAATGGCCGCGATACGTTTTGTAGCAGTCCTGGCCTTTGGAAACTCCTGCTGTTTCTTTTCCGGAGGGATTGAGGGCGCTTCGCCCGTTCCGGATTTCTGTTCGGCGGGTATCGACTCGGAGCCAGTCTGGGCATATGCCGCTCCCGCTTCAGCAAAATGGAGATGAAACGGCAGCGCACAGAACAGGTACACAGCACCCAACACGATACTTGCGACCACACAGTGTTTCTTTTTCATGCGTTCTTTGTATGTATCGATCAGCGCGGGCCTGTATAATTGCCGACTCTTTTGATATCCTTCATCGGCAGACGGTAGGTCCGTTCAACAGTGATAATATCCATCCAGCCGCCTTCCTGCCTGAAGGCTCCGATGAATTCCCTTCCATCAACCGTGACTACCTGCGAAACTCCTCCGTGTTCCTTACGGATGTCCTCGAGGGTCGGACGCGGGGGAACGATCTCCCTTCGGGCTTCCTCGGGTATCACCGCGGCCGTCTCGCTGACCGGGGCTGTTTTCAGCCTGGCTATCGTCTGAGGGGATTCGACAGATTCAACCGTACGGATCGAATCCAGTGTGGCCAGCACCTTTGTTTCCGCCGCGGGAATTTCCGCCGGCGCGGAAATTTTGCCGGCCTCGGAGACCTCGACCTCGCGACCCACTCCGGTCATGACAGCGTTCTCCGGTTTATCATCACCCGGCCGGGCGACACTGACCGTTCCTTTCAGGACAAGGGTCTTTGTCTTTTTATCCCCGACATCAACAAGGAATGATGTTCCTCTTACCGCGGCCACCATGGTCGGCGTACCCACCGTATAGGGTGTGCCTTTCCGTAACACTTTGTGGAAGGTCGTTCCCTGCTGCTGGGAAAAACCGATGGAAAGAACCCCGTTGGCACCTTTATCAATCCCCGCCAGTTTGATCCTGGTGTTTGCCTTGACGGTGAGGACCGCCGTATCACCGAACTGGATGACGCACATCGATTTATTTTCGGTGACGAGCGTTTTATTCAGCGTAACCGCGTCACCCGCTCCCACCGGCACCTGGTCGATCAGAACCGTTCCGACGGAGTAGGTGATGATCCCCTGCGGGGGAGCGGCTTCACGCTTTTTGCACTCGGTCAACAGCAGCGGAAGGCAGAGCAAAGCCGCCGCCATTACCACCATGGAAAGTTTTGATGAACCGCGCCCCATTTTAATTGCTTTCATTGGCTTTTTCCCCGTAAAATATATTTTTTACCCGCTAGATCCTATCTCTGGCTCAAACGCATGCGGGCATCCACAAGCAGTGCATCCTGTCGATCTGTCCGTGAGCGTGCAGACATGAATGCTAATAAATATATTTAAGTTTTATTTTTAGTATATTATTTTTTAATATTATTTATTATGTCAATAATAATTAACTTTTTATACCAAATATATCATCACCGTGAGGCAGACACCGCCCCCCGTCATCACCACAGGTAATCCCTGTGGTGGCGTCAAAAAAGTCACTGTGTTTAAGACTGATTCACCACATACAGAATATTCTCGCTTTCATAGACCGCCACCCCGTAAGGAGTTGTTCCTGTCGAATAGGTGTCCAGGCTGGAATCGGTGGCCATGTCGAATAAAATTACCAACTCGCAACCCTCACTGCTGGCTGCATATGGTATACAGGCAATTAACCTAATAATTGTATACCGTGCGCATTTATACAATGCCCTTTAAAATAATGCAAGGGGGGGCGGAATGAACTGTGCTTCCAGGGGAATGAACTGTGCGTCAAACTTGATTTTTTTTAAAAACTTTTCTTCCTTAATGTTTTTGGAGACACTATTGATAGTGCAGCATATCACCACGCAGGCTCCAAATCGCACGCCCGGTACATATTAATTACTTGTTTAAAAAAATGCCCTGAATTATAATTTTCCCGTTGTCAGATAAACAGTTCTCCATCGAGGCTTCCGATGACTGGTCTGTATAAAACACTCCTGCTCGTTGAAGATGAATTTATTGTCGGGATGATGGAAGCCGATCTCCTGAAAAAGTCAGGATATGAAGTCATCCATGTCCTCACAGGTGAACAGGCCATTGATACCGTTAACAGCAGGCCTGATACGATAGACCTCATTCTCATGGACATCGATCTCGGCAGAGGCATTGACGGAACTATAGCGGCACAGGATATCCTTAAAGCACATGACATCCCCATCGTGTTCCTTTCATCACATACCGAGAAAGAAATAGTCGAGAAGACCGAAAAGATCACCTCCTACGGCTATGTCGTCAAGAATACGGGGATAACGGTGCTCGACGCTTCCATCAAAATGGCTTTCAAACTGCATGAATCAAAGATGAAAGAGCAGGCCAGGGAAGAGGCGCTCCGCGACAGCGAAGCCCGTTTCAGGAGCTATTTCAATCTGTCAGGCGCGGGCATCGCCATCACCTCGCCCGAAACAGGCTGGATAGAAGCCAATGAAACGCTCTGCCGGATGCTCGGATATGACAGGGAAGAGTTGACCCGCACGACCTGGACCTCTCTGACTCACCCTGAAGACCTCGATATCGACCTTGCGCAGTTTAACCGTGTGCTTGCGGGAGATATCGACGGCTATTCCATCGACAAGCGGTTCATCAGAAAGGACGGGAGCATCATCTGGACAAGCCTTTCGGTCAGGTGTGTGAGGTTTTCTGAAGGGAGAGTGGATTACTTAATCGCGCTCCTGTTCGATATCACTGAACGCAAGAGGATGGGGGAAGATCTTCTGGAGCGTGATGATCGGCTGCGCTTCGCCCTCGAATCAAGCGCTATCGGCGCATGGGACCTCGACCTGATTGATCATTCAGCCGTGAGGTCCCCCGAACACGACCGCATCTTCGGATACGCGGAGCTCTTGCCCGAATGGACGTACGAAATGTTCCTCGGTCATGTTCTGCCGGAAGACCGCGAAATGGTCGATCGCAGATACAGGCACGCAATCGAGACCGGCAGCAACTGGAACTTCGAATGCCGTATCCGCAGGACGGACGGCGAGGTAAGATGGATATGGGCAACCGGCCGCCATAAAACAGAGACTTCCGGCGCAGTACGCCGCATGGCGGGGATCGTTCAGGACATCACCGGACGGAAGAAGATGGAGGAGGATCTGCGCCTATCCAATGCCTTCCTGGATTCGATCATAGAAAACATACCTGTCATGCTCTTCCTCAAGGACGCAAGAGACCTTCGTTTTGTCCGCTTTAATCAGACAGGAGAAAAGCTTCTCGGCTACCCAAGGGCCGAACTGCTCGGCAAAAATGATTATGATTTTTTCCAGAAAGAACAGGCTGACTCCTTTACCGCTAAGGACCATGAAGTTCTGAAAGGGAAGGAGGTCGTGGATATTTCCGATGAAACCATTCAGACCAAATCCGGAGCTGCACGCATTCTGCATACGAGGAAAGTCCCGATCCTGAACACGAAAGGGGAGGCGGAATACCTCCTGGGGATTTCGGAAGACATCACCGACCGCATTCGAGCCGAAAAGAAGCTGGCTGACGCCACCCAGCGGCTTGAGAGCATACTTGAAAGCGCCAATGACGGAATCGTCACACTTGACACCGACAGGGTAATCACCTCATGCAACCGCGCCGCTTCGCTGATTCTCGGGTATTCCCGCGAAGAACTTTTAGGGCAGAGCCTGAGGATGATTTACAGATCAGATGAGTATTTCCGTGAAGTGGGAGAGCGCGCATACCGGTCCATCGGGGAAACCGGCAGCTTTGTCGGCGAAGTGGAAACCATCCGTCCGGATGGCGAAGCGAGAATCTGTGAAATATCGATCAAACAGCTGCGATTACACGAACAGCCATCTGGAATTGTCGGTGTGTTCCGCGATATCACCGAACGGAAACGAAGCGAAGAACTCCAGAGGGAAACCTACGAACGGTTTCATAACATAATTAACAACACCGATGCGGGGTACTTCTTTATCGATGCCGGAGGTATTATACGGGAAGTCAACAACGCATGGCTCAGGATGTACCGGTTCGATTCGATGGAAGAGGTGCTGGGAAAGCATTTTTCTGAAATCCAGAGAACCGAGGACATCGGCGCGGCTAAGGATTTTGTGGAAGGCATTGTTCGCGGCGACGAGCGCTACCTGTCGGGCGAATTCAGCCGCCGCTGCAGGGACGGCTCAACGGGATTCCATTCTTTTTCAGCAAGGCCGGTTATGCATCAGGGCGCAATCATCGGGATCGAGGGGTTCATTATCGACACCACCGAGCGCAGGCGGGCAGAGGAAGACCTCATCAGGAGCGAGAAGCTTTTCCACGCGCTCTTCGACTCGATGATAGAAGGAGTGGCCCTTCATGAAATGGTGTATGCCGATGACGGGGCATGCGTCGATTACCTCATCCTTGACGTGAACGGGGCCTTCGAGCGGCATACCGGCATCAACGCAAAGGAAGTACGCGGCAGGAAAGCATCGGCAGCGTACGGCACCGGATCGGCCCCTTATATCGATGTATACCTGAAGGTTGTCACAACAGGTGAGCCCGATCAGTTCGAAACCTATTTTCCGCCGATGGAAAAGCATTTCATGATTTCGGTCTTCCGTGTCAGCGATATCCGTTTCGCCACGGTATTCGAGGATATCACCGAACGCAGGCGGATGGAAAATGTACTCGATGAGCGGGCACGCTTTATAAGCTTCATATTACAAACAGCCCAGGACGGGTTCGGGATTTTTACCCGCGCCGGGGAAATCATAGAGGTTAACGATTCAATGTGCCGCATTCTGGGTTATGACCATTCAGAGTTACTGAAGATCAGCGCCTTTGATTTCATTGCAGAAGAAGACCCAGAAGTTACCGCCAGTCGGTTCAATCGTGCTTTGTCAGGTTCGGCTGAGACTTTTGAATCGCATCACAGGCGCAAGGACGGAACCGTTATCGGCACAGAAGTGGCTTTGAATTATACAGGGCGCGATAGTGATCTTTTTTTCTGTTTCCTTCGTGATATCACCGAGCGCAAGCAGGCGGAAGGTCAGATCAGGAGCCTGCTCGCGGAGAAGGAGCTAATCCTCCGCGAGGTGCATCACCGCATAAAGAACAATATGAACACCATGATAAGCCTGCTCACCCTGCAGGCGAAGGTGATGAAAGACCCGACGGCAGCCAGCGCGCTCAATGACGCGGTAAACCGGATGAGAAGCATGGGGGTGCTTTACGATCAGCTCTATCGTTCTAAAAACCTTCAGGCCATGTCTGCCAGAGACTACCTCTCACCGCTCGTCGATGAGATCACAAGCAACTTCCAGGGAGGGGACAGGGTGAAGGTGGACAAGCGGATCGGCGATTTTACAATCGGCGTAAAGGAGCTGTCGCTGCTTGGCATCCTCGTAAATGAGCTCGTCACCAACATCATGAAGTACGCTTTCACCGGCAGGGACGACGGGCTTATCATGATATCCGCGGAAATGAATGACAACCACGTCACCCTCGCGGTCGGGGATAACGGGATCGGCATCCCGGAATCGGTCGATATATCCACGACGAACGGGTTCGGCCTGAAACTTGTCGGCGGGCTCGCCGGTCAGCTCAATGGCGACATCAGGATAGAGCGGACGAACGGGACAAGGGTTGTGCTGGAATTCACTGTGTGACGGACACGCCGCATTCAGCGCGGGCAATCAACCGGTATCCCCAGGCTCCTGATGTATCCGTTTATTTCATCAGCATATCCGCCCCGGTCCTGAACCATATCCACGCTGTGCGTCAAAACATCCAGCCCCCTGGCGGAAGACCAGTTGTACGAAGCGGTAATTCCGGGCGGATACTCTCTTGCCGAAACATAAATTTTAAGGAAGTTATGCCTGCCGCTCTTTACTATCGCAGCATAAAAGCAATCGACCGTCGCGAGTGGGAAAATATAGTCCCGTGATAAGCCTTTCACTTCAATCTTCCCGCTCCGTAAATCAATTGCCACCTTCTCGTAAGACTTTCTGATGGCGAAGATAAAAAACAATTCAAGCAGGCCAATGATCATAAGACATGCAAGGAGAAAAGGCACCAACCTGATAGATTTTTTTCTTTTAGCGGCCTTTGGGGAGCGGGATTTTTTCTTTCCGTTTCCCCGCATTTCCATGATGAGAAGGAAAAGCGCGGCGAGGAAGAGGACGAGGAGAATTACACAGATGACATAGGACAGCACTCCCGGCCGGGAGATGATCGTAAGCGCGTGTCCGGGAATAAAATGGCACACGAACGAACGCGTTTCATCATATTTAATAGTGTAATAAACAATCAGCACCATAGTCACGACGCTTGCCGGCAAAATGAGATACGCGCTGATTTTTCGATTTATTTGCATTTTAACGGCATTACCACTTCCGATCGATTACGTGGCCGTCAATACACCTGTTATTGCAAGAGATTTCCGATACCTGTTTGCAGAGGCTGAATGCTGCGTCAGAAAAACCTTTCTTCGGGCCGTCATACCGGACCGGGCTCAGGTGCGTTGCCGCACACCTATCCGCCAGGAAAGCAACCCATAGCAATACTATTCGTCCGGTCATAACAGGCTCCTTCTTCCTCAGAGTATAATTGCCAGCCGTTCAGATGCAGGGAAGCTATCATACTCGTCCATTTCATAATGTGACAGCGTCGACAGGTGATCGGGGAGCACAATATCTGCCTGTGTCATCCCCGCCATAACCATGACAGGCTCACGGCCTGATCTCGATCGGTGTTCCGATTGCAATCCGTTCATACAACTCGTCGATCTCGGAATTGGTAACGGCAATGCAGCCGACAGTCCAATCCTTCAGAAGGTGGAACTTGCCAATCCAGCCGAGGCCGTGCCGGAGCCCGTGGATCTTGATGAGACCACCGGGAGCTTTCCCCATCGATTGGGCATAGGAGATATCCTTATCATTCGGATATGAAATCCCCAGGTTTTTATGAAATGCGCTCACGGGACTTTTATCGTTGATGACGTAGAATCCCTCTGGTGTTTTGCAATCCCCCTCGAACTGTTTGTGCCCCACGGGGACCCTCCCCAGTGAAACACGGCAGGTCTTCACAACCGCATCGCCGGAAATGAGTTGGAGTATCCTCTGGTGCTTGATCACTACGATCCTGTCGATCATCAGGTCAGAAGGAAGGGGCGTAAATCTGTTTGCGTAGATAACCAGCCCGTATCCGAAAAAAAGGAACAGGATGATCGGTATAAGGTAGTTCAGTTTCATTGCGAGTATCCTTCAGGCGAAGATCGTACCGTCAGCGCACATCAGTCTCCGCTTCCCTCATCAAGGTTATCGGCCAGAATCGCTTTCCCTTTCACCAGCCAGGAAAACCCGAACGACCACATCATCACGGTTTCGATCACAAGCAATATCCGGTACTGATTGACGACCTCTTTTCCGAGCACAAGCCGCAGCACCACGTAGATCAGCAACGATCCCACCATGATGATGCCGCACAACCTGTAGACCGTGTTCCGGGTATGCTTCCGGTCCGTCCAGTTCTCCTTTTCGTGTTTGCTCAGGGTGAACAGGAAGTACGAGTTGAACGCCAGGAGCAGGAAGAAGAGCGCGGCGCAGCTCAGATGCAGCGCGTTGGATACGGCCGGATCGATCTGGAGTATCCCGACCCTGTCGGTCGAGCCCTCGTGAACGAGGCAGGGCATGATCGCCACGCCCATCCCGGAGATGGCGGTGATGATATTCACCAGCCGGTCGATCTTTTCATAGCCCTTATACGTGAACAGAAAGAATGAGATGCAGAAAAGCAGCCCGACAAAGAAGTCCCGCATGTTCGTATGATAGTAATGGCTGATCGACTGCTGGCACCCGAGGCCGGCAAACAGCAGCCCGCCGAGCACGCAGACGAAAGGAACGGCGATCCCGCAGTAGCCGATGAACTGCCGGAGCGCGATGTACGAAATGATGACGCTTTTGTTTTTATCCCTGAGCATGGCAACCTCCTGAACGACAGACCGGCTGGAACAGGTCAGCCAGGTCCGCGAAGCCGGAACACGGCATCCCGCGCTGGCCAGTATTTAGCAGCGTTAAGGAGGTTTTTTCAAGGATTTTTTTTACCGTTCATTCAAACGCCGGGCACAGCCATTCGATCCGTCAGTCTTCCATTTGCGGCGCCTGCGGTATTTTTCACCGTGGCGATCATCGCTTCAGCATGAACTTGTACGAGGTGGAGGAGAACGATCCCGGAGCCTTCTGGACGAGAGTCTCGGGCGCCCATTTTTTCCACTTGAGGATCAGCCTCTTCCCATCATAGGACCAGGTGCCCGAATCGCCGCCGGTTGCGCGCCTGAAGGTGCCATCGTCATTGATGAAAACCTTGTCGTTCCATTGCTTGTGCTCGGCTTTATACTCACCTGCTATAAGCTTCGCGACCGATTGATCTATTTTTTCAGCATTCAGCGTGAATGTGGACGCGATTGAGGATAACACCGGATACCCGCTATTTGTTTTGTCAATTGTCCATTTGCGGTATAAACGCTCGCTTTTATCGGCTACCATCTCATTGAGATTGTCAAGCAGCGTGCCCTTCACATTCGCTCTCTTTCCCGGATCATCATCCGTTCGCGCCATAACAGACGTGGTAGGGGAATCAAAGGAGTAGACTGTGCCGCCGTAGGAATCTTCAATCATCTTATTAGGATCCTTCCTGGAGATTGTTTTATTATCACTCAGGGCGCCAAGTATGGAATTAAGCGCGGATTCTCTGGTGTCGTCTTTTTTATAATAATAAGATCCCTTGCCGTATCTGACATCGCTGTTGATGCCGCCGGTCTTCGGCTGTTTAAGCCAGAAACCGTTCATTACAGAATACCCTTTACCATCCGTATCCGCCCATCGTATGCCGGTATGTCCTATAATGCCGCCCACGAAATTGGTCCCGGTGCCTTTGCCGCTGACCGCGCCGATACTGTAGCTGTTCTGAACATACACATCCTTGCCGCCGATGCCGCCCAGATTGAGCGTGGTGCCGGCTGTCGAGGTGCCGCTGATACTGCCGGCATTATAGCTGTTGATCACCATGCACCCGTTTCCGGCTATACCGCCCGCGTTGAGCGTATCGACCTTTCCCGTCGATCTAACGGAAATCGAACCGGTGTTATATGTGTTGATGCATCCGTAGACCCCGCCGAAATCGACGGAATCGCCGAAACCCTTTTTATCCCCGCCGGTTATGCCGCCAACCGAGACAAGCCTGCCTGTTTGTACGGTTACGTCGATAGATCCTTTGTTATAGATATACCCCGAATCGATGTACCTGATAGGCCTTGTATAAATCTGCCGATAGGTGAATCCGGATCCCAGCACGCCGCCGATATACGCGTTTTTGATATCCCCGGTGGCCAGGAATCTCAAGGTGCCAGTGTTGTACAGGTTGGTGTAATCGCTCTTGTTCGTTTCGATAGCGACACCGCCTATCTGCACATCCTCCCCCGACGCCTTCACGGTGATGGCCCCGGTGTTGTAACAGCCCGAAAAAGCCGTCTGGGATATTACGCACACGCCGGCTACCTTCAGCTTACCCGGTCTGGCGATCTTCTGAACGTTGTGCGCCCGGGCATCGAGAATGTTCCCCTCGAATGCAATTGACCCGCGGTTATAGGAATTGGTGATCCTCCCGCACGAGGTGACAACACCTGCCACCACCGCATCCCCGTTGCCCTTCACCGAAATGCTCGCATCACTGAAACAGTTATCTATCTCGTCCGCCTCAACAGCAATCGCCGCCGCGTTTACCACAAGCAGCTCTTTTGCCGTTGTGCCGTGATAGGTGATGGTTGATCCCTTTCCGATCCCGAGATTTTTTATTGTTGTGGCGCTCTGAAAAAGTGCCAGCTCAATTGAAGCAACACGCGCAACATCATCGTACGTCGGCCTGGTTAATGTATTGCTGATGCGCAGATTGGCAATCACATGCCCCCCGCCGTCAAAATGTGTATCTCTCAGCGCGATGGGAGTAAACTCAAACTTTGAACCGTTCATATCGAGGTCGGCGGTAAGTTTCAGATAAATGCGCGTAAGGTCGTAATTAAGCCCGTTGATCCCGTTAGTCCGGCCGTATTCAACAAAATCAAACTTCTGGGCCGAGAGCCAGGAAAAATACGCCAGCTTGCCCGCGGTATCGATGATAAACGGGTTGCTCTCGCTGTTTGTTTTCGATGGATCGAGAAGGCGGAACGGATATTTCTTACCGTCCCATTTTCTTCCGTCCGCGGCGTTGCCGGGGGAGAAGCTGAAAAGCAGTAACGCAGCAAGGACGATCAGAGATACAGCGCAGGACCGTAAAACAGAAGGATTCATATGTACTCTCCAATGCTCATTTGATTGATATTATCCCGCGGGAGCAGGAGAATACAGGCCTTGAATAAACGCATCGCCCTGGTTATCCGCGAATCTGTTCAGGGGACCGTGTGAGTAAGATACTATTAATACTATCACAGGGTCAATGACTTGAAAGAATGATCAGGAAAGCAACAATAAAATAAGAGGATGATACGACTATGATTACAATCCGAGATTGACCAGCAGTATGCCCGCAATAATAATTGTTATTGCGGCGAACTTCCCGGCCCTCAGTTCCTCCTTCAGAACAATCACTCCGAGCAGGACCGCGAAGATAATTGAAAACTGGCGTATCGGGACCGCCACACTGACGGCGACTTTCTGCAACGCCAGCCTGAAAAACAGAAATGAGAAAAACAAGCCGGTCCCCCCGATCAGAACTATCCTCCGGTTTTCACGGGCGTAGCGTATGACTTCGGATTTACGCGAAATGATCATGTATACCATCATATTCAGGGACATGAACCCGATGATAAAGAAAAGATAGGTGGTGAGGGGGAATGCCGACACCACGTATTTATCGAAAATCGCCCCGAAAGAATACACAAAAGACGCGGCAATCGCGAAACGGGCGCCGGCGGAATCCATTTTGAACCTGAAGACATTCAATATCTCTCCCATGGAAAAACCTTTCAACTGGATCGCGATGGCGCCAAGGACCGTAATAACGATCCCGGCCGCCGTCAGCACCGATATCTTTTCCCCGAGCAGAAAGAAGGCCCAGATCGGGATGAACAACGGGCTCAGTACTGATAGCGGATAATTCGTGGAAATATTTCCCCCTTTCCGGTATGAAATATTCACGAATACCTGGTACAGGACATAAAACAGCGACGCGCCGTAGATATATGGGATCTTATCCCACTGAATATTCTTATATCCGCCCGTACCAAGAATGACAGGGAACGAGATCAGGGTCGCGACAATAAAAACCGCGGTCAGATAGAACTGATCGCCGTCTTTCTTGCGCATCAGGAAATTGTAAAACGCGTGAAGGAATGAAGACAGCACTATGAATGAAAAATATATGATGCTCATGGGGATATTGACTCTTTTGGATTCATAGATTTATATTTCTTTTAATCCGTTTTTCTCTGCGATATTACACGAAACTATCAACACACTTTCTTTTTGAAGATGAAAAAAAACCACGTCAATCTGATTTTATATTAAAATAGAGATGATTTTTTTCCACTTCAGGTCCTGAACTACTTTTCAAAAACCCACGCGAAAAAAATTGACATACAACTATATGAGGTACACAATAGTACTATAAAATTAAAAGGAGTCACCCCATTCCGATGAAAAACGCTGACTGAAAAAGAAAGAGAGCCTTTTAAAAGATCCTCTCTTTCGCCGCAATCCCCGGCCGGCAGGCCGTAATATCATTACAGGGAGAGGACCATGTCAGCAGCCAATCTGAAATTCATCGACGTAACCTTTTCATACCAGAGTTCCGAACCGATCATCTCATCGCTGAACCTTCATTTCGCCAGGGGCTGGACCGGCATCGTCGGTCCGAACGGGGCCGGTAAGTCCACTGTCGCAAAGCTCGCCGCGGGAATACTCACGCCGACAGCCGGGACAGTCGTTCACACGGGCCCCCTTCGCGCCCTTTACTGCGAGCAGGATACCGCCGAACTTCCGGACGGTGCGGACCGTTTCATGTCGGGCACAGGGGCGCATTCGGGGAAGCTCCGTTCACTCCTCGGCATAGAGGATGACTGGATAGAGCGATGGCGCACCCTGAGCCACGGCGAGCGGAAGCGCTTTCAGGCAGGAGTCGCGCTCTGGAGCGAGCCGGATATACTCGTCCTCGACGAGCCGGTAAACCATGTCGACATGCGTACGAAGGACCTGCTTCTCACATCACTCCGGACCTTCAAAGGGATAGGGATCATCGTTTCCCATGAAAGGAGCTTTCTCGACGCGCTCTGCGACACATGTCTCTTCATGCGGCCAGGCGAGGCCGTGCTGCGGCGCGGCAACTTCAGCAAAGGCTTCGAGCAGCAGGAGCTTGAGGACGAGGCACGCGAGCGGAAATACCTGAACGCGCGCGCGTACGCCCATGACATGAAGAAGAGGGCGAACCTCGTGAAACAGCGGGAAAGCGCAAAAGAGAACAGGCTCACCAAGCGGGGCATCGCGCGGCACGACCATGACGCGAAAGGCAGGATCGACGGCGCGCGTCTTACCGGGAAGGATAAAACAGGAAGCCGCAAGGCGAAACTTCTTGCAAACAGGGCCGAGGAGTCCGCGGGTGAGGCCTCATCGCTCTACTTCAAACAGCGGAAGGTGGAGGGGATACTTTTCCGGGGAGAGCGTTCCATGCGTGACAGCCTGTTCCAGATGGATACACAGAGCATCCCGCTCGGGCCGGCAAAGCGGCTCTTCGTGCCCGATCTGCGGATACTCCCCGCCGACAGGATCGCGATCATCGGCGACAACGGTACCGGCAAAAGCACGCTCCTTAACTTCGTCGTTCGACGGATACACCTCGCGCCCGGACAGGTTGTGTACATACCTCAGGAGATCGACACGGATCTGTGGGATAGCGTGAACACCGATATGATGTCGCTCGCCGGCAGGGATGCGGGGCTCGTCTACACCGCCGTGCACCGCCTCGGCTCGGAGCCCGACCGCGTGATCGGATCACAAAACCCGAGTCCCGGCGAGAAACGGAAGATAATGCTCGCCCTCGGCCTGCTGAAGAAGCCGTCCATTCTCATCATGGACGAGCCGACCAACCATATGGATATGCCCTCGATCCGCTGCATAGAGGACGCACTCCGCCAGTTCACCGGCGCGCTTGTCGTGGTTAGCCACGATCCGGTGTTCATACGGAACACCTCGGAAACCGTCTGGGAACTTCGAAGCCGCGGGACGGATACGGAGCTGAGGATTGCGGATATTGAAATTTTCTCCGGTTACGGGATGAAGTGACCCCATCCGGATCTCCCGCCTCACCCCTGCCTCGCATAAGCTCGGTTCCCCCTCTCTTTAAAAAGAGAGGGGGATCGAGGAGGTGAGTTCGCTTCATTCGCCCGCAGGCCAGAAGTGGTTTGCATCCATGTCCAGTGTCTCATAGCGATTTCTTCTTCGTCCTTCTTGTAACAACACAAAAAGGACGCAAAAAAGCCGCGGCTCATTCGTCTATGTGTATTGATACAGTATTCACCTGACACATTCCTCTGAAAGCTAATGTTCAAGCTACACTATTTGAGTTCATTTCGTCCGGATCCCCCGACCGTATTCCAGCAACAAGTGCCTGTTGCCCCGTATAATCGGTCTGTATGTGACGCTCGCGGTATTCCGGATTAAATCGCTCCAGCAAGCGTATCCGGTTCTCATTCAATAGACTGTTAAAAAATTTTTACGCTGTTTCGGAATGAATTTGCGATGGAGCGGCGGGATTGAACGATTGCCGGGCGGGGAATGCCTGCCCGGCGATGCTTATGTGAGAGGAATGTAAGGAGCGCGTGAACGCGGCGTAATCGCGAAATCACCCGCGTCCCGCGCCTGTGCGTCAGGCGGCTTTTTTCTCTTTGAGCTTCGGCGTGCCGATGAACGCGGTAATTGCGAGCGCCACAACCGCGATAATCAGCAGCAGCTTGATTCCGCCCGCATACGATCCTGACGCGTCGTAAAACTTGCCCAGCAGCACCGAGCCGATCGCAAGCCCCAGTATCTGGAAGAGCCCCGCGATGCCCACCAGCTTGCTGAAGTGCTCGATACCGAACTTCTCGCCCAGAAACAGCGGGAAGAGCGTCGGGAACGATCCGAGTGCGATGCCGTAGAAGAGCACGAACGCCCAGACCAGCGCGCCGTGGGCCGCCAGGTAGAAGACCGTGCCCAGCCCGATGATGTGGAACACCCAGATCACCAGGAGCAGGAGCTTCTTGGATACCCTGTCGGCCAGCCCGCCGAACACCACGCGGCCTATCACGCTGGCGCCGAGCGTGAGGCTCCAGAACAGCCCCGCTCCCGCGACGCTCAGGCTGCCCAGCATCGCGATGGCGTGCTGCGTCATGCCGCCGAGGATCACGCTGTAAAGCGCCATGATGAGGCAGGTGAGGAAGAAGGCGAGCGTGCCAAACGCCTGGCCGACCGTGAAGTTGACGCCCGATGCCGCGCTCTGCGCCGCGCCCGACGCGGCGCTTTCTCCGTCAGGCACCAGCCCCATGTCCTGCGGCCTGTCTTTTATTATCAGAAGAATCACCGGCACCACCAGTCCGAGCACGATGAGCCCCAGCACGCGGTAGGCCCACCGCCAGTCCATGGCGGCCACGACCTGGCTCGCGATGAACACCATCGCCATTCCGCCGACGCCCACCCCTGTCATGATGATGCCCATGGCGAGACCGCGCTTTTTCACGAACCAGTAAGAGATGGTGGTCTGCGAGGGCACAAGCCCCACCGACGCCAGGCCCACCGCCAGAAAGATGAAGACTGCGTAATACTGCCATAGATGCTGGATGGTGCTCAGCAGCAGAAGCCCGGTTCCCGTCAGCAGCGCGCCCGTGAGCTGAACCTTTTTGATCCCGAGTTTGGCCACCGCGATTCCCACCACCGGGCTCAGAAGGCCCACCAGCAGCGCGGCGATGGTGAAGCCCAGCGACACCTGGGTTTTCGTCCAGCCGAACGCCGCCTGGAGCGGCTCCAGGAACACCGAGACGGTATAGAATCCCGAACACAGACCGGCGAACAGGACGATGAATGTTGCGACGACAATCCACCATCCGTAGAAAATTTTACCTTCCCTGCCCATAAATCCAATCCCCTGTTGTTTTATTTGACGCATGTTAGCATGGTTCTTTTTTATTGATTATTTTCAAATAATGTCAATCATAAAAATCCTGAATGCTAACCCCGGTGGTGATAACAGTTCACGGGAGTTTGTGATATGGAGATGATGGTGGGGGTTGTCATGCAATCAGCCGAGTTTTCACGGCGGAAGGCGACGATCATGACCGTCGCCTTCCACTCTGTGCTTGCCGTCGAGCCAGGGGGGCACATGCGTGATGAATAACTGGCTGCCGTTGGTCCGGGCACGGCGTTTGCCATCGAGAGGACGCCCGGGCGGCCATGCTTCAATGCCGGCGCGCTTGTCGTGGTAAGCCACGATCCGATGTTCATACAGAACACCTCGTAAACTATCTGGAAGCTACAAAGCAGCGGGAAGGATACGGAGCTGAGGATTGCGGGTACTGAAATCCTCTGCACTTACGGGATGAAGCCTCTCAGATGAGCGATGCAATGCCTGATGACCCGCGTGGCCTCATCACACGGGGGTTAGGATGACCGAATGTAATTAACTTTTTATTTTCACGGGTGAAAGGCTCCGCCCTTCCCCCGTGCACCCCCATCCCGCCGCTCAAGCGCCGCGTGGGCTTGGCCTTACTTCAATTATTCCATCCATCTGATGCGGCCTGCGAAACGGCATCCTGCCGTCTCGGCCGTGCTCGCTCGGCCTCCTGCCTCGCTCGTCGTGGTGTTCATGGTAAAATCCCGCAGAAAATTTTTGTAAGCAGATTACAGGCCACGATCAAATCTAATACTTTCGATGTGACTTTCTTCCTCCATCGCCGGTCACGATGACCGGCGGTTCAGCGTACCGCATGGATGCGGTTTACGTTGAACGAAAGCCCCGCGCAGCGGCGGCTTTTTCTTTGGTACACCTTTCTTTTTCGCCGGTGAAAAAGAAAGGTGTAATATGCACGTTCATGCCATGAACAATTTTGCTCCTTTTCAAAAAAGTATAAGAAAAAAGTGTCATCCCCTTCGGAGAAACCGCACTACTATACATCACACCTTCCGGAGGAACAACAATGACACGAATAACTCTCGCAGACGAATTCGCATCACTCTACGGCCGCGTCGGGGACGTCGTTATAGTCAGAAGATGGAAAAGGCATTACATGCGCCCCTATGTCAAACCTGCAAATCCCGATACAGCGGCGCAGCGTGAAAGGCGGGGCGCGTTCAGGGAAGCGGTGAAAGCATGGCAGGCGCTCCCGGATGAGCAAAGACGGGTATGGAATGCCCGCGCACGAAAGGATCAGAGGAGCGGCTACAACGCATTTCTATCCCACCGCCTGATTGAAAGAGGCGATACTTCTCCCGCCGCTGAGCGTCCGGTAGTGATTGAAGGAACGCGGAGCAGGGCGAGCTTCCTCATTCGTCCGGGGAACTGCCGCTCTTCCTTCGCTCCTCTCTCCCGGGGATCACGTTACTCCTCCGTTTGCGTCAAAATTCCTCGCAAAAAACGGAGCGGAGCGCCGAACAGGCGGGTGTAAGGGCCCGCTATCGCGGGATTTTCTTCGCAGTGTTTTCTTTTTAAGAAAGGTATCATGGGTCCGAGGGTTCCCCGGGCAGCGCGCATATTCCGCCCGGAGGCTATCTGTATCCCCCCTTTGAAAAAATCATTGACGTAATCGCCTCGCGGTTAAAAGTAAAGACCCGCGGCGCCAAAGGCCGCGACAAGACCAACGAAATCCGTTTCGCGCGCCCTGCCACAGGCCAGACGCGGAAAGGAGAGGAGAGAGGACGTGCGGATACGCGAGCTTCAGAAAGCCCTTGAGGAGACGATATTTGCCGGCCAGGCGCACCGGGCCGGGGTATTTACCGAGCTGCACAAACAGCCGGACACGGCCGCCGGGCTTGCGAAGCGGATGGCGTTTGATGAGCGCTGCACCTTCGTGCTTCTCGAGGCGCTCGTCGAGATGGGCTACCTCACCTCCGACAGCGGCACCTACCGGGTAACGAAGGATACATTCGACCGCCTGGTGGACAGCCAGGGCGACGAATACGAGGGCGATTTCTGGAGCTTTCTCCTTTACCTTGTGAACCCCTGGCAGAGCCTTCCGTATGTCCTGAAGCACGGCGAGCCGAACAAGTCGAGCTATAAGGACTTCTCGATGAAGGATTTCATCGAGGGGATGAACTCTCCCTGGAAGAAGAAAATAGCCCCCGAGATCGTGGATATATGCATCCGCTGTCACGGTCGCGATCCGAAGGTGGTCGCCGACATCGGCGGCGCGCCGGGAACGATGTCACTCGAGTTCGTGCGCAGGGGCATGAAAGCGATCGTCTTCGACCTGCCCGAATCGCTCGCCGTCACGAAGGATCGCCTTTCGAAAGTGAAGGGGATCGAGGTGGTCGGCGGCGACGCGACGAAGGAGCTTCCGGACGGAAAGTACGATATCGCCTTCCTCGGCAACATCTGCCACGGCCAGTCTCCCGAGGACAACGAGAAGATCATCCGCATGTGCTACGAGCACCTGAACGGGGACGGCATCGTCGTCGTCTTCGACAACCTTCGCGGCGAGAGCTACCTTGGAGCGACGGTCGCCCTGCACATGATCGTCCAGAGCCCCCGCGGCGATATCTACACCCGCGCTCAGTACGCGGAGTGGCTCACGAAGGCGGGCTTCACCAACATAGCGGTTGAGCAGATCTCCGATAAGGCGTGGCAGCTCATGATCGGCTACAAACAGGGGAGGTGAGTATGGACTATATCCGTATCTGGACCGAGGTGGATATCAAGGACGTGCAGGAGCATATCATCATCGTCGATGACAGGTTCGGGTTCTGCCCGGGATGCAAGGAGATGGGCATGAGGATAGACAACCTGACCAAATGCACCAAGTGCGGGCGCGAGTTCCGCTACGTCACCTCGCGCGAATCGGCGCAGGGTGGCGGCAAGGGCTTCGAGATCATGACGCGCATCAAAAAGAAGATGCCGGGGCTGATCTTCGTCGACTATGCCGACTACGAGCGCACCACCGGCAAGAAGAAGGCGGAGACGCTTTTCGGGGGGATATAACCCTCAGTAGTCGCTCCACGACTCGTGGATTTCCTTTATCAGGATCACCAGGTCGGCCCACTTTCCGTTCCTGTCTTCAAGGAAGTTTTTAAGCGTGGCCTGGGGGATAAAATTCGCGCGCTTCGCCGCGATGATCGCCGCGTCGTCCTTTCCCACGACAAGCTCAATCTTCAGCACCTCCAGCCCCAGGTGCGCGGCAACGGTCCCGAGCTCTATCATCATCCACGACCCGAGGCGCCTGCTCTTGTGCGCCGGGTCCACGAGGACGGTGATCTCCCCGATATGCCGGCGCGCGCCGAACGGCGTGTAATGCAGGATCGCCATCCCTATGATCACCGCGCCCTCGAGCGCGACGATATGCACGTTCTCCTTCGGGTCCATGCACCGTATGAAGCTGTCAAGCGAGGCCGCGTCGGTCAGGTCCTTCGAAAGCACCCAGAGGTCGTCGCCCGACACGCGGGTGAAGAAATCGGCGATCGCCTCCCGGTCATCCTCGCGCGCCGGCCGGAGGACACATTCGCTCCGGTCCTTGAGTACTATCGTCTTGGGGTATTCTTCAAACATCGCAGGGCCTCTCTTATGCCGGTGAACTGTATCCGCCGCATGGAAATTTGCAAATACTAAATCGGGCAAAAAATACAATTTTGCATACTCCGCGCGGCATATTTGTCTTGACTAAAAAGGCCTCGGGCCGTATACACTCTAACCGTGTACTTCGATCTCCGGGTCGCACTGTCGTACTGCCGCGCATTCCGACACGAGAAGAGAGGGTAATGGTAAGGAAGCTCATAGTTTCGCTCGCGGTGTTTGCCTGTTTCTCGGCTTCCGCGGCCTCTGCCGAAGAGCATATCGGGCTTGGCGTCCACATCGGCGCGCATCACGATGTCGGCAATTTCTCCGACCAGAACCCTTCGGCCATGACCGATCCCCAGAACAGCCTCCTGCTCGGCTTCTCGTTCAAGGCCAATATCGGCTTCGTCTTCCTCCGCACCGGCTTCGATTATTCCTATGTGCTCAACAGGGGCAAGGTGCTCGAAAACTCTGACACAGTCGCCAGCTACTCGATCAAATATGTCTGCGTGCCCGGCTTCCTCGGCTTCCGCTTTCCCGTGAGGGAGCGCGGTGAGTTTTACATGGGAGCAGGGATGGCGTATTTCATCACCTCGGGCGACGTGAAGCTCGCCTCCGGCACCTCGGAGGACATCTCGGCGATCAGTTACGGCTACGGCTTTATCACCGGCATCGAGTTCAAGCTCCTCCCCGAAGTCAGGCTTTACATGGAGTGGGAATACTTTGACGCGCGCTCCGACGCGCAGGTGCAGACCACGGGATCGTGGAAGAACTATTACGTCGATTACACGGGACACCGCGTCCTCCTGGGCGTGATGTATTACCTTCTGTAGGGTGCCATGAAGCGAATACTGCTGACACTGCTCATCCTGCCGTTCCTCCTCGCGCCCGCGCTCGCCGCCGACGTGAATTACGCCGTGGGCGCCTATTTTGGCATCGCGCCGTCGCTCGGCGGAAACCTCTTCACCTACCAGCACGAGTCGGTCTTCGATTCGTCGACCGGCATCTACGGAATGAACCGCAAAGACGACGCGGTTTCAACAACACAGATCGAACCGCTTACCGGCTTTTCCGCGGGCGGCATGTTCAAGACGCTCCTCTATGACTATTTCCAGGTCCGTATCGCCTGCAACTATACCCGTTCCTATCTCGGGGGCACCGGCACGACCGTGTATCTCCAGGGCGGCGTGAATACCGCGCTTGACTGCGAATACTCCTTCTGGGCTATCGACGCGCCGCTGACGTTCGGGCTCGTGATCCCGTTCTGGAAGGACATAAAGATATCGTTCAACTGCGGCATCGCCTACGCGTACGGCCAGTACCAGTACAGCTTCGAATCCACCGCGGGCCAGTGGAAGGGGAGTTTCACGGGATACGGCCTGCCGGTGGTGATGCTGCTCGAGGGCGAATATTTCCTGACCGACCGCATCGCCATGGCCTCATCGCTCCTCTACTACCGGGGCACCTCGAAAGTGCTCTCCGATGGATCTAATACGGGCGGCAAGGACTTCGCGCGGCTTGATTTCAGCGGCTATCGCTTCAATCTCGGCGTGACATTCTACTTCTTATCGATATGATGACGGATATGAGGAACATGACAGGTAACATGCCTTCAGGCGGGCGGGGAATGAGGGGCTCTTCAGCGAAGCTCCTTCTCTGCGCGGCGGTATTCGCGCTCTTCTTCGCGCTTTCCGGCGTGCCGGCGTACGCGATCGGAGAGTTCGCGATCGGCGTGAACGGCGGATTTACCTACGACCCGAACTGTCTTGAAAACACGATCAACCGGTTCAACCTCGAGATGGAAGGCTACCGGGAGGACAATGCCGGCGCCGATATCCAGCAGATGTCCGTTCCGTACGCTCCCGTGTTCGGCTTCAACCTGCGCTACCAGTTCAACTTCTTCCTGTTCAGGATAGGGAACCACTACAGCGCCCCGATGCAGAACATCACCGGCAGCATTACGGCTTCCGGCGCCGAGAAGAACACGATCAGGATCAAGACGTACCAGAACTCGTTTCCTGCGACAATCGGCATCCTCGTGCCTCTGAATCGCCATACGCATTTTTATGTCGGCGCGGGACCGACGCTCCACCTCGCGAGCGTGTCGATAACGCAGTCGAACCCGGCCCCGACCGGTCCGCCCGCGTTCTACTTCGACTCGACGAACAAGCGTGACCGCTACACCGGCACGTTTGTCGGCTACCACTTCCTTGTCGGAGCCGAGATACCGGTACAGGACAAGTTCACCTTCTCCGTTGAGTGGATCCACCAGGAAGGACGCTCCCAACCTATCGAGAACGACGGGGTGGATAAGAACGATGTCGAAATCACCACACCGATGAAGAGCATTCAGGTGCGGGGAGACTTCATCCTGTTCGGATTGAATTACTACATCTCCTTTTGAGGCCGTACCGGCCGTTGAAACGCCTGCAGATCATGCGCGGTTGTCCGCCCGTCTGATATACTACTGAAATCCCGGGGACTATGAAAAGCGTACATATAACTTTATTCGGAAGGATCGTTCTCTTCATCTTCGCGGGCCTGCTCCTCTGGGCCGTCTTCTACTTCACCGGCCGCAACTCGAGCAGATGCGGAGAGCAGGCGGTCATCGTTAATCCGTTCCACGGTTCCGGCGACACACACGATCCCGAAAAACCTCTGCGGGTCGCCATCTACTACGGCGGCGGCTTTATCGGCGGCCTGGTCGAAAACAACGGCCTCAAGGCAAACCGCGACTGCAATTTTTTCAAAAACCACCGCATCCAGGTTGAGTTCGTTCCCGTCGAGGACTGGGACGACTGCCGCATGATGCTCTGCCGCGAAACCGGCGCCGATATCGTGTGGGCCGACGCGGCCACTTACGCCCGGGCGTATCCGTCCCTGACGGGAGCCAATCCGACAGCTTTTCTGCACTACGCGTGGTCTTACGGCGAAGAGGCAATCTACGCACGGGAATCCCTCGCGGCGCCTGACCTCAAGAAGGCGGATATCGCCTGTGTCGAGGGGGGCAGGGGGCACTTCCTCTTACTCTACTGGCTGAACGCAAACGGCCTTAACGCCACCGATGTCCGCTGGCGTTTCACCAACTCCGATACCGACAGCATGACGCTCCTTCAAAAAGGCCGCGCCAGGGCCTGCGCGGTTTCAAAGGCCTTCATACATAATACGCAATCGGATTCAGGACAGTCCAGGATTATCCTTTCCACACGATATGCCCCCCGGCTGATGCCCGGTGTCTTTCTTGCCCGCGAGGGATTTATTGCAGCCAACCGGGAACTTATCACCTCGTTCATGAAGGGCTGGTTCGAGGGCGTGGCGCAGGCGAAGGAGAAGCGCGATGACGCGATCAGGCTCATGGCAAACTCCTACGGCATTTCCGACGATGCCGCGAAGGACCTTTATGACAATGTACTCCTCGCCGATTTCTTCGAGAACCGCTCATTTTTCGAGCTCGATGGGGCGTCCCGCTCCGGGTTCACGCAGGTGTTTGAGCTCGCAGAGCAGACCTGGGACCGCCAGAAACGGCTCGCGCATAAAGGCAATGCCAATATCGCGAGAAACACCACGCCGCTTATCATGACCGCCGGCGACTACGCAAAAAAGAAGGCAGGGCCTCCCTTCGAGTTCGATTTCAAAACCGGTTCTGCGGGAGAGCTTGTTCCCGTCGCCGGCGCCCTCTCTATCGATTTCACGAAAGACGGCTCCGACATAGACTCAAAGACCGCCGATTCCCTCAAACGATTCGCCGCCACGGCCTCGGTGTTTGCGCCGCTGCCCATAGGCGTTGAGGGGTTCTCCGGATTTGCAAACGACTCGTTCGCCATCTACAAGTGGCAGGTCCGCCTCAAGAACGTGGCGGGAATCCTCCGCGACAGCGGCGTCTCCGACAAACGCATCATTGTCCGCGACGTCAAAACCTGGATTGAAAGCGACAGGGACAGGATGCGCCTGACGCTTCTCGGCCGGCCGGCCGCTGACGGCACGGCGCTTCCTTCGGCTTCGAAATAGCGGTATCGGCACGTGCACGCGGTATTCAATTTCCTGGTCTTTATCTTCGGCGCGGTGTGGGGAAGCTTCTTCTACACCCTTTCGGTGCGATTCGCAAACGGCGAATTCGCCCGCAGCGGCGCGCGTGCCCTTCTCGGGAGGTCGCGCTGCCCGCACTGCTCGACGCCGGTCGATCCGCTGCGGCTCCTTCCGCTCGCCGGCTACCTTATAGCCCGGGGCAGGTGCGCGTCATGCCGAAAGAGGATCTCCATCGGCTATCCGCTCGCGGAGCTTGTATACGGCGCCTGCGCCCTGCTGTGCGCCGTAAGGCTTGGCACCGGCGTGGAGGCATTCGTGCTCTTCCTTCTTCTCGCGACAGCCATTTCGCTTTCGACAGTCGATATCATGGTTTTCACCATCCCGAATCCGCTGCTTGTTGTATTCGGCCTGCTCGCGATCTATCCGGTCGTGCTGCACAGCTCCATCCGCGACAGCGTATACGGATTCCTCCTGATGTTCGTCTTTTTTCTTGTGGTGATGTTCATCTTTCCGGGAAGCTTCGGCGGGGGTGACCTGAAGTTCGCTTCCCTGATCGGCCTGGTGTCGGGGATAGAATCCGCCATCCTCGTCCTCGAGGTCGCGCTCGTTTCCGGCTCGCTCATCGGGCTCGTTTACGCGCTCAGGAAAGGCAGGGGACTGCGGATACGGATACCGTTCGCGCCGTTCCTTACGGCGGGACTGGCGGTCTCCGTCCTGTGGGGAAGGGACATACTGCTCGTCTATTACCGGCTCTTTCTCTGAATCCTCGCGGCCGCACGGATTCAGAGTCATCACAAAAACTACCGTTTGTGTGACCGCCCTTATATCTTCATTCCTGAAAATCCCATGAACGCCAGTGCGAGAAGCCCGGTGGTGATGAAGGTGATGGGAAGGCCCTTCAGGTATTCAGGCACACGTGCCAGCTCCAGCCGCTCCCGTATCCCGGCCATTAGAAGCAGCGCCAGCAGGAATCCCACACCTCCGCCGACGCCCTGGAGGACGCTTTTGAGCAGGCCCAGGTTCGCGTTGTAAAAGCCAGCCTCGATGTTCAGGACCGTGACGCCAAGCACCGCGCAGTTGGTCGTGATGAGAGGCAGGAAGATGCCGAGCGCCTGATAAAGCTCCGGCGAGATGTTTTCAAGGATCATCTCGACGAGCTGCACCAGCCCCGCGATGATCAGGATGAAGGCGATGGTTTTGAGATAGGTGATCCCGAACGGCACGAGGACATATTTGTAAACAAAATAGGTGCAGAAGGAAGACATCCCCATGACGAAGATCACTGAAAGCCCCATCCCGATCGCGGAATCGATTTTCTTTGAAACGCCGAGGAACGGGCACAGTCCAAGTATCTGCGAAAGCACGTAATTATTGATGAAAATCGTCGATATGAGGATCGTGAAGAGCACGTTGAGTTCCATTGGGCTATCCCTTCTTCCTTGATTTGATCCAGTTCATCGCGCACAGCATAAACCCGAGGATGAAGAACGCGCCCGGCGCCATGATCATTACCAGCGAAGGCTGCATCCCCGGTATCAGGGTGTACCCGAGAAGTTTGTTCGATCCGAGCAACTCCCTGAAAAAAGCGAGGACCGTAAGCGTGAAGCCGAACCCGAGCCCCATGCCCAGCCCGTCAAACGCCGAGTCCACGACGGGGTTCTTTGACGCGAACTCTTCCGACCTGCCGAGAATGATGCAGTTGACGACGATCAGGGGGATATAGATGCCGAGCGCCTTATCGACCTGCGGCTGGAACGCCTTGAGCGACAGCTCGACGATGGTGACGAACGAGGCGATGATCGTGATGAAGATCGGTATCCTGACATGCTCGGCCACCATTCGTTTGACCATGGAAACGAGCATGTTCGAGCAGATAAGCACAAAGGTGGTCGCCACGCACATCCAGAGCGCGTTCGAGACGGAGGTGGACACGGCAAGCGTGGGACACATGCCGATCCCCAGGACGAGGATAGGGTTTCTGTTCCATACGCCGTCGGCGATGAGCTTCAGGTATTTCATTTCTTCTTCTCCCCGTTAGGCGGCGTTTCCATTTCGACGGCTTTCCTGAGCAGCCGCGCACCTTCCTCAACGCTGTCACGCACCGCCCTTGTGGTAATGGTTGCCCCGGTGATCGCGGAAACGGCGTTCTCGCCGAGAAGTCCCTGGCGAAGCGCCTCGTTGTCCGCCCGCCATTCTCCCTTTTTCGATATGGCGATCGACCTGGCGGTATCAAGCCCGGAAAACTGCTGTTCAAACCATGGAGCAGAGGGCGCAGGCGCCGGTGCGCCGTTACGCAGGTTGCGTATATGCTGCAGGAACGTTTCGTTGCTTGCCGCTTCCTTCGACCGCGCGCCGAGCCCCGGGGTCTCCGCCTGCTGGATGACCGTAAGCGCGATTATTTTTCCGGCCTCATCAACGCTTACCATTGAGCGCACCTGGCCGCTGTAGCCCGCTTTCGATGTTTCAAACGCATACGCCCGTACGGTCTTATCGCCTTCCTGCTTTTCGGCGATCGAGTAGACGAACTCCTTCCCGTCGATCGTAACCTTCTTTCCCTTTTCGATGATCCGGTATCCGAGCCCTTCGGGCAGAACGCGGCGGAGCGCCTCTTCCTTGCCGATCTCGATGCGCGCCTCGATTTTCGCCTTCGTGATCTTATTGATATGAGAAAGGGCCATCGTGGCGACAAACCCTATTATCGCGAGGACGAGCGCCGGTTTTATGATATCGTTGAAGAGCATCGCGTCATTGTCCTATTTTCCTGATATCGTGCCGAAAACACGCGGGCGTACATACCGGTCGATGAGCGGCACTGTGGCGTTCATGAGGAGGATGGAATAGGAAACCCCTTCAGGGTATCCACCCCAGAGGCGTATCACCGATGTGATGACACCGCAGCCGATCCCGAACAGGATCATGCCCTTTTTCGTTACGGGGGAAGTCACCATATCGGTCGCCATAAAAAACGCCCCGAGGACAAGCCCGCCTGAAAGGAGATGGTAGAGGGTCATTCTGTACTGGAAATACGGAACGTTCTCTCCCCCCGGAACGTATTTGAAGCTGTAATACGCCAGCATGATGATCGCGACGGTCCCGATATAGGAGAACGGGATATGCCAGGTAATAATCCGCCTGTAAAGGAGCAGCAGCGCGCCCGCAAGGAGCAGGAGAGCCGATGTTTCGCCGATGCAGCCGCCGATATTGCCGATTGCCAGGCTTTTAAGCATCCCCCTGGACAGTATCGTGTGATAGAGCGCGTCCGGGCTGAGGTTGTAGTCCGACAGCATTTTCGGAGCTTCCTTCAGGACGGCAAGCGGAGTGGCGGAAGTGATCGCGTCAAAAGCGCCCTGCGGGAGGCCTCCCGTGTTGGCGATAGAGCCTGACAGAATGTTTGCCGGCGAAAAGTGGTGCCATCCTGTCGTCATATAGACCGGCCATGAGGCCATGAGAAACGCCCTTCCGGCAAGCGCCGGATTGAAGATATTGAAACCGAGGCCGCCGAAAAGCTGCTTGGCGATAACAATGGCGAACACCGATCCGATGCATACCATCCATACCGGGGCCTGCGGCGGAACATTCATTGCGAGCAGAAGCCCCGTCAGCACCGCCGATCCGTCCGCCGCGGTTATATCCTTCCTCATGATGAACTGGTAGGCGGCCTCCGCGGCGACTGAGGAGAGCACCGCGGCAGCGATGAGTTTAAGAGCGCTCAGTTTGAAAAGGAATACGGAGTATACAGCTGCCGGCATAAGGGCAATGACCACCAGCCACATGATGAACCTGACCGATTGCGTGTCCCTGATGTGGGGAGCGTTCGAGAGGACCAGTTGCGGGACCGGCGTTTCCTTGTTTTTTTCTTCCATACCTTGATAACCAGCTCTCATTTAAATGGCGCGGCAGCGCCTATTTCCTGCCGCGATTCACCTGCTGCGCGATCCTGATGAACTGACTCAGTGGCCGCTTCGAGGGACACACGTAACTGCATGAACCGCACATGATACAGTCGAACGGCTGAAATTCCTGCACGACATCGAACCGGTTTATTTCAACGGCATTTCCCATTTCACAGGGGATAAGGCCCGCGGGGCAGACCGCAACGCACCGGCCGCATCGGATACAAGGCCTGATAGGCTCGAGTTTCACCTCCTTTGCGGTCAGGAAGAGAATGCCATTGGTTCCTTTTATCACCGGGACTTCCATCGTATCGAGGCTTATCCCGCACATCGGCCCGCCCATGATGATCTTCGCCGGCTCTTCCGCAAGGCCCCCTATTTCCTCCACGATGTCAGCAATCCGCGCGCCAAGCCTGATTTTGTAGTTGCCGGGCTTCCTGACACTGGAACCGGTTATGGTAACGTAACGTTCGAAAAGCGGTTTTCCGTACAGGACGGCCTCATAGATCGCGTATATTGTGCTCACGTTCTGGACGACGACCCGCGCGTCCATCGGCAGTCCGCGTGAGGGGACCTCCCTGCGTACTATGCTTTTTATAAGCTGTTTTTCCGCGCCCTGGGGATATTTTGTCCTGAGAGGGACTACCTCTATTGATTCGGGTATCGAAAGACTTTTGATCGATTCACGGAGGGCTTTTATCGCTTCCGGCTTGTTCTTTTCTATCCCTATGAACGCGCGGCTTATCCCGAGGATTTTCAGGGCTATGCGGATACCTTCTATTATCTGCAGGGGGAAGGTACGCATGAGCATGTCGTCGGCGGTGATATACGGCTCGCACTCGGCGCCGTTGACGATAAGCGTGTCGATCTTCTTTATTTCGGGAGGGGAAAGCTTGACCGGCGTCGGAAACGCGGCGCCGCCAAGGCCGACGATACCGGCGTTTTTGACCATCATGAGGAGATCCCCGGGCTCCGTTGCTGACCAGTCTCTCCTGGCGCTGGTGCCGTAGGTGGAGAAAGCGCCTTCGGCCTCGATGACGATGCACTTTCCTCTTGTGGCGTAGGCGGTCGGGTGATCGAGGATATTTACGACCTTGCCGGAAATGGAAGCATGAATATCCGAACTAATAAAACCGTCCGCCGCCCCGATCATTTGCCCTTCCACTACGGCATCGCCGACTTCGACCACGGGCCTCGCCGGCTTGCCGATATGCTGCTGAAGCGGAATGTAGCAGGCATGGGGTACGGACAGGTTCGCAAAATTCTGATGCCTGGTCAGGCCTTTATTTTCGGGCGGATGTATCCCTCCCTTGAAACCCCTGAATGGCATTCTTACCCTTTAATCGAGTATATTTCGTCCTTAATGGGAAGCTCTTTTCTCAGGTTCTTTATATAGGGGAAGAGTTCGCCTGACTCGGTGAATTCATCGCAGTCGTCCATGATCCGTCTGGCGACCGTAAAGTATTTATACAGCTTCTCTTCGCCTGACCTCTTCACCCATTTTTTCTTGAGGCACTTTACCCTGAGCACATACCGGTCGGGCTCCGACTCATACTGGCGGATTACAATACAATTAAGGCAATTCGCGCAGAATATTTTTTCCTTAACCATTACCTTCTCCTGAAGTAGTTGTTATTATCAGATAAGATTATTCCAGTTCAGACTGTCCTTATCGGGGCATACGACATTTTTTAGCAAACAAAAAAATTGTATATTTCAAAAAAATATACTCGCTCGCACCGCTAACGTGTCTGGATTTCGATCTGATGAGGACCTGGGAATTTCCTTATCAATTAAGCAGTGATTTCCCAATTAGTCAAGAAAATTTTTCCCGGGAGGGTAGTTACCTCACGGCATACGGGCGGATAGAGGGCTGAGCACACTATCATCAGGCACGCCTGACCAGCCGCTTCACGATCCTTTCATACATAAACCTTATCTCCCGGACCCCGAGAAGCATGCAGGCTGCAAAATAGGTGGCGCTGCCGGCTATCACGAGCACCATGAGGTAGATCAGCCTCTTGCTGAACGGATCGGCGAACCAGTTGACGCGCGACGAGATCAGATAGAGCACCAGCCACATCACAAGGCCCGCGGCAAGAAATTTGAGCGGCGTAACGATGATCTCCTTCGCGCCTATCCTTCCTATTTTGCGGTGCAGCAGGTAGAGGAGGATGAACACCTGCAGCGTAACCGCTATTGAGTTGGCAAGCGAAAGTCCGCCGTGCAGAAGGGGCGTTTTCATAAGGATATATCCCGCCCCGATGTTGACCACGAACGCGATCGCTGAAGTAATAACTGGAGTCCTGGTGTCCTTGAGCGAATAGAAGGTCGGCGTGGTGATACGGAGGACGGCGATCGCCGATATCCCCATGCTCGAATAAAAGAGCGCCTTCTCGGTCATGAGGGCATGATGCGCCGTGAACTGCCCCCGCATGAAGAGCACCGAAAGGATCGGGATGCCGATGGTCATGAGGGCGATACTCGCCGGCACCGCGAGGAAGAGCGCGGCGTTAACGGCAGTTCGGTATATCTCACGCAGCCTGTCGATATCGTCCCTGGCGGTTACACGCGACATCTCGGGCAGGATAACATTGCCGATCGAAACGATGAATACGCCAAGAACGATCTCGGTAAGCCTGTCGGAATAGAAAAGGTACGAAATGCTTCCGGACGGCAGGACCGAAGCGAGCATCGTGCTCATCAGGATATTGATCTGGTAAATAGCTATCCCGAAGGTCGCCGGCGCCAGAAGACTGAATATCTTGCGTATGCCGGGGTGCTTGAAATCGATCGATATCTTCATCCGAAAGCCGGATTTTATCAGCGTCGGGATCTGCGTGATGACCTGCAGCAGGCCTCCGAAGAGCGCGCCCAGGGCCAGCCCGTAGAGCGGCTCGCTGAAGAAAGCGCTGAAGCCGAATGCGCCGACGATGAATCCGACGTTGAGGAGCACGGGGGAGAACGCCGGGGTGAAGAAGTATCCGTGCGAATTGAGCACTCCCATCGCGAAAGCGACAATACCTATCAGGAAAAGATAGGGGAACATTATCTGGTTGAGTCTCACGGTCAGGTCGATCTTGGATGGATCGTCAAAACCGACCGCGAAGACGCCCACAATCTCCCTTGAAAACACAACCCCGAGCACCACAAGGATAAAAAGCGTCACCAGTAAGATCGATAAGGTCTTCTGCGCAAGTTTAAGCGCCTCTTCCCGGTCGTGTTTGACGAGGTATTCGGTGTAGACGGGGATAAAGGATATGGTGAGCGCCCCTTCGCCGACAAGCCGCCGGAAAAGGTTCGGTATCCGGTAGGCAACGAAAAAACCGTCGAGCGAGCCCGAAGCGCCGAAGTAGTTGGCAATGATCATGTCGCGGATAAAACCCGTGATACGGCTCAGGAGCGTCGAGAGCGCGACAACGCCGGTCGAACGCACGAGGGATTGCTTTTTCATTGCGTCAGCTCCATCGAAGGAGCGCTGCCCCGGCGGACACCTCCACCTTCAGGCAGCCGATATCAATAAGCCTTGAGACTTCGTACGAAATGTCGTCGGCTGGATGGTCCATTCTGTCGCGCAGATATGAGGCGAAGTTGCCTCGCACCGATCCCGGATCGGTACTGCCGTCGCCCGGATACTTCTCCACGAGCTCTTTCTGGATCAGATCCGCGGTGAAGACAAACGATTTGAGGCTCTGGTACATCACTCGATCGCCTTCGGGCACCGCTTCACCGCTGGCAAGCTTATCGGCGATTGAGAGCATCTTTTCACGCGTTCGCTCATTGAATTCCGCGGCGATCGTGTCCACCATTTCAGCGGTGATGTCACGCGTCACCGAAACGGCCCTGTTGGCGTCATAGAGGTCCCAGTCGCTGGTAAGGATAGTGATGCCGTACTCGTCAGCCTTCTCTCGCACTTCTGTGCCGGGCATCGGCGCCAGTATATGGTAGCCGTAATAGGGGCTCAGGCGCTTCGAGAACTCGAGCGTGTTTTTAATCGTCTGCGGCGTCTCGCCCGGAAGGCCGAGGATATAGGATGTCATCGGCGTTATTCCGGCGGCCTGGCACATCGCTATCGCGCTTTCGCACTTTGCGAGCGTAATCTTCTTTTTTACTGTATCGAGTATTTCCTGGTTCGCGCTTTCGATGCCGAAACAGAGCGTGGTGCATCCGGCTTTTTTCATCGAATCGAGGAGCTCGGGAGAGACTGTATCAACCCGCGCGAACGCCGTCCAAGGATGCTTTATGCCGCGGCGGATGATCTCATCGCAGACCGCCATGCAGCGCGTCTTATTCGAGGTAAAGAGGTCATCGACGATATTGATCTGCTTGAACCCCATCTTCGAAAGCATCTCGAACTCATCGACAACCCGGCTAACATCGAAGTAGCGGACCTTGCGCCCGACCATCTTGCTCCCGAGGCAGAAGATGCATTTATGAGGGCAGCCGCGCGAGGTAACCATGTTGATCGGGAAGCCAAGCGCACGGTATTTGCTGAGCTTAACCAGATGGCGCGCGGGATACGGAAGAATATTTATGTCCTCGATGAACGGCCGCTGTTCATTGTGGACCGCGGCGCCGTTTTTCCTGAATGACAGTCCTGCAATGCCTTCCACGTCCTGCCGCGACGCGATCGCATCAAGAAGTTCGACGAATGTTAGTTCTCCCTCGCCGCGCACAATGTAGTCAATGAACGGATTGTCGCGGAGGATGTTATCGGCATCGAAAGTGACATGGGGCCCTCCCATGACGAACACCGCTTCGGGCTTCAGTTCCCTGTACTTCGAGAGGATCGCAAGTCCCTTCTTTATATTCATGGTAACCCCGGTCGCCCCGATGACGTCAGGATTGAAATCACTGATGGTGGCCTTCATGTTTTCTTCGGTGCATGGTGTTATGATGAAGTCATCGATCCGCACTTCAAATCCTTTTTCGATGAGAAACGCCGCAAGCGACATGAGCCCGAAGGGAGGGGTCGGCGATTCTTCAAACGGGTAGGGGGGATTTATCAATAGTACTTTCATGTTGATTTCCTGAAATTAAGAATAGCATTTCCACCGGTGACGACAAATGCCCTTTATACGGCCGTCCCGATCCGGCAGCGGGGATCAGATATCGGCCCGGCCTTTCGAGTTCTGATGGATAATCGGTGAATCACTCACGAGCGGGATGGCAATGATTCCGCTGATCGGAACAGGGGTTTACATGTACGCGCGCGAGATGTTTTTGTAAATAAAAATATCGCCGGCAGTCGAATTTATTTTATCCTCCTGCGACGGGACAGCTCCGATGCCGGAAATCCTCACTTATAAATTTGTTATATTCCCGGAAGAGCCGACGTAAGATATTTGACAAAGCCGACCGCTGTGTAATATAAAGCAGACTATGCGTAAAGGATATGTCATCATTATAATGATCGCGGCGTGCCTGTTTTTGAGGGCGCTGCACGCGGCTACCCTGTTCGACCCCCGGCTGCGCTGGCAATCCCTGAAGACCGAACACTTCTGGATCCATTACCACCAGGGACTTGAGGATATCGCCCGCCGCATGGCGGTTATATCCGAAAGGACACACGCGAGGCTCACCGGTGAAACCGGCTGGCAGCCTTTCCTGAGGACCGATCTGATACTGGTGGACAATATGGACCTTGCCAACGGATTCGCGACACCGTTCCCCTACAACAGGGTCCAGATTTTCATCAACAGGGCCGATTTCGACAGTGTGCTGGGCAACTTCGATGACTGGCTCGAGCTTGTTTTCACGCATGAATACGTCCACATCCTCAACCTCGATATGATCAACGGTATTCCGGCCGTTACGCGCTATACCTGCGGAAGGGTCTGCTTTCCCAATATGTTTCTTCCCATCTGGGCGCTCGAAGGAAACGCGGTGTACGCCGAATCCCGCAACCACATCTACGGACGGAACAACAGCACCTACGTCGACATGATGATGCGCATGGACGTCGCGCGCGATTCGCTTAAAGGGATCGCGGAAGCATCCCACTACCCGAGAAGCTGGCCAATGGGCAACGTACCGTATATCTACGGAGGCCGTTTCATTGAATATCTTGAGCAGAGATACGGACGCGACCGGTTTCGCGACACAATGATCGAAAATTCAGATAACATACTCCCGTATCTGGTCAACCGGAACGCCTGGATGGTATACGGCGTTTCGTTCAATTACCTCTGGAACGAATGGCAGAATTTCGAAACGGCTAAATTCCGCGGGCATCTGCGGCAGATACAAAAAGAAGGCGTTACTCCAGCACAAAGGATCACGAAAAGCGGTTACTTCACGACGCTGCCGCGATTCGCCAAAGACGGAAAAAGCCTCTACTATGTTCGAATCACCGGATACTCCAGACCGGTCCTGGCTCGCTCTTCTCTCGACGGGAATGACCAATCTGAGCTCTCGCTCGTTAATGAGCCGAACAGCCTTGCCGTAACGGGCAGGGGAGATCTCTATCTTTCTGATATCGAGTATTACCGTTCCTTTTCGCTTTACAACGAAGCGTTCCGTTACGATTCGGGAATGCGCCGTCTTACCGGCAGACTGCGGGGCCGGCATATCGATGTCACCGCCGACGGATCGCGCTCCGTCTGTGTGCACAACGACCGTGATCGATATTCCCTCCTGGTCGGCGACACCGGATTTCAGGAGTTCAGTACACTTATCGAAAAATCACCGGTACAGATCGCCTTCCCGAAAATTTCTCCCGACGGGAAGCGGATCGCCTTTTCCTTCCGGGAAGGGAAGGGCAGTTCCAATCTTGCGCTCATCGAAGTCAATTCGAAGAAAATCGAAAGGCTGACGACCGGAGCGTTCAACGATATCCACCCGACCTGGCATCCCGACGGCACGAGACTCGTTTTTTCATCCGACAGGAACGGCGTGTATAATCTCTACGAACTGAACCTGTCCGCGAAAAAACTTGCCCGTATAACAAATATTGAGGGAGGGGCGTTCTCGCCCGACATTTCTCCCGATGGCAGCCGTATCGCGTTTGCAGATTACGACGCGGGCGGGTTTAATATCGCGCTCATCAATTATCCGTCGGAACCGAGGGACCGTGCGCAGATCGCTCCCGCGGTGATGGATCCTGGCTTTTTTGCCGATACCACGGCTTTACTCCCGGAGCGGGCCGATATCCCCCCGTCCCCGTACAGGATCTGGCGCTCGATCCTTCCTCCGCTCTGGATACCGATGCTCGGCTCTGAAGAAATCTACGACAACAAGTATGACACCTACCTGGGCCTTTACACGATGGGATCGGACACACTCTTCTTCAACCAGTACAGCCTCATGTGTTTCGCCTATAACGAACAGAAACGGGCCGTGGTCGATTTTACCTACGCCCTGTCACGGTTTTATCCGGATTTCATTGTGCACTATCGCGACGAAACGCTTTTTTACGGTGAAGATGGATTCCCCTGGGCTGACTCCAACATGACGGCAACTCGAAGGACCCTTGAAAAACAAGGCAGTTTCGGAGTATCTGTTCCGGTCAATTATTATCAATCTTCACATCTGTTTTACCTATCCTATATCTACGAAAAAGATCGCACCTCCGTGTATATACCGGGTTATGAGGTCACCGAATATACTGACATTCTTGCCCGCTTGCGTTTCGTCTATTATTATACAAACGCTCAGATGTATCCGTTTTCAATCAGCGCAGAAGACGGGAGAACGATGTATATTATCTCGGATTACTACAGCGTCAACCTGGGGTCCGATCTCTCTTACCGAAAGGTCCGGGGCGAGTACGCCGAGTACCTGCCGGGATTCGCAAGCAACAACGTCATCATGCTCCGTCTTCGCGGCGGGGGAGCGTTCAACGCTCCGGATTATATCGCCCCTTTCAACCTCGGTCGGTTCGAGAAAGGCAAGCGCGGATCCGTCGCAACAGATGAGGATGAGTTCGGAATGCGGGGATACCCCTCGGGTCTGATCTACGGCACCCGCCTCGCGGTCGCCACTATAGAATACCGGTTTCCACTCTTCCAGGTTGACTGGGGATACAGGACAGTACCACTCATGTTCCGCGATCTCTGGCTCCAGGTCTTCGCCGAATACGGCAACGTGTGGAACGGGGAAGCCGATTATGGCGCGTTCCGGTCCAGCGCCGGCGCGGAACTCCACGCGAACATCACACTCGGCTACTATGTGGCGCTTGAAGGATATATCGGCTTTTCCCGCGGATTCAACGAATCAGGAGAAAATCAGGTCTATTTCGGCATAGGAACATTTTACGAGGGCGCTCTTAAAAACAGAAATAAATGGTTTGATTTTTTATAACTTGGTCGGATACTATGGGTTCCGGCCGGGGAGGCAACAGTCAGCCAGCAAGAGAACCTGCCGCCGGTCAGTGTATTCTGGATCGAGAGAAAAGGGGTATCGCCTTGGATGAAAGAAAGGAAGATTTCATCATCAAACCCGCCAATTACAAGGAAGCGGTCAAAGAATCGAAAGAGCTTTACATACAGTTTTACTTCCTCACGCCGGAAGTAGAATCAAACCTCATGAGAATACTGCATCGTTTTCTTGAGCGATATGATCTGCTCTACATGAAAGACGTGCTGTATACGGTATTAAAAGAGCTTGTCAACAACGCGATCAAAGCCAACCTGAAACGGGTCTATTTCAGCAAACGGGGCATGGATATTGATGACAAGACCAGCTATCGCAACGGGATGGAAACTTTCAAAGACGAAACGTACGGTGTTGAGAATAACGAGTTCGAAGAATTAAAGACAAACAAAAAGATCGTCAGAGTCTCATTCATCGCGCACTCGGACAAAATGATTATCCATGTCATCAACAACTCGCCGATCCTTGATGAAGAGCTGACAAAGGTGGACGCACGGTCTAAAAAAGCTTACAAATACGATGACATTTCAGAAGCGTTCAACGACGTCCTCGACGACTCAGAGGGCGCGGGGCTCGGCCTGATAATGGCCATGATGCTCTTCAAAAGCATAGGGCTTCCCCGTGAGACCTTCAGAATCGCCAAAAAAAATGATCTCACCATTGCGGCTATAAATGTACCGCAGATGATCGATCGGACAGTCATTCATTCAATGATCGCCGATGAAATCATGAAGGAAGTCGAAAGCATCCCGGCTTTTCCGGCAAGCATACGCGAAATTCAGCGCATACTCGCCAATCCCGATTCAACAATCAAAGAGATCGCCGACTCCATCAAGCGTGACCCGTCTCTCACCGCTAACCTGATGAAGATAGCAAACTCGGCAGGATACCTGACGATCAACCGTGTCGAGACCATTGAGGACGCCATAAAAAAGATCGGGATCAAGGGGATAAACTCGCTCGTCATAGCAAGCGGCGTGCAGGACATCATAGAGGCGAGGTATAAAAAATTCGAATCCCTCTGGAAGAACTCCTATAAAACAGCGTTTTACGCCCAGAAGCTTGCCATGACCTTTAAAATACATAATATCGTTGAATTCGTGTATCTGTCCGCGCTTCTCACCGACATAGGCAGCATGGTGCTTCTTGCGGTGAAACCGGAAAACGCCGAGAAAGTCAAAGAACTGGTCGGCTACAAAGGAATTAATGACGCAAACCTGCTCGAGGAAATCGGGCTGGGGATGAGCCACAGTACGCTCGGGAGTGCCATTCTGAAAAAATGGAATTTCAATGAAGCACTGGTGAAAAGCGTAGAGTTCCATCACCGCCCCCATATGGCCCCCGAAAAATACCGGGAGTTGATATACTGCGTGTATCTGGCGTCATCCTTCATCGATATCGAAGACAGAAAGAACAGATACGAATTTCTCGATGAGGACGTGCTGGACTATTTCAAAATCAGCAACCGCGAGAACTATGAGAAACTGCACAACGCTATCAAGGATGCGTATCAACAGCAGGTTAATTCAGTAGCGTAAAGCATTATATACATAATAAGTAAAAGGATAGAGTTCATGGACAACGATTCAACCGTAAAAGACGCGCAACTCATTATCCCTGAAGAGATAATTCCCGATGTAATACCGATTATCCCCATATCGCACAGACCGATATTTCCCGGAATGATGATCCCGCTTGTTCTGACCGGTGAGAAGATGCTGGCGACTATCAACGCGATACTGGAAACCGAAAGCAAGATCGGCGGCGCTGTTCTTCTTAAGGAACAGACAGAACTTTCGAGCACCTCAGAATCGCTGTATACCGTCGGCGTCTCCGTGAAAGTCCTCAAAATCGCTCCAATCGATGAGCGCACAGTGCAGGTCATGGTTAGCGCCATGCGACGTTTTGTACTGGTAAAGGTAATAGGTGACGATCCTATCGTCCGGTGGCGCGTTTCGCACTACTATGAGGACTCCAAACAGTCGACTGAGATGAAAGCATACGCCATGGCGATCATCTCGATGGTAAAAGAGCTCATCAAATCGAATTCTCTCTTTCATGAGGAACTGAAGCTTTTTCTGAGCCGCTTTACCGTGGAGGACACGGGAAAGCTGGCTGATTTTGTTGCATCCATGACATCAGCGGAACCGCACGAGCTTCAGGACATTCTTGAACTGATCGATGTAAAACAGCGTGTCGAAAAAGTGCTTACTCTCCTGAAGAAAGAACTCGAAGTGAGCAAGCTCCAGAAGAAGATCACCAAACAGATCGAAGAGAGGATCGCCAAACATCAGAAGGAATTCTTCCTGAAAGAACAGCTCAAGGAAATCAAAAAAGAACTCGGACTCGAAAAGGACGAAAAGACCTCAGAAGTTGAAAGGTTCGAGGAGCGGGCCAGGGCGCTCAAATTCAGCGATGAAGCGAAGGCCCGTTTTGAGGAAGAGCTCGAAAAGATAAAGATACTTGAGCCGCATTCTGCCGAATACGGTGTCAGCCGCAATTATCTCGACTGGCTCACGTCGCTTCCCTGGGGATTGTATTCCGAGGATAATTACGATATACCAAAAGCCGCGAAAATCCTGAACAGAGACCACTATGGCCTTGATGATATCAAAGACCGCATACTTGAATTCATCAGCACGGGCAAAATGAAAGGCTCCCTGACCGGTTCGATAATATGCTTTATCGGCCCTCCGGGCGTCGGCAAGACTTCGATCGGGAAATCCGTCGCTGAAGCGCTCAACAGAAAATTCTATCGGTTTTCTCTGGGCGGAATGAGGGACGAGGCTGAGATAAAAGGCCACAGAAGGACTTATATCGGCGCCATGCCGGGCAAGTTCATTCAGAGCCTGAAGTCCGTGGGAACAGCAAACCCCGTTATCATGCTTGATGAGATAGACAAGATCGGCATGAGCTATCAGGGCGACCCCGCGTCCGCGCTCCTCGAAGTGCTCGATCCGGAACAGAATTCCCAGTTCCTGGACCACTATCTCGACGTGCGGTTTGATCTATCCAACATACTCTTCATCGCGACGGCCAATCAGATGGATACAATTCCGCTGCCGCTCCTTGACCGGATGGAAGTGATGAAACTTTCGGGATATGTTCTCGAAGAAAAGCTTGAGATCGCCAAAAGATACCTCATCCCGAAACAGCTTAAGGCGCATGGATTCAAAAAGGGAATGGTCACATTCAACAACCAGGTGCTGAAAAAAATAATTGACGGCTATGCCCGTGAGGCGGGCGTGCGAAGCCTCGAGAACAGCATACGCAAGATAATGCGAAAAGCGACCAGGCATTACGCGGAAGGGAAAACCGATACCGTTGAAATTACCGTCGATAACGTTGAGGAGTATCTCGGAAAACCGCGTTTCCTTGACGAATCCCTGTACGACAAGAGCATTCCCGGCGTAGTGCTCGGTCTGGCCTGGACGAGCATGGGAGGGGCCACTCTCTATATCGAATCAACCGCGATTTCCACTCAGACACGTGGTTTCAAGCAGACAGGACAGCTCGGCGATGTCATGAAAGAATCTTCTGAAATAGCCTACACCTACATTTCATCACGGGCGAAGGAATACGGATTAAATGAAGATTTTTTCAATAAGAACGTTATCCATCTTCATGTGCCGGCAGGGGCAACACCAAAGGACGGTCCTTCGGCGGGAATTACCATGGCGACATCCATCTATTCTCTTGCCAAGAATAAACCGATAAAAAAGCAGATTGCCATGACAGGAGAGCTTACTATTACAGGGAAAGTACTTCCTATTGGTGGAGTAAAAGAAAAGACGCTTGCCGCAAAAAGGGCCAAGGTGAAAACGATCATTTTCCCGCTTGAAAACAAGAAAGATTTTGATGAACTACCTGAAAATATAAGATCCGGCATAGAAGCACGGTTCGTTAATTATTTCGATGAGGTTCTCGGTATAGTATACTGACATGGTGTCATTTACCCGGTTATATTCAATTAAGAACACCCCTTTTATAATGCAGGGGTGTTCTTTTATTGAGAATGACCAGATATATTAAAAAAAATTTGACAAACCGGCAATGTGTTAGTATATTATAAAATATTAAAATACCTGAGGGAGAACTATATGAATATTACTATTACGGATCAGGCACGAGATAAGATAATTGAGGCATTCAAAAATTCCGAATTTCTCAGCCCTGCACTGAGAATGATTTTTTCAGGAGTAGGGTGAGGAGGGCCCCGTATAGGGCTCGCTCTGGATGAGCGGGAAAACTCGACTGAATACATCTATAGAACAAATGATATCGACGTCATTCTGGGGGATGATATAAAACGATTCGCCGAATCAGGAACGTCGATAAAGGTAGATTACAGAGAATCGAAGTTCGGTTCTGGGTTTGTAGTGTATGGCGGAAGCTCATGCTGAAGAATATCGATTACGATAAGGTTAAACTCATAGCCTTCATATCCACGCTCCTTGCGGGATGGATTTTTTTAAACCTGTGGATACTTCCAAAGCTTGGCGTAAGGACCTGACTCTCGCAGGCCTGTTCCCTGGATGGAGAACATGAAACAAGCATAGAAAATAGACGGTAACAACCGTCTATTTTCTATTATTCCGCTTCCCGTGAAACATCTATCCAGACAGGATAGAAGTCTTATAAGATAGTAACCCATAAATTTATATTGACACTGAAATACTTCCCCTGCTCAATGAGAATCGGAAACAAAATGATCAAAATCATCTCTCATTGTATATCATCTATTTTTTGAGGTTGCCATGAAACGTATCTTGCCGGTTCTGTTATTGTTTTTCATGATTTCACGGTGCGGAAGTTCAAGCTCTAGCGGTACTTCAGGATACGTGCTGCAACCCAATGAGGCGACGACGTTTACGACTGGATTAACGAGTTATTCCGTAAATACCGGTTCTGCAAAATCCGGGACGTATGCTGTACTATTCAATAACACCGTCAATGGGACAGACTATGTAGGCATAGGAATTTCCTCCGATCCATCGAGTACCACCGCATTCACCATGAGAATTTATTTCCCCTCACCAACAATTCCGGCCAGTGTTACATTGAGCCCGACGAATTGTACTTTTTACTACAGGGAAAGCGGTTCAACAGTAACTTTGAACGATACCGTCACTTTGAATATTTCCGGCCCTGATGGCAATGGTGTATATACGATAACGACAAATCCGGCGCTCGATTCGATAGCAATGTCGAGCGGGACATTTACCATAACTTCGATAAACGCGTTACTCGTAAGCTCAAGTCTTACGAGCAGCGACTGAGTTACTCATATTTCTTAAGGAGGAAGCATGAATCAGAACGATTCAATATTCAAGAAGCTTGAAAACATTACCTATCTCATGGAGCTCGTCAGGGCTGAGATTGAAAGGGCCACAGAGGACAGCTTCTACGAGTTCACTGATGATAGCTGTGACAGGATAGAGGTCAAGGACTTGAAAGAGGATGACGGCACGACGCTGGAGGGATTTTTTGTGACAATCGACGATGAGGACGGGCTCATCATAGAATTCAAGGACGGGACCAAAACACCGTTCCATTCATTCGAGACCGATAACATGTATGACCTTTTCGTCAGGATACACTCCGCTTTCCTTGACGATACCGTATCTCTCTGTAATTAGCCGAATGTAAGAAGTAAAAAAACCCGCTTCAGTGAAGCGGGTTTTTTTATTATCTATTGCAAATCCTTTTATTTCTGGAACTGGTTGAAGTAGATATTCAGTATCAGATTGATCTCACGGTCTGACGCCTTGATCTTATCCTTCTCCAGTGACTTTGATATCTCATCTACTGAGATCTTGGGATTGCTTATCCGCATATTCACGATCTGACTGATGGTGTCGCGATTTATCTGTTCGGGTCCGCTGAATACTCCCTTGTTGTGAAGGGCAAGCACGGCATACCGCAACTTTTGAAATTCATCCTCAAGCCGCTCGATCTGCATCAGGAGATACTCCGGTTCTCTTCGCTTAACGTATTCCTGGGGATTCTGGATCGCGTCGACGATCTTATCCGAAAGCTTGTTTTCATCTTTAAAATCACCGACGATCCTTACGAAAAGACGGCTGACGTTTATTCTGAAATTATACTGAAGCTGTGTCGTATAGGTGAAAAGCATCCCCGACGGGAGATACTGATTGATATCCACATTCTTATACTGGTATTGCTTGGGCACAACCGCAATCTGAAGGCCGCCTTCCGAGGAAGTAAAGTTAAGATTATCAACCTTCATGTTCTGCCAGCCGTAAAAATCGCTCTTAAGCCGGAGAATCGTTTTGGCGGTCTGTTCTTCAAGAGTGTTGTAATACTGAACGCTGAAAATGTTTCCTCCCTGGTCTTTCAGCGTTACCGATGTTCTATCCTCATCCTGGGTTTTGCTTACTATAGTGATGTTGTCATTGCTCCATTCATACGCAAACAGCGACGTGTTGAAGAGCAGAAGAAAGAGCAGAATATATCGTTTCATACTTACTCCTTATTCTCCTTTTGAATTTTAAGAAGTATCTTGTCAAACGGCTGTATTCTCTTGAATTGGGCGACTTCAATTGTTTTGCCGACTATCATGAACGGCTTCTTAACGAACTGTATTTTGCCGATGTATTCGTCCTCACTGCGGAAGATGAGGCCTATATCACCGTTATTGATAGACTGTATTGTGCTGAGATGGATCCTTATGCTGTTCGGATCGCGAGGGTCGATAACGAACCCTGTTTCCGGAAACTGCTTTGAATGGAAATCAAAGGCATACTGATAGTTGGATATGATCGAATTCTTCTGCCGGATAACTTCGATCAGATCATACCAGAGGTTTTCATAATCATAAATGATCCTGTTAGTCAGCTGTGCCATCTGGTTGAGCGCGTCAGGCACAGAATTCTCATACGGGATCCGCTGCATTCTGGATATAAGAATGGAGTTGTCGTCGATACTCTTCCGCAATGAAGAGAATTTGTCTTTCGCCATGACGCCTTCACGGCGGAGCTCCGTCTGATAATCCTTCAGGGCCGGCATAGAAGCGTATTCTTTGCGCATCGGTGCCTTGAGGATCGGCGTCAACTGCGCAGCGAAAATAGGATTGTACTTGAGAATCAGCGTATCGATATACCGCTTATAATAGTTCTTGAGATTCTCAATTTCTCCCTCGTAAAACGCCTTCTGCTTCTCCATCCGTATATTATGAAGTTTCTGGAAGTTATTCAGGATATTTTCGGCTTTCTGGACTCCGGCTTTCATGTTCTGATCGTAGCTGTCAACCTTCGCCTTAAGCCCGGTAATTTCTATCTCCTTTTCATCTATTTTCCTCTGATACTGGGCTTTTACCTGATTTATACGCTGCTCTTCACGCGCCTGAATGCGTTTAAGCTGACGGTCTGTCTCGTCGTTCGAAAGGTTCTTTGACAGTACAGCGTCGCGATCACGAGATGAGGCGTCCTTAACGCTTAAAATCTCTTTCTGCATCTGAAGCTTTATATCCTCGAGCGCGTCTCTCGCGGAATTCAACTCACCCTGGAATTTATTAGATGACTCGAGCAGTTCTCTGAGCTTGAGGTCCTCAAAATCGCTGATTCCTATATCGATCAGTCGCTGCTTATGCTGAATATACTGGGTAACAAGTATTGACGCGACGACGATAGAGGTCACAAATCCAAGAACGATAAAGAAGAAAGCGAAACTGCGGTTCTTCCGTGTCTTGGCAAACTCATCGGCAAGCGAGTACACCTGAGTGGTTTCATCAGGTCGCAGTTCATCAGGGAGGAATACCTCCTTGCTCCTCTGTATGATATCTGTTACTTTGTTTTCATTTCCCATATGCCGTTCCATCTCTTAGGACATTCATTATTCTTGGTTCTCTCTTTAAAAACCTCGGCAAGAGGAAGCGTACATTTGCTGAAACTGCGATAGGCCTTCTTCCAGTCGCCATTATAATAGAGTTCAAGGCCTTCGGAGAAATCTTTGATCTCCGTATGTAGTTTTTTATCGATGATTTTCGCCGGGATCGGCCAGAACACTTTCTTGCCGATTGTCTTCCCTTTGACCATAACCGTATCGAGTTCCAGGAACTCCATACCATGATCCGGAACATTCTTCTCTATATCGGTTTTTACATATTCTGAACAGATAACCGGAACCTTGTATATCCGCGTCAATCCCTCGAGTCGGGAGGCGGCATTGACATTATCCCCGATCACGGTATTGGTCATACGAACATAGGAGCCGATCGTCCCGTAGAAGACCTCGCCTCCGTCAATTCCAACGCCGACCTCAAGCAACACCGCTTTGAATACGGCCTCTTCCTCGGGCTGCAGCTTGCCCTGGCGGCGGATAACATCTTCACGACGCTTCTGCATTTTATTGCGTAGCGACTCGGCGACCTGCTGTATGCTGTAGGCTGCCTGTATGGCCTGAAACGATTTATTATCCGTCTGCTCCTCGAATACGCCGAATACCGCGAGGAGGGCGTCTCCGATAATCGATCCTATAACACCGTCATACCGCACTATTTCCCGAATGGCTTTATCATAATGCAGGTTGAGCAGCTTGATAATATCCGTACCCAGCGTTTCAGTGATATAGGTAAAGCTTTTAATATCGGAGAAAAGCACCGTAAGCTGGCGCTGCGTACCCTCGAGCTTTATCTGCCTTTCGCGATACGCTTTCATCGCCACGTCTTTATTTGCGAACTTTCTGAATATCGTGACAAGATTATTGATCGTGCTGGATAGAGAGTTAAACGCGACGCCAAGATAGGTGATGTCATCATTAGGCGCCTTGTCGAGCGGGATTATCTCGAGTTGCTGGTCCTGAACCATCTTCATGATACTGTTGGTGATGATACCGATATAGCGCAGCAGGAACCGGACAAAGAAGACCCCCACGATCGCGCTGATCAGGGTCACGATGATCACGATGATACTGATGTAAATAAAAATCATCCGGGATCGCGCGTAAAACTCATTGTTTTCCTCGCCGCGCAGCAGGAACACATCCCATTTCTGATTATACTTGTAGATGGCCAGATACGGCTCATTATTATATACGATATTTATGAATCCTTCGCTCACGTTCCGCTGCTTTTTATCAAGCATCTCGCGAAGGGACTTTGCGTCATTGAACTGATCATACTGTTTAATTCGTGATGATTGGAAGAGAAGCTTGCCGTCCGGCTTGATGCCAAGCACGATGGCCTTTTTGTTCTTTAACTCGTGAAGCCCTTTTTCCTGAATAGCCTGAAGCGATCCCCGCATATCACGGTTGTAGGTGTAGATTTCATGCTGCGTGTTGCAGAAACCGTAGATATCGCGAAGGTCTTTCCCGAGCAACTGCTGCATCAGGTGAATCTGCTCCGTCCGGTTAAACATGAGATTGATGTAATTCGAGGTAAGGTTCGACACGAGGATGATCAGGGTAAAGATGAGGATAATCTTTATGGTGACCGGAAATACCCTCGTATCATTGACCTTTTTCCCGAGAAGGGTTTCGATTATTTTTATCATGTAGATAACATTGAATATCTAAATTTTAGTCGGATCACATAATTGATTTTAAAAAAATGAGTTTCATTTTGCAAGAAAAATTTACAAAATACTCATATTTTTATATCATTATTTAGCCTCAAAATTGAATTTATATACTATCCTGTTTTTTTATCCATAAAAGGTTTCAATATATCCATCGGTATGGGAAACACTGTCGTCGAGCTGTTCTCGGTCGCGATCTCCCGCAGTGTCTGAAGATAGCGCAACTGAAGGGCGATCGGATGGTCTTCCATGAGCTGGGCGGCCTCGATGAGCTTTGCGGCAGCCTGGAATTCGCCCTCAGCATTGATAACTTTCGCCCGGCGCTCCCGTTCAGCTTCGGCCTGTTTTGCCATCGCCCGCTGCATATCCTGCGGCAAATCGACATGCTTGACTTCAACCAGCGATACCTTTATTCCCCACGGATCGGTCTGCGTATCGAGGATGTTCTGCAGTTCGACATTGATCCGCTCCCGGTCGCTCAGCAGGTCATCAAGCTCAACCATTCCGAGCGTGCTTCTAAGGGTGGTCTGCGCAAGCTGCGAAGTCGCGTAATTGAACTCCTCGACCTCGGTGATCGCTTTGTTCGGCTCGAGCACTCTGAAATACACAACGGCGTTCACCTTGATCGATACGTTATCGCGGGTGATCACATCCTGGGGCGGAACGTCAAGAACGATCGTGCGGAGGCTCACGCGCACCCATTTGTCGATGATCGGGATTATAATGATAATGCCGGGGCCTTTCGGGTTCGCAAGGAGCCTTCCGAGCCTGAACACCACCGCGCGCTCGTATTCTCGTATGATTTTAATCGAGGAAACGACAAAAAGAACAAAAAGAATTATCAACGTCATCATCGCGCTGTTCATGGCACTGCCTCCTGTTTCTTTATTGATTCTGACTGGTTTTTTCTTTTTCCACTATCAGGACCATTCCCTCCGATCCTGTAACATTTACCTCATCATTTTTTCTGATATCACCATCCCTGATCAGGGCATTCCATATTTCACCATGGACTGATATCTTGCCCCTGTTGTTGACAAAATCGCCGAGCGCCATGCCCGTTTCGCCGATCATTCCGGCAAAACCTGTCGTTATCTTTCCCCTATGAGCTTTGAGTACCGCGCGAAGAACTATAAATATGAAAGCAATGATCGACACAACAACGGTCATGATTGTGGATAGAGGAAGCGAGAAACCTGGAAGCGGCGAATCAAAAAGAATCATGGAACCGATGATAAAGGATGCAAGCCCTCCCGCGGTCAGGAGGCCGTAACTGGTGAATTTGAGCTCAAGGATAAAAAGGACAATGGCAAGGATGATCAGCGCAACTCCCGCGAAATTCACCGGTAATATCCTGACCGCCATGAGAAAGACAAAGAGGGAGATGCCGCCGATCACACCGGGGAAGATGAGCCCCGGGCTCTTGACTTCCATTCCGATCCCGATTATCGCTATAATAAAGAGGAAGAAAACTATCTGAGGATCGGCCACAAAATTGAGGAACCGCTGTTTCCAGTCCATCGGGAAGTCAATTGCCCTGATTGAAGCCGTCTGAAGCGTAACCGTTGTTCCGTTCATCGCGACACGGCGGCCGTCGAGCTGGCGGAGCAGGTCATCCATGTCCTCGGCGACAATGTCGATGACTCGCTGCCGGAGCGCTTCCGAGTAGGTGCTTGAGATCGCGTCGCGGACCGCTGCTTCCGCCCACGCGGTATTGCGGTTCCTCCGCTGGGCAAGGCTGCGCGCGTAGGCTATTGAATCATTCAGGAGCTTGATGTTCATGATGCTCGTGCCGCCTTTTTCTCCTTCATCGCGCTTTGAAAACTGTTCAAGTACATTGACCGGATGCATCGCGCCGATCCTCGTTCCGGGCGCCATGGCGGCGATATTGGCGGAAAGCATGATATATCCACCCGCCGATGCCGCCTGCGCTCCACGGGGATAAGTATAGACAACGACAGGAACCTTTGACTCCATGATGCCTTCGATGATCTCCTGCATCGATGTCATGAGGCCGCCGGGAGTATCCATCTGAAGCACGATGAATTGAAGATGCCGCTCTCCCGCCGTTTTGATCGATTTGACGATGTGCTCGGCAATGATCGGATTGACCGTTCCATCGAGCCTGATGACAGCGTAATCGCCGGCGCCGTACACACGTGAGCCGGAAAGGAGCGCCAGAACAGCAAGAGTTATAAATAAATATTTCTTCATTATGATCACGCTATGTTAAGGATAGCATTGAAAATATCGCGCGAGTCGCCGCTGCCGTCTATTCTATACAGCACACCTTTCTTCGCGTAGAATTCCTTTATCGAGTTTATCTCCCGGAAATACTCCTGTATTCTCAGGATGATTTTTTCATTTGAGTCGCCCTTGCGCTTCGAAAGCGGCCCGCCGCATACGTCGCAGGTTTCACTTTTTTTCGAAGGGTGGTCAATCTGGTATTTTTTATTGCACCGGGGACAGACACGAAGGCCGGTCAGGCGGCGGATGATTTCTTTCTCAGGAACATCGAGCAGTATTGCGGCAACAATCGCATGCGCTTCCTGCAGCCGCTCAGCCTGGTAGACCGTTTTCGGGAAACCATCAAGAGTGAAACCCGATGGGCAGTGTGAATCGATATAAGCAAGAATGATGTCTGTATAGAGGGTTTCAGGAATTTCTTTTTCCTGTTCACGCAGGCTTTTTAATTTTTTACCATACGCCGTTGAATTAGAAATCTCCTCGGCTATGACGTTTTCAGGTTTGATATGGGGAATATCAAATTTCTGATTAAGGAATTCCGCCTGAGTTCCTTTTCCTGACCCCGGAGGTCCTATCAAGACGAATTTCATGTCCCGTCACCTGATAACTTTTTATCCTCAATCTTCCGCACCCATACTTACCTGAAAGAGACGGATACACAATCCACTGCAAATAATTATACTATTATGGACTATACTCTTATCAAATTGTCAATAAAAAATGTTGTTATACAATGAAAAGGGTAGAGTGACATAAAAAAGGCAGGTGCGGGCATAAAAAAACCCCATGCGGTCGCATGAGGTTTTTTCCTTCCATCCTGTAGCGGTTTATCTGCCGCGTTTGGTTCCGAACATATAGTTTCCGGAATCAGCATCGTTGATGGATCCATCCTGGTTATATACTTTCCACTGGCCGTTTTTCCTGTTGACCATGTACTCGCCTTCCGCCATCAGCCTGCCGTTGGGGAAGTACTCCTTCCATTGCCCCTGTTTTTTCGGCGCGTCCCATTCTCCGGTCCAGCGGTACATGGTGCTCTTTTCCGGCTCGTCAGGGGGAGCGCTTGATGACGGCATGGTGCCGATCTTTTTATTATCCTTCATTATATCATAAACGCCCTTGACAAGACCGATCTGGAGCGGGCCAGTCCCAGCCAGTTTCCCGTTCTGATACAGTTTGCTGGCGCTGTTGCTGTCGATCATGCTGTTTGCCAGCGCGACCTCCATAACCAGCTCCCGGCGTCCGCCCGGATATCTGTAAAACTTCCAGAGCCCGTCCTCAATACTGCGCTTCTCAACCTTTCCCTTGACAGTCGCGTCGATCAGTTTGAAATCTCCTTCTTTCTGCAAGAGCCCTTCAGCTGAGAAGTGCTGCCACCTGCCAACCATAAGGTTGTTGTTGTAGTTTCCCTTCATGCTTACAAGGCCGTTGTTGTGATAATACTCCCAGAAGCCGGTACGCTTGCCGTTCGAATAGGAACCCTTTTCCTTGTGCTTACCGTTCGGCCAGAAAATATTGGAGCTTCCGTCATTCAGATCGTTTCTGAAGGATGACCTCTCTTTCGGCCGTCCGTCTTCATAATACTCGCTGACAATACCGTTCTTTTTGCCCTCAACGTATTTTTCTTCACGCTGGGGCTTTCCATCTTTATGGTAGGTGGTTTTTGCTCCGGAAAGTACACCGACCTTTTCCCGTATCGTTTCGCCTATGCCTTCAATCGACTGGGTGATTATGGTATAATTCAGGTCAGCCTGCTTCTGGCCGGTCTCGTAATACTGTACCCACGCGCCATTGCGATTTCCCTCTGAGAAATCGCCTTCGGCCATTTTCTGTCCGTTTTTGTGGTAGAAAACCCACCGGCCATCCTGTTTATCTTCCTTATAACTTCCTTCGCCCTGTTTTGTCTTGGTATCCATATAAGTATGGACCCACGGGCCGTCCTTTAATCCCTTCTTGAAATTACCCTTTGCAAGTACGGTTCCCCCGCCGATAACAACCTGCCCCGGACCGTCCTTGACCTTCTGCGCCTGACTGCTTGCCGCCGGCTGCTGCTGCGACGAAGCGCAGGAGAGGTAGATCACCGAAAGGGCTATACAGCTGATCACAATCCATCGTTTCATAGTATTCTCCTCACATTTTTCGTTTCATCGGGTTGCAGTAAACGTTTTAGAGAAAAGGCTTATTACTACACCTGTAGTATCTTGAGTTAATTGCGCAAAATCAGAAAAATCGAAAACCGATCATCAATAAATGCTTAAATTACAAGTGCTGTATATAGATAATTTAATATTTGAATACGCATCTTAGTTTATTTATAAGTCGATCTTTTGCATTTTGTCAATATAATATTTATTTTTTTTCCGAAAGTGTAAGTTTTATTTTTTATCAAAAGTAACCCGACATAATAATCACGCAATTTTCATTTAAAGAGGATCGTGAATTCTTCCGAAATTACTGTATACGAGTGAGTCTGAAATATCTATTCTCCGAGGTGAGCGTCATGATGCGATCTCTCTGGACCGCGGCATCGGGCATGGTCAGCCAGCAATTCAATATAGACACGATATCCAACAATCTTTCCAACGTCAACACTACCGGATTTAAAAAGAACAGGGCCGAATTCGAGGACCTGATATACCAGACGGTGCTGATGGCGGGCACGCCGGCGACCGAAGTATCGGAAGTTCCCACCGGTATCCAGGTAGGGCACGGTGTGCGCACCTCGGCGACACAGAAGATGTTCACCCAGGGAAGCCTGCAATCCACAGAAAACCGTCTCGATCTCGCCCTCGAAGGGGAAGGCTTTTTCAAAATACAGCTTTATGACGGGACAATGGCATACACCCGCGACGGATCGTTTAAAATAGACTCTAACCGGCAAATCGTTACATCGAACGGCTATCTGCTGGAACCGCCGATCGTGCTGCCCGAGAATTTTGTTGAAAGTTCCCTGAGCATCAGCCAGGACGGGAGGATCACCGTGCAGGTAGTCGGCGACGATAATCCTGTCGATGTCGGACAGCTCGAGATATACCGATTTGTAAATCCCGCCGGCCTTCAGAACATCGGACAGAACCTCTACAAGACGACGCCCGCTTCCGGCGAAGAGATACCGGGCCAGCCCGGCCTCAACGGCATGGCGAAAACGCACCAGGGGTTCCTTGAAATGTCGAACGTGAAAGTGGTTGAGGAGATGGTCAACATGATCGTAGCGCAGAGGGCCTACGAAATCAACTCCAAGGCGATACAGACGTCCGACTCAATGCTTGGAACGGCCATCGGATTGAAACGCTGATGAGAATTGATCCCCGTTCGATCATCACGGCGATAGCGCTGTTCGCGGTCCTCTCCGCGGCCCACGCGGCGGGTGATGTCACGATTTATCTTCATCCTAACGCAGAGCTCGGGGAGCGCGCAATCAGGGTTGGTGATCTCGGCGGTATCGAAGGGGATGAAGCAAGAACGGAAGGAATTTCCGCAATTACCGTCGATCCACGGTTTCTCGAGGATGGCCTTATCGACCGGAGCGAAATCCGCGAGATGCTTAAGGAACGCCGGGAAGATTCGGTGCGCATTATCGGCAACGCGGTAAGGATCACGGCAAAACGCGATGGGAAAACGCCTGAACAAAAGGACACTCAGGCGGCAGTCACTGACGGAAGCGTGAAATCAGGCGATAAAGTCACTATCATGATAAACAGGAAAGGCATCAGCCTTCAGACAGGCGCGACGGCGCTCGAAGACGGAAAAACGGGGGATACTATCCGCATGAGGCTTAAAAACGCCCGTGAGGTCCGCGGCCGCGTGTCTGGGACCGGCGACGTCGAGGTGTGGATGTGAGGTCTCTCGGGAAAATTACGGCCGCCGCGATCCTGATACTCGGATTCGGGTGGATAACCGGCCACGCGGAAAATCTCTGGCGCGACAGGAACCTCTATTCGACGGGCCAGAGCCTCAAGGTCGGGGATATACTTCTCGTCGCAATCAATGATATATCCAAAATGAAATTCACCATGTCGGTCAACAGCGATAATTCTTTCAACTTCACCACCAATCCCGATACCTCGCTGACCTCTTTTCTGCCGAAAGCGACGGCAAGCAAATCATCGACAAACAAGGGCGGCACGAAAGTGAGCGAACAGGGCGACCTGAAGATTTCCATTCCCGCGACGGTAACCGCGGAACTCAAGTACGGGAAATTCAAAGTAGAGGGAGCGCGGCAGTATTCCTTCAACGGCGTGGTGAGCCTTTTCAACGTATCCGGAACGGTCGACCCGGTGTTCGTGAAGGGGCGGCAGGTTGAATCGCGCGATGTTGCCGACCTTCGTCTGAGCATCACCGGCCTTCGCGAAGGTGCGGGGGTCGATATCAAACGCCCTGCGCTTAAAGAGAACGAATCCGCGAGCGCGACGCTCACCGAAGCCGAGAAGCAGAAGATCATCGTGAACTATCTCAACAAAATCATAAACGAGCTGACCCAGTAATGAAAAAGACCGCGAAACAACTGACTCTCGCGCTGCTCCTGGTGCTCATCACCGGCGTCACGAGCCGTACCGCGGTCACGGTGAAAGTGCGCGATCTCGTGTATATCGACGGTTTCAGGGAAAACCAGGTGCTCGGCTTCGGCCTCGTGGTGGGACTTCCCGGGACCGGGGACACAAAATCGGTGCTCACCGACTCGTCGCTGAAAAATGTCCTGAAGAACCTCGGACTCAACAGCGACGACGCGATGTCGTCGAAAAACACCGCCGCGGTGCTGCTGACCGCGAAACTGCCTCCGTTCGCAAGGATCGGGGACAGGGTGGAGATCGTGGTATCCTCCGTCGGCAACGCCAAATCGCTTGAAGGCGGCATTCTCGTGCAATCGCCGCTCCGCGCCGCCGATGACAAGATATACATCGTGGCTCAGGGGCCTCTCACGATGTCGAAAGCGGGAAAGAACAGCACCGGGGTAAAGACCGTTGCGACGGTGGTCAACGGCGGTCTCGTAGAGCGCAATATTGAGCCCGACTTCATCACCGAAAACACAGTGAATATCGTGCTCAGGGAATGGGACTTTTCCGTGGCAAATCAGATCATCACGGCGGTGAAAGACCTGTATCCCCAGTCAAACCCTGAGATCGCCAAGGGCGGGAAGATCAAGCTTGCGATCCCGCGCGATGTGCTTCTCACCGAATTCATCTCGAAGATTGAGGATATCGACGTAACGCCGCTCTACCGCTCAAGAGTGGTGATTAACGAGCGCGACGGCACGATCGTGACCGGCGGCGACGTCAAGATTTCGGAAGCGATGGTGAGCCGTGAAGGGCTCGTGATACAGATAAAGTCGAAGGGGGGATCGGAGATCGATTCGGGCGAAAGCAAAAAGGGGAGCGCGGTTCACATGAAGGACACCGCAACGATCAAGGACCTGGTAGACACGCTCAACTTCGCCGGCGCTTCGACGCGCGACACGATCTCGATACTCAGGGCGCTCAAGGACTCTGGAGCGTTGCACGCTGAACTGGTAATAAAGTGAGGTAATCATGGAAAACATACAGACCGTAACCAGCACATTCACCAACCACCGCCACAACCGCCAGGTGAACATCATGGAGCGCAACAGCGGTAGTCGCTCGTTCAACCAGGTGCTTCAGGAGAACCTGAACGAGCAGGGCACACCCGCGACGGGAACACACCGTCGTCCGATAAACACGGCGCTCATGAACGCGAGCATCGAGATGGAATCGCTCCTGGTGGGAAACATGCTCAAGGCGATGCGCAAGACCGTGCCGAAAAACGAATGGCTCCACGGCGGACAGGCGGAGGAGATATTCGAGGACATGCTGTACGATGAATACGCGATGTCCCTTTCCCGCAACTCAAATCTCGGTATCGCCCGCATGATCTACGATCAGCTTGATACTCGAAGATAATATCGCTTCGAAATTTATTATTGACAGGTATGCCGGGCGACATTAATTTGTCATTCCGTTTCGGGGCGTAGCTCAGTCCGGCTAGAGTGCGTGGTTTGGGACCATGAGGTCGGAGGTTCGAATCCTCTCGCCCCGAATATGCGCCCGTAGCTCAGTTGGACAGAGCAACGGCCTTCTAAGCCGTGGGTCAGAGGTTCGAATCCTCTCGGGCGTGCATAAAAACCGTGCATTTTTCAAAAGAAGAGCAAACCGATCCGCCGGTAGCACTCGGTAGCAAAACGGCGATAAATTGGAGGCTCAGTATGAAAGAATCCTCTGACTTTTACCTCTATAAACGGCACACCAAAGACGGCGAATTCACCTACCACGCCAAAATTAAAACCCTAAATGGATACAGGTCGTTCTCAACCGGAACAGATGACGAGATGAAGGCGACGCGATGGGCCGCAAAGAAGCATGCCGAAATTCAGTTGAACCCCGAGATTCTCCCCATACCAAAAAGATCGAAAACACTTTTCCGGAATTACGCGGCCGATTTCTTTTCCTCCTCCGGCAGATGGGCGCAGGATCGACGAGCGACAGGAAGGCGGTTGTCTCAGCGCCAATGTGACGAGAAAGAAAGAATACTGAATACACACGTCATCCCGGCTATGGGGGATAAGTCACTCTCCGATATTGATAGACGGTATCTGAAGGATTACAGAAACACTCTTCATGGCAAAGGGTACGCCGGAAGCACAATAAACCATATTTTATCGTGCATTAAAACTATCCTTGAATATGCAGAGGAGGAAGGATTGATATCCGGCCTCCCGAAGATCGAACGGGCATCAGATCGGGTTGTCAAACCTCGCGGAATATTGACCCCGGAAGAAATGCGGGATCTCTTCAATGCGCAATGGGACGACCACCGGGCTTACGTGATGAGTATGCTCGCCGCGGCGTCCGGGTTGCGGATGGGTGAATGTCTCGCCTTGCGCCATGCAGACCTGAAAGATGGATATATATGTATTGAAAAAACCTGGGACCACATATCCCGAAAGGTGATCAACTCAACGAAAACAGGCAGGGCGCGCACAATCATTATCCCCCGGCGTGTGCAATATGAGCTTGAGAGACTTATCACCCTGAATCCGTTCCCAGGCGGAGACGGTGAAAGATTTATATTTTTCGGAAAAACACTGGACGCACCCCTCGATGGAAAGTCAATCCTCAAGTATTTCAAGAGGGCGCTGCGCTCGATTGGAATAACCGAACCAATAAGGCAGGAGCGTGTGATTGTATGGCACAGCTTCCGGCACTTTTTCAACAGTTTATTATTAAACGAGAAAATCCCCGTCGCAAAAGTCCAGCAACTCACCGGCCATTTATCTGATGAAATGACAGAGAATTACTATCACCTCGACGATCTCCACGATATCCGCGATATACAGGAGCGATTATTCCCCCCGATTGAATAAATTTAAAAAAATCAGGCACCTCGAATTTATGGCCGATTTTTTTCTTGATCTTCATATATAAATAAATATTATATCAATAATCACGCTGATGCTCCTCTAAATATTTGTAGGCGTGGTTCCTTACTTCATTGTTTCTGCAGTGCGGCGTATTCATCAGGAGTTCCCACATAATTTAAAAAACCCGTTCGTTTTCGTGTTGCGCCCATATATTGCCGTGCGGTTACGCACGTCGAGAGCGCATAATTTTTTCAGGGGGAGGTGTGTCCCGTGGAAAATAGCAATTTAGCCAGGGATGACTTTTATCGTTTGCTACGGGTTTACGAGACGCCGGTATATCACCAGTTTTCCGAACTATGCCGCGAATCTCACTCGAACGTCACAGCGGAGTTGAACCGCTTCATGCGACGTTGCGCGAAACAGGGACGCCTGATAGGGAGGGTTGATTGATGATAAAGATCGATGATGTTCCTATTTCGGGGAATGTTTTCGAGCCTCTACAGGATACAAGATGGTTGTCGCATCGACTCAAGGTGTCCGAAAAACAGGCCCGAAAGCTCGCCGGTGCTGGCGTAGTTCCATCAATTAGAATCGGTAGACAATATCGGTTTTTGCCGTCTCGCGTCGAGTCGTGGATAATTGACTCGATGGATACGGGGATCAAATAAGGGGGGAATATGAAAAAAAATCCTTTTCTACACCTTTCGTCACAAAGATACCGTCAGTCACTTGCACTTCGCGAACGTTTCGCGGATCGTATGAGGCCATCCTCGAAATCAGAGAAGGACGAAAAGCCGAAAGAAGTCAGCGTCGGCGGAGTGGTTTTCGTGAATTCAATCTCGGAGCTCGTCGGCGGCAAGGGGGCGGAAAATGAGCGATAGAACCACATGGGATAACATCCCCGATGAACTGTTGGCGCGCTCGCTCGTCATGATGAAGAAATATACAAATCGCTCTGACGAGGAGCTTCGGAAGTTCAACAGGCTCCATGATATCGTGCAGGCCGACGATATTGACGAACTGATTAAATTCATGGCGCAGTATGAGCCGGGGGCGGGGAGTGGCACGGTTGGATCGCAAAGAAGAACGAGCCGACGCGGGCACTGAGATCGACGACGATCTCACAATAAGGGCAATCGCCGAATTGGAGCGGTTGTTCATCGAGTCAAGCCGGGCGCACTTTCAATTCGAAAGACTCCGCGACGCGATGGCGTCCGACGACCGCGAACTCGTCGCGGTAATTTTATCACAACTGAAGGAGAATCAATCATGAGTCAAGAAATATTATTCGCAACACCGAAAAATACACCTGATTTAAGGAGCCCCGAGCCGATCACGGGGGAATTAAATGATACAGCGGTCGCCGAAATCCGCCGCCTCGACTCCGAGGAGATGGAACTTACACAACGTCGTGCTGATATATATCAGAAAAGAAACGCCATACGATATGCGATGGAGAACAGAAGCGCCGACGGTATTCGCGAAGCCGTGAAGGCCGCGCGGGAGGGAGATGACATATTCGCAGTACTTAAAAACATCAAATTTGATATGGTACAATCCGCCAACGTGGTTATAAACGTTTCCTCACAGATGCCGGACGCGCTCAAAAAGCTCGAAGAAATTCAAAATGCATATCCCGGAGAGGTTTCAATTCATGAGCCATTTGCACGAAGGGTTCGGCTTCTACGTGAGGATGCAAAAAACCACGCGATGAATTGCGCGTCAACCGAGACGCGATTCCGTTCGGCGATCTCGTTGATCATGGAGAAATATCGCACGGAATACGAAGCCGCAAAGAGCAAGTATGAAGTACTCGAAGAAAGAGCAACCGCCATCGAAAAGGACTTTTTCGATAAATTAAAATCAACCTCTGGCGATATCAAAAAGGCTCTGGCCGCAATCGAGCCGGGCGGTGCGAATGGCAAACATTAGCCTGACAATCAAATCTGATTTCGCGCAAGCCGAGCGGGATTTTAGATCATTGGTCGGAACATCTGAGGATCTTCGCGGTAAGATTGAAAAGTTGCAATCCACATTCAAGACGGAACAAATAGATAAGTTCATCGCAAAAAACAAGCTCAATGCCGTCGCCATCCAAGCCACTCAGGGGCCGACGGCATCTCTTGCGGCAGAGACTCGTGGGTTACAACGTGAAATTCAACGCCTTATCAACGCCGGTATTTCACCGCAGGACGCGGAGTTAAAGCGGCTCACCACTACTTACAATTCCTTAATTGCTCAACAGTCCCGAGCGCAAGCAGTCAATCAGTCCGGAACGTCGTCACTCATGAACTATGCGGCAGCGACTGCGGCGTTCTATGGAGCTATGCGCGCAGGACGCACCGTATGGGACAGCTTCATCGAACCGGCGATGAGGGCGCAGGAAGCCGCGTCGAAATTCGACACCATATTCGCGTCACAGGCTCCCGGCGTTCGGGCATGGGCTGACACATTGTCGGTATCGATAGGCCGGTCATCTCGCGAGCTTCAGGGCATGGCGGCTGACATGATGGCGGTACTACAGCCTATGCCGGGAATCGGTGCGGCCGCGACATCGATGTCGGAGAGGCTCGTACAGGTCGCGCAGGATATATCCTCCTTTCACGACGTAGACGCGAGGGAGGCATTCAACGCCGTACGATCCGGTATACTCGGAGAAACGGAACCGCTTCGCCGGTTTTCTATCGATCTCACCGATGCGTCAATGAAGGAATACGCTCTCGCGCAAGGCATCAGAAAGCGCGTCGAGGATATGTCCTCCGCCGAAAAAGCGCAGCTCAGATACAATATCATACTTGCGCGCATGGGTGAGGCAAGCGGTGACGCAGAGCGCACCAGCGGATCATTGACAAATAAAATCCGCGCACTTGAAGCGGCTCTCTCTGATCAATCGGTGGCTCTCGGAAGCAGGGTTATTCCTGGGATGACGACGCTGGTTTCCGCGATGACCGATGCGACGAGAAACGGCGGCGGATTCAGTGAAATGCTCAAGACGATGGCCGACGACGTGAATGTTATCATCGAGAGCATCGGGAATCTTGTCACGTTATACAACAGGTTAAACGGATCATCATCTCCCGAGTGGATCAAGAATATTAACGAGGGCCTGTCTGCAATGATCAACATCCTCGCTCCCGCAAAGGCCCTGTGGGATTATTCGACGGTTGTTCTCAGTGCATTCAATAATGAGATGCGAAGCAATGCCCCGTCGGAAATGGAGAACAAGCAGAGGCAATTATTCACGCTCTCGACACAGTTGACGACTGTTTATGGGAGCATGGAGATTGCTCTCAGGAATACCGGAGACGCTGGCGTTCAGGCTTTCAACCGGATCACAAGGGAGTTGAACATCCTGAAGATCGAAGCCGCCGCCGCCGCTGATCCGACGGGAACGCTTGCGAGAATTGCAACCGTATTACGTCAGGGGATGACATCGACTGTTGCGGCTGGCGCATCTACGAGACAGCAGTTACTCGAACAGCGCCAAAAATTCGACGAGGAGTGGTTAAAGAAAGACGCAGAACTCGCCATAGCAGAGGAGGCGAACGGTGAACGCCGCCTCGCGATGCGACTCGATCAGCTCGCGCGCGAATACAAACAAACTATCGACCAGGCAATTCGTCTCGGAGCCGACCTGACGGCGATTGATGCGTATTACTCCGGTCAGCGGGTCAAGGTTGAACGGGATGAGACACAGAAGCGCCAGAGGGAGATTGTCGAGTATTGCCGCACGATGGTTTCCAATATGCACTCCGCTTTCTCCGACCTCCTGACGACAATGCAGAATTTCGGGCATCAGGCAAAGGCGCTTGTCATCACGGTCAAAGTCCTCGCGATGGCGGAGGCGGCGATCAACTCATATCTGGCGTTTACTCAGGTTCTTCAGGATCACACCATCTGGCCGACGTGGGCAAGGATACCGATCGCGTCAACCATTCTCGCCGCGGGTCTTGCCAAACAAGCCGCGATTGCCTCAACGCCTATTTCGGCCGAGACAGGTATCACGCAGTATACCGTGCCGGAGATCAGGGCGAACCGTAATGATAAAGCCCCGGTCATGGCATCTGCCGGCGAGCGCGTGACGATCGAGCCGAGGGGGGAGACGGCAGATCGGACAGCAACTTATCAATTCCAAGTAGACTCGTCGACGATATGGCGGGTCGTGCAGAAGGGTCTCGACAGCGGTCATGTTCATGTTCGTGTAAATCCGCGAAACGTCGGGAGGAGTGCATTTGCATCATAGCGCACAAACGACGACGCGCCCGGGATTGGGTCCGAGCGCGAAGCGATAGGGAAACAAAATTTATCTTGAGAGGTTTAAAACATGCATTACCAACAAATCACAACTGACGCAATTTGTCAACAAAAAAATCATGATTTAAAATTTTATTTCGATATTGAAAAAGAATGCATCGATCTACTGGCGAAAGAACAGCTCCTCGAATGGGCAATCTCCCCGGAGTTCGGGTTCAGGGAGACGGGAGACGATACGGGTGATCCGTTCTCTGACGGCGTGTGGTCAGATGATGGCGGTTTCATGCTTCACGACGGCACACTCATAGACGAGGCCGGCATCTGCCATCGTATCGGTGAAAGTTTCCCGGTGACTCAGCTCATAGCCGGGTGGATCAAAGTCACACCTGAAGAAGTCGCCGAGCGTCTGCTGAAGAAATTCGCTGGCGACGGAATCCCTGGCGCACTCGATATACTACGAGATCACCGAAGCGGAAGGGAGGAATGGGAACAGCTCGGAAAGCCTGTTCCGGGAGAGCGCGGTCTGGTGTTCAATTCGGTCATGGGGTATGGCATCGACGAAAATCTCGAACCCGGTTCTCCGGCATGGATAGAAGCCGACCTGAGGAATGCGCAGATCGCCGATGAGGATATGGATGTTGTGAGAAAACATCATGAGCGGCTGAAGCGTGATCTCGCGACTGAAGAATTACAAGGGGTTGGTATGAATGTGACGCATGCCGAGAGTGGCCCGAAGCTTCCCACGATATCGGGCGGAGTTCCCATGCCGGAGAGCTGGCAATTCAGGCCGAGCGATCTTTCGAATACAGAGATATTCGCGGCGCTGGCACGCGGTCGCGTACTTTATATCCCGGAGCTGAAAACATGGCACTATTGGAGCGGAAAGAGGTGGCAGGCCGATCCCCAACGCATCCAGGTCGAGAAGATAGTCGTTGAAACCATTCAAAGCATATATGCTCTTTCGGCTGATGCGGCGAGCGAGAGCGAGCGAAAGCTTTACGCGGCATGGGCGCTAAAATCCGAAGATGAGTCGAAACGGCGCGCCATTGTTTCGGGAGCAGAGCGTCACTCCGATCTCGTCAAGTCATTATCAGAATTCGACACAGATCCATATATCCTCAACTGTCAAAATGGCGTTATTGATTTAAGGACGGGGAGGTTTCACGGGCACGAATCCGATGATTATCTTATAAAGATGATCCCGGTCAATTATGACAGAAAAGCAGAGTGCCCCTTGTGGCTCGACACTGTATCGAAAATCTTTAACAACGATGCTCCCCTCATGGAATACTTCCAGAGGATCGCAGGTTATACCCTTACCGGAAGCACGAAGGAACAGGCGCTCTTTTTCGCTTATGGCCGGGGCCGGAATGGAAAATCGACGGTACTCGAAACGCTGTTTCACATCATGGGCGATTATTCGCGGCGCATCGAGACAAACTCCCTGATGGCAAAAACAGCGCGAGCGGCAGGATCGGCGAGCGAGGATATCGCGAAATTGAACGGAATACGGATGATTCTCTCATCGGAAGTCGAGGACGGACACAGAATAAACGAAAGCCTCATAAAAGACCTGACGGGCACCGATACGGTCACGGCGCGGCATCTGTATTCGCGATCATTCGATTTCCAGGTAATAGGAAAGATTTTCATGTTCGGGAATTACAGGCCGCGCGTAAAGGGACAGGATGAGGGTATCAGACGGCGCGTGAAAATGATTCCCTTTTCTCATACGTTCACCTCACCCGATAAGGACATGCCCGAAAAGCTAAAGTCCGAGCTCCCTGGTATATTGAATTGGATGATAGAGGGGTGTATCAAGTGGCGGTCTGCCGGACTCATGGAACCGGAGGCCGTAACAGTGGAAACCAAAAAATATTTTTTGGACAACAATGATCTGCAACTCTATTTCAATGATAATTTCGAAATATGCGAAGGTTCCGCGATCCTGTTTTCCGACTTCTATGAAGGATTTATGGAATACACCGGAAAGGGGAAAGTATCGAAAATCAAATTTTCGCAGATGATGTCCGACATACTCGACCTTCATGTCGAACCGGGTGCCGGAAACAGGAAATATGTACAAGGAATAAGGCGTATTATTCAAGAATATGATGAAATTCCATTCATGGAATAGTTACCGAGTTACCGAGTTACTCATTTTTTAGGAATTTCACTACGCGAGGCCATTCAAGGAAAAGTCTTATAAAATGAGTAACTGAGTAACTGAGTAACTTTTATAGGGGGGCAATCATGCGATTTATTCAATATCGATCGATTGACAATAACGTCTATCACTTCGATTTTTCGGGTTTTGAGGTCGACGAATCGCTCCTGCCGACAGGACGACACGCGCGAGACGCTCTTTCCCCTGACGACCGGATCAGGTTCGCCGACGAGCTGCGGGGCGCGGCCGATCGCTGGCAACGCGGGGCGGCTCCTCAACCGGAACCGGAGACGAACGGGAGGAGGATCATATACGACGCGCTCGCGCCTGGGGAGCCTCTTTTCATCGGACAGGTAGTCGAGAGGACGGGATTGCCTTACAATAGGGTAAAATTTTCATTGTTTGATATGCATAGAGCTGGAAAAATAGAAAAAGTTGGTCGCGGGAAGTACAGAAAGTTGGTGCCGCAGGATGGGCAACTTTCAGACCAACTTTGACGGCCTTTTTATAGGCGCTGAAGGTTCATTCTCCATGGAAAAATAGACTTTTGCCGGCGTGGAGGCGTCGGTTCGCTCGCCCTGGGTAAAACCGGGGCTTTTTTATCAAGTAAAGTTAACACTTTATGTAAACCGGTTTTTCAAAACCTCATAGAAATCGTCGCGCGGGCGCTTGCACCTGATGTCGAGAGGGGCTCCGGTCAGGACCCGTTGACTATTAAAAATAATGAAATGGATTATTATTTTTCTTGCCCCCTGGCGGGGGTGGGGGGAGGGTATACCCGTATACAGGTGAGGAGCAAGAGGGTGCCGTCCTCTTTGATGATTGATGCATGATGATTTCAATAATAGGTTGGTGTGCGTGCCATGAGGCGCAGAACTTTATTTATAATAACAATAGCGTTATTCCTGTCCTGCTCGGATAGGACACCGAAATTCTGTCATAAGGAATTCAAATTATGTATAGATCGTGGTAATGAAGCCAGCGCATGCTTTTCGAGGGTGAATGCGTGCCTTAAGTTTGTTGAAAGATATCGCCCTACATCGGAGCAGGGCGAAGGGAGGTAAAACTATATTGACTTTAAAGTGTTATAAAAATCATCTTCATTGATTATTGGAATATAAATACCATCGTTTCTCAATCTCATCACTTTCTCAATTTTCCTTCCATACGTAGAATAGATCCAACATGGATTAGAAAGCGCTCCGACAACAAGATAATTTAATCCCTTAATAACACTATTGGCAACGAAACCACCCTTCAAAACCAAAAGAGATTGAATATCTTTTCTTGTTCCATATTTCATTTGTCCAGTTAAGCAAAAATGTTTTCGGTGAATAATTATATCTATATCTTTATCAACAATTCTATCAATCGTTTTCAATACTGGCGCATTGGTATTCATCCAGTAGTCAACAAACATAGATGAATCTTTTGCTTGGTTATCTGATTTTTCTTCTGCAAAACATTTTGCAAATGAAATAAAATCTTCCTTCTCTTTTTCTGTAATCTTGCCATCTTTTAAAATATTTCTAACTAAGTCATAACACTCGCTATATGGCCACAATCCTATATTGGAATTGTGATATGTTAACCATTTTTTAAGAGCCTCTAACTCCAACGTGTTTATTTCCCTATCGCACACTATCCCATGAAGAAACCCATGCAGATTCCTCATCTCTTTTGTCATTTGATCGATAGGGCCCTCCAGGGCCTGAAATTGATCACAGAAGTCAATTATCTCTTCTTTTTCATACTGGTCAATAATTCCATCTTCTAAAATTCCATCGATGAAAGTATATGCTTCAGAAAAGGGATATATGTGACTAAAATTCTTATGGTTATCAAGCCATGTTTTTAATGATTCTATCTCTTTAATATTTATTTCTCTATCGGCGGCTATACCCTTCAGTAATCCCTCTAATGTGTGAATGGCTCTTGATGCTTCAGTAATTTTCCCGGTAATAGCCATGTCAATCCTCCCTTTAAATGATATTCAAAACATATGCATATTCATAATAAGGTCAATCATAAAATGATAAGACGTGGAATGAATCTAAAGAACATCTATGCCGAAGGGGAAGTCTGGTTCATCATCATCGTTGTAGATGTCATAACTGGATAATGAACCAAATTTATTACCCTCACGTCTATGAAATCCGATATACTTTCCGCCGTCCTTGTGATTCGCCTTAATGAATTTATAAGTAACGATCGTGGATGTGTGGTCTTCCATATTTGCACATTTATGTGAATTATTCTTGAGGGGGTTTTTCTCTTCATCATCACAAACCGAAAACCTAAAACCGGATCTACAATATTTATTAAATATGTATGTTGGCTGTGATAGAATTATCTCTTGATACTTGGGGCGCTTATGAAAAACAATAAGTGAATTCCGCGGGATTACATTATCTTCAATTATTGTATCTTGTGCGAGTCTGCCGCGAACTATTTCTCCCGTTCTATAAAATTCTACTTCATGTTCATGGCTCAATTTGAAACCATTGTAATATTCATCATTCTTCAGGAAGGCTATCTTTGTTTCACCGGCCTTGAAAACAAATCTTGTATTATGATTTTTGCCAAAGTGGTTAAGTGCGTAATTCAAATCCTCAATCTTTTCTATTATTTTCTTTTGACCGAGTGTTTTATGTGGGAAGAGTCTGACAATTCTCGATAATTCAAAATACTTCTCATCATTCATTTTGTGAATTACCGAGAACATTAAAGACGCACCATGTGGGCTAATTTTTAGATTTTGGCAATATTCGTTTTTCTATGGCGTGTTTAATCGCATTCCCTACAAAATCTTGAATACTTATCCCATTCTCTGCGCAAAAAACCTTTAAAGCTCGCATTTCTTCGGAGGGAAGTCTGAGGGTTGTTTTTGATAATCCTTCGTTCATTTTATTCATGATTTAATATACACATGGTATTTTTTTCTGTCAAGACAAAAATATCTCTTGACACTTTGACAGCAAGGTGTCATTGTTCTTATATATTAACAATTGGAGGTTTTAAAATGAATATACTGCTCGAAACACTTAACGAACGCGAACGCGAATTGGATGAGAGGGAAGCTCGCATAATAAATAATCACCGGAACATTGTTTGCATGCTCAAAGTGGTTAAAGAGCTGCTGGACGAAGCCATTTACGGCAAGAAAGTGGCGTGAGTTTATCGGTATATGGGTACATATAACCCCGCAAAAACTGCGGGGATTTTTTTATCATATCTCACCGGTAGCACCCGGTAGCAAAAATAGACATTTTTTGCGGGTCGTATGGTCTTTTTCTTGACAGAATGGGGCGTAAAAGTACATAAAAGTATATCGAATCGCTTAACGGGCGTTTATTCGGTAGCACTTCTAAGCCGTGGGTCAGAGGTTCGAATCCTCTCGGGCGTGCATTTCCTTCCCTGTTTCCAGCAATACCGATTTCCCGGCACATATATCAACACATATCCAATCTTCCGATTCTGAAACAGCCGTGCCGGTCAGGCATGATCGATTATTATAATATGCATACTTATATATAAAAATTATCAGCGTAACACTTTTATTGTATTGACGCTGATTTCACCCAAACCTATTGTTTTGCACGAATCGTGAATTCGTTATCCGGAAACTGCGATGAAAAGGAAAGAACTCATACTGATACCTTATGAGTTCTCACAGAGCGCAGGGCACGCTTCGCAGTTGATTTTTAATGTGAAAGGCGGAACTCATGAAGTATGACTAATATCCTTCCATCGCATTCCCCCAAAGCACATTTGCGTCAACTGCATACAATTAAGGATTGTATCGGGAGGACATCATGACAAAAATACCGCTTGGGGAACTGCTTGTAGAAGATGGTATACTTACCCCGGATCAGCTTCAAACGGCCATGGACATTCAGAAAAAAGAAGGCGGCCTTATTGGAGTTATCCTCATCAACCTCGGTCATATCGACGAGAAGACACTTATTAAATATCTGGCCCTTCAAACAGAAAGCGTGATCAACTCAAAATAATCTGTCGTCCCTGACGATTATCTTTCCTGATCGCCGCTTATTACGCTTCCGCGTCAGCGCTCAGCAGGCGTCCGGGAATCGTTCTGTTTGATCATTTGTTCAAGCTCGCCGACCAGAGACTCATAATAGGCGTTTGAGAAGAAACGATAGATATCAATCCTGTCATTTTCAAATGTCCGGAGTATCTGCCTGTACTGGCTCGCGCCCTCGGTATGGTCGGCGCATATACCGTGCCGTTTTCCGTATCCGCACAGGAGGCAGCTCGGGTTGTTTGTGGCCCTGCCGCACCCTTCATGTTTGTATTCGTATTTATGGCAGAAGGGGCAGAACTCGTAGCGGAGGCCTGAGCATTTATGATGAAACACATTGTATTTTATCTTGCCCCAGACATCCTGTGCCTCCTTCTCCTCCCAGCTCATTATATCATCGCGGTCGCCATCGTTGAAATACCACTCGGAGGGAATGGTAAGTTCCTCCTGCATCCAGGCGGCTTTTTTTTCCATAAACTGAACAAGGGCGCTGTTGTAGGCTTTCATGGCGGTCACACTCCGGAAATATAGATCGGTATGAGATGGATAATTGCTGTTTAAAGCTAATCTTGATACTCTTTACCTGTCAATTTTTTTTCATCATTTATGTTTGCATCCGGAAATATTGTTCTCAGGTCCTCGCTTCAGCAGCATAAGGGGGATATATCCCCTGATCAGATAAAAAATGTATCGACATCTACCGGTATGGCGTCGCACTGTTGTTGTCATGCGAAAAAGCGGCATTGTCCGCAAAGGCCCGGAGATGTGCCTTTATCAACGGCATCAGTGTGATATAATTACGGATATGGCGCAATGTGTTGAAATCCGCGTGAGAGGGATAGTGCAGGGAGTGGGATTCCGCCCCTTCATCTTCCGGATCGCGCATGACTTCCGCATCAACGGAATGGTGTGGAACGACACCTGGGGCGTGCTCATCCATGCCGAAGGGGCGGCCGGCGACATCGAAGGATTTATCCGCGAGATAGAGAACAATCCGCCGCCGCTGGCGATCGTTCAGTCCGTCGAAGCGACGGATACAGGACCGCGTGGATACGATTCCTTCACCATCGACCAGAGCAGGGTCCTTGAATCGCGGTCGACTTTTATCCCCCCCGACACCTGCCTGTGCGAAGAATGCCGCCGGGAGCTCTTTGACCCGGCAAATCCGCGGTTCCGTTATCCGTTCATCACCTGCACCCACTGCGGGCCGCGCTTCAGCATCGTCGATGACATACCGTACGACCGCTCGCGCACCTCGATGGCCGGTTTCGAGATGTGCCCGCTCTGCAGGCGCGAGTATGAAGACCCGCGCGACCGGCGCTTCCACACGCAGCCGACCGCGTGCCCTGTCTGCGGCCCGCGGCTTTCGCTTCACCGCACCGACGGATCGCTCATCTCCGGAGAGATCGAGGAGATCCTCGACCTGACCATGAAAGGTATCGGTGAGGGAAAGATTTTCGCGATCAAGGGCACAGGCGGATATCTCCTCGCCGCCGACGCGAGGAACGACGCGGCCGTCATCGAGCTCCGGCGCAGAAAGGGAAGGCCGTTCAAGCCATTCGCGCTCATGGCCGGTTCCATCGAAGCGATTGAATCATTCCTTGAAATTTCAGAGGCAGAGCGCGACCTCCTGCTTTCAAAAGAACGTCCGATCGTGCTCCTGAAAGAGAAGCGGCCGTTCGTGAGCCCGCATGTCGCGCCGTCGATACCGTTCCACGGCATCATGCTGCCGTACATGCCGTTCCACTACCAGCTTTTTGAGCGCAATCCGGAGATGGTGCTCATCATGACGAGCGGCAACGTGTCCGACGAGCCGATCATATTCCGCGACGAGGACGCGTTCAGCCACCTCGCGCCGATAGCCGACTATATCATCTCATACAACCGCGAGATCGTGTCCCAGACCGACGACAGCGTCATTTTCGTCGAGAACGAAAGGCCGTATTTTATCCGCCGCTCGCGCGGCTACGTGCCGGTCCCGTTCCACAGCGACGCCTCGAAGCACCAGATACTGGCGACGGGCGGCGACCTGAAAAACAGCTTCGCGCTTTCAAGGCGCGATACCGTTATCATGAGCCAGTATCTGGGCGATCTCGCGACACCTTCGGGCAACCGGCTTTATCGGGATACCGTCGATCGATTTCAGAAGATCTACGATTTCGCCCCGGAGGTGGTTGTATCCGACATGCACCCCGGCTACTTCACGACCGCGATCGCCGACGAGTTCGAGAAGAAAGGCCTTGCGCGCATGAAGGTCCAGCACCACCACGCCCATATCGCCTCGGTGCTCGAGGACCGCGGCATACGCGGACCGGTCATCGGCATCGCCTTCGACGGCACCGGCTACGGGACAGACGGGGCGCTCTGGGGAAGCGAATTCCTGGTCGCCGACAGGCGCGACTTCCGGCGCGCCGCGCATTTCTCGTATTTTCCCCTGCCAGGCGGAGAGCGCGCGATCAGAGAGGTATGGAAGATCGGCGTCTCGCTCCTTCACCTGCGGTACGGGCGGGATATCCCCCTGTTGAAAGAAAAGCCGCAGAACCCGATGCTCTTCGAGATCATGGAGAAGGGTATCAACTCTCCGCTCACGTGCAGCATCGGGCGCATCTTTGACGGCGTCGCGGCGATCCTCGGCATCGCCGACACCATCAGCACGGAAGCTGAAGCCGCGCAGTTACTCGAAATCGCGGCGATGAGAGGAGCGCACGATCCTCGGGAAGCGTTCATAGTTCCGTTCGAAGGCACGGAGCCGATGGTGCTCGATACCGGCGCCCTGATCGACTATATCGTCGGCCTCACGCGGCAGGGGGAAAGCGTCGAGCGGACCGCATGGCTCTTCCATTATGCGCTCGCGAAAACCACGGAAAAAATTGTTGAAATAATAAGCGCCGGGACTGAAATACGCACTGTTGCCTTGAGCGGTGGGGTGTTCCACAACCGTCTTCTGCTGAAAATGCTTCTTTCAATGCTCGGCGACAGCGGATACGAGGTCTGCCTGCCCGAAAAGGTCCCGGTCAACGACGAAGGCATCGCGCTCGGGCAGATCGCGGTGGCAAAGGAACGATTACGATATGAACCAGACTGAACTGAAACAGCTCGCCGAAAGGCTTAAAACTTTCAGGCTCGACCGCGAAGCGCGGATCATGGAAGTGTGCGGCACGCACACCACCGAGTTTTTCCGCACCGGCGTCAAGGACATCTTCCCGAAAGGCCTCTCGCTCGTAAGCGGCCCCGGCTGCCCCGTGTGCGTGACGCCGAACGAGTACCTCGACCGCGTAATTGAGATCGGCAGGAAATACCGCCCGATTATTGCGACGTTCGGGGATATGATCCATGTGCCCTCATCGTACAGCTCGCTTAAAAATGAAAAGGCCGAAGGCCTGGATGTCGAGATAGTCTACTCGCCGCTCCAGGCGCTCGATATCGCCGAAAAGCACGCCGACCGCGAAGTGATGTTCCTGAGCGTCGGATTCGAGACCACCGCGCCCACGGAGGCGATCACCATCCTCGAAGCGAAGAAGCGCAACCTCGGCAACTTTTCGCTCTGTCCCGGCAACAAGCTCACTCCGCCGGCGGTGCGGGCGCTCCTCGATTCCGGAGAGGCCAACATCGACGGGTTCATCATCCCCGGACACGTGAGCGCCATTATCGGCGCGAAGGGATGGCGATTCATCGCCGACGAATATAAAAAGCCGTGCGTTGTCGCCGGTTTCGCAAGCCACGACCTCATTACAGGCTCGCTCGTCCTCGCCCAGCTCATCGCCGCGTCGCGCCCCGAGATGCGGAACGAATACACGCGCGTGGTGAAGGAGGAGGGCAACCTCAAGGCGCAGGAGATCCTCGAACAGGTCTTCACGACCGGCGACTCTGTCTGGCGCGGCATCGGCTCTATACCAAAAAGCGCATACGTCATCCGCGACGGGTACGCCGACTTTGACGCGTTCAGGAAATTCCCGGTCGAACCGCCGGAACCGCGCGAGCCGAAAGGATGCAAATGCGGCGAAGTCCTGAAAGGGCTCATGCTGCCGCCGCAATGCCAGCTCTTCGCGAAGGCATGCTCTCCGGAACATCCCGTCGGGCCGTGCATGGTATCCACCGAGGGATCGTGCTCCGCATATTACAAGTACGGGAGGCGCTGATGTCAGGCAAAATTCTCGCCGGCCACGGAAGCGGCGGCAAGCTCATGAACGAAATGATCGACTCGGTCATCCGTAAGACCCTCGGGCCCGAATCGATCCAGCTCGACGACTCAGCGGTGCTCCCGATCGGCTCGGAGCGGATCGTATTCACGACCGATTCCTACACGATCACACCGCTCTTTTTTCCGGGTGGGGATATAGGCTCGCTCGCCGTGAACGGCACCGTGAACGACCTCTCCGTAATGGGTGCAAAGCCGCTCTTCATCTCGTGCGCGCTTATCATCGAGGAAGGGCTTGACATGGAGCTCTTCGACCGCATTCTCGGTTCGATGAAAACGGCCGCGGACCGCGCGGGCGTACAGATCGTCACCGGAGACACCAAGGTGGTGCAGAAAGGCGCGGCTGACGGCATTTTCATCAACACGTCAGGGATCGGATATCTACCCCACGGCCTGCAGCGCCGGGAGATCGTACCGGGCGACGCGATCATCGTGAGCGGCCACATCGGCGATCACGGAGTCGCGGTAATGGCCGAGCGCAACAAACTCACGTTCACGAAAGGCCTACTATCCGACTGCCAGCCGCTGAACGGCCTCATTCAGCGCGTGGTGAAGGAGTTCCCGTCATCAATCAAGTTCATGCGCGATCCCACCCGCGGAGGCGTCGCCTCGGTGCTCAACGAGATCGTGAAGGATAGAAATTTCAGCGCGCGCCTCTTCGAGGAAGAGCTTCCCGTGAAAGACGAGGTGCGCGGCGTCTGCGAGATACTCGGCATCGAGCCGCTCTACGTCGCCAACGAAGGCAAGGTGGTCATGATCGTGAGCGCCGCCGACGCGAAGGCGGTCTGCGAGCTCATGCGGACCACGGAGGAAGGCAGGGACGCGCGCGTTATCGGCGACATCACCGGTGAATACGCCGGAAAGGCATACCTGAGTACAGCGGTCGGCGGGGAGAGGATCCTTCCGCTTCTGATCGACGAGCAGCTTCCGCGGATATGCTGAAAATCATGCGCTACAATGGATAGTATCCCACATCAGCAAGGAGAAGATCAATGTGTCTGGCAATACCGATGACGATCGTAAAAATAAACGGGAACAGGGCCGTCGCCGAGCTTAAAGGCGTCGAACAGGAAGTCGATGTCACGCTCATTCCGGATATTCAGCTTAACGAGAAGGTGCTGGTGCACGCGGGCTTTGCCATCGAGAAGGTGGATGAGGAAACCGCGAGGGAGATAACCGAACTGCTGGATGAGCTGAACGAACACGCCGACGAGCTCATCAACCAGGGGCCGACGTTGTAACGCCAGGGGCGGCAGCGCGCTTCAGACGGCGCACTGCTCCCGGTAGTCCATATACCATGCCAGCTCGGCCTGGGTGAAGTTCCCGTTGATACCGAGGTTTACGTAGTAATCCAGCAGTATTTTAAGGTGCAGTGCTTCTTCCTTCTCCTCGTCGGTCATTTCGGACGGATGTGAGATGCACGCCATGAAGTTCCTCTCGACCCATTCAAAAAATGCCGTGTCTTTCTCAGAGAAGATCGTATGGCTCGATATGATATCGAATTTCACCGTGCTTGAGGCGGACACCAGGTCAGGCTCACCTGAGCGGACTTTTTCGAACGCGAGCTCGGTCTGGAAATAATCCCCCCACGTCGTCACCGTCGGCACACTGCCGAAACGCTCCTGAATAGAGTTGATGGCGCTTTTATGCATATATTCCTTCGAAGAGACCCTGTTGATGAAGTCCCGTATCGATATCAGCGCGTGTAGTTCCTGCATCGATATCGTCCCGTCATTGATGTGCGGAACAAGTGATTCATTTATGATATATTCCATCGATATCTCCCTTTTGCGATAGCTGTGTCGTTACTTATTTTTCGGTTAGCGGAGTAAACGGATTGATACTTTTTTAGGCAAACAGGGATGCCGGCGGAATAAAAAATCGTTGAATATATCTGACCATTTTTATATATTCATTTCACCATATGACAAGGGAGGGTTCACTATGGCAATTCAAACAATAACGGGGCCGGACGCGATGCCCCAGGGGCCGCTTGAGAATTCGCGGGTGCAGACCGAACAGGAAAACACGGAAAAACCGAAAAACACCGAGAGAGTCAACGAGGAAAACAAAGGGAGGACCATCGATACCACTGCCTGAAACCCGCTTTCTGATTGCGCTGATGAATGGGTATGAAAAGCTCCGTATTATCGCGGGGCTTTTTTATTTCAGGCGGGCAGCCTGATAGAAATCATCATCCCCCTCTTATTTTTTTATTGAAATTCTATCCGCTGAAAAATAGCTTTGGATTCCTTAAAATCTACAAATAATTTTTATTGCACATATCGGATAGAACTATCATGGCTACGAAATCTCCTTTCTCGTCAGTTGTATTCGCCGGTGGCGGAAGCCGCTGTCTCTGGCAGGTCGGGTTCTGGTCGGTTGTCGCTCCCGGACTGAAACTGAAGCCTGAGACCGTCACAGGCGTGAGCGCCGGCGCTTCCATGGCATGCCTGATCTTCGCCGGTACCGCGGAATCGACGCTTGAGTTTTTCAAGGCCCTGACGGCCGCGAATAAAAAGAACTGCTATCCTTCGAACCTTTTCAACGGCGAGCCGGTATTTCCACATTACCGTATGTACCGCGCGGGGATACTCCACGGCATTGACCGGAAGGGGCTTGCGCGAATCAAAAAAGGCCCTGACATCAGGATCATGATAAGCAGGATACCGAAATGGCTCGGGCCGCGAAGCGCGACTTTTGTCGGCACGGGGATATACCTGGTCGAACGGTGCATACGAAAATCAGTCCATCCTGTCGGCGGGACGCGCTTCGGCTACGCTCCTGAGGTATTCTCTGTCCGCGACTGCGCCACGCCGGAAGAGCTTGCCGACCTGATCATCGCCTCGTCCTGCACGCCGCCGTTCACCCCGATCCAGACCTGGAATGGAAGGCCGTCGCTCGACGGAGGATTTGTTGACAACGTACCGGTGCGCGCCCTGCCGGAAAAACCGGGCAGGACGCTTGTGCTGCTGTCAAGGCCGTATCCGGAGAGCTCCATTCCGCAAATCGAGGGCCGTGTCTATGTGCAGCCGTCGCAAAAGACCCCGATCACCAAATGGGACTATACGAGCCCCCGGGGACTCCAGGGAGCCTACGATCTGGGCCGGAAAGACGGCGAGTCGTTTCTCCGTTCGTACGGGAAGGACGGCAGGAGGTAAGCTGCATATCAACTGCCGCAGCCCTAATTGTATTTGACAAAAGGCGACCCGCTTAGTAGAGGTTTCCATCCATAAACAGTTATCATTTACCACTTTTTCAGGAGAGCAAACATGGACCATGTGTACAGAGTGATCGAGCTTATCGGCACAAGTAAAAAATCGTGGGAAGACGCCGCGCGAAACGCGGTCGAAAGCCACGCGAAAACGCTCCGGGATCTGAGGGTCGCCGAAATCAAGGAACTTGACATGCGCGTAGAAGACGGCAAAGTGATCCTGTATCGGGCAAAAGTCAGCGTTTCTTTCAAGTATAACCAGTAGTTCCTTTTAGTTTCTGAAAGCTTCACATCCTCTTTTTAACGGGGGATATTTCCGTCCTGACGAACCGTATGTACCGTTTTTATTAAGAAAGTGAACCGCCGAATGGCATTTATCGCGAAAAAGATCGTTTCAGCCTTTATCCTGCCTCCCGGCATTTTTATTCCCGCGCTGATCGCGATGGCGGTATTCTTTCTCCGCAGGAAGCGGCGCCTGCCGGCCGTCGCTCATCTTGTTATGGCGCTTTTTATCTGGCTTTCAGCTATCGCACCTGTCGCACACGCCCTGCTGGTCCCGCTTGAACACGCTTTTCAAATCCCGGTCAATCCGCGGGGGGATGTCATCGTTGTCCTGGGAGGGGGCGCCTACCGGGGCGTTCCCGATCCCTCGGGCACCGGCGCGCCCAACGCCGAATCAATGATCCGTATGGTGGCCGCGATGCGTCTGCACCGCGCTTCGGGCCTTCCCCTCATCGTGTCGGGAGGGAAGGCGTTCGCTCAAGATGAAACCGAGGCGCGCCTCATGCGGCGCTGCCTCGTGGAATCGGGCATTCCGTCAGGTAAAATCATTACGGAGGAAGCGAGCAGGGATACGCGTGAAAACGCGGTGAACGTATCCCGCATCTGCCGCGAAAGGAATTTCCGCAGGCCTATCCTTGTTACATCGGCCTACCATATGAAGCGCGCGGTAAAGTCCTTCAGGAAGGCCGGAATGGAGGTCGTTCCGTATCCGGCTGGTCACCGGACGGCAATCGGAAACGGTTTCGCGTGGCAGGACCTCCTCCCGACGCGGATACAGCATATCGAGATGGCGATCCGCGAATATATCGGACTCATGGCCATCGGCCTTTAATGCCCGCCGGACATCCTCTATCCCCCCAATACCGACCGCTTCTTCTATTTACTCGTTTCCTCATCAACATTACCATAAAAAATATTTGCATAATTTAATCATCTATTATACTGGGAACCATGCGGGCGGCGTCGCGTAGAGCGCTTCCGCGTTTCACTGCAGTTCACCGTCTACGGTCTTTCACTACAATTCAGGAGGAGGTCGTTGATGAAACTCAAAGGAAACGCGATTACGCTTCAGGGACCGAAAGGCGCCGTCATTCTGAAAAGAAACGAACACGGTATCCCCGAAATCACCGCCCGGGATCCCGAGGACGCGGCCTTCGCGCTCGGGTGGACCCATGCCGACGACCGCCAGATGCAGGCGATCTTCACCCGCATTCTCATCCAGGGAAGGACCGCCGAGCTGCTCCAGGGATCGGCCGAGCTTATTGAAGTCGACCGGTACATGCGCCGCATGGGATTTTATGTCGGCATGGAGAAAGAGATTGCGAAACTGAAGCCCGCGGTAAAAGACCAGATGCAGGCGTATGCCGACGGGTTTAACCAGTATATAAGCGAAAACGGGACGGTATTCGAGCTCAAACTGATTTCATACGAACACGAGCCGTGGCAGATCGCCGACTCGCTCGTGCTCGGCAAGATAATGGGGTTCTTCGGGCAGACCGACGCGCAGGCCGCGCTCGAAAAGCTGATCGTCCAGATGATACAGGAAGGCATCGACGAGAAAAAACTTCGCGAGCTATTCCCGTATCTGAAGGACAAGATCGATTCCGACCTCCTGAAGAAAGTAAAGCTCTCACCGCCTGTCATCCCCGAAGCGGTTGATTGGCTGCGCAAGCTCCCCCGGATGACCGCGAGTAACAACTGGGTGATCTCGGGCTCGCACACACAGTCCGGCAAACCGTACATGTGCAACGACCCGCACCTCGATGTGAAGCGGCTTCCGGCGGTTTGGTGCGAAACGGTCATCCGCTATCCCGACAACAAGCTCTCCGGCGTGTCGGTGCCCGGTATCCCCGGTACGGTCATCGGCCGTTCGAAACATGTGGCCTGGGGAACGACTTTCGCGTATATGGATATGATCGACTACCGGATAGAGAAGTGCAGGGAGGGGCAGTACCTCCGTGGAGCGAAATGGCTGCCGTTCAAAGTTCGCGAAGAAGTGATCAAGGTTAAGAAGAAAGAGCCCGTGATCGAGCGGATATATGAAAACGAACACGGCGTCCTCGAAGGCGATCCCGCTGCGGAAGGATACTACCTCATTGTGAAATGGGCGGCCGGCACCGACTGCGGCGCGGAGCTCTTTAACGCGGCGCTTGATATGCACAACGCGAAAACCTGCAAGGACCTCATGGCGCTCTTCCGAAGTGTCGATTCTATCCCGATAAGCTGGGTGGTGGCGGATAAGAAGGGAAATATCGGTTACCAGATGAGCGGCAGGCAGTTCAACCGTCCCGCGACGGTGAGCGGCCTCCTTCCGCATCCGGCCTGGGAAAAGAAATACGATTACAAGGGATTTGTAAGCAAGGAGAAACTGCCTTCCGCCTACAACCCGAAGGAGGGATTTCTCGTCACTGCGAACAACGATCTCAATCACCTGGGGAAATCGAAGCCGATAAACCTCTGCATGGGCTCCTACCGCGCCGACCGCATCGCCGATCTTCTCAAAAGCCGCAAGAAGGTGAACGTCGATCTCATGAAGCGGATACAGTACGACGGATATTCCCTCCAGGCGGAAGCGCTGATGAAAATCATCAAACCGCTTCTGCCCGACACTGCCAATGCACGGATTCTAAAGGAATGGGATTGCGTCTACTCAACCGGTTCGGTCGGCGCGACGCTTTTCGAGTCGGTGTACCTGTCGCTACTCAGGGTTGTGTTCGGCGACAACGGCATGGGCCGGCAGGCCATCGACTACCTTCTCACCGAGACCCCGGTGTTCGCCGAATATTACGCAAACTTCGACACGATCCTCTTCAAGACAAAATCGGCCTGGTTTGGAAATGAGAAGCGCGAGGACCTGTTCAGGAAAGCCATACGGGAGGGGCTGGATACGAAAGCGGTGCCGTACGAAAAGAACCGGCGGTTTAAAATGACGCACCTTCTCTTTGACGGAAAGCTCCCCTGGTTCCTCGGCTTCGATTACAGACCGATGCCGCTGCCGGGAAGCCGCGCCACCATCATTCAGGGCCAGATATTCAGGGCCGCGGGACGGATGATGACCTTCGCCCCGTCGTACCGTATCATCGCGGATATGGCCACTGACGAGATCCACACCAATTTACCCGGCGGCCCGTCGGACAGGCGGTTCTCCCGGTGGTACACCTGCGATGTGGAGAACTGGCGGAAGGGGATTTATAAAGTGCTGAAGTAGAGGAGATATCAGCCCGCGCGCCTGTGGGCGCATGACCTGTCCGTACAGAGATGGCACGGCGTGCGCCGCGAAAGCCCGCGGGCGCCGACCATCACCGCGGTAACGCTTTTCTGAGGGACCATGAGGCCGGTTTCTTCACAGTTGATGCCGATTCCCCGAAGGTCGAGGAGGCGCGCGATCTCCCGCTGTCCTTCGGCTACCGGCCAGTCGCAGTATCCCGGACTGAATCGCCGGGTAGAACGGTATCCTTCCTCCTCCCATTTTTCAGCAAGCCGCGTTTCGATCTGCGCGGCGTATTCCTCGACAAGCACCGAGCCGGCCGCGTCAAGCGCGTAAGCGAGAAACATCCGGTCCTCCCGCTGGAGGCGCGCTATTTCCGCGTCAATGCCGCCACCGAGGGTGACGGCAAATACGATCATGCGATCGGGGGATAACATCTGGCTGAAAAATTCGCGATATATCCGGCTTGCTGAAAAAAGGTCCGGGCACTCAGCAATTCCTCCTCTGGAAAACTGTCCAATCGTGAGGTTTTTATGGATCGATACCGGCCGTGACAGGTCGAGCGCGGATTCGGCCATATCGGCTATTTTGCCGCCTGCGGGCCCGGCTTTTTCGAGGGAAGGATATCCCATGGCAACAGCGGTCTTCGCGAGGAGCACATTTCCATCCGGCAACGAAAATGAAAGCACGTCAGACTCCTGTCCGGAATTACTCATTTCCATTCTTCCATTACAATAATCATAACAGCGGAAAAAATCCTCTCTATTGAACTGCGCATGACATAGCAAACATATTTTAGCGCGGTTTTAAATGAAATTTAAACAAGTCCGCAAATAATCTGTTGACACTCCGGTCATATTATCCATTAATGTCACTTCCATTGGCCGTCATTTCACGTGAATCATGGAAATCCGGCCGATAAAGCAGACGGTGGACGTAGCTCAATGGTAGAGCCCTGGACTGTGGCTCCAGTGGTTGCGGGTTCGAGCCCCGTCGTCCACCCATAAAAACCCTGACCTGAAGGCCAGGGTTTTTATTTTGACAGCGTATCCCTTGCACATTTGAATTGACATGATCCGACAGTTAAATACGGTGGCAAGCGCGTTGAGCATATCCCCGTCAGCGGAAACGACATTATTATGAGCGGAAGCAGGAAACGGCATGGACGAGAAACCGATAGCTGAAGTCAGGAAGGAGCAATTCACTTCGCTGTTCGCAAGGTTCGGCAAAGAAGTGGACTGGAAACTCCTGCCGCAAAAATACCCGGAAATGCCCGATTACGAATGGATGGGATTCATCCAGTCGATCGGCATGATACTCATGCGGCAAAACACGGCTGAAAAGAAAAGGAAAAACTGAAGGCAGCGTCATCAGATTTTATCAAGGAGCTTTTCGGCGTATTGAAGCGCCTCGCGTGCAATCTGTTTGATTTCCGGTTCCTTGCTCTTACGGATTATTTTTTTCAGGGCGCTTTCAAATGCCCGGTTCTGAAAGTCATAAATAGTCAGCTCCCGTTCGGAGCCGTCTCTTCCGAAAGCCACGCGCGATCCCCCTCAATTGGATTGGTGCATTAAAATCGCAATTGCGGCAGGAAAAGTCAACCCGAATTCGAAATAAAATCATTGACGTATTTACCGGATTAGTATTAATTCTTCTACCTGTTATATGGTGTGAGGGTTAAGATCAAAGACGCCTGTTGTAACACGGCTATCACCATACTATACTTACAAAACATCACACAGGAGCATCACTATGAAAAAAAATGGAGTACTCGCTTTACTGGTAATTACCGCGCTTTTCCTTCTCGCATGCGGAGATAAATTCAGCGGAACTTCCTGGGAAAGCAAATATGATTACAAAGTATATCAGGACAGAATCCAGGGAACCGATTCAATCGAATTCGGCAGCGGCTCCAACGCAACAGGCGTCTTCGCCAATCCCGGTCTTCCTTCAAGCCATTATACTTTCACCTACAAAGTCGAGGGAACCACGGTCACGCTCCTCAATCCCGATCTTGCTCCGAAAATTTTCACCCTCAAGGAAGGTAAGCTGATTTCCGAAGACGGCAACAAGGTTTTCGAGAAAAAGCAGAAACAGCAGAAGTAATCAGGCACCTGAAGTATTGAATAAACGCATAACCCGGTACAGCCGTGATATCATCACGGCTTTCGTTTTTCTATTTCCCCCTTTTCAGTTCCGTTTACAGTATTGTAATCCGCATTATCATTGCAGATTACCGGAACCTGCTCTTTTCGTCCCGCGGATTGCTCTTCACTGCTGAACTTCACGGCATTATACTATATAAAATTGATTATTAAAAATTAGTTGTAATTATATTTCGACTAACGAATAATGGAGTATCCGTGTCTGACCACCATCATGGAAGGCTGATATGACCGCTCGTATCCTAATAGTCGAAGATGAATCCATCATCGCAATGGATATGAAGAATACGCTGGCAGGCCTTAATTATGAAGTGATCGGGATAGCCGTTTCCGGCGAGGAAGCAATCAGGCAGGCAGCGGAACTGCGGCCCGATCTTCTTATTATGGATATAAGCCTCGGAGGAGAAATTGACGGCATAGATGCCGTCAATGAGATCCGTAAATCTCAGGACATTCCGGCCGTTTATCTCACATCCCACAGCAACCGGGTCACTTTCGAGCGCGCAATCCAGACGCAGCCGCACGGATATCTTGTCAAGCCAGTGGGACGCAACGATCTCTACTCATCGATTGAGACCGCCCTCAACCGGCACCGGCTTGAGAAAAAACTGCGCGAAAGCGAGGAGCGCTTCCGCTGCATAGTTGAAAACTCCCACGAAGGGATACTGATTCTCGATGACAGTCACCGCTTTCTGTATCTCAATGACGAACTCTGCCGGATACTGGGATATCCATACGAACAGATAATCGGTCATGATTTCAGGAAATTCGTCGATGAAGAGAGCGGGGAACTGGTTGCTGATCGATATGCCCGGCGCCAGAAGGGAATGCCCGTCCCCGAGCAGTATGAGTTCAGCGTACTGCGCAAATCAGGGGAAAAACGCCGAATAGAAATAATTTCGACTATAATAAAAAATACGGATGGAGAAGTGCAGACGATCTCCCGCCTGCTTGACATCACCGACCTCAAGCGACACGAACAGGCGCTCAGGGAAAGCGAGCGGAAATACCGTTCCATCATCGAAAACATTGAAGAAGGATATTTTGAGGTCGACCTCAAGGGCGATCTCGTTTTCGTCAACGAATCCCTCTGTAAAATGGCCGGTGTTCCCAAAGACCGGCTCATCGGCCTCAATAACCGCGACTACACCTCTCCGCAGACCGCGCGGAAAATGTACCGCATATTTACCGAAATCTATAAAACGGGGAGGCCCGCCAACGTTTCGGATTATGAAGTGGCAAGACCGGACGGAACAATGCTCGTGCTTGAACTTTCATCGTCTCTGATCCGCGGCGGGCAGGGGGAGCCTGTCGGGTTTCGGGGAATAATCCGCGACACCACGGCCCGCCGCCAGGTGCAGGATGAAAAAGAACGGATGCGGATACAACTGCTCCAGGCGCAGAAAATGGAATCTATCGGCACGCTGGCCGGGGGCATCGCTCACGACTTCAACAATCTGCTCACGAGCATTCTCGGTTCAGTCGAGCTTGCGATGGGCGAAATCGGCGGCCAGCAGCCTCATCTGAAGGATTGTCTCAACCAGATCCGCGATTCATCCCTGCGCGCCGCCGACCTGACGGCGCAGCTGCTGACCTTCAGCCGCAAAAAGAAAATGAATTTCATGCCGGTCGATATCAACTCACTGATCTCAAATCTCCTCAAGATGATCACCCGGCTTATCAACGAAAACATCAGCGTAAAATGCGATCTCAGCCCCGGACTTCACGCCGCCCGCGCCGATGCCTCAAGTCTTGAACAGGTGATCCTGAATCTGGTCATAAACGCCCGCGATGCCATGCCTGAGGGCGGCACGCTGGAAATTGCCACCGGCAACATGAGATGCGACGATGTAACGCAGGTCCTGAACCATCGCCTGCGAAACGGAGACTTCATCAGGATCACGGTATCCGACACCGGCACCGGAATGGATCAGGAAACAATCGGCAAGATATTCGATCCCTTTTTTACGACCAAACCGATCGGCAAAGGCACGGGACTGGGAATGTCAATTTCGTTCGGCATCATAGACCAGCATGGCGGCTGGATAGATGTGCAAAGCGTTCCCGGCAAAGGATCGTCGTTTTGCGTGTATATCCCCGCCCATCCGCACTCCGAAGAGATCACCATAGAACCACACGGCGCGACAGAAAACTTCCGTGGCAACGGCGAAAGGTTACTGGTTGTTGAGGACCAGGCGGAAGTACTTTCGGTAACCAGAAGGGCGCTGGAGATGAACGGATACGTAATCCGTACCGCCTCAAGCTGCGAAGAGGCGATAGAAATATTCCACAGGGAACAGGGTAATTTCTCCCTCATCATGACCGATATCATGCTACCCGACCGCAGCGGATTCGCGCTCGCCGAGACCCTGTTGTCTGAAAGGCCTGACCTGAAACTGCTTTTCAGCAGCGGTTACTCCGGGTATGAAACGGCTCTGTCCGAATCGGGGAGCGGGCGCTATCACTATCTGCCCAAACCGTATTCACTGTTTGATCTTTTAAAAAAAATACGCGAGGCCATGACGGCCCGGGTTGTTGCCTGAATACGACAATTGATCAGAAAAGTCTTGACAAGACCGTATTGTTGAGTATATACTATAATAAGGAAAGGGAGAACGGAATTCGTGACGTTCGGGACAGGGAGGTAGCTATGAACGGGGATGTGCTGATTCAGAATCTTATTAATATATTTATTATAGCCATTATTCTTGAGGCAGCGGTAATGGCCGTATTCTCGATGTCGTCATTCCGGAACATGGACACAAACAGAGCGTTCGAATCGACTCGCGATGCGGTAATAATAATAGTTTCTTTCCTGCTTTGCTATAAAGTAACAAGCCTGCGGGTATTCATCAGGACAGGACTGAATATTCCTCAAATCATGGATGTGGTCATCAGCTCGCTTGTGCTGACAAGGATGACCATGTTCGTTCGCACAATGATGGCGCGCTTTAAACATGAGGATTGAACCGCTCCCGGACAGTCAGTATTTAATTATTGGAAACAGAATCACCTCGCCAGATGAATAAAAGAATATTCCCTCTCGTATCGTTTATTCTCTTAAGCTCCATACCCTATTTCGGACACGGCGCGGATTCTTTGTGTCCGGTACAGATCGTAAACGGTGACAGTAAATCAATCAGGATTGACGTCGAGATAGCTGATAACGATATCGACCGGGCAAGGGGCCTGATGTACAGGAAAACCATTCCCGCCGGCAGGGGAATGCTTTTTGTATTCGGCCGCGAACAGTACCTCAATTTCTGGATGAAAAACACCTATGTCCCTCTCTCAATCGCCTACATCGGGAAAGAGGGGGTGATACAGGAAATCTACGACATGAAGCCCCTTGACACGTCGATCACCTATCCCTCGCGTTATCCGGCCCGTTACGCCCTTGAGGTCTCTAAAGGCTGGTTCCGCGCCAACAGGATCACCCCGGGCAGCAAAGTGATACTACATGGATGCATCAGTAAATAGAATACTTCCATCAGTCGAAGAACGCTCCCTCCTGATCGCGATGCGGATCGGCTCACAGAATCACGAAGAAGTCGCCGACTCCCTGGAAGAGCTGAAGCTTCTTGTCGTTACCGCGGGCGGTATCATTATCGAATCGCTTGTTATCAGGCGGGACGCCATTGACGCGGCGACGCTGCTGGGGAAGGGCCAGATCGACCGGATACGGGCCCTTGTGGCGGAAAAGGACATAAAGCTTGTCGTGTTCGATATCAACAATATCCGCCCCGCGCAGGTGCGCAACCTTGAGGACTGTTTCAAATGCAGGGTCATCGGCAGGACCGAGGTGATTCTCGATATCTTCGCAAAGCGGGCACGCAGCGCCGAATCGAAAATCCAGGTTGAGCTCGCGCAGTTGAACTATCTGCTTCCCCGCCTCAAGGGCCTCGGCGGCGTGCTTTCCCGTCTCGGCGGCGGCATCGGAACGAGGGGCCCCGGCGAAAAGATGCTTGAGACCGACCGGCGGCACATCCTCCGCCGCATCAATAAACTGAGCGGCAAACTCGAGCATATCGAAACACACCGAGAGGTGGTGCGGAAATCCCGCGCCGCGGAGGTGCTCGGCGCCGTGGTCGGATACACGAACGCCGGCAAGTCGACGCTGATCAATCTTCTTGCGCGGGACGATCTCTTTGTCGAAAACCGTCTCTTCGCCACGCTGGATTCATACACCCGGTCAGTGTACCTCGAGGACAGCAAGAAAGTCCTTCTCTCCGACACGGTCGGTTTTATCCGCAACCTGCCCGTCAACCTCATCGAATCGTTCAAGTCCACGCTGGCCGAAATCAGGAACGCGCAATTTCTGATACACGTGGTTGACGTAAGCTCTCGCCACATTGAAAGCGACATCGCGACGGTTGAAAGCGAGCTTGTGGCCCTCGACAGCATGCAGAAGCCGTGCATTATCTTTTTCAACAAGGCCGACGCGCGTGAAGACCGCTCGGTAGTGGAAATGATGACGAACAGGCACCCGGGATCGATCGCGGGATCGGCGCTCACGGGGGAGGGGATCGATATCCTCAAATCCCGCATCATTCATATCTACGATTCAATCGCGGGCCGCGAGTTTGTCCTCAAACAGTGTTAAAGGAACGAACCGCTCGGGCCGATTTATGTATCATGAAGCGAAGAATTGCACTTATCACCCCTCTTATAATCATCGCCCTGCTCGCAGCAGTTTTTTTTCTCGGCAGAAGGCGCGCGGCCGTTGATTATCCCGACATGAGCGAAAGGGACCTCGAGCGGCTCGAAAACATGATAATCGTGCAGGGCATACAGCCCGACGTGGCCCCCGAAGACAGCGAAGAAGAAGCACTGAACGCGGACGGAAGGATCATCTTCAATAATGAATTCGACATCCAGTCCCCTGAACCCAATAAAAAGAGCGGGAAGACCGCTGCCGCTTCGAAAACGACACCCGGCCCTGAAGCGATACTCGCGGGACTGAAAAAATCGGACGCCCGGTGGCACCTTATCCAGTACCGCATACGAAAGGGAGACAATCTCTGGAGTATCGCCCGGCGCCACGGGGCTGACCACCGTTCAATCATCCATATCAACAGGATCAACAGTCCCGAAATGCTCAGGGAAGGAAACCAGATCCAGATCCCCACGAGAAACGGCGTCAGCTACATCATAAAGAGGGGGGATACGCTCAAATCGATCGCCGCAATGCACCGCGTGGCCCCGCAGAAAATTACCGCGCAGAACAGCATCCACAACGCCCGGCTGAAGGTCGGCCAGAGCGTGTTCATTCCTGACGCGCAGAAGCCTGTGATTCCCCGCCAGATGGCTGTCGCGAGAAACCAGTCAAACCGGAACATGATCGCGCCCGCCCGGAAAGAGGCGCCGCGCCCCGAAGCCCCACAGCCGAGGATCGCTCCTGTTTCACCTGACCGCATCGCGCTCAACTGGCCGCTTCAGGGATCGATCACCTCATCGTTCGGCACGCGCACAAACCCGCTCACGCGCGAACGGAGCTTCCACACGGGGATCGATATAGGAGTGCCGATCGGGACAGAAGTCAGGGCCGCTGAAAAAGGCAAAGTCCTCTTCAGCGGATGGAAGGACAGCTACGGGAACATGGTGATCATCAGGCACGAGCGCGGATATATCACCGTCTACGCGCATAACAAGAAGAATATCGTTAGTGAAAATGATGACGTCAACCGCGGAGACCTGATCGCGCTCTCGGGCATGACCGGCTCTGTGACAGGCCCGCACCTTCATTTCGAGCTCCGCAAGCATCTCACGCCGCTCAATCCCCGGAGGTTCATGCGTTAAATGACATCCGGAAGAACCATCGTCCGACTTGCTTTTGTTGCCGGCATCTATCTGTTCTCGATAGGGATGCTCCAGTCATCCGCCGGCGCGGTAACGCTTATGGCAGTCAACAAACAGGAGAGGGTGGCCGCCTTTTATTCCGAAAGCGACAAAACCGCCTGGAACACCGTCTTAAGGGGTGAGATACTATCTATCGGCACCCGGGAAGACGCCCAGAAAAATGAGCTTTTCAGAGTGGCGCAGGACAGGACAAAGGCGACCGTACGGCTCTATAATTCGGAAGGCCTGAAAAAAGGCGATGAGCTTTTCGTAATAAACCCGCGAAACCTTATCGTCGGAAGGATTCAGGTTGAGATTGTATTTCCCACCGCGACGTTCGGCGACATGCTGATCGGATACGGGAACTTCAAGGGAAGCCGCATCGGGTTCCGGGTCGTACAGCGCGTCGAAAACGAATACGCCAAAAACGCGTTCATTTACACAGCGCGCGGTAACTACTTCAGGGACAGCGGCGATCAGGGAAAGGCCATTGAGCATTATAAAAGAGCTATCCAGTACGACAGAGGAAATCCAGAAGCGCACCTGGGCCTCGGCCAGGTATATCTGAAGGACAGGATGTATCCGTTTGCCCACAAGGAGTTTTTCGAAGCGTATAAGCAGATTGACAGGCTCTATGACCGTGAGGATAAATACCTTGTGCTCAAAGGCCTCGTCGAAGTGCGCTATATCCAGGTATACGAACAGATTCTTGATAACCGTCTGAAAAAAGAGTATATCAGCGAAGGGATCATATACGCCAGAAAGGCCCTGGAAATATTCCCGAACTCGCGCGACGTCAACCTGTATCTCGGCATGTTCTATTTCAACAATCCCGAGCCGGATGACGTCAAAGCGAAAGACCAGTTCCTGAAAGTGGTTGAAATAGACCCCCTCAATACCGATGCGTATATCGCGCTTGCGGAGCTGTATCAGAAACACAGGAACGGAAAGAAGGCGTTCCTGTACGCCAGGAAGGCGCTCAATATCGACCCCAACAATATGCGCGCCCGCCAGATACTCAATCTTACAGAATAACAGAGTGAAAACCGTTCTAGTAAGATAGTATCAGCCCTGTTAAAATCTCCTTCTTACTTCCGATAATATACGTTATGTCTCATAATAAAATTTTAAATAAACATCCTTTAGTCCTTATACCAGGGATTTGCAATATTCTAGTGTGACGGGTTCTTTTTTATTTTTTCGATCGCGTCTCGTACCACTTTCTCAAACGCCTGCTCGTTCCTTTCAGTATGGAGATTCTGCTTGTAAATCGCCCCTTTGTAAGAAAGCGTTGACCGGTACGCGGGCTTCAGATGATTGAGCGCAAAAGCCACTATATCCAGTACGCAATCCTGGCACTGGCATATGTTACTGTATTCTTCGGTTTGCAGCTGTCTCTCGAGTTCGCCGATAACGATGTTTTTCATTTCATTCACAACAAGCTCAAAATCGTACTCATCTTTGAATGCCATATCATCTCCCCGTCAGATCATTCTTCTCTGGTGCATTCTTCTATCCGGATTTCTGCGCCTGTCCGGGCTTGTCCTCTGTATCAGCCTGCGCTCTGCCCGCCTCCTCTCACAGACACGCCTGTCAATCATTCTGTGTTCTGTATTGTTGCCGAATGTCATTCCATCACCCCCTTTCCATTTGTTTAAAAAATACAATATATACCAACTATCATCAACCATTTTTTTTTGTCATCTATATTAAGACCATTTTTATATCGGATACAGAGAATAGTTCGCCGAAAGATAATTGACTGATTCGCCCTTTGATGCGAGACTGCGCCGCAATTTCAGCCCGCTCCGCAATTAAATATAATACATGAAAGCCACAATATCGGACATACTGCAGTTTCTGTACTACCGCACCGGGAGGGACCGGTTTATCACCCTGTATGAGCTGGAGATTGAGTTCGGCATGTCCGGCAATGATTTGTCAGCACTGCTCGAAGACCTGAAAGAGCTTGAGTATGTTGTGGAGGTCGATGAGGGATATGGAATTACCGACCGCGGCAGCAATTTCGGAAAAAGCCGCTGGGTGTAGTTAATTCCTGTGCATCTCGCTGAACTTCTTCTGGAAAACCTCGTAATCAAGAGGACTGTCGATATCATTTTCCCAGTGCGAGGCATTTTTATTTATATGCAGCATCATTGCCCCGTAGCTGCTGAGGTCAAGCCTGTAGAGCTTTGAAATGATATCGATCACAACGTCGATAAAATCGGTTTCACTGATGCATTTGTTTTTTATCTGGCGTATCATATCGAAATGCTTCGACCGCCAGAGGTGGTAGATAATGCGGGAAAAGGTGCTTGGAGAAAGCGCTTTTCGAAGGTTGTAAACGAAGTTGACCGCCTCTTTGTCGATCAGCCCGTCATTGCTCTCATGCTTGATGATCGCCCCGGTGTTGCCGACACGCGCCTGGAAACCGTCAAACCCGACAAAGCTTTTAAGCTTACCTTTGTTATGGCCGCGCTTGATAACCTTTATCCGGTGCGTGAGCCAGTTGTCATTCATATCTGCGTACTCGACTATTCCATACACCATATGGATAACGGACCCGCGATGGTCTTTTTTCTTACCGAGGATTTTATTGTATTCCGCGTTTATCCATTCAACGTCTTCCGGCGTGACGCGGGGCGTATCCCCGAAAAAAACATCGACCCTTCGTCCGTATTCGATGTAATTGAAATAAAAATCCCGCCAGTGCCCGCCTACCGAGTCGGTCATCTGGTTTACAATCAGATTCGGATACCTCGACACATCGATGGCATTTTCAAAGCTTTTCGTGTCGTTGTAGACATATATCTTTTCATAGAGCCGGTCGGAGGATTTGGCTCCGACTTTCCCTTTCGCGCGCGCGTTATAGACGGCGTCCAGCACATGCTGTATGATCGGTTTTCCGGCCAGATCACGGAGAAACTTGTTGTGCCCCATATATATAACGTCGCCGTCATACGCGTCCCGCAGCTCTCTCTTGCGTCTCAGTTTCGTAAGGCTGTCGAGGCGGTCATATCCGGCAAGGATGAGCGCAACCGGTTTTTCCATGTGATCAGCGGCGTTATTCGATTTTTTAGCGCGCATGGTTCAACTCATAATCGTGCATCGAAAGGATAAACGGAAGTATCCTATCATTCATAAAAGAGATTACGTTATACGCAATAATTATTTTTTTATGGGGCAATTATTTTTATCGGGCTGGATTGCGGGAGGATCAGTCGAGCTCTTTGAATTCCCTGTACAGAAGAAGATGTTCCTTTAAAACGCGAAGCCCCTCGCGGCCTTCGCTCTCGCCAAGGTTGTTGATAAACGCGATTTCGAGCTTTGACCAGTCGTATTCGTATTTCTCAAGGAGCGATAAAGAATCCTCTATCAGGACAAGGAGCTCTGTTATCTCCTCGCTGCGGTAGTCCGGAAATTTCTCTGAAAGGTAGTCCGAAAGGGACCGACGTTCATTAAACTGCATTTCACAACGCTCCCGCTATGGGGATTGGAACATACCCTGACATCGGCCGCACCGGGAGTATCAATACCTGGCCGGTACTTTCTGCGAAGATTTGGTAAATATCCGCGATCCGTCAACCGTTACGATCGATCCCTTCTGGTAATTGAAATCGATTGAGCCGCCGTCGCTCCAGAGGGTCCGTATCATGCCATTTTCGATACGGTACTGCCCCACCGTTTCCTGGTCGGCCGGAGGGTTGATATCGAGACTGGTTTTCTTCTCGATCCAGCGCTCGGACCTTCGTATGACCACGGACTGGTCATAGTTGAATTGGATGGTAAGCTTCACCTCCTCCACGCCCATCTGCGGGTCAGAGAGTACGACCTTGTTTTCCCATACTGTCCCCATGAGATCGGAAAGAGATACTCTTTTGCATCCCGTTACCTGCCACACCATGAACGCACACAGCAACAGAATCCCGCTTCGTTTCATATTTGCTCCGACTGATCAGAAATTTTAGCGGCATTTTCCCGCATGCGAACAATAAAATCAATTCCTTTTCTCGTCAGCGCGCCTTCCTCCAGTCTTTTCCCTTCAGGTCGAGCCCCATCTGCCCGCCGGGGTTCATGATGTTGCGCGGATCAAAATGCTTCTTCAGCACGCGAAGGACATCCATCTGCTCCCTGCCGAGGTGCTCTTCCATCCACGGCCCGATCATCCTGCCGACGCCGTGATGATGGCTCAGCGATCCTCCGTTCTTCGCGATCGCCTCTATGATGCCGTCCTGAAACGCGACGTATTCATTGACATCATCTATCTTCGCTATGTAAATAAAATAAAGGTTGGTTCCCTGCGGATAAAAATGCGAACAGTGTGTCATGCATATCGTCTGAGGCCGCGACTTGATGAACTTCCGCACACCCGAGTGAACGGCGTGGAGGTTATCCCACCTCACTGACGTCTCGAGCGTATCGATCAGTATGCCGTAATCCTGAAGGTCCTCGCGCAGGTACGGGTCCCTGTATCTGCCCGGCTCCCACTGCTTCGTGGGGAGTCCCGAGAGATACATCGCGCCGTACTTGCGGCATATTTTCTTCACGTTTCGTTTGATGTTTTTCGCGAAGCGCTTCTCGCCGTCGGCGGCGCCGATAAAAAGACACCTTTCCATCGGCCGGTAGCCACGAAGCGTCATCAACTTATCAACGATCGTACCGTCTATGCCGTACAGCTTGAGGCCGATATGCGTTTCTTCAGGATCGGATATGCGGAATACAGACGGAAACCCGAATTCACTCTGTGATATCTCGCGCGAGGCATTGACCGCGGCGTCCCATGTCGGAAAGATAAAACCGAAGCGCTGCCGGTTCTCAGGCATGTGGCGGTATACTTTCATGGTAAGCTCGACAAGCACGCCGAACGTGCCTTCGCTTCCCTTCATGATGTCATTGACTTTGGGCCCGTTCGCCGCCGCGGGGTAATCGAGCGTACGGATCACTCCTGTCGGTGTTACATATTCCTGGCTTACAACAAGATCGTAAGCGTCGCCATAATACGAGGACTGCTGGCCGGAACCGAGCGTGACGACCCAACCGCCCACCGAGGAATATTCAAACGACTGCGGGAAATGCCCGCATGTGTACCGGTGGGTGGCCCCGAAAATCTCGGGTGCGTTATTGAGCGCGTTTTCATAATCCGGCCCCATCATCCCGCCCTGCACCCTCACCGTCTGGTTGAGCTCGCTGAACTCGAGTATCCTGTTCATGTGAGTGCTCATCACCAGCGTCACGCCGCCCCTGGCGGGCCTGAAACCAAAATTGACCGACGAACCGCCGCCGTAAACGTACACGGGAATACGCTCGCGGTCGCAGAGCTTTATGATTGCGGCGACATCATGCTTGTCGCGGGGATGGACCACGAGATCGGCCACCCTGTCGACGATGCCGTTTCGCAGCTTCATCGCCTCTTCAACTGTTTTGCCCGTGGCGTACTTGAGCCTGTCATATGCACTGCTGCTCACATTCTCATCGCCGACGATGCGCGCGATTTTCTTCACCTGCGCCGGGCTGAGCTTCACGGGGTTCGAAACGCGCACCTGCGCGTTGCCGTCAGATTTCCTGGACCTGAAATAATCGTCATCCAGGCCGAATGTCCTCTTGATCTCCTCGTAGAGCTTCGGATTGGGGTGCTTGAATCCCGCAGGGTCTCCCCACTTGAAGATCGAACGGTAACTTTCCTTCTCAGGCGCTGCTTCTATCCACTCGGGTTGAAATCCTTTTGCAGTATGGCTCATTATCTTCCTCCGGCTCGTTTTTCTGATTTTTAATTACAGATATCCATCGGCAATGTCAGTTTATCTTTTACTGCCGCAAGCTCCTTTTTCATTCTCGCTTCGCTCCACTTCAGTTCGCGCGCCGCTGTTTCGGCAATCTTTTTAAGCACCTTCTCACCCGGCGTGCCGAGCGTGCCAAGTCCCGTTCGCCTGAAGACGATGTCGCCAAGCGTTTTCGCCATCTCTTCACGGACAGCGTATACGACCTGAGCGAGCATTTCCCCGTCTTCATTGAGCGGCGCAGCGAGCTTTCTGTTTGCGCAGGCGATGGCGAAGATTGTATCCGCCTCCCGGCCGTAGGTCCTGCCTATAAATTCTACCGTGCGCTCGGGGAAATCCGCATACTTCTTTTCCAGTTCAGCGAAGAAAAGGTCGATGTCCTCGATCTCGGAGCCGGCGAGGTATTCTTTATCCGTCACCGTCGGCGGCAGTTTGCGTTTCAGCTTTTTCGAGACCATCTTCATTACGTTCTCGGCAAGGTTCCTGCTGGTGGTATATTTCCCTCCTTCGACCGTAATCAGCCCCTCGAGGCCGTCAACCGCATTATCATAGATTTCGTATTTGCGGGAGGATTCATATACATCCTTCGTCTGGTCTTCCACGAGCGGGCGCAATCCCCCGTACGCGTGAATGATATCTTCATAGACGATCGGCCTTCCATTCCCGAACGACTCGTTTACCTCGGCAAGGAGCTCCATGATGCTTTCTTTCGTTACCCTGTAGGTATCCGGATTGCCGATATACTCCTTGTCGGTGGTGCCGATAAGCGAATAGCCGCGCCACGGTATGACAAAGAAGTGCCTGCCGCTCTTCGTAATCGACGTGACGATGTGGTCGTTGACGAGCCTGCGCGTGATGATGTGGATGCCCTCAGACCGGCGCAATTGCTCACCGTTCGTCTTTTTCTTCGCATAGCCGAGAACGATATCCGCCCACGGCCCGCCGCAGTTTATGACCAGGCTTCCGCGGATCTCAAATTCACGGTTTTTCAGCAGATCGGTGCCGCGCACTCCTGACACATGTCCCTGGTCGAACACAAACGAATCGACCCTAGCGTAATTGGCAACTCTCGCCCCCCGGCGCACGGCCGATTTAATAAACGCGAGCGTGAGCCTTTCCGGGGATATACTCGCGCAGTCGTAATACACGACCGATCCCGCGAGGTCATCCTTTTTGACATTCGGCTCAAGGCGGAGCGTTTCCTCGACCGAGAGCGAACGATGGCACGGAATCGCCTTGTGCCTGTCCCATGTGCGCTTTTTATCAAACGAGAGCATATCGTAGACAAGCATCGCTATCTTCAGCGCCGCCTTCGAGCTCGCGATATTCGTTTTGCTTTCCGCGATCATGATCGGGATCGGGTGAACAAAATTGGGGGCGATATTTTCGAGCGTCTTGCGCTCACGCAGCGATTCGCGCACAAGCCCGTACTCGAACGTCGCCAGATAACGAAGCCCTCCATGGATCAGCTTCGATGTTGCCGAGGATGTCGCCCATCCGAAATCGTTTTTCTCAAGAAGCGCGACTGACAGTCCCCTTGACGCGGCATCGTACGCGACCGCGGCGCCGGTAATCCCTCCTCCGATAACAATGACATCATACTGCTTCTGGTCGTTTTTTTCAATGAAACGTTCCATATCATGCCTCCCTCTGGGCCTCTTTCGCCTCAACGGCGTTGTATTGTGGAGCGGGCGATCCCGCCGATCTGTTCATTGCTTCGGCGATCCGCTCTTCAGTATATCTGAGCACATCGCCCATAACGCGCCTGGCCTTCCTCTCATCTTTGCGCCTGATCGCGTCATACATATCGCGGTGGAATTTCCGCGACCTGACCTCGTTTTCCTTCGAGCTGAAATATATCCCGCCGAAGTCTTTAAAGAGCTGGTTGAAAAAATTAAGGATGAAAATATAAGGCACGTTGCCGCTCGCGCGGGCGATGACGTGATGCAGGGCCAGGTCGGCTTCGATGACGGATACCGATTCGCCCGCTTCGACGATATCCCTGATTTCAGCAAGCTCATCCTCGCTGCGGTTTGTTGCCGCGCGGGAGGCCATTTCCGGCGTGAGAAGCCCCCGTATGACCAGCAGCTGCGGGATGATCCTGAACGCGCTCTTTTCGCTCATGTACATCATCGCTTTGAGGAGCTCGAGGTTCCCGCTCTCGAGATAGTTCTTCACATAGATGCCGTCCCCGTGATGGATTTCGACCAGCCCCATGATCTCGAGCTTCTTGATCGCCTCCCTGACCGTCGCCCGGTTTACCATGAGGCTTTCGGCGAGGTCGCGCTCCGGCGGCAGCTTCTCCCCCGGAGTAAAATCGCCATCAAGGATCCTGCCCCTGATCTGCGCTACGATTTCCTCGTGCAGACGGCTCTTGTTTACCGGACTCAGCGTCTTGCTCTTTTCAGCCATACCCTCACCTATATTGGACTAATGATTCAGTGGTCCGACCAATTCAAATTTAGCAACAAGACATTCCCACGTCAATATTTATTACGGATAAAGGCCGTTTTTTTCAAAACTCCAGCCTCAGGGGCCTGGCGGAAAGGTCGTGCCTCCGCACTGTATTGAAACATCCCCGGATTTTAAGTATCTTCAAATATGAAGTACCAATGTTCAGCGTGCGGAGTCGCATATGGCAACAGTATATCAGTTTCAAAACAGCGGGAATATCGAACCTGAAGCGGAAAACGATCTTGAGTCGATCATCAGGGAGGGAGCGAAAGACCCGTGGGAGGTGTCGGATTTCGAAGCGCTGGTAATGCGGCGAAGGGCCGAGGAGACAGACATGACGGCCATGGAGGAGATTATCAAAGCGCGGAGGGCCGAAGAGCCTGTATTTACCGAGCTCCAGGATCTTATCAGAAAGAGGAGGATGGATGAGCCGCTGAAAACCGAACTCGAAGACCTGATCGGCAGAAAAAGGGCGGATGAGGTTTTTCTTTCGGAATTTCAGACGCGCTATCTTGAGGCGATGAACCAGAAGGAGTTTGAGAAAACAAATCTGGAAGAAATCATTGAAGCCAGGAAATCGGGAGCCCTGTAGCCGGTTTGTCCGGTAATGCTGATTGTAAATAATTATTGACGAGGAATGATTTTTTCAAATCATTATGTTATACCTCGGGTTAAGGATGGTGAAAATGATGAGGATATTTTCAGCGATAGCGGCAGTGTGCGTTTTTTTTCTAGCCTGTGCCAGTCAGGAAGTATCCCGACCTGGCGTGTTTGTCCCGGAAGAGCTGAAGGGAGCGCAGGAACTGAATTCGCCGCCCGTTTATACCGGAAAGAATCTCGTCATAAGCGGGGAACAGATATTTCCCGCCGCTCCATCGCAGTACGAGTTAAGGAAAGACGACAGGGGGCAGATCTTCATTGCGAGAAAATCAGCGGGAGCGGCCTTTAGCGGATGGGTTGACGATGACACCTACCGCGTGACCGCCGCCGGCGAGCCGAAAATCGGAATTACCGAAACGACCCAGAAGCGCGAAACCGCGCGCGATGCCGCTATTTTATCCGCCCAGTACAAAACGCTGAGAGAGATCAGGAACAGCGTCATATCATCGATTGAAGACACCGGAAGCCTCTACAACGAAACAGGCCGCGGATCGGAACAGCTCGTCGGCACCATAAAAGGCGGAGGGGTGGTAGTATCGCTCTTTGATGAAAACTCAAACTGCTACATTATTTACGAGGTCTCACGGAAGGACCTGAAAAAGAAGGCGCTGTCATACTGAATCTATCCGGGCTTCAGGTCAGCGCAGCCGGTATTCGCCCGCCAGATCGAGGGGGCAATCGATGATGATCATTGTTCCGAAGACGGCCGGATAGGCCGTTTTCCGGACAATTTCATCGAAGCAGCGGCACAGCATGACGCCATCTTCCTCGCCGCCGTTAAAATAACAGCTCGTGCACGATTCTATATCCATCTTCGCCGCCCGTCATCCCCATATGGGGATCCTTCATGATATGAAACCAGGCCCGTATGAGCCCGGTCAATAAAAATATGTGCAGATTCAGACCGCCTTTATCTTGACAACTCAGCCCCTAAGCCGTAAAGAGTGTATACGGTTCTGTGTGCCGACACGGACATGCGGTATGATAAAGACCAACCGGACATCGTATTCCACCGTCCTCAATGAATGCCTCGAAGCGATGGCAGTCGTGCTTGAATATGATATCAAGGACTACCCCTCCCACCAGCACGCGGTCCGCGTCGGCGAGGGATGCGTGCTCATCGGCGACAAGATCGGCCTGGCCCCTGACAAACTCCAGAAGCTGTACTATGCCGGCCTTCTTCACGATATCGGCAAGATTGCCATCGACATGCGCCTTCTCTCAAAAAAAGATCCGCTCCTCGACGAAGAATTCGAAGTCATCAAAAAACACGCAGTATACGGCAGCCGCATCATGAGCGCGCTTCCCGAACTCAAGGACCTTTCGCTCTGGATCCGCTGGCACCATGAACGGTGGGACGGAAGCGGATATCCGGACGGCCTGACGCGCGATGAAATCCCTGTCGAGGTACAGGTACTCAGCGCCATTGACTGCCTCGACTCGCTCCAGACTCCCCGGCTCGACCGCGACCGGCTTTCCCCCGAGGAAGCGTACAAAGTGATCGAGCAGGAAACGGGAACGCATTTCAATCCCGACATAATGAAGCTGGTGCTCGAAATGGTGGGCGAACAAACCCTCGTGCCCGGAAAATCATCCGAACGGTTTCTCGACCTGAAGCGGAAGTACCTCGAATCCCCGCTGCTCATCGTAGCCGATGCGGGACAGGACGGATACGGAATGGCGGGGCTGTACCACATTCTGCGGCTTTTCGCGCGCGTCATTGACGCAAAGCACCGCTACACCGCCGGCCACTCCACCCGGGTGGCGATCCTCGCGAAATATCTTGCGGACAGGATGGATCTTTCCGTCGAAGAGAGGATAATGGTGGAAATCGCGGGGCTGCTCCACGACGCGGGAAAGATCGGTATCCCCACCGAAATCCTCGACAAGGAAGGGATGCTGACCGGGGACGACTGGAGCTATATCCGAGAGCACCCGACGCAGTCGTTCCGGATACTGAACACGATATCTGCGTTCAGCGATATCGCGATCGTCGCCGCACACCACCACGAGCGTCTCGACGGATCGGGGTACCCCTCATCGCTCCGAGGCGATGAGATCAACCGGCTCTCCCAGATCATCGCGATCGCCGACACCTACGACGCCGTGACATCGACGCGCACCTATCGCAAGGGCCAGACGCCACCACAGGCGTACGAAATAATCCGCGACGGCCTGGGCGTGAAGTTCAACCGCGAGGTCGGTACGATCCTTCTCGAGACGCCCCACCGCCATATTTCCGCGCTTTTCGACATGCTCCTGTAGGAGCGAAGTTCACTCATGAATGAATGGCAGCTTTCGTGCCGGCGCGCCCTCAAGCCGGCGTTCAAGGTAACGCGCGTACTCGTCGACAGTGTTTGAATCGATCCCGCCGTAGGGCACCACAAAGCTCAACTCTGAAAGCGCGTAGAGGGTTTTCGCGATATTGTCGCTCGCCCTGACGACCGGCGCCGGCGGCTGCTCGCCCTTATCGGCCTTTTTCCTGATCCATTCCCGAAGTTCAGCATTGTACCGCGAAATATACTGCACCATTACGCCTGTCAGCCGCTGTGAGGTCTGCACCACCGCCCGGTCGCGCTCGCGCTGCAGCTCATGCTCGTGCAGGCGCGTCATGACGCGCTTCGTCTTCCGGTACAGATAGTACATCGCCCCGATGAGCACGCTGTATGACACGAGCGTCGGTATCATCTGAAACGAAAAGAGCCTGATGAAAAGATTATAATCAAAGAGGAGCTCGATCCTGTTTTTCATGATGAGCAGCGTCACGATCTGCACCATCAGATAGCTTGCCACCGTCCCTGCCACGACCAGCGCGATGTCTTTGCCGAATTCCGAAAATATCTGTACCGACTTTCTCGATGCCTGCATGCCGTTGCTCCTTGTAATGGATTCGCGGGACAATACCATTATAAGGGTCATCGGGGATGGGAAGGTTACAGTTTTCACCGCATTATGCTGACAATCCACAATCTCCGTCATACATTTAATTTTAGGATCCTGCCCGCCGGAAGACGTTTCTGCTTGACGGCGCCGCGCGTTCTGAGATGTATGCACCGATCACACAGCGGACCGGTAACAGATGGCGACTTCCCTTCCCTATCCCTTTTTTCTCGCGCCGATGGCGGAGCTTACCACTCCGGCGCTGCGGCGCGTCGTGAAGGAATTCTGCCCGCGCGTGGCGCTCTGCTCCGAAATGCTCTCTGCCGCGGCAATCGTCGGCGGGGCCGCGCACAACAGCGTGTTCCTGGCGCGCTACTCCTTCGACGATCCGTACGTCTGCCAGATCGTCGGCAACTCGCCGGAGGTAATGGCGGATGCGGCGGCCATGCTTTCCTCGACAGGGTGCCTTTCGGTCGACATCAACATGGGCTGCTCCGCGCCTGACCTTCTGAAAAAGGGACAGGGCGCGCGCCTCCTCGCGGACTTCGACCTCGCGCGGCGGATCGTGCGCGCCTGCCGCGCTTCATGCTCCCCGCTCCTGTCGGTGAAAATGCGCAGCGGGTTCGAATCGAGCGATGAGGCCGCGCTCCTTGATTTCGCGCTGATGCTCCAGGACGAGGGCGTCGACTATATCACCCTCCACCCGCGCCACGCGAAGCTTTCCTTCCGCCGCAAGGCTGACTGGCGGCTCGTCGCGCTGCTTGCCGAACGACTTTCGATTCCAGTTATCGGCAACGGCGATATCGCGTCGGCAGGAACCGCCCTCCTGCGGCTGCGCGAATCCGGCTGCGCGGGGATCATGATCGGCCGCGAGGCGGTCAGGTCGCCGTGGATCTTCCGGTGTTGTGATGATCTTCTGTCCGGCCGGCAAGCCGGGTTTACTGTCGATATAGAAGAACTGTTTCTCCGCGTGCTCGGATACCTCGAAGAGTATCTCCCGGAGCACCTGCACAAGAGCCGCGCGCACCGCTTCTCATTCTATTTCAGCAAAAACGCGCATTTCTCGCATGTCCTGTTCACAAGGATACGGCATGTCGAGACAATTGAAGAGATGAAAGCAATCGTCCGCGATTACTACGAACGCAATCCTGAAGAAAGATCTCTCCCCGTACGCGCGGGCAATCCTGAACTGTCCTGACCCGTTCGCCCGACAATAAATTCCGGCAAATCATCCCCGCTATTTGATTTTGAATATCAAAATCGTTATATTACCGGATATGTTAACTCCTTTTCTTAAAAACCATTTAAAGGATTCGTGAGGATGTGTGAGGCAAAAAACCCGCCCTGCGGCAGAAAACAGGGGATTATGCAGCAGAAATAATGTTTGCTTTTTAAAAGTCAGTTTTATGACTGTATACGGGATCTGTACGAAATTACAAATAATGGTTATGCGACATGGCGATTATGGAACGGCTGCGCGGATACTTTCTGAACAATTACGAGAGCATGCATTACCTTGAAAAAACCCGTGCGAAGATACTGTTCTATTTCCTGATCGCCTTCATCTTCTTTACGGTGCTTCTGCAGTTCAGCATGCTGTTCGCGGGCTGGTACGATTTCATCGTTACCATACCGATGACCTCGATCATGTTCATCGGCCTTTCGCTCTCCCTCATGTTCCTGCGTAAAGGCCGTTACATGATCGCCGCCGACATGTTCATCGCGTTCAGCGCGCTCGCGGTCGTCGGCGGCCTTATCCGCCAGCCGTTCCAGGAGCTGAACCTCTCGCTGACATCCTACATCTATTTCATCTATCCGATCATCGGCCTGAGCGCGATCTTCACCAACGTGCGGTTCCTCACGATCATCTCCGCGTTCTTCGCGGTATCGGACGTCGCGCTTTTCATTATCTGCCGCAGGCTTGAATCCGCGGCCAACCAGAAGATGGTGGTGATCGCGTTCAACAATTCGCTCTTCGCGATACTCTTCCTCTACCTTGTCGCGTTCCTGATCATGAAAGTGTTCGAGCGCAGCGTCTCGCTCGCCAACAGCGAGACCGAGAAGAACGTCAAGTCGAACCGGTTCATCAAGCAGGTGCTCATGGAAAGCTCCTGGCACGTGGTCACCGCCATGAATGAAATGTCCGAGCAGAGCGACAGGTTCTCCGAGAGCGCGCACGACCAGGCGGCATCGATCGAGGAGATCACCGCGACGATCGAGGAGGTCTCCTCGGGGATAGACAACGTATCATCGAACGCGCTCGGCCAGAGCGAAAGCCTGGTGTCCCTCGTCGCCACGCTCGACGAGCTCTCCCGCATCATCGCCGATATCGACACCGCGATCGGCGACTCGCTCCAATCGACCGGCGAGATCACGGTCAAGGCGCGCTCCGGCGAGGATCACCTGCGCGTCATGGAAGAAGGGATCGGCAAGGTGCGCGACAGCTCGCAGGAGATGACCAACATCATCGGCATCATCAACGATATATCCGACAAAATAAACCTGCTCTCGCTCAACGCCGCAATCGAGGCCGCGCGCGCCGGCGACGCGGGAAGAGGTTTCGCGGTGGTCGCCGACGAGATCTCGAAGCTCGCCGACGGCACGGCATCCAGCATCAAGTCGATCGAGGGGCTCATCAAGACAAACGAGAACGAGATCGCGCGGGGGCTTTCAGGAGTGACGATGGCGGTCAACGTGATCAAATCGGTGATCGACGGGATCAGCGATGTAAACCGCAAGATCCAGAGCCTCAACGAATTCAAACGGCGTCAGCTGGATACAAACCTTCTCGTGAATGAAAGCGCGAAGACCCTGAAACAGCGCTCCGAGGAGATAAGCACGGCCACACGCGAGCAGAAAACCGCTATCGAGGAGATCGTCAGGAACATCTCGGCGATGAGCGAGCAGTCCCAGAACAACACCGCGCACGCGGTAAAGATGTCCTACGATTCGCAGAACCTGGTCGACCTGGTGATGGAGCTTAAGAAGAAGATCGAGGAGTACGACGCCTGATACCGCACTGCCGCCGTTACTTCCCGCCCACGACCGGGAACGTCGCGCCGCCCTGCGGGAACACCGCCACGGTAGCGTTCTTTCCGAGCGAGCGGGCCGCACGGTCGATCACCGCCTGGGGATCGGTGTAGTTCTCGAAAAATCCGAGCGCCTTCACTTCCTCGCCACTGATCGTCGGCACATGAAAGTAGAGATCGTACTGGCGTATGAGCTGCATCGAGTAGTAGATCAGGAACTTCTCTTCAACATTAAGGCCCTTCTTCGCGATATCGAGGAACGCGCGCACGCGCGAAGGCCCGATGATGCGAAGGATCGCTTTCACCAGCCAGAGCGGCTTGGCGTCTTTCGGCATCGGGATATCGTCAAGGCCGCGCTCCGCCCGCAGGAACCCCATCACCACGCCGCCCGGTTTCAGCGCCGGCAGGGAATTCCCCACGCATTTCATGCTCTGCTTGAAGTTGATGTCCATCGGATACGAGTTGACGATGATGCCGTCGACCTGCTTCTCGAGCGCGAGGCCGAGCTCGTTGTAGTTGTGCTGGACTCCGGCGCGGTGGCTCTGGATCGGATCGCCGGCGAATGCGGCCGTGATCTCGCCCGTGTGGTCGAGCGACACGTTGACGCAGAAGATGTCGGCGAGTATCATCTGGCGGATCTCTTCCAGGTCCTGCCTGAACGAGTTCTCCTCCGGAAGCACGCCTACCCTGTTGAACCGGTAGGGCGGCTCGGCGATGATTTCGTGGTGCCGCCCGATCGTTTCGGCCGAGGCGACGCCGGGAAGGATGTTCTTCATGCCGCCGCCGAATCCCGCCCAGAGGTGCGGCTCGATAAGCCCGATGAGTATGATGAGATCGGCGCTGGCAAGACGCTTGTTCAGGTATATCGGCGTGCCCCGCACCGTCGAGCCGAAGAAATGCTGGGCCATCGGATCGAACGCGTTGTGGTTCTCCCACTTGATCTTTTTAAGGTTTTTAGCGCCGACTTTATCCGCCATCTCCGCTTCGGTCATCGCCGTGTGGATGCCGAGTCCCGGAATGAGCGTCACGTTCTTAAGATCGGCTCCGGCTTTCTTCAACGAATCGAGGATGAGATGGAAAAACGAGTGCGCGGGCGTCGGGCGGGTGTTATCATCGACGATGATGACGATCCGCTTCCCTTTGAGCTTCATGGAATCAAGCGGTTTCATACCGGAAGGTTTCTGCATCGCTTTCGTGACGATCGCGACCCCGTCGTCACGGCGCTTTTTTTCAGGAGAGATGCGGGCCGGGTAGATGACGTTCCATGTATCCGGAACGGTGACTGCGAGCGTTTCTTTTCCCCACGGCAGCTTGACTTCCATATCCAGCCTCACATGAATAAAAGATGACGACGATCACGATCATCTCAAAACCCGCCGGATAATGTCAAGCAATATCAGTATTTGATCGTGTCTTCATCCGAAGCGGCCGCGCCGTTTTCAGGAGGCGGCGACGGCCGATGGTTTTCGACGTTGCCGATGACCTCGAGATAATCGGTCCTGGTCACCAGCCCGACGAGCCTTTCCCCATCGAGGATCGGCAGATGGCCGATGTTGTGCTTGTAGAATACCGCTTCAACGGCGCGCATCGTCATATCCTTCGTTCCGGTGATCACCTTCCTTGTCATATAGGCGCGCACCGGCGAATTCATCTGGCCGGACTTGCGCGCTTTCATGATGTTGCGCAGCGTCAGTATGCCGATGAGGCCGCCGGCTTTATCGACGACCGGCGCTCCCGTGTGATTGATGTTCTCAAGAAAGATCGACGCGTCGCGCAGCGTCATGTCGGGATCGAGGACCTTCACATCCGCGCTCATGACATCGCCCGCCGTGACCGCCGGATTCAGGTTCGAGTTGATATGCTGAAGGAACTCCCGGAACACTTCCCCGCCGCTCCTTCCCTTGACCAGCGCCGAGGAGGCCTGCGGATGCCCGCCGCCCCTGAACGGCTCCATGAGCCTGTTGACCTCTATCGTGTCCTTGCGGCTCCGCGCGATGATGAGGACGTCGTTTTCCTTCTTCATCGAAAAGATCGCGAAGATCGCGTCGATGTTCTCCACCTCGAAGGTCTTCTCCACGACGGCCGCGAGCCCTCCCGCCTGCTTTTCAAGCTCGATGTAGGAAAGGCCGATCATGTGGCCGCGGAAGTCCTGGTAGATCATCTCGTTGATGAGCCGATGGAAGAGCGAGACCTGGTGCTCCTCCTTGAGCGGGCTTAGAAGCTTCTTCACGACGCTGATCGAGGCCCCGTTCTGCAGGAGGTAGGCGGCCGCGTTGAAATCCGCGTCCTTGACGTTATCATGCATGAAGCTTCCCGTGTCGGAATAGATCGCGGTCAGCGCAATGGTGGCGTCGTCGTGGTGGATTTCGGTCCCGCTCTCGGCAAGCTCGAGCGCGAAGTAGGTGGTATTGGAGCCGTAGTCGCAGAGCACCGTCGACGCGCCGGGGATGTCGCAGCTCTCCGTAATATGGTGGTCGAATACTTTGACCTCGCCCTGGTAATCGGGGATATAGGCAAAGTACTCCTCTACCCGTTTACGGGTCTGCGTATCGACGATTATTACCGATTCGATATCCGCGCCTTTCAGCTCTTCCGCCGCGAGAAAGCGGAGGCGGTACTCGAAAAGATTGGCGAGGTTCCGCGCCACGGGATGGATGAAGCGGCTTTTGAGCGCCTGGTAATCCGGAAAGAGGTAGCGCGCCAGCACCATCGACCCGATACAGTCAATATCCATATTGGCGTGCCCGAACATGATCTTCATCGTCACCTGCCCGAACCGGCGCGGCTGCCGGCCTGAATAGCGTTCCTTCTGTCAGATCATAAAGCCGGTCGATGACAGGTCAAGATAAAAGAGTGTCGGATACAGGCCCGCGGAGACCTGAAACCTTCTCACGCCTCCGCGAGGCCATTACAAAATAGTATTGACACACCGCGCGAAATGAAACAACCTGTCACGCTCCGGATGCCTTTCAGGCGGGAAATCAGCTGTATCCCCGCTCCGAAAGGAAGAATGCGCCCGTAGCTCAGTTGGATAGAGCGTCGGACTTCGAATCCGCAGGTCGCAGGTTCGACTCCTGCCGGGCGTGCATATGTCGTGAACAGTTCAGAAGTTACAGAAAGCTACCGCGGGTCCGATCCCCGCACTCCCCCGGCCCTGAGCGCGGCGACGGACGAGCGCGGACCGCGCACGGGAACCACAAAGCGGGCGCCCGCGACATTATCTCTTTGCTTCTCACCGGAATCCTCTTTGCGCCACGCGGCCGGACAATCCTCACGAACCGCCGTTTTTCTCTTCCCACTTCTACCACCGCTTCCCTGTCCGCCTCAAAACGCGCCTTCAGCAACCCGTCCCGGATGAACATGTTGAACCCCGTGGTACGTTTCCGCCCGCTCTGCTTCGCCACAGCGTTCCAGTACTCTTTCTGATCGACAGGTAATGCATGCCAGCGCTTCACCAGCACCGCCATCCGGCCCCGGCAGGCGCGCTGTGCCCCGGTTTTCGGGTCACCCGGCCGTGTATAGGCCCGGGAACGCTGTTTCCCGTCCACGATATAGTAGACGCGGTCGTATACTCGGCCCTGAAGGCCCACGGTTATCGCCTTCAGTATTCTCAGTTCCTTTTCCATTATCCCTGCCCTGTTGTACACTCCCGTCAAGCCGGCACCATACCAGCGTCATACCAGCAACGCACCGGCTGGAGCGAGGTTGATCAACTATAAGTGAGGTTTGGGAGGGGTGGCTGACAAAATATTCGGGGGGAAACTGTAATTTTTTTCGTGGAGTATCTGACGCTTACGAAGCAATTCTTACCGCGCAGGGCTCATCGTGGTTTACCCTCAAAGCACGGGTAATACAGGGCATACGCAGAAGTAAAGGCAGTTATAAAAGAATACCCTGTACCGTCCGCATTCATTCTTCCAATCTGTTTTGTAGTACTCTCTGTGAAAACAATTTCCGTGCCATCAGGAGACCAGGAACCTGACGATTCACTGAGAGAAGAAGTGTTAGTAATATTCACCGGTGAGGTCCCATCCGGATTCATTACCCACAGGTCATAGCTGGTGTCAAATGACTGGTAAAGGATTTTGCTTCCATCAGATGACCATGTGGGGCCTGCATCTATACCGGCATGATTGGTAAGCCGTGTGGGTGTGGCGCTGCCGGATGAAGGCATTACAAATATCTCCTGGTCGCCACCGATGCGGGTACTTACAAAAACAATCTGTGTGCCGTCAGGAGACATTGATGGAGCAGTATCACTCCCACTGTCGTTGGTAAGATTTGTCAATCCTGTTCCATCGGCATTCATGATATAGATCTCAAAATTTCCTTCCATATTAGAATAAAACAGGATCCTGTCGCCGTCGGGGGTCCAGGTCGGCATGTAGTTACCGGCGCCATTATTTGTCAGATGGACCAGGTTTGTGCCGTCCGAGTTTACTACATATATTTCATTATTCCCGTCACGATCTGATGAAAATACAATTCTTTCGTTGCCGGGCGACCAGGAACAGTATGAATCGATCCCGCTGGTATAGGTAAGCTGTACAGGATAACCGCCATCTTTGTACATAATAAACAGGTTCGCGTTTGATACTGTAGTATAAAATGAAAAGACCACTCTCAGGTCTTTGTCATATTGCCTGGTACAGGAAACAAGTAAAGCAGACAGTGTGAAAATAATAAAGATTACTCTCTTTATGACTGGCCTCCTTCACAAGTATTTACAAAGCAAGGTCCAGAGCGGCACCCCAATCACGCATTGGCATCGTTAACTTTTCAGAAGCGTTTGTCAACGCCAAATACAAAAGTTTCATGACCGCGTCATCATCCGGAAAAGCTGCCCGATTCAGCGAGGCTGTCGAATAACTCTTTTATGAAAAAAAAAAGGCCCTCTCTTTTCGGAGAGGGCCTGGGCCTTTGCTTAAAAACCGGTTCCTTTTTATCAGCGCGTCATGCCGTGCCTTCTACGCCGCAGGGCTCTGCGCGGACACCGAAGCGGAGAGTTCCTTCGCGTCGGCATAGGCCGCGTCGGTCAGAATCGCGTAGATGAAATAGTCCTTTCCCGGTTCAAGCCCGGTGAGGGTAAAGGGCGAGGCCGCGTTCGCTCCCGCGTCGTGGCGAAGCATCTTTCCCCCGGCGAGGTTCTCTTCCACTATTGCCTGCGTAAAGAACGTCAGGTGCATCGCGCCAGGCGCGGGGGTAAAGGCCACGGTTATCTCGCCGGGAGCGGCCCCCGGCTCCGCGGTAAGCTTCTTCAGCGGCTCAATCTCCGATTCGGGGCAGAGCTCAAGCGGCTTCCCCTCCCTCTGGAGATTGAGATTGTCGCCCATGAAGGTTGTATAGCCGTTCATCCTTTTCTTTTTACGCTCCTTCGCGGCCTTCTTCCAGGCTTCCTGGATGACGCCCTTCAGCTGTTTCCAGTCTTTCCCGATCTGCTTCATTGCGTTACGCTGGTCTTCCTGGTCGGGGGTATTCGAGGTGTTTTCCCCTTTCATCCTCAGGAAGTGAGCGCCGTCATATTCAGTGAGGACCAGGTCCCCTACCGAGTTACGAATGCTTCTGAAAATAGGATTGAATTTTACTTTAGCCATCTTGTTTAACTCCATTATTTTAATTGTTTTTCCGTCGCTTTCCGGACGGCTGTACTACAGCGGCCATATCCACGGCCTCCCAACGTCACCCGTGCGCATCCCTGATAAGCTGAATTCTACATTTCCGACCTCCCTATCTGGCGTTTGACCGGGACACGCATTGAGTCATGGACTATATATCCTGCCGTGCGCTTACCGCGTCTGGTAGTAAGTGCGGATTGGGAGGGGTGACTGACAAAATTTTTGGGCGGAAAGTTAATTTTTTTTGGCGCGGGGGATTGAGGGGATATCCGATTTTGCGGGATCAGGTAATGGGGTAATGACAATGCTAACGCTTCGGTATAAAGAGCGATCCGGTTGAAGGCATCAGAATGGGTTACGCCTGTTTCTTTAAATAATTATGGGATGATATTTACTATTTATAAAATTATATTTGACAGGTATTTATTTAAATATAAATTTGATATACAATTTTTTATTGTGAAGGGAATTTGGGTTTATGCGCAGGATGATGGATAGAGCAAGGTTCTGACTGAGGATAAGATGGGCGCAATTGCCCTTTGGAAAATCAAAAGAGGAACAAAAAGCCGACACTCGTGTCGGCTAAATTAATAGACCATAAATATACTGAATCTATTTATTGGGCAAGAAATGTTATGTAATTTCAATTCGGAAGCAATATTGTTCAATGATTTAAAAATACGGACAGTAGAACTTGCATAAACATTGTTACTAATAGGAATATGAAGCATTAAAATCTAAAATATGATATCATAAGTTATTGTATAGATATTTGTTTAGGACTTCAACCAGTAAAATATTGTGAAATTTTAAAGATATTTTATGAAATAGATTATTCTCTTATCATTAAGTACCATAAATGGAAATTCGATGATTTTAAAAACAGAAATTGAAAAGCTATTTGAAGTTAACACGAAGTATGCTGATCCCCATCAAGCTGTAAACCAAGCAAGTTCGCTAAACGCATTATCAAGTGATTTATATACAGATTCAAAGCGTTTTATTTATGAACTTCTTCAAAATGCCGACGACTCTCCTGTAGATAATAATGGTGTTAAGGTATGGATAAAAATATTTGATGACCACCTTGTTATTGCCCATTCTGGTAGAGCTTTTAATGTTCGTGATCTTCAGGGAATATGTAATGTAAATAATGGCACAAAAAAGTCAGATCTGACCAAAATAGGTTATAAAGGCATTGGATTTAAATCCGTTTTTGGGCAATCCGGAATGGTCATAATATATACAAATAACGAATATTTTAGATTTGATTCATCTTACTCACATAGCTGGACTTGGAAAGGAACAAAGGAAAATTGGGAACAGGAGAATGATCGTCAATTCCAATTTCCTTGGCAGATAATTCCTATATACACAGAAGCACAAGAAATTTATTCACCTATCAGTCATTTTCTTTTAAGTATTAATGCAAATGTTGCAACGATATTAAAACTGAAGAACACGAAAGAAACAATTGAAGCAATCCAGGATTTATCTCAGAGCTTGAACATGTTTTTATTTCTTAAGAATATCTCAGAGATAAATTTCAATGTGACACAATCCATCTCTATTGAAATTAATAAAGATGGAAATGATCGAATCACTTTGAAAAAAGACAATATTATAAAAGAAGATTGGTTGATAAAAAAAGTTTACCTCGAAGTTCCCGATAATGTAAAGGCAACTTTACAAGACGAACGAAATATTCCAGATAAGTTACTAAATGCTGATAGTATTGAATTGTCGTTGGCGACAAAAATTGGAGCGGAGGGGATTGCCAAACTCCCTACAAAAGAAAGACTCTTATATTCATATTTACCCACGGATGAAATAAGATATGCATTACCAGTGCTAGTAAATAGTAGTTTTCTAACTACAGCTAATCGAGAATCTCTACATTCTGATTCTAGATGGAATCAATGGATTTTCAAAAATATCGCTATTGAAATTTTTAAATGGATTTCAGCACTAGTGAATTCAGAATTCCAGTATCAAGCTTATAATTTAATTCCAAACAAAACTATAAACGATGAATTAGGAACTGAATTCAATGAAGGAATCAAAGTGGCTATAGATACTATTCCATTTATAATAACAACAGATAACAAATTAGCTAAGGTTGAAGATACAATTGTTGACTTTACTTTTCTTTCCATGAAAAAATTCATTGGTGAATCTGCTATCAAACAATTCATTTGCCCTGATGGAATTAGAAATACTAAACGATTTGCCCAAAATACTGGATTCGGACATGATTTCAAGAAACTTGGAGCTATCTGCTTTGAATGGAAGGACCTTCATTCTTTTCTTTTATCAAACAATTTTATAAAAAATCACACTATAGATCATAATATTGAACTCATAAAACACTTTAAGATTCTTTGCGAAAATGAGAATGTACATGACATTTCTGAAACAATTCTCAGGAATCTTCCATTCATTAAAGATCATAAGGGATTAATTAATTATCCAACTCGTGTATGTTTTCCTGCGGCTGGCGATCAGACTTGGAATAATCCGGAAAGTAATCTATCATTTTTGCATTTAGAAACACAAGAATGGCTTCTCCAAAAACCTGAAACGAGAGTTTGGTTAGAAACTTTAGGAATGACCGAAAAAACTGATATTACCTATATAACTCAAACAATCTTACCTCAAATAGAAAGCTACGTTACTCATGAAAATGCAATAAAGACTATCCAAGACTTATTCCTTCTTTATCAAAAAGGGTATCTAGATAAAGGTTTGATAAGTCAATTGGCGAGATTAAAACTTCTCACCACTAAAGATTCCTTGTGTCCAGCTAATGATTGTTTTCTTTCAAATTTCTATAGTCCTCGGCTAGAAATGGAAGAATTTTCACACGCAGATATTTTTGTTACTAAATCTTATTGTATAGATCCTATTAACAAGGATGAATGGAAGCGTTTTTTTAAAATGCTCGGTGTTCAAGAAGGTATTTCAGTTCGAAGTTATTCTAAAAAAAACTTAAGATCAGAACTTATATCCGCTGGTTTTAAGAAAGAATATTTTGAAGCAGATGATAAAAAATTTAAACCATTTCTATCAATATTTACAGCGGATTCATATGCAAATATTACCACACTAAAATATATTAATTTTGCAGAAAACAATCCTAATTTTGCAATAAAATTTTGGTCTGATTATATAGCAAATAATTTGCCTGATATAATAAAATCACCTGCTACTGCTTTTTGGGGTCACCTGAATAGACCTGGTCAGATAAATGGCGATGAAGTTGAGAATTTTATTCCTTGGTTTATTAAACATGCAAAATGTCTACCTGTACTTTCAGGAGAATGCAATGTTGCATCAACTGTAATTTTAAATACAGATGAGATAAAATCCATTACAGGAAAATATTTACCCGTATTCAATGGTCCAGAATTAAATCCTGATTGGAAATCTTTCTTTGGTTTCCGTACAAATCTAGAATTGTCAGATTACTTAGATTTACTTTATAAAATCTCATTGGATACTGACGAAAAAGGAAGAGTTAAGGATGAAAATTATAATAGGATTCAATCTGTTTACAGGACACTATTAGATCAATGTACTAATTGGAGTTCAGATGAAATTTCAAAGGCTAAGGAATGGGCAACTAATGGGTCTTTATTGAATACGAAAAATCAATTCACTGTAATTAGTTCTCTTAAATATTTTTTAGACGGCAATGAATCAATTTTTCAAGAACTATTTTATTTTGTATCCTTAAGTGCTGAAAACAAAGGACACCCAAACATAGAAACTTTTTTGACTTACTTTCATGTAACAATCTTAAAACAAAACGACTTTGAATTAGTTCATACCCGAAAAGAAGTTTGTCCTACCTTAAAAAATCATTTAAAAAAGATTATTCCATTATTCAAACTCTGGATTGAAAATGAAGCAAGTAATGGCAATGTGCATGACTACATAGAAACCCTTCATGATAAGATTGAAGCTTTAGATATATATCAGGCAAAAGAGCTTAGAATCAATTATTCAGAAATTGATTTTAGTAAAAATGTGAATGTTCATTTTGACAAAAAAAGTCTATTTGTAACAAATCCATGGAATGCAAATAGTGTGCTACTGAAATTATCAGAAGTCCTTTGTCGGTATTTTCATCTAATTGGGCATGATAAGAAATTAGATTTTTTACTCAGATCAAGTAAAGATGAGATAAAGAATTATTTTGCACAAGAAGAAATTAATATTCCCGAAACCATATTGAATGAATTTATTATTCTTGATGAAGAAATACAGAATAAAAGTTATAATTCTTTTACAGATATTGAAAGTGCAATCGATGGCGGAACAATTTCTCCAGAATTCTTTCATTTGTCTATACCAGAATATGAACGTTTAAAATATGTAGAACAACTTATTTCAAGAGCAGTATTTAATGTATTAGAGTATCTTAAGAAACAACCTGAATACGACTGTACTAATTATTATAAGATTGCTGAAAGCATTATTGGAGGCATTACAAAGAATGGTAATGAGATAGCTATCGTAGCTAGACCCTCAGATAATAATGAAGTGCTTATTTATTATACATCAGAGTTTGATGTTCTTGATTATGTAGATGCTGAATTTTGGTATGAAAATGGCACTAATGAACCTAAACAGATAAAAATAGGGCAACTTCTAAAAAAAACAGGCATAAACAGGATCCCCGTAAAAAATATTGAAATTTCTGATTCCGATCTTGATGTATTGGTTAAGAGTAATAAATCAGAAGTACTAGATTTCAATGCTGTCCCATTTGTTCCGCAAAAAATTGCTAAAATAATTTCATCATTTGCAAATACTAATGGTGGCTCTTTGATTTTTGGCCTTAAGGAAACGAGTTCAACTTCCAACGAGATTGTTGGTGTAAGTAATGATTTCAGAATTGATGAAATTACTAAAAAAGCTATTTCATTACTTAAGCCGATCCCAACGGTAACTTATGGTTGGATTAAAAGTAGTGGGAAATCTATTTTCGTGATCAAAGCAGAAAAAACAAACATTGATATAATGTTTGAGGATCAGAAGTACATCAGGAAAGAATCTAAGACTATAGTACAAGATAGTTTGTTAAAAAAAAGAAAAATAATAAATACACCAAGTTATTCTAAAACTATTGCTATTATTATTGGAATTGAAGATTACCACCCTAAAAATAAAATA
>CAZVKE010000006.1:0-355840 GCA_964627815.1 uncultured Leptospiraceae bacterium
GCTTGAACATTAGCTTTCAGAGGAATGTGTCAGGTGAATACTGTATCAATACAGTTGAATTAAGTAGTGCTTGAAACACGAGAACCCGGAGGGGGAGATATGAAAAAATTGAACTCTTTCATACTAACATTTTGTCTTTGTTGCATAATGTTTTGCGGGAAGGATGCTACTGTTGAGATAGTACCAGAAAGAGTGATTGATAATTGTGTATATTGCACCCCATTGATAAAAGCAATATTACGAAATGATTACTACTCCGTTAGGAAGATAGTAGAGCAAGGGGGCGATATCAACGAAAAATATGTACCAAACGAGTCGAGTCCACTACATTTTGCGATTTGTTTTTCAAGTATGAAAACAGTTGAGTATTTAATTTCACATGGAGCGATTGTTAACAATAGGAGCAATAGTGGGGATGCGCCGTTACATTTTGCCGCAAAAAATGGGAGATTGGAGGTTGTAAAATATTTAATTGAAAAAGGTGCCGATGTGAATCAATTAAATATCAATAAAGAATCACCTCTTTTTTTCGCAATAAAGAACAATCGTGAAAAAGTTGTAGAATTGTTGTTGGAAAAAGGTGCAATCGCTCAATTGGGAAATAATGTATCAGAAAATACACCATTACACTATGCGGCAGAAATAGGTAATCTCACTATTGCCAAACACCTCTTATATAGAGGGGCAAATATAAACAGCCAAAATAAATATGGACAGACACCCTTATATAATGCGGCTTTCCATGGGAATATTGAAATGGTTGATTTTCTTTTAAAAAACAATGCTGATCAACATATTAAGTTGAAAGATGATTTTTATGACTTAGGTTATAATAGCGGTATTCACCACTTAAAAGGTTATACCCCAATTGATATCGCGAAGATACTCAATAATAACGATATAGTTAGAACATTACAAGGATATAAATAAAGTGTGCTGTACAGATATAGTATTCACCTGACAGGCATCCAGAAATAAGATTATTTGCAGGGCTATATAAACAACAAATGCTTATTTTCACCCGTACCATCAACACGAACCCTGAAGAAGCTCACGCCCTGCGTGAAGAAGCGCTTCAGTTCTTCATGAAAAAGCAGAGCGAAGGTATGGCAACCCATGTCGATGAATACTTCTTCCGCCTGGCGCTCGATGAAACGCTCGCCAATGCGATGCATCACGGAAATCGGAATGAAGAAAGCAGGAAAATAGAAATTATTATTGAAATTAATATGACAGGAGTGGTAGTATCTGTAAAAGATGAAGGTCAGGGTTTCAACCCGGCCGAGCTTCCCGACCCGAGGTCGAGGGAATGCGTCTTTAAAAACCATGGAAGGGGGATTTTTATTTAGACTACGCCGAAGGCGCGAAAACGTTTTCGCGCCTTCGGCGTAGTCTGCGGAAAGAGCAAACCAAACAGTCGCCGCGACGGCGAATGAGTCGCGGCTTTTTTGCGTCCTTTTTGTGCCGGTACAAAAAGGACGGAGAAAAAACGCCACGGCGTGTGTTGCCGTACATCCGCGTGAGGTAAGCGCGTGGCATACCGGCGATACGGGCGTACATTGATGAAAAAATCCTCTTTTTTTAAGAAATTTTTCAAAAAAATTAATTGGCTCGAACATGGACAATACTTGGACAAAGGATGGACAAAAGATGGAGAAAGCCCCGAAAACGATTTGGCATGAATCGTGCTTTAATTTCAGCGTTATTTTGATGCCGTAAAGATTATTCCAGCGGGCCTTAAGCGATAAAAACAGCAGCCCATACACGGGAAGAGCAAAAAGGCGGCGATGATGATCGTCGCCTTTTGCGTGCGATGACGACGCGAAGGCGCGAAAACGCTTTCGCGCCTTCGCGGGTATGATCATCCTCCTTTCGGCAGGGCACCCGCGTGAGGGATGCGGAGGGTTCAGCCCGCAGGGCCGAAGCGAACGCGTAGCCCGGAGCAGCCCGACCCGCCCTGGTTTGAGCGCAATACTGCAAAACCGCGCCGTATAGTACCCGCCATACAATAGTGCCCGTCAGAAGAGAAGGGGCACGCCCGAAAAAAACAACCGGCGCCCCTGCCGCGGCAAAACCCCGCGTTCCGGAGCCGGGTGCGGAACGCGCACAAGGCGATACGCAAATTCTTCTTGAACTTGTGCCAATATACCGATACTTTGGCGCGAATTCGCTTTATCCCGCGAGATACCGCTGAATTTACCGCTTATACGACGAAAATCTGGAGGAGATCACCCTGATGAGGAAATTATCGATATTTCTGATACTGCTGCTGTGCTCCGGCGTTGCCTGCAACAGAGGAAGGTATTCCGACGTTAAAGAGACCTACAACTCGATCATCGAGATGCAGACCGAGCTTGCCGCGTCGCTGAACAAGGCCCAGAGCGGAAAGGAAGTCGCCACGGCGATAAACCGCTACAACGACGAGCTCACGAAGGTAATTCCGCGCTTCGCGAACTTCGAGAAGAAATATCCCGAACTGGTGAACATGAAATCGGTTCCGGACGAGCTGAAGGAAACCATGGACCGGCTTGCAAGGTCAAAAACCGACCTCATGAGGGCCGAGGCCACCATATCCAAATATCACACCGATCCCGAGGTCAGCCAGGCCATCGAGCGCCAGCTGACGATCATCATGCAGCAGATGCAGCAGAAGTGATCCGGATCAGGCGGAAACAACAACACTATCAACAATCACGAGGAACGATACATGAAAAAACTGGCAGCCTTATTATTTTCGATGTCGCTGATACTGCCCGGCTGCGGCGGCGGAAAGTACGCCGACCTGAAGCAGGCAATCAACTCCATCATCGAGGTGCAGGAAACCTACTTCTCGTCGCTTCAGAAAGCGCAGAACGCGCAGGATGTCGCCTCCGCCATCAACGCCTACACCGACAGCATCATGCGGATCACTCCGGCGCTCAACGGCATGATCCAGAAGTATCCCGAGATCAAGAACAGCGATAATCCCCCCGCGGAGCTCAAGGACTCTTTCGATCGCCTCGCCATGACCAGGGAGAAATTCGCGGGCCTTATCCCGATACTGAAGAATTATCAGAAGGATGACGTCGTGCAGAAGGCGATGGAGCGGCAGGAATCGCTTATGAGCGGGAAGTAATCCGACGCAGAGAATTTTTTTCACTTTCGGATACACTAATTGCGCGAGGATACGAACCATGAGAATTAAAGCAACGCTGTCGATAGTATTTCTGGCCCTCTGTATCGCGGCCTGCGGCAGGGGCGGCAAATACGCGGATATCAAAGACACGCTGAACACCCTTATCGATATTCAGGAAAGCTACATCTCTTCGATGGAAAAAGCCCAGAACGCAAAAGATGTGGCAACGGCGATCAACAGGTACACTGACGGCTTTTTCCGGATAAAACCGCGGCTCGATTCTTTCGGCGAACGGTATCCCGAGCTTAAAACCCAGAAACAGCCGCCCGAAGAGCTGAAAGAGATCTACGACCGGCTCACACAGACGGGGGTGAAATTCGTCAATACCCTGCCGACGCTGATAAAATACCGCTCCGATCCGGAAGTACAACAGGCCCGGGAGCGTCTTAAGGGAGTGAACAAGTAGGATCCGTACCTGTAACCTAAAAGAATCCCGCGGCAGATGCGGGATTTTTTATGCCCCCTGCTGACGTTTTCAACTATCGTTATATAACAGCAATCTGAATCTGTAATAATAATTGACAGCAGAGGCGTTTTTAAATTTATTTTGAATATACTTCGCATTTCTGGAAGAGGATGGGGTCTGGTGGCTCTCGCGGTCTTCAAAACCGTAGGCCGCAATTTATTGCGGCGGCAGGTTCGATTCCTGCCCCTTCCGCATGGACATGATGAAACAGAACGAAAACGCGTTGAGGAACATTCCGCAGGTCGAGAAGATTCTCCAGGACGAAAGGATGGAGGAGCACCGGCGCGCGCTCGGCCACCCGATGCTCGTATCGATCGTCCGGGAGGAGGTCGAGCGCTTCAGGACAATGGCGCGCGAGGAGCCGGAGCTTTCGATCGATTCGTTGTACCAGTCGATCGCCGCGCGCTGCCGGCTCAAGGCGCTTGAGAAACTTCAGAGAGTGATCAACGGTACGGGCGTCTTCATTCACACCAATCTCGGGCGCGCGCCCCTCAATCCGGAGATCCTGCGCGATCTCGCTTCCGCGCTCAGGGGTTATGTCAATCTCGAATACCATATCCCCACGCGAAAGCGCGGCAGGCGCGGCGGGTTCGCCGAGGAGGTCCTCTGCCGTCTCACCGGCGCCGAGGACGCGATCATCGTCAACAACAACGCCGCCGCCGTTTTTCTCATGCTCAACGAGTTCTGCCCCGGTCGCGAGGTGATCGTCTCCAGGGGCGAGCTCGTCCAGATCGGCGGCGGCTTCCGTATACCGGAAATCATGCAGCGCTCGGGATCGCGCCTGGTCGAGGTGGGCACCACCAACATATCCACCCTGGACGATTACCGCGGCGCCATCACCGGCGAGACCGCGATGATCCTCTCGGTGCACCGCTCGAATTTCGCCATGAGCGGATTCACCGAGTCCCCTTCGCTGAAGGAGCTCGCCACGCTCAAGAGCGAATCGGTGCTTTTCGCGCGCGATCTCGGGAGCGGGAACCTCGTCAGGGACGATCGCCTGCCGCGGCCGTTCGAGCCCGATATCGCTTTCGAGCTTTCACAGGGCGCCGACCTCCTCTGCTTTTCGGGCGACAAGCTCCTCGGAGGCTGTCAGGCCGGAATGATCGTCGGAAGAAAAGAGCTCATCGCGCGCCTGCGTAAAAACCAGCTCATGCGGATCCTTCGCGTGGACAAGGTCACCTATTTCATCCTGCAGGAAACGCTGCTCGCATACTCGCGCGGCGCCGGGTCAGAGCTCCCCGTCTGGTCTATGGTCCTTGCCGAAGAGGAAGCCATACGCGGGCGCATCAACCGCCTCCTCGGCCTGATCGGACCGCCGCGTTGCGACCGCCTGAAGACCGTTCCGATGGCCAGCACCTTCGGCGGCGGGGCGATGCCGGGCGAAGCGCTGGAAAGCCTCGGGATCGAATTTGACCTCCCGGAAATCGCTCCTGACATTATTCACGACTTTCTCCTCACCGGGACGCCGCCCGTCGTCGGGCTTGTCGCGGACGGCCGTTACCGGCTCGACTGCTCGACCGTCTTTGACGGCGACCTCGCCGACCTTGCCGCGCGCATCGGACAGCTTTTCGACTATCTCGGGGTGTAGCGTGTATATCATCGGAACCGCAGGCCACATCGACCACGGCAAAACATCCCTCATCCGCGCGCTCACGGGGATCGATACCGACCGCCTCCCCGAGGAAAAGGCGCGCGAGATGACCATCGACATCGGTTTCGCGATGATCGAATACCCGAAATTCGGCACCGTCAGCGTCATCGACGTGCCGGGCCATGAGCGCTTCATCCGCAACATGGTCGTGGGCGCGTGGGGAGTCGACCTGGGACTCCTCGTGGTCGCCGTCGACGACGGATGGATGCCGCAGACCGAGGACCATTTCCGCGTCCTGACCCTGCTCGGAATCGAGCGGATCGTCATCGCGCTCAACAAAGCCGACATCGCCGACGAGGAAACGGCCGCGATGGCGACCGACGAGATACGTGAGCGCCTGGCGGGCACCAGGTTCGAGGGGGCGGATATCGTACGCACTTCGGCCAGGACAGGCCTCGGCATTGAGGAGCTCAAGGAGACGCTGCTCCAGAACCTCCGCAAACTCTCGCGCGCCGCGGATGCGCAGAAGCCGTACCTTTTCGTCGACAGGGTCTTCACCTCAAAAGGCTACGGCACGATCGTGACGGGAACGCTGAAAAACGGACGCTTCCACGAGGACGAGGAGGTCACCGTGCTGCCGCTCAAAAGGACGGCGCGGATAAAAAAGATCGAGAGCCATTACCGCGGCATCGAGGAAGGGGCCCCCTCGCAGCGCACGGCGCTCAACCTCGCGGGAATCTCGCCGGAAGAGCTCGAGCGCGGCCATATCGTGGTCAGGGACAACTTCTTTTCAGAATCGGAGGAGATCATCGCGCGCATCCAGCTCCTGGAGATGAAGCGCGAGATCAAGAACAATCTCGGCATTGAGATCATCATCGGAACGGTGAGCGTCAAGGGCCGCCTCATCCTCATCGGCCGCGAGATCGAAAAAGACCTCACCTTCGTCGCCCGTATCCGCTTCGACGGGCCGTGGCACTTCTATCCGGGCGAGCCGTTCATCATCACCCATCCGGGGGGGTTCCGCATCATCGGCGGCGGCACGGTGCTCCTTCCCGGCGCCGGCGCACTGGCGGACCGCAGGTCGCTGCGCGAATCTATCGGCGGGCTCGGCGATTTTTCACTTGAGGATATCATCGCTTTCTCGGTCAGGACCGTAAAATACGTTGCGGAAAACACACTGGTATCCGGCTTCCCCCAGAACGAAAAGACGATAAAAAAGGCCGTCGCCGGCCTGGTGGAAAAAAAGATCGTTCGAATCGAGGAGGATACGATCTTCGACGCCGCCTTTTACGATAATGCGATACCGGAAATCACCCGCGCGATCAGAAGCACCGTCGGCCCCAACCTCGCCGAAATTTCCGTCGCGACCGGCATCGCGCCCGCCGTGTGCCGGATACTCATGCCCGCCGTAATGAAGGCCTCGCCGCTGATCGAGAAGGAAGGCCGGTATTTTTCGGGAGACTCGATCACGCCGGAAACGCTGCCGCGCGAGAAAAAAGAGGCGCTGGCGATGGTGGAGAAGCTCGGCACGGCGGGATTTGAGCTCGGCGCGGAAAAAAAAGAATCGGTGCGCACCGCGGTGAAAGACCTTATCCGCCTCGGGTTCCTCGTCAGCCTTGACGGCGAGATCATCTACCACGCGTCGGTCTACGGGGAGCTTCGCGACAAAACCATGGCCCTCTTTGAAACGCACGATAAGATTTCAATCCCCGAAGTCCGTGACGCGACCGGACTTTCGAGAAAGTATATCATCCCACTCCTCAACCGAATGGAATCGGACGGCCTTGTCAGGCGCATCGGCGATTTCCGGATGAAGGCATAAGGGCATTAATAAAAACGATAGTTTTGTGAGCACCCATTATTTTTCCGTTCCCGTATTTGCTGGTTGACAAAATACTCCGTTCCATGGTAGAGATTATAGTGGAGTGATTTTTGCTGTTTCCGCGTTTTATCCAACCTTTCCTGTACAACAAAAACTATAAAATGATTGACTTTCTAGCCAATCTGTGCCATATTAATATAATCAAATCTACTTCCCGGAAAAACAGATATGGGAATCTTCAGACCGAACATAGAAAAGCTTATCGACAATGACGACGTTGAAGGGCTCCTGAAGCTTATTACTCACCGCCGCCCGGACGTGAGGCTCGGCGCATTCCTGGCCCTCTCGCGCAAGCGCGACGACAGCATCATAGAAAAGCTCAAAACCCTCGTCAAAGACCCTGACCCGAAAGTGCGCGCGATCGCGACGCTGCGGTTCGGTGATTTCGACCAGGAAGGCATAATCGAAAACCTCCGCACCATCATAATCTCGGGGAGCCCGCGCGAGAAGATAGAAGCGCTACGCCTGATCGCGAGCAAAGGGGCTACCGACAACGCCGATATCTCGAAGATCCTTTTCCTCGCCCTCAACGACAGCAAGATGATGATCCAGCTTGAGGCGATGAAGACGATGGGCTCGATCCGCGACAAGTACTCGGTCAAGCACCTGATCGACAAGCTCGACGCGAAGAAATACCAGGTCCGCCTCGAATCGGCGAAAGCGCTCGGCCAGATACAGGACGTGTCCTCGACAGACCCGCTCATCGGATCGCTCATCGACAACAATATCGAAGTGCGCCGCGCCGCGCAGGACGCGCTTCGCAACATCGGCACCGAGAAGGCGCTCAACGCCATAAGCGACGCGCCGTTCATGCTCCTCGTCAAGAGAATGACGGAAGGCGAGGCCGTGCGCCGGGACACCGTGCGCCAGATCGGCTACCTGAAAATGAGGGAAGCGCTGCCGCTCCTTCAGAAAGCCTGCATAGACGAGTTCAAAAACATTCGCCTCGAATCGGTCCACTCGATCGGCATCCTGAGAGCTCCTTCCGCGGTGAGTACGGTGGTCAAGCTCCTCGACGATCCTTACCATGACGTGCGCATCGAGGCAGTCAGGGCGCTTGAGAAAATATTCTCCAAGGAGTCCCTGAAGGGGATCGAAAAGGCGATGAAGGATTCCAACAAGAACGTCCGCCAGGAAGCCCAGCGCAGCTTCTATTCTCTCAAATCGCGCCTCGACAAGGCCGAGGAATACAACCTGCTCTGACACCGTGCCCTCTTGATGATCCTCGGATTCGACATCGGCAACACCAATACGACGCTCGGCCTGTATGAGAGGGAGAGCGTTTCCCCTGTCGAAAGCTACCGTTTCAACACCATTCGCGGAATGACCGGCGATGAGCTCGCGCTTACGCTCGGCGGATTTATCGCCCTCCACGAGAAAAAAACAGGAAACGCCGTTACTGTCGACGGGGCCGTATTTTCGAGTGTCGTGACCGAGCTCGCTCCGGCCTACCATCTGGCGTTTTCACGCCACTTCGCGATCGAGCCGCTCGAGATATCGAGCAAATGCCGTCTTGCCATTTCCATTCGCTATGATGATCCCTCGCAGCTCGGTGTCGACCGTATTGTAAACGCCGAAGCGGTTTTCAGTGAATACGGCGGCAATGCCATCATAGTCGATCTCGGCACCGCGACGACTTTCTGCATACTCCTCGAGGGCGGCGCGTTTGACGGCGGTATAATCGCCCCCGGAGCGGGAGTGGCGATACAGGCGCTGGCGAGCAGGACTTCGAAACTGATGGCGGTGAACTTCGAAAAGCCCGATGACCTGATCGCGACCAATACCGCCGACGCGATAACCTCAGGATTTTTTTTCGGGACCGTGGCGATGGTCGAAGGCATCGTGCGCAGGATCGCCGCACGTTACGGAAAGGAGTTTCGCGTGTATATTACCGGTGGTTTTTCCGACGCGATAAGCCCTCATCTCGAGTTCGAACACGTGGTCGATCCGCTTCTCACCATGAAAGGCATCAAGATCATCTACGACCGGAACAGATAATTATTTTTATTGACAAAGGCCGCCGCAACCGGTCTTTGTTATCAGGCGTTGACATGAAACAATAAATGACCACAGCGGGAGGAAATCCGCATGAGCAAGCAGTACAACAAAGGCGAGAAAAGAAAACGCGCCAAAAAAAGACTGAAAAGAAAAAAGAAGGAATTAAAGGTTAAAAAGTAGGGGTCACTTTCTGTGATCCTTTTTTTTTATCATTACATTCCGGTATTCGGCGTTTTTAAGCGCGATACAGAACGACACAAAATCCCCGTAATCCGCGGGGTCGATTTTCATCCTGTTTATCGTTATCTTTTTCTCGACAGAGAGGTTCCCCTTTCCGTCTTCGCCGTAGGCGACCCTGAATGATCCGAATTTCGTGGTGAGGCTGTATTCCCTGCTTTCACCGGCAAGGCCGTATCCTTCAGGGAGCCTGTACAGGTAGCGCTCCGACTCGCGCAGTTCGTCACGGATGAACAGCGGATGCGTCCTCCGGTCGTAGCGGATATAATTGTACACGTCGCTCTTGTTGAGCACCGGCTGCAGGATCATCCTGTTCCGGGCAGGCGTGGCCAGCGCGAAGCCTTCCCCTTTTATCCGCAACTCAAACGGCCTGTTGTATTCATCAGAATTTTTTACTTCATACTCGTCGATATCAAGGCCGGGTATCATCGCCCCGAAGTACCGGTTGATGACCATCTCCCTGTTTGAGGCGCCCTGAAAATACCGGCGCAGCGCCGCGCGCCTGCCCGTGTAGTCGAGCCTGATATCGAACTTCGTCCCGCCATGCTCGTCAAGAACGACGGTAAATTCCCCCCGCGTTTCACCTGCCGATGAGGTGTCGATCGATTTATGTTCATATCCGTCCCCGACAATAACGGTGGCGGTCCTTCCTTCAATCGTCTCGCGCACCGCGCCGCACTCAAGGTGCTCATCGGCAAAATCCATCCACATTCCCCTGTCTCGGCTGAGCGGCACAAACAGCAGGACGTCGGTGAAGATATGGGGGGATACAAACTCGCCGGTGGCGGGAAAATCAGCGGGTCTGGCCAGAGCAAGGAACGACGCGATGCCGAGGTTTTCCAGTATCGCTTTCGCAAGCACCGTTTTGTCTTCAGCCGTCCCCCGCTTGATGTAGCTCGTATCCTCAGCCACTCCGGGATAATAGAGCAGGCGGCTGCGAAGATCCACATCGCGTGCCACATATTCGTATACTTTTTTCAGGGTTGTATCGGTATCGCCGCCCGCAAACCGCGCCCTGCAGAATTCAGGATCGATCCTCGAGGTGCCGCGCAAAAGGCCGTTGTACCAGCACACAAATTCGCGCATATCGCTCATCGTCGAAAATGCAAACCAGGGAAGATAATTCAGCCGGTTTCCCATGTAGCCTTCACGATTCACCGCTTTCCGGGGCCCCGTCTCCATCGAATAAAGCACCCGGTCTTCCATTTCCTGTTCCCTAATCGCCGTCTCGGGATGTGCCAGGAAGTTGACCTTCATCCCTTTCGGCGCTACGACGCCAAGTGAGAAATGCGCCACGGACTCGCCGTAGCGCTGGATAGTTGTCGGGGGCAGCGAGAAAAACTGGGACTGCCTCGGATCGGTAACCGGAAAATCGACGATGTAAGAGAGGTGCAGTACCGAGCCTTTCTTTACCGAGGAGAGTGTCAGGTAGCGGGTGCCGTCGATGTTCTGCATGCTGTACACATCGGAGTGTCCGCCTTCAGGAAGATACACCCTGATCGTGACCGGATTAAAATCCCCGCGGAAAGGCACCTTGTACTCTCCCCACTTCTCCACGAGCTTCTGGTCTTTGAGATACACAAGGTCCTCGCAGAACACCCTGCTTCCGCCGTCGCTGTTGAGGATGAAAAGCCGCCCGCGATGAAGGATATCGGCGCCTCCATCCGCCGGTTTTGAAATCCTGTCGGCAGCGATTTTTGACGGATCGATTGTTCTGTCGCGATACTCCTCCAGCGGTCCGCCGAGGCGTCCCTTCTGAAGAAATTCCATGAACTCGGAAAGCGCGAAATGTGAAGGGCGGATAAAAAGGAGACGCTGCCAGTACATGTTCTGGCCGGCCTCCCCGTTCCCGATTTCTCCAAGGCGCAGAAGAAACGAGGGGTCCTCCCGCTCCGCGAGGGCGCGGATCAGCTCCTTTTTGGCGGACTCAAAATCGTTCTTGTCGATGAGGATATCGATCCTCTGCCGCGAAAGTGTATCCTTGCGGCCGAACTCGTCAAGGCAGCGCAGCGCCTCATCGTAGTCTCCCCTGTCGCGCAGAAGCCTCACAAGGCGGGAGAGCGTTTTCGGCGACCGGTTTTTCCGCAACAGTTCTTTTCCCAGCGGAACGGCCTTCTGCGGATTTTTCACCGCGAGCCGCCGGAACATTCTTTCCATCGGAAAGAGCGACGCGGGGAAATCCCGCTTCATTGATTCAATTTCATCGTCGAACTCGCGGTCGAAACCGAGCGCGTCCATGAGCGCGACAAAATCGCGCCGGAACGGATAATAGCGGCGGGCCCGTTCCCGTATCCCCCTCCCGTAATCGCCCGCTTTGCGATAGTCCCGCGCCTCGATGTATTTTGAAAACATCTTGTGCCGCAGCGGAACGAAGTCAGGGTGTGCGGACGCCATCGATTGAAGCACACGCCAGCCCTCCAGATAACGCGCCGAACTCCTGTCCTCTCCGGCGTACTCTATGAGCCCCGCGGCATAAAAATAGCGGTGTACGGGATCGGCGGTGCGCTCGGCAGCCATGCGGTAGTATTTCAGCGATTCGGGGCTGTCAAGCTCGTCATAGTAGTTGCCCAGGTGCAGCAGCCCGCGATCGGGTTCCTCAACCGACTGGCGCACAAAATATCCGTACGGGTGGTCCATCTCCTCTGCGTACTGAAAGCTTCCGGTCGCTATGCTGAAATCGGTTTCCTCGAACTGAAGCGGCACGTCGTTCTCATCAGTGACGATAACACGGCACCGCCAGGAATCGCCGCGATAGAGCTTGAGCATCAGCGTCACCGCGTCCGTTCCCCAGAGCCTCACCACGCGCCACTTCCTGAATACGCCCTGCCGCGAGTTCTGGATCACCTTTCTGCCGTTGACAAAAAGGGCATAGGTCGCTTCGGAATAGACGCGGATTTTCACGGGGCGGGGGATACGAATCGTCGTGAGCGCGTAGGCGACGCCGTTCGGGGGATAGAGATATTTTCCGCAATCAAGGAAGCCCCTCGCGTCACGCAGCGTCACCGCGCGCGCCTTCAGCGCGGCGCTGTCCGAGTTCGGGGAAAGCTCCGGAAGGAACGGCTGGTCGATATCGCCCGGCCCGAACCGGTTGAAGGGGCCCATGAGCTTCCACCGCCTGACCGGATACAGGCGGGCGGAGACCTCATCAACGCCGGGCAGGCGCGCCGCGTCGAGGAGGCTTTCAAGCTCGATCGAGAGGGCGAGCAGAAGCGAGTTCTTCCCTTCGAAATCGGCCTTGCCCCGCAGCGTGTCGATCGCGCCGCGCAGTGTCTTCCCGGCATTTTCGTAACCGTAAACGGAGGCAAGGCGGCGTATGTCGAAATAGGAGAGATACGCTTCAGGACGATCAGGAAATTCAGAAACGATCCGCGTGACGTGACCGTAGATCGAATCGTAGTCCCCGCGGTAAAAATCGCGCATGACGGCTGCGTCGAGACGAGCGAACTCGCTCTCATCGGCGGCTCGGGAAGGGAGCGCGCCTGGCACGAGAAAAAGTGTAAGCGCGATAAGCCCCGCACTCACTCCCCGCATGAAACGCCGTCGAAAAAAAACCATCTCCGCTCCGCACATGGAAAGATGAATAAATCTACCCACGAAGCGGGGACGGTGTCAAGGTATTTCCTCGGCCTTCACGCCCCGCGCGGCCGCTATTTTTTCATGATCTCCATGAATTGTTCGAGCTTTCCCTTCTCCTGAAGCACTTTCACCGCGAGGTCCTGGCCGGTCTTCGGCGTTTCCGGCTGTGTCGTTCTCGCGACCATCGCCATCGCCTTCTCCGGACATCCGCTCACACACAGGCCGCAGCCGATACAGTCGTTCTCCCTGATCCCGGCGATGCCGTCCGGGCGCATGTCGATCGCCTTTGCCGGGCAGCGCTCTTCGGCGCAGATCGCGCAGCCGGTGCACAGCGCCTCATTCACCTCGGGGACGAACCTGCTCGTATCAAAACTGGTTTTCAGGCCAAGCTCGAGGCGGCCGCGCAGCACCGTGCAGCAGCAGGAACAGCAGTTGCAGATCACGCTCGCGCCGTCGGCGCTGTTGTTGCTCGTGTGCACCAGGCCCGCCGCTTCCGCGCGGTCGAGCGCGTCAAGGGCTTCATCCTTGCCGGCGTGCTTCGCGTATCCCGCCTGGACAAGAAATTTTCCCATGCTTCCGAATATCAGGCACACGTCGGTGGGACTGTCGCACCGTTTCAGGCTCACGCGGCAGGCGCATTCGGCGAGGGCGATATACTCCGCTCCATCGATGAGTCTGGCCACCTCGTCATACGGATGGACCACGTTCTTCGAATCAAGCGATCTGGCGACCGGAACCACGCGCATAAGCGGCGTCGGGTTTCCCGCGAAAGACCGCGCCTGCCCGTCATGCTTGTACCGGTCCCAGAGCGCGGAGAGCCGCTCGTGCATCGGGGTCCCTCCTCCCCGCATGAAGGGGAATTCGAAGATGCCGGGGATGGTGGGAAGGAGGCCGTAATATCGCGCCCCGTCCTTCTCGCGGTAGAAGATCACGGCGCGCTCGGCCATCGCTTCAAGCCTCGCCCGCACCTCATCCGGCGAAAGCGAGACCGCGGTGGCGATATCATCGACGGTCTTTCCGCGGTAATTCATGACGAGCAGGAGATCAACATCCTCCTCAGAAAAAAGTATTCTCAGGATCTCGTCAAAGGCCTCTGATTTCGGCGCGCCTGACGGATGCGCGTCAAGCGCCTCCCGAAGCCGTTCATATTTATCCATGCTGCCTCCTCATGTATTTTCCAAATTTGATGAAAATGCCCGAACGGCAGGCGCCGCATTCCTCCTCGCCGCCCGCCGCATAATACCGATCGGTATATTTAATCCAAAAAAAATTATCCGTTCCGTATGCCTTCAACCATTTCAGCGATGTGATCCATTGCCGTTTCGAGGTATTCTTTTTTCCCGGTGGTCTTCGCGAGCAGAATGCCTCCTTCGACAAGGGAGATGAAAAGCGTGGCGAATTTTTGCGGATCAGTGCCTGTCCTGATTTCGTTCTTCTCGATCCCCTTCCGGACGATGCCGGACAGCGTATCCATCCATATCTTTAAAAATCCGGCCACACGGCGCAGTATCGCCTGGTTCCCGTCATCGGAATCCACCGCCGCGTTCATGACCGGGCAGCCGCCAGTCCTGACGAGGCTTGAAAAATTATCGCGGTAAAAACGCGCGAACGCCGTGAGCCTGTCGCACGCGTTCTTTTCCGCGCGCACGGTCTCCGCTATCCTGTCAGATATGGCCTTGAAATTGTAGTCAAGCGCCGCCAGCGCAAGCTCGTCTTTGTCCGCGAAGTTGCCGTAGATCGCTCCCTTGGTGAGTCCCACCGCGTCAATGATTTCCGACAGCGACGTCCCCGCGTAACCGTGCCTGTTGAAAATCGGCGCCGACTTCTCGACGATCAAGCGCTTCGTCCGTTCCGATTTCGACTGTTCCATGCCGGACAGAATATACCGATCGGTATTTTTTGTCAATCATGAAAAATTTTTTTAATGCCGCTCCCCGGAAACCGGTATCTCCCGGTGGAGGACACAATGAAACGATTCGGAACGCTGTTACTACTGCTGATTGCAACCCGTATCCACGCGGCGACGCTGGTGATCAATGAGGTCGCCCCTGCCGACAGTTCATGCGACTGGGTGGAGCTTTTCTTTTCCGGCGGCGGGCGCGAACAGGTGGATATATCCCCGCTTTTCGTGACAATGTACTACGGTACCAACGAGCGGCTTGCGGCCTCGCCCGTGACACTGTACAGCCACGACCGGCCTGAAACGCCGTGGGACGACCGCTTCGCGGTCGTGCATCTCACCGATCCGCTGACTCCCGACGAGACCGACCTGACCGGCGACACCAACGGGAACGGCAGGATAGACCTCTACTGCAACAACTACGCCTCGAGCCTGTGGAACAGCGACTGCGTTGTCGCGATCGATACCGACGACGACCCTGCGAACGGCGGCATCATCGACTTTGTCGCCTACTCCAACCGCGACGGCACGCCGAACGCAAGCATCGTTTCATACGCCGCCGAGGCGCAGAAGGCCGGCCAGTGGAGCGCCTGCGCGGGAGACAATCCCCAGACCTGCATGGTCGATATCGGCCCGAACGGGCTCGAGGCGCATATGAGCCTCGCCCGTAAAGAAGCGGGCGACACCAATTCCCTGAACGATTTTGCCATCACCTCGTTCCGGACGCCGGGAAGGCCGAATATCTTTTCCGGCGAGATGCCGCGCACTGGCTCTCTTTTTTCGACTGAAAGAAGCCGCGTGCCGGTCCGTCCTTCGCCTTCCGGCGGGCGGGCGGAGATACCGATCCTTGTCTTTGAACAGTGCGATGTGCGGCTGCGCGTGTTTTCTACGATCGGAATGACGCTCCACCGCTCAGAGCTCAGGCGCGACCTTCCGCCGGGGCGCCACATCCTGACGTGGGACTGCCTTTCCTCGGGAAGGCCCGCGCAGACAGGGCTCTACATCGCGCAGATCGAGGCAGCGAGCTCGCAGCTGCGCCGCTCGCAGACGGAACGCGTCTTCATCATCATCGGCGGCAGACAATGAAGATCGCGCTCCTCGCAATGACTACGATACGGCTCATGGCGGCGTTTTCCTATCGCGAAAACGGGCCTGTCATCCTCTTTCCCTATCCTGTCGCCGTGGTTGACGAAGCAGCCGCTTTCATGACGCCCAATCCCGCGAATCTTCCGCGCCAGCAGTCATGGGCGCTTTCCACGGGGTATTCGCATCCCTATTCGCTCGAAGGCCTCGAAGCCGGCTCGGTGCGGGCGGGATTCCCGTTCGGCGATGCCGGTTTTCAGGCAGTGTGGAGCCGCTTCGGGATCGACGAGTACCGCGAGGATATTTTCGAGGCGAACGCGGGATACCGCCTGCACCGCATGCTTCTGGTCGGCGCGGGTGTATCCCACTTCCGCCTCGGAATTTCGGCCGATGACCTTTCCGAAGACCACAACCTGACCGATTACCGCGCCTCTCTGCTTGCCGCGCCGTTTTCCTTTATCGAACTCTCTCTCCTGCAGGAAAACCTGCGCGCGCTTTTCGACAGCCGCAGGGAAACGATGCTCTCCCACGACACCTGCATGGGAGTCGGAATATTCCCGGCGCGCGGGATATCGCTCACCTGGAACGCCAACAGGACCTACGACGGCTGGATCAACACGTTTTCGGCGGGAGCGAACCTACTCTCATGGCTTTCGGTAAAAGGCGGGTATTCGAGAGAAACGGCCTCGTACGCGGCGTCGGCAATCGTCGCCTGGAAGAATATCAGCGTATCATACGGGCTTCGCTACCACAGCTATCTCGGGGCAACGCACACCTTCGGTGCCACCGTGGCCGCCTCGCCGGTCTCGTTTCAGGAAGTGCGCTATGGCACGCGCCCCTTCAGACGTTCGCTGCCCGATCTCACGGAAAAAATCGACATCAGCCGGTGCGGACCCGACGATCTCAAAAAACTTCCCGGATTCGATGAGCCGATGACGGAGCGGGTCATCCGGTATCGCGCGCTCTTCGGACCGGTGAGTGAAAAGGCGCTCCTTCAGCTCGGATTGAAATCGAGGGATATCGAGGCCCTGACACCGCTTATCACCGGACTTGCTTCCGATGAAGCGCCGAAAGAAAAGCGCGAGAGGGCCCAACGGAGGACGCGCACTATCCGGGCAGGAGAAAGGCCGGCAGGGCTGCCGTTTGCGGGGACGTCTAAGCGGCGGGACCTTTTTCAGAAGCTTCTCGGCGCGGGCGTGCCGTCGCTTACCGCGCTTCGTCTCGCCGAGGAGATGCGCAGCCGCCAGCGAGCGGACCTTCGCGGCCTCATTGAGGCTGAATCCACCCTGTCACATGAAATCAAACAGCGGGCGGTTGAATCATGCCGCGGGCTTTGATGGTTATCGCCGCCGTCCTGATCATTCTCGGTCGGACGCCGGCCTTTGCCGCCGACATAAAGGTCACCGCGCAGGCGGAATACCGGCGCGACGCGATCGATTACGAGTCCGAGGTGCGCGAATACTACCGTGAAAAGCTCCTCGTCGATTTCAGCCGCGCCAGCCGTTTTTCGTTTGTCAGCGTGCAGGCTGAAAACACCGACGGGTTCAGGTTCACCTGGAACCTCGCTCTCTCCGACATCTCCCCGCATTTTTCGCTCATGCTCGGCAACTTCCACGCGCATTTCGGATCGGGCCTGATCATGGGAAAGCAGAGCCCTTACAATCCCGACGTCTTTTCACGCAAAGGTGGAATCGCTGAAGCCTCACCCTTTTCCGCGGCGCAGAGCGGCAATCCTCATTACGCATTCCACGGCATCGCCGCGGGACTTCATTATCAATCCGAAATTCTGTCACTCGCGGCATACGCCTTCTACTCCGCGACGCGGCGCTATATCAGTCAGGAATCGATCGACGAAGGTCATGCCGCGGCGGGCCTGTCCACCATCGAAGGGAAATCCGCGCGCTCCTATCCCGATATCGAACCGGTGGAGCACCGCACGTTCGGCGCCCTCTTCACCGCGTCGTGCGCGCGGCTTTTCTCGCTCCAGGCATACGGCCTGAACACCTGCCTTGCCTCCGCCGACGGCGAGCGTATACTCTACAGCTACCGGCATGAGGACGGCGGGTTCGGCCTGTCAGATTATCGCGGCGGCGGCTTTCACCTGGCCTATCGCGACGAGAATATCCTCCTGTTTCTCGAACGCGACTACACCGCGAGTCTGATTCTGACCGGGGATAGCGGCGCGCGAACCATAACCGGCACCGGTGCGCTTGCCGGCGTCAGGATAAACCTGCCTCTACTTCGACTTTCAGCGACCGGCAGGGAAACCGATTCCGGGTTTTTCTCTCCCTACAGCGCCACCATCGGCGAGGAGTTCACAGCGAAGGGGATATACCTTGATCTCGGATTCACTCCGTACCGCAATCTTCTTTTTTCGGCATCGTCATCGGCCGAGCGGCGGGAGGACCCCGGCTCGCGCAGCGGGGATATATCCGTCCTGAAACGGCAGGCGCTGTCGGCGAAATACGAATTCATGCGGCTGGGGGAATTCGACCTCGCGGCGCGGTTCTATCAGCGCGATTCGGGAGATGAGATCGATGCAAAACGGCAGGCGCGCTCGCACGCGCGCGTCGATATCACCCGCTGGTTATCCGTCGACATTTCCGGAATGGCGCAGGAAAGCAGCGGGCGACCGCCTTCAAAGCTCGCCACGCTGGGAGCGACCGCCAAACTCTTCACCTGTTTTACTGAAAGCATCGGCGTGACGCGCGCGCTCATCGGCGAGGAGAATCCTCTCTATGCGCGCATCCTTCCGATGAAAAGCTCGAACATTCCCGGGACCTTTATCCGCAAAGACGCGGTCGTCACCGCCTGGCGCTCATCGTTCGCGCTGAACGGGGTATTCATCTCCTGGCGCGTGGTGTACCAGCGATTCAGCAGGTCAGAATCGAATACAACAATGGAGCTTGTCGGGAGCGGCCAGTTTTAATGGCGTGACACGATTCCCTGACGGAGATAAAAAAGCCCGCGCGATGAAGCGCGGGCTTTTTGTTTATATCCACACTACGGTTTTTACCATTTTCCGGTCTTGTGTGCCTCGGCTTTCGGATGACCCTTGATATCGGCAAGCGAGGCATCCATATCCGCCTGCGGTAGCGCATAGTCCGAAAGCTCGCCCCGCATGTACTTCTCGTAGCCGTAGAGGTCAATGAGCCCGTGACCGCTCAGGTTGAATATGATCACCTTCTCCTTGCCTTCCTCTTTGGCTTCTTTCGCCTTGCGGATCGTGGCCGCGACGGCGTGGCTCGTTTCCGGAGCGACGATGATCCCCTCGGTGCGCGCGAAGAGCATCGCCGACTCGTAGCACTCGAGCTGGTGGATCGCCATCGGTGTGGCGAGCCCCTCGACGACGGCCTGTGAGACGAGGGGCGACATACCGTGGTAGCGCAATCCTCCCGCATGGATCGGCGCCGGCATGAAACCGTGGCCGAGCGAATGCATCGGCAGAAGCGGTGTCATCTTCGCGATATCACCGTGATCGTAGACGAAAGGCGCCCTGGTCAGCGTGGGGCACGAGGCCGGCTCGACAGGGATGATCTCGATCTGCGCGCCGTGGATCTTGTCCTGCATGAACGGGAATGAAAGCCCGGCAAAGTTGCTGCCTCCGCCGGCGCACGCGATCACGACATCGACTTTCTTCTCTCCGATCTTCTCGAGCTGCTTCTTCGCCTCGAGACCGATTATCGTCTGGTGCAGCATCACATGGTTGAGCACGCTTCCAAGGGAGTAGCGCGTCTTGCCGGTGGTATCCCCCACCGCCACCTCGATCGCCTCGCTGATGGCGATACCGAGGCTACCCGGAGTGTCAGGATATTTCGCGAGCACATCGCGCCCGGCCTGGGTCGTGGTGCTCGGGCTTGGGATGCATTTGCCGCCCCATGTCTCCATCATCACCTTGCGCAGCGGCTTCTGGTCGAAGCTGACGCGCACCATGTATACCGTGCATTCCATGCCGAGCAGCGCGCAGGCGAACGAGAGGGCGCATCCCCACTGTCCCGCGCCCGTTTCGGTGGTGAGTTTCTTGATGCCGAACTCCCTGTTGTAATACGCCTGGGCCACCGCGGTGTTCGGCTTGTGGCTTCCCGCCGGCGATACGCTCTCATTCTTGTAATAGATCCTCGCCGGCGTTCCGAGCGCTTCCTCGAGATAGCGCGCGCGGTGGAGCGGCGTCGGCCTCCAGCGGTAGAGAAGATCAAGCACTTCCTCCGGGATGTCGATCCAGCGCTCGGTGCTCATTTCCTGCTCAATGAGGTTCATCGGGAAGACCGGCGCGAGCTTGTCGGGCGTCACGGGATTTCCGTCGGGGCCGAGCGGGGGCAGCATCGGCGTGGGAAGGTCCGCGGCAAGGTTGTACCACTGTTTCGGCATTTCGCTTTCGCGAAGGGTCACTTTTGTTTTCATCTGTAGCTCCTTTTATCGGTCATGATTTTCCGTTATCGCCGCTATTCGCGATCTGTTCGTAAAGCTCGATCATCCGGCGGAAGGGGGAATGCTTCTTCTTGAGCTCCTTCGAACCGCGTGTGATCTTGCACAGCGAGAGGCCGAGCTTTTCGGATATCTTCCTCTGGCTCATTCCCGCGCGCAGCAGCTTCACCAGCTCCCAGCGAGATGACACTTCGCTGATCTCGTTCTCGGTGAGAATGCTTGTCAGGAACTCCTCGATCAGCGTTTCATCGTCGACCGCCGAGAGCGCCCGGGCGATTTCACGTATTTTTTCCATCGATCCCTTTAGTGTTTCTTTTTATAGAATCGTTTCTACGAAAAGAAACAATCTTTTATCGTGCCGATTTTGTCAATACTTTTACCGATTTTTTTCGAGCTACTGGCCGAATTTTACCGCGGCAATCAGCCTGTCGAGGTTGGGCACCAGAAGGTCCTGCTCCATCCGCCCGCGCACCGGTACGGCACCGAATTCCTCGACGAGCCTGCGGTTGCCCGATGCGCTCTCGGGATATTCGGCGTACTCGGTGACGAAAAGCGGCACACCGGACTCATGCGCCGATTTGCCCGCCTCGAATATGCCTCCCTCGCGCGGGGACTCGACGATGAATACGGCAAGCGAAAGCGCGACGATCACGCGGTTTCGCGCGAGCGAATTGAACGGCGAGTATTCGGTTGCGGGGTAAAACGGGGAGACGATAAGCGCGCGCTCGAAATCGATCACTCCGCCGAGCGATTCGGGGATGACGCTGTTGAACGCGCCGTACGGCGGTACGATGATCGTGTTTCCACCGTATTCCAGGGCCGAGCGGTGCGCGGCAAGGTCGGCACCGCGCGCGAGGCCGCTTGCCACCGGGATATCGTGCTCTGAAAGTATTTTCGAGGCGAGGTGGGATATGAGTGCGCCCTTTTCGCTTACATTCCTGTCGCCGAGCACGGCCGCGCACTTCTTTTTCAGGAGATCGCGCCGCCCATACACGTAGAGGACCGGCGGCGCCTGTGAGGCAAGTATTGCTTTCAATCGCGCGGGATAGGCCGGATCGAAGAAGAGGATCGTATCAAACCCGCCGTCGATCAGGTGAAGGTAATCGTGCTCGACCCTGTCCATCATGGCGCGCGCCGGGGCGAACGCGCTGACGATCTTTTCGGGAAGTGAAAATTCATGGCGGATCTCGTCAGCCGAAAGAGAGAAGAGATCGGCGATAGACACTCCCGCGGCCCTGAGAGCCTCGTACAGCGTCTGCAGGCTGGCAGGCCCTATCCCTTCGACCCGTTCCAGGGCGATCCAGTATTTCGCGTGACCCATCAGCTCCTTCCGCCCGTTTTAGAACGCACCGAGCTGGCAGGCACACACCTTTATGCGCAGCGCCTCGCACGCCGATGATACCTGCAGTTTGGAAAGGGAACGGCGGTCGGCAAGTGCCCACGAGTTTTTGCAGGAGAGCTTTCCGTTGCTTTCAAGAAAGCCGCGTATTTCAGCTTCAAGGTCGCCAGCAACCGAATCGGCCGGCTTCACGATCCTGTTTTCGGGGGAGTACCCGAAAAGCCCGAGCTGGCATTTCACCAGCCGCACTTCGTGAAAATCCATCGCGAACCCGACCTCGGAAGGATCGGCGCTGCATTCGCCGGCGATGCGAAACGCCGCGGCGCAGGAGAGGCTGCCGTCGGATGCTTCCCGAAGCACCATTTCAGAAATGCGAGGGTCAGGCCTGCGATCGGCCGGATGTTTCGCTGCGAAATTACCCTTGCGACATTCTCCCATTGTATCCCCTCCTGAGGTCATTACAACGATAGTGCAATTCTCCGGGGGATGTTGATTTTATCAATCTTTTTTCCGGCCTACAGTTCCGCCAGCGCCAGTTCCTGGTAGGCGTGATAGAACCGCCCGCAGAAGTCGTCCCATTGCGCGCAGACGCTCATCGTCTTCTCGTCCATGGCGAAAATATTCTGATGCGCGATTATATCCGAAAGCTCCTGTGAAAAATCCCTGATGGCTCCGCTATCGGCCCCGGCCAGCACGTTTTCCACGAACCCAGAGGGGGGATACCACCCCGCCACGCGCTGAAGGTCGCGGTGCATCTGGGTCAGAAGGACATTGCGCGGCCCCTCCCAGAGCTCATTGACCGCCGAATCGCGGTACAGGCGCGGAAGCGAGGAGAAGTCCTCCATCACGCCATGCCCTCCGAATACCGACATCGCCGCGCGGATCACGTCGGTCGAGTCCCATGACGCGGTGATCTTCTGGAGCATGATGAGCTCGCGCACGTCGAAACGTTTTTTTTTCATCGCCTCCGGCTCGTCGGTCACGATTCCGCCCTTCATCTCGCCGCCAAGGTTCAGGAATTCCCTGTACAGCCTGAAGGCGCCGGCCGTGGTGCGCCGCGCCGATCGCTCCATCCGCTCGATCTGCCCCGCGAGCATCGGAAAGCCGCCGATCTTCATTCCGAACGCCTCGCGGAACTCGCTGTATTTTTTCGCTTCCCGCACCGCGCGCGTCATAAATGCCGCCGCCGAAAGTCCCACAGTAAGGCGTGAATAGGTGAGTACGACGCCGACGACGTTCGCCACTCCCCGCTCGAGCGGGCCAACCTGGTAGGCCCTGGCGCCGTCAAAGGTGAGCTCACCGGTGGTAAGCTCGCTCGTTCCCATCTTCCACTTGATCCGGTCGATCGTGTAGCCGTTCCGTCTTTCGCGCTCCCTGTCTCCGGGCAGCCATGACGGCAGCACGAAAAGCGCGACCTTGTCCGATCCTTTCGGCCGGGCCGTTACCATCGCGTAATCGGCGTGGGTGGCCGAACAGAAGAATTTCGTGCCGTAGAGCCGCCACCCATCCCCCTCCCGCTCCGCGTGAAGGATATTTGAAGGCACATCGGATCCTCCCTGTATCTCAGAGAGATACTGCGCTCCGATCGCGAAATTGCCGTCGATGCCTTCCTTGCAATGGTTGAGGACCGATTTCGTCTCGGGCGTATCGGCGTGCTGTTTCAGGATCTCGACCATTCCCTCGGTGCAGGTGAGCGGACAGGCGACGCACGCCTCGCCGTTCTGATATATGAGGTACATTTTCGCAAGCTTCACCCATTTCGGCGTCGAATCGGAGAAGAGCGCTTCGCCGAACACTTCCCGCTCCATCTGTTCGGTTTCGGCCGGACGCACGATCCTGTCGATACGGTTTCCGTGCCCGTCATAATGTTTCATGAACGGCCGCTTTTCGGGAACGGCGATCGAGTCCGCCATGTCCCGCCATCGGAACGACACTTTCGGAGAGATATCCCGCGCCGCGCGGTCCACGTGCTCCCAGTCCTTTCCGCTGTAGTGGCGCGCCGCCTTCTGAAAGAAAGGATCATCCCGGTAGTAATCGACGCCGCGGCGCCATTCCAGGTAGTCATTGAAGCTGTACGGATTATTTCCTCTTTCAGTTGACATCGTATCCCCCTTTAACTTCGAATATTGATCAATGTATCGAACAATGTTCGTAATGTCAAATAAATTTCACTTTTTGCTTGCTCCTTAAAAATCCGATGCTATACTCTAACTTCATATTTATGCAGCATTCCGGAGAACGATGAAACGCAAAGACACGCTTAACAGGCTCAAGGAACAGGAGCGCGAGGTACGCAAAAACATGATCATCGACGCGGCCGAGCGCGTATTTTCGGTGAAGCCGTTTGACAAGGTGAGCATGCGTGACATCGCCGACGAGGCGGGCATGGCGGTTTCGTCTATCTACACCTATTTCCCCGATCAGCAGTCGCTTTTCGTCGGGGCGACGCTTCGCGACGGGGAGATACTCGTGAAGCGCCTCGAGGCAATCATCGCCGGGGAGCCGGGGCGGGTGAATGTGGGGGATATCATCAACGCTTTCATCGATTTCCTGAACGAGCACGACGCCTATTTCCGCATGATGACACACTTCATGCTGCACGGAAACCTCACCGGAGAGTCGACGGAGAAGATCAACGCCATGATGCGCAGGATCCTCGATCTTTTCGATACCGTCTTCGAGAACCGCGCCCACGAGCGCAACGCCCGCAAGCTCTCGCACTACCTTTTCGCCGCCCTGAACGGGATACTCATCACCTTCCGACGCTATCCGGGACGGAGCGAGGAGGAGGTGCTGCGCCACATGAAGGAGATCGGCGCGATCGTGGGAAGCACTATCGGCGCGATCAGGCGGTAGGCGCGCTTCTATCCCACATTATCCCTCTTTTATTTTTCCCGCGTTGAAAATCTTAAGTTATTGCAAATATGACATGATATACTTGAATTGTCACATATTTCCTTGTGCGATATTTTACCAGCATTGGCAAAGGTATACCCATGAACACGAATGAACTGGCGCCGGCGATACCCGCAACCGACCTCAACGACGACATCACACTGCACATCGAGGACTACACGATCAGGTCCTACGAAACCGATATGTTCGGCGCGGCCTCAATGCAGACGGTCTGCAATTATTTCCAGAACCTCGGTTACAACCACGCGCTCAGGATACGGGACCAGGAACAGATCCAGGACGACGGTCGCACGGCGTTCGTGCTCACGCGGCTCCACGTGAAGATGGAGCGAATGCCGATGTGGCGTGAAACGATCCGGATAAGGAGCTGGCTTTCCCCTTTTGTGACGCAGTACGCGATCCGTGATTTTCTCGTGTACGGCGGCGACGGCGCGCTTATCGGGGTTGGGACGAATTCGGCGGTCTTTTTTGATCTGGCCCAGCGCAAGATAACGGAAGCACCCGACGCATTCAAAAAGCTCAGCTTGCCCGACCGGCCCAGGGCGCTTGACGACCCGTTCGAGCGGCTCCCGCGTCCGGCTTCGGTCACTTATGAACGCACGTTTACCGCGGACATGTCCGACATCGATTTCTATCATCACGTCAACAATGTCGTCTACATCACCTGGGCGCTCGACACGGTGCCGGACTCGGTCTGGCGGACGCATGCCTGCCTCGAAATGGAGATCAACTTCAGATCGGAAGTCGGCCTCGGCGGCACCATGACCTCTCAGGTCGAGGAGATCGCCGATCAGGACGGCATTACCTGTATCCATCGCCTTTTCCGTCCGGGGGACACCAGGGACGTGGCGCTCCTTCGCACGTTCTGGCACAGGCGGTAACACGGCCCGGCCTGTCCCGATTCGCTCATCGCTCGCTGAGATGGGCTTGACATTTTTTAAACTACCGCTATACTTCCCGGGACCGCGCGTGGAAGGACAGCGCCTCGATGCGCGCCGCATGACCGCAATCTCTCCGGAATGAAGGTACACCATGAAACGGACCGTTTTCCTGTTTTCGCTGCTTGTCATCACTCTTTCCCTTTCGTGCAGGGGGCGGCATGACGCAGTGAACGGCAGCCTGAGCATAGCCACATCGGTCTTTCCGATTTACGATATCGCACGAAACATCGCGGGCGCACACGCCGGCGTCTTTTACGTGATACCGGCGGGGGCCAATCCCCATACCTTTGAGCCGCTCCCCTCGGTGGCGAAAACGCTCCAGTCGACGAAGCTTTTTATCGGCGTCGACCGCCACTTTGACGGCTGGATAGAATCGTATCTGCCGAAAAGAACGCCTGTTGCATACCTCATCGAGGACAAACACAGCGAAAATCCGCACATCTGGATCAGCGCGAAAAACGCGAAAGCGATCGCCCGCACCATCGCCGAAAGACTTGCCGTCGTCGACAGCGCCAATGCCGCACAGTACCGGAAAAACCTTGACGCCTACAACGCCGAGCTTGACAGACTCGATGAGGAGATCGCGGGAATGTTCAGGCAGGTGCGCTACAGGAAATTTATCCAGTGGCACCCCTCGTGGGACTTCTTCGCGCGCGACTACGGCCTTGAGATCATCGGGACAATTCAGTCCGGCCACGGAGACAACCCGTCGGTGCGCGTCTTCAAGGAGATAGTATCCCGCGCGAAGGCCGAAGGCACGAAGGTGGTCGTGGTCGATCTGAACATACAGAGCCGGGCGGCCGATTCGCTCGTACGGGAGATCGGCGGCGTTGAGGTCCGGCTGCAGAGCGTCGGCGATCCGGGCGACCCTCAGAGCTCGAGCTACATCGCGATGATGCGCACGAGCGCCAGGGCCCTCGCCGCGGCGCTCGACCGGCGGACGGGGGATGCTCGATGAACGCAAACGGCGGCAGCGCTATAATCCTGAAAAACGTCTGGATCAGGTACGACGAGGCGACAGTCCTCGAAGAGATCAACATGACCGTCGGCGAACGGGAGATCGTATCCATCGTCGGCCCCAACGGCAGCGGGAAGACGACGCTCCTCAAATGCATCATGGGATTCAAGGACCCGTTCAGGGGCACGATCGAGATTTACGGGAGATCGCCGAAACAGGTTCGCCATTCCGGCATTTTCGGCTATCTTCCCCAGAGCAGCCAGTATGACCTGAATTTCCCGGTCAACGTGTTTGACGTGGTGGCGATGGCCCGGTACTCGAAAAACGGCGTGTTCGAACGGCTCACGAAGGAAGACAGGGCGATAATCACCGAGTCGCTCGAAAAAGTGGAGATGCGGGACTTTATCCGGCACCATTTCGGCAGCCTTTCCGGCGGACAGAAACAGCGGGTGCTCATTGCCCGCGCGCTTGCCAACCGCCCGAAAATACTCATGCTCGACGAACCCTCGACAGGCCTTGACGCGGTGTCGCAGGACAACTTCTATCAGCTCCTGCGGACGCTTCGCGAGCGCGAGGGTCTGACGATCGTCATGGTGTCGCACGATATCGGGGCGGTATCCAACATCGTCGACCGGCTCGCCTGTATCAGGCGGAAGATGCATTTTCACGGCAAGGTCGAGGAATGCGCCCCCGACGAAGCGATGGCGAAGGTCTTCGGCAAAAACATCTACATCGTCAGCCATGACGAGACCTGCGAAAACTGCGGAGACAAGGAATGATTGAACTGTTCGGCATGCACTTCTTCAGGAACGCCTTCTTCATGAGCCTGGTGCTCGGCGTCCTTTTCGGCACGCTTTCCTTCTTCGTGGTGATGCGGCGCATGTCGTTCATGGGCGCGGGTGTGGCCCACACCGCGTTCGGCGGCGTGGCGATCGGCGTTTTTTTCGGGATCGATCCTTTCCTTTCTTCCCTTGTCTTCTGCATTGTCGCGGCGCTTCTGATCGGCAAGCTCGTGCGCCACGGGAAAATTTCGTATGACACGAGCATCGGCATCTTCTTTTCGTTTTCCATGGCGTTAGGGGCGATACTGATCGCGCTTCGCAAGGAATATACGTTTGACCTCATGGGCTACCTGTTCGGCAACATTCTCGGCGTCTCGCGCACCGACACGATACTCGGCGTTGTCGCGCTCCTTCTCTTCATCCCGTTCATCTACTTCTACCTGCACCGGATACTGTTCATGTCGTTCGACGAGGAGGTAGCCATCGTGAGCGGGGTCCACACCGGTCTTCTGGATACGGTGCTTCTCGTCTTTCTTGCCGCGATCATCGTGGTCAGCATCAAGATCGTGGGGATCATTCTTGTATCGGCGCTGGTGGTGCTGCCCGCGAGCTTCGGGCTTCTCTTCACAAAGGACTTCAGAAAGGTGCTCGTCTGGGGCGTGGCCTACACGATCACTAACATGATAGGCGGCCTCTATCTTTCATACTTTCTTGACACGCCGGCCGGGGCCACCATAGTTGCCGCGGGAACGCTGGTGTACTTCGCCGGGCTTATCGCGCGGAGGATCTACACCGCCGCGCGGAATTGACGCGTAACTCCGCGGCACGCATCGAACCATATCTTTGTATTACATGTTAAGACCACTTTTTATTCAGGAGAGAAAACCGTGGATATATACAAGATCAGGGGCGGAAAAAAACTTAATGGCGAGATTCCGATCTCCGGCGCGAAAAACGCCGCGCTGCCGATAATCGTGGCAAGCCTGCTCGCCGAGGGGGAAACAGTCCTTACCAACGTTCCTTCCCTGATGGACATTCACACGATAATCAAGGTGATCGAATGCCTCGGCGCCTCGACCGAATTCGACACTGGGAAAAACACGCTGAAGATACGCGTCAATTCGCTGAAAAACGCCGAAGCGCCCTACGAACTGGTCAAAACGATGCGCGCGTCAGTCTACGTGATGGGGCCGCTCCTGGCCCGCTGCGGCGAGGCGGATGTCTCCCTTCCCGGCGGCTGTGCGATCGGCGAGCGGCCCGTCGATATCCACCTGGATGGCTTCAGCGCCATGGGAGCGAATATCGACATCGAGCACGGTTACATCAAGGCGCGGGCGAAAAAGCTTAAAGGCGCGCGTTACGTTATGCGGAAAGTGTCGGTCGGGGCGACTGCCAACCTGATGATGGGTGCGGTGCTTGCCGACGGCGAGACGATCCTCGAGAACTGCGCCATGGAGCCCGACATCGTCGACCTCGGGAAGTTTCTGACAAAAATGGGCGCGAAGATGGAGGGGCTCGGCACTGAAAGCATCCGCATCCAGGGCGTGAAAAAACTCTCTCCGGTGACCTATTCCATCATGCCCGACCGGATAGAGGCGGGAACCTATCTCCTGGCCGGGGCGATCACGCGGGGAAATGTCACCATCACCAGCGCGGTGCCCGAGCATATCGCCTCGCTTATCGTGACGCTGAAGGACATGGGGTTTTGCGTTGAGTCCTCGGGCGGGGCGATATCCATATCCCCCACTCGAAAGCTTTCGGGAGCCGCGGTCAAAACCCTTCCGTTCCCGGGCTTTCCCACCGACCTCCAGGCCCCGCTCATGTCGCTCATGTGCACCGTTCCCGGCATCAGCGTCATCACCGAAACGATCTTCGAAAACAGGTTCACCCACGCCGCCGAGCTGCGGCGCATGGGGGCGGATATATCGATCGAGGGTAATATCGCCATCATCAAGGGCGGAAAAAAGCTCTCGTCGGCAACGGTCATGATGTCGGACCTGCGCGCGGGCGCCGCGCTCGTGCTCGCGGCGCTTGCCACGAAGGGAACCACTGAAATCCGCCGGATTTACCATTCCGACCGCGGATATGAAAAATTATCTGAAAAGTTATTGCTCCTCGGTGCCGATATTAGGAGGGAGAAAGGAGGAAAACTCTGATATGCTTCGAGGAATATATACGGGCGCCGCGGGAATGATCGCACAGGAGGCGCGGCTTGACACTGTCGCCAACAATCTCGCAAACGCCGATCAGACCGGCTTCAAAAGAGACATAACCTTATTCAAGGCGTTCCCCGACATGCTCATCCGCCGGATCAACGACAACGGAGTGGGGATAGTGCCCACCGGATCGTATGACACCATGCCGATCGTGGGGAAAATGGGTACCGGCGTCGAAGTCAACGAAGTCTATACCCAGTTCGAGCAGGGATCGCTCCAGCGCACCGAGAACACACTCGATTTCGCGCTTGAGGGAAGGGGATTTTTCACGGTGATGACCGAACGCGGCGAGCGCTACACGCGAAACGGCTCATTCACGGTCAACCAGGACGGCGTGCTGGTAACCCACAATGGCGATCCGGTGATGGGTGAAAACGGCATTATCCGCGTCCAGCAGAACAACTTCATCGTCAACGAGCGGGGAGAGATCATGGTCAACAACGCCCTCTCGCAGGAGCCGCGCGATCCGGTGGGGCTTACCGGCAACACATGGGAGCAGCCGGCAGTGGTAGACCGCCTTCGCATCGTCGACTTCGAGCACCTGAGAGAGCTGAAAAAAGAGGGGAATTCGATGTACCGCTCCACCGAGGAATCGGGCCCGGCGCTTCCCCCGCAGGAGTTTCGCGTGGTGCAGGGTTTTCTCGAGAAATCGAACATCAACGTCGTCCACGAGATGGTCAACATGATCGAAGTGCAGCGAAGCTACGAGGCGAACCAGAAGACGGTGAGCACGCATGACCAGACGCTCGGCCGGCTCATAAACGAGGTGGCGCGCTAAACGTGCGCCACCCGTCCCTTCTGTTCCTTCTTGTCCCAGTAAGGTGAAATCTCAAGCAGTCGGTTGACGATCGCCGGCAGTACCGAAAGGGTATAATCGATCTCATCTTCCGTCGAAAAGCGGCTCAGGCTGAACCGGATCGAGCCGTGGGCGCTGGTGAACGGCACCCCCATTGCACGCAACACATGCGACGGCTCAAGCGACCCGGACGAACACGCCGATCCCGACGAGGCCGCTATCCCCCGCTCGCTTAAATAGAGCAGTATCGCCTCACCTTCGATATACTCAAACCCGACATTGGTGGTATTGGGCACGCGCGCGTCCCTGTTTCCGTTGAGCGAGGCGTTGGGGAATTTCGCGAGTATTTCATTTTCAAGTTTGTCACGAAGGCGCGCGAGCTCGGCCTCTTTCGGAAGATAGTTCAGCGCCAGCTCCGCCGCCTTGCCGATACCGACGATGCCGGTCACGTTTTCGGTGCCCGGCCGCCTTCCCCGCTCCTGGTGCCCGCCGTACATGAACGGCTTCATCCTGGTTCCGCGTTTCACATACAACGCACCGACTCCTTTGGGCGCGTGGAACTTGTGGCCGGATATCGAGAAGAGGTCGCAATTGATCTTTTTCACGTCGATCGGGATCTTGCCCGCGGCCTGCACGCCGTCGATATGGAACGGAACGCCCCGCTCGCGGAGGAAAGCGCCTATCTCTTCGACGGGATGGATAACGCCGGTCTCGTTGTTCGCGTACATGATCGATACGATCGCCGTGTCGTCATCCACCGCTTCTTTCAAAAAATCGATGTCCAGTATTCCCTGGCGGTCAACCGGCACGTAGGTAACACGGTATCCTTCCTTTTCATATTTTTTGCAGAGGTTGAGCACCGCCGGGTGCTCGACGCGCGAAGTGATGATATGTTTCTTTTCCTCGTGGTAGGCAAGGATCCCCGCGATCGCCATGTTGTCGCTTTCGGTCCCGGTACCGGTGAACACGATTTCATAATCGTGCTCGGCGCCCAGAAGCCGCGCCACCTGTTCCCGCGCCCGCTGGACATACCGCTCGACCCTGCCGCCGAAATCGTGCATGCTCGACGGATTGCCGTACATCTCGCCGAAGAACGGCAGCATCGCTTCAAGCACCTCTGGATCAACTCTTGTCGTCGCGTTATTATCGAGATAAATCACCTTTTCCATTTCTCACCTCTACTGGCCTATCACTTCGATATCGTCTTCAACAAACTCCCGGAGCTTCTCCTGCACCAGGTTCTGCAGCGTCACATCCGACATGACGCAGTGGGCGCACAGGCCCCGCAGCGCCACAAAGACGCGCTTGCCGTCAACATCGAGAAGCTCGATATCCCCCCCGTCACGGTTGAGGAGCGGGCGAATAACATTTGCGATCGTCTCGGTGATAAGCTGGATTCGGCGGATATTGGTCAGCGGCCGCCTTTCGTGCTCGACGGTTACCGGCTCTTCCTTCGCTACGGCGGTTTCCTCCTTGAGGATCTCCTCCAGGCGATGGATACAGGAACCGCAGCCGCCGCCCGCCTTGGTGTAGTTGGTGATCTCGTCGACGGTCTTCAGGTTGTTCTCGCGTATCACCTTGCGCACGAGTTTGTCGGTCACGCCGAAGCACTGGCAGACGAGCTCGCCTTCGGTATCCTCCCCGTGTTCGAGCTTCACGCCGCGCCAGTTGGCAAGCGCCGCGTCGAGCGCCTCACGGCCCATGACGGAGCAGTGCATCTTCTGTTCGGGCAGTCCGCCGAGGAAATCGACGATGTCGCGGTTGGTGATCTTCTCAGCCTCTTCAATGGTCTTGCCTTTGAGCATTTCGGTGAGCGCCGATGAGGACGCGATCGCGCTTCCGCAGCCGAACGTCTGGAACTTGGCATCGACAATCCTGTCATTTTCTATTTTCAGATAAAGGGTCAGCGCATCACCGCAGACGATGCTTCCCACTTCGCCCACCGCGTTGGCGTCATCGATCGTGCCCACGTTTTTCGGGTTTTTGTAATAATCCTTTACTTTATCGGTATAATCCCACATGGGATTCCTCCATACACTAGTGTTTTAGTAGTATTAATTATATCCAAAATTTCCTGAATTACAAGGTTCGTCATCAAAAAATTATCGCCTGTCCATAAAAATTCCTCACTGGCGATTTAATTGAAGAGGTGCAGCCAATCGACCGTCTGGGCAAGAATGATCCGGATATCGCTTTCCCGCGTCAGGTGATGGTCGCCGTCGCCGATGATGACCAGGCGCTTCCCGCCGGGAAGGAACTCTTCGAGAAAGCGCGCGTTCCCGACATCGACAATCGCGTCCTGCGCGCCGTGGATGACGAGCGCCGGCGCCGCCATCTTCATCGCCGCGGCTTTCGCGTCGATCCGCTTCGCTTCCCTGAAAAAACCGTTACCGATGGCGATGCCCTGTATCTCCGTTTTTCCGCCGATTGGAAGCGCGTCGACATCTGCTATTCCCGCGTGGTCGATGAGCAGCGTCTTCAGGTCAACCGGCGTTGCGATGAGCACAACCGAAGTTACGGTCTCAGGCCGGTCAGCGGCGTAGAGAAGCGACACGGTGCCTCCCATGCTCGATCCCATCAGGGTGATCCGGTCGATACCGTAGGTACGGAAACAGCGCACGGCACACGCGAGGTCGTCGACTTCCTGGATGATCGAAAGGTCGGCGATATTTCCACCCGACTCGCCCACGAAGGAGAAATCGTACGTGAAAAGGGTGTATCCGGCCTGCACGAGATCGGACGCGAGCCTGGTGATCTTGTATCCGTCCTTGGTGGAGAAAAGGCCGTGGCTGAAGATTACGCCGCGCCGCGACATCGGCTCCTCGCGCTGTATCCGCCCGACTATACGCACGCCCCTGCTGTTGGTGAACACGATCTTTTCGGTGATCATCTCACTGCCTCGTCAGGTGCAGCACCGGTTCGAAATACCCTTCCGACGAATTGCCGTTGATCATGATCTCGACAGGATAGAGGTCAAGGCCGGGACGTCCCTGCGCACCTCGTTTCTCGCCGCGGAACACAAAGTAGGACGACGAGATGCGGGTAAAGCCCTGCTGAAGGCTCCCGAGATTTCCCCCGTCCTGGTTTTTCATGTCGCTGATATTGATCCGCACCCTGTTACCCTGCTCGATCGTGTAGACGCCCTTGAAGATAAGGATATTGGTCTGTAGATAGAGGATGCACAGCGCGCTGTAATTGCCGCCGAACCGGAACTCGTAGCCGAAATTCCCGCGGTACATGAGCGACCAGCGTCCGCGAAGGTCGTCAAAGGTGATCGCGCCCGCGCGGGACGGAGCGAAAGGCAGCAGCGCAAGCATCAGCAGCAACGGAATAAATCGTCTCATCACACGTGTCTCGTCCTGAAATGTAGTGAAAAGGGAATTAACGCCGGAAACGGCGGCAGGGACAGAATGTATAAAATATGAATTTTTGCAATAACAATTCGAGGCCGCAGCCGTGCGAATAAAAAAGGGTCATGAAGGTGCGCAAACGGTTACGCGCCTTCATGACCCCGCCCGGGAGGTATCTATGATAAAATGCGATTATTCCTTCGTCAGATAGCTTCCCTCGTAAGGATGTACTTCCTGCACCTCCGAAAGGACCTTTACCGCCTTCTGTCGTGAGGCGATCGGGCCGATCTTCACACGGAAGATTCGCCTTCCGTTCACCTGCGCGTTCTCAACGAAGGCATCGTAGCGAAGGTTCTTCAGGTTCTGGCTTTCCCTGCGAGCCTTTTCCCGCGTATCGAAAGAACCGACCTGTATCGAATAGCCGTGCTCGGATCGCTGCTCCGCTTTCGCCTCACGCGATTCCACTGTCCTGGATGAAACCTCGACGGTCCGGTGCGCCGATGACGCGCGCTCCCTCCGGTTGCTTTTCGCGTCGCGCGATTTCCGGGTATCTTTTGCCGCTGCGGTTTTTCTTCCCGCGTCATTGACCGCGTTTGCGGGCGGTATGATCTCTTTTATCGATTCGCGAGAGAGCACATCGCCTGAATCCTTTCTCGGCTGCGCGTTCGAGGTGATCGCGGGAGCCTGACCCTTCTGTGTCACAGATTTATCCGGCTCGGTAGAAGCCGTTGACGGAGGAACGGCCGCAGCCGCGTCAGGTGTCGGAGAGGGTGTCACGGCAAGCTCCTCATCAAGCGTCGAGGGGGCGTTTTTAGCTGACGGGTCCTGGGGCGCCATCTCCGCGCCGGGAGGCGGGGGTGTCAGCATGAGCTCGCGCTGGGCGAGCTGGTTGCGGGACGATTCTCCGTCCCTGGAGAGGTTCATCCCCACGAGGAACGCCACGATCAGAACGCCGATCAGGACGCACGATATTATAATGATCCTCGGTGTGTCGAGGTGGAGAAGGTATACGCTTTTTTCCTTCACCCTGTTCTGAGGTTTCGCGTCAAAATGTTCCATATTTCCGAGACCTGCCTTCTTGTGTTATCCAGCGATGTGGAATTATCGATAACATAATCGGCTCGTTTCACCTTTTCATTGAGAGAAATTTGATTTTTCAGGCGGTCGCGGATTTCCCCTTCGGTGATACGGTCCCGCTCTACTCCCCGCCGCAACACCTGGTCGGTCCCCGCGGTCACCACAATATTTTTGTCCATATGCCGGTCAAAGCCGGATTCAAAAAGGAGCGGCGTGTTGACCATGTAGACGGCATCCGGTTCCCGCGCGGCGATCTCAAGCGTCCTTTTCAGGATCGCGGGATGGGTGATGCCGTTGAGGCGTTCAACCTTCTGCGGGTCCTTGAAGACGATGTTGGCAAATCCCCGCCGGTCGAGCGATCCGTTCCCGCAGAGGATTTCCGGGCCGAACTCCTCGACCAGGCGCGCGAGCACCTCGCTGCCGGGCTCGACGATCTCGCGCGCGAGGATATCGGTGTCAATCACCCGCGCGCCGAGGTCCTGAAACATGGCGCACACGGTCCCTTTCCCCGAGGCGTAGATGCCGGTCACTCCGATCTTCATGGCTTTCCTCCCTTCCTTATCATTCTCTTCCCATCGCGAGCCGGATGAGCCTCTCATGCTTGCGCGGCCTGAGCGGCACCTCAAGCGACGCGTTGACGATCTTCCCAAAAACAGCTGGTTCGGCGAGCGTCTGCCTGAGAAGCCCGAAATCGAGCGTCCTGCCCAGAACCGGCGCCCGGTCGAGCGCCTTCCGGAATATCAATTTATTATCGATCATCGCGGCGCAATAGCGTTCAATGAACTCACGGCATGAGAGGGCTCTGACCCCTTTAATCGTGGCGCCCGCGGCGCTCAGGTTGTGGATATCGCCCCGCTTTTCGCCGGCAAGCATCGATTCGAGCTCCTGTTTGTAATTCGAAAACGACCTTCTGGTGTAACGGCCATCCTGGCGCACCGCCCTGCTCGACTTCATGATATAGCGAAGGTTCTGTGTCTCGACGGTATTCATCCGGTCATGGAAGTAGAGCGCGTAGCGGTCCTGATACGAGGTGCCGCGCGCGTAAATCTCATACCGGGGAAACGAAAAGTCGAATCCGACCAGACCGATCGGCGCGCAGCCCATGGCAAGCGCCATTCTCACGGCGTCCCCGGCGACATTGCCGGTGCGTGAATCGACGGAACCGACCACGCCGGGGAAAAGCTCATCGGCAAGCTGGGCGACCGGATGGGTCGATAATGAAACGAACGTTTTCTCCGCGCCAAAGGCGGAAGGATTTGCCGTGATTGATACAGCCCTGACCGCGCCTCCGCGCCGGCTCCGGTGATATAGGTGTTCGTGCACATACGGCTGCGGGTCTATTGAAACGACGATGTCCGGGACTATCCCCCGTGACTCGAGGGCTCCGAGCGCGGAATCGACGCAGACTATCACCACACGCCCGCTCGCCTGCCGGATCTCTCCCGCACACTGCCCGAGCGAGGGTCCCGAAGTCACTACAAGCCCGGGCTTCCCCTGAAACGCGCCAAACAGTGCCGATACCGGGCGCGCCGGTTCCATGCCCGAAATATTGTCAATGGCGTTTTGAAGATAGCGCAGCCCGAGCGCCTTTTTCGTGGCGCCCTGTCCCGCTTTGCGGGCAATGGTCCGCTCGATCGCGCGTTTCACTTCCGCGTAATATTCGGGGAAAATCCTCACCGAGGCGGGATGTTCAAGCACCTGTATCCCCCTTATAGAATCAAAATCGATCTCGTCGGCAAGCAGTGTTTCAATTTCTTCGGGAGAATGCCCGGAAATAAAGCGCACGCCAGCTTTATCCGTAAGAAAGCCGGTGTGCGGGTTGCCTGCGACAGCCGGTTCTATCCCTTCGATTACGTCGATAAGGATGATCCGGCGGTAAGCGTAGCGGCTCCCGTCCAGCGGAATCAGATGGTAACCAAGCCCTGTCCCGAGCACGATGAGAAAGTCGTACCGGGCGCTATCGAAGCTATCCGACAGGAGTCCGCTCTCGCGCAGCGGCGATACCCGGCTGTGGAGGTAGCGCCTGCCGCCCTCATCGATGACAGCGAGGGTCAGAGCCCCGTCCTTTGCCTCCTCAACGGTGTAGCGCATTTTATCCATCCCCATCAGCCATACATGAATATTCTGAAACATCTAATTTCATTATTTAAATATGTCGATACTTTTGGTGAGAAGATGGAGTTTTTTCTTTTTTGTTGCATTTTGCAGGGATATTATTGTATCTATCTTAAAATCTCCGCTGATGCCTTTCCGGATGGCGGCAAGGGTGTTCAAATCTATGAATGGCAAATTTAGGTTCTATTCCATAATAGCGATTTTGATGCTCATGATCGCGGGCGCTTTCAGCCAGCCACAGACTTCGGAAGAAATACATTCCGGATCGATGCAGGGCATGGGCGGGCGGGAGCGCATTGAATATCTTACGCGGGCGATTAACCAGCTGCCGTCCTCAGCTAAAAAGGGCGAACGCGTGTTTCTGCTCAACTCTCGCGGCACCGCCTATACCAGCCTCCGTGAATACGGCAAAGCCATCGAAGACTTCAATGCCGCGATAGCGCTGGATGCCGCCTCTGCCCTTGCCTACAACAACCGTGCGGTCGTCCACCGGAACACCGGATCGTTCAGCGAGGCCGTTGCCGACTACAACAGGGCGATCGCGCTCAATAAAGATTTCGCGACCGCCTATTACAACCGTGGTATAGTCTACCTTCTCCAGGGCGATTACGCCAGGGCCAGAAGCGATTACTCCCGGGCCATAGCGCTAAGGGGCGACTTCGCCCCTGCGTACAACAACAGGGGTGTGGCGTATCATATGCTGCAGATGTTCGACCGTGCGATAGAGGATTATACAAAAGCCCTTTCCCTCTCACCTGAACTCACCAGGGCGCGGCAGAACAGGGACCTCGCGGTAGTCGAGAAGTCGAAAAAAGGCTCTCCCCGCAGGCCGGTGACCGACGCGATGTCTAACTACAACCTCGCAATCGCAATGAATCCGAACGACGAGAACCACTATATCAGACGAGGCAACGCGTTTCGTTTAAAAGGCGACTACAAAAGCGCAATAAGCGACTTTGACAGGGCGATTTCGATCAATCCCTCATGCTCACTCGCCTATCCGTACCGTGGCGCGGCACGGAGCGCGAAAGGCGAAATTAAAAACGCGCTCGCAGACTATGCGCATTCGATCCGCTGCAATCCTGGCGGGTTTCACGCCTATTTTTACCGCGGCAATCTGCGCGGCGACCGCGGAGAATACGCCGAGGCCATTGAGGATTATACACGCGCGATCGCCATCAATCCCCGCCTTGCCGACGCGTACAACAATCGCGGCGTGGTCTATTCCCACATGACCCAGCACGAAAAGGCGATAGCCGATTTTACGAGAGCCATCGAGATCGATCCCCGCTTTGCCATGGCATATAATAACAGGGGAGTTGCATGGTATCTGCAGGAAAACTACTCAAAGGCGGTGCAGGATCTCTCAAACGCGATACGCTTTAACCCGAACTACAGCTCGGCGTATTACAACAGGGGGAACTCCTATAAATACCTGGGAATGCTTGACAGCGCCATGGCGGACTACACGAAATCGATCCAGATCAATCCACGATTCGCGCCGGCATTTAACAACCGCGGGCTTGTCGCGTATTACAGGAAGAGCTACCAGACAGCGATCGATGACTTCAGCAAGGCGATAGCGCTACGGCCGGCGTTCGCCATCGCTTACAACAACCGGGGGGTGGCGTATTCCCGCCAGGGGGCGTTTGACCGCGCGATAGGCGATTACAACAGGGCTCTCTCGCTTGATCCCAAATGCACGGAAGCCGCGAAAAACAAACGTATCGCCCTTCAGAAAACAGGTGAAGGGAAAGCCCCGGCCGCACGATAACCCCGTTATACCCTTTGAAGACGCTTCTGTTTCTTCAGGCTGTACCGGTAATGGGCGTGCGAAACCTGCAGGGCCCTTACCGCCTCTTCCGGAGACTCAAACGCCGGAATCATGTGTTCTTTTCGTATTTCGACGATCCGCTCAACGGCGTTGGGGATATAGATCGCGGCGGGCTTGCCGAAGTGATGGCACATCTTCACCAGTTCCATGATCGCCTCGATCACCACATGCTGCCAGACGTTCGGCACCGGCATAAGCCCGTCCACCTCCCCCGACGAGAGGAGAATCTCGAATACGTCGAGGAACGTCTGCATTGATATCGCCGGACCGAGGTCTATCGGATTGGCGGCGTTGTAAAGCTTCCCGGTTTTCCGGAGCCGCTCCTGCGTTTCAGGCGACAGGCGCGCCATCTCAAGTCCCGCCTCGACAAGAAGGTCCGCAGCTATCCCGCCGAACGCGCCGGAATTAGTAAAGACCGCGATGCGCCTTCCTTTGAGTATCGGCATGGCGGTAAATATCTTCGGCAGCGAATGGAGCTCGGCAATTGAATTCACTCTTATTATCCCCGCCTGGCGGCAGGCGTGATCGAAGATCAGGTCATTGTTGGCCATTCCGGCGGTATGGCTCATGGCGGCCTTTGCCCCTTCGCCGGTCCTTCCCACTTTGTAGATGAGGATCGGCTTGGTCACCCGCTTTGCCGTCTCGAGGAACTTTCTCCCGTCCTTGACGCTCTCCAGGTACATGCCGATCACTTCGGTATTGTCGTTGCTGAAAAAGTCGAGCATGTCGGATTCGTCGATGTCCTCCTTGTTGCCGATGCTTACCATTTTATTCACCGCGACCACATCGCTGCGAAACGAGTCCATGATGAGCGCGCCTATGCCGCCGCTCTGTATCACATAGGAGACGGTGCCCGGCCTGTCGAACGCGGCGTCGTACATGCCCGGAATGATGCCGAAGAAACAGCAGAAACGGCTGTGCATATCCATCACCCCGAGGCAGTTGGGCCCGAGATAGCGGATACCGTACTGCCTCACGATACCGTTCACTTCCTGCTGTAGAATGCGCCCGGACTCACCTTCTTCGGAAAAACCCGCGCTCTCTATTATGATGCGCCTGATCCCTTTCTCTCCGCATTCCCTGATTATCTGCGGGACCGCGCCCGCCGGCGTAATGATCACCGCAAGATCAACCGTTTCCGGCACATCAAGGATCGAACAGTATCCGGGGCATCCCTGTACCGCTTCACCTTTCCGGTTGATCGCGTAAACATTACCCTTAAAACCAAGATGTTTGATGATGGCGCATATCGACGCGCCGAGATTGAAAGGCGAGTTTGAGGCGCCGATCACGGCGACGGATTGGGGATTGAAGAATCGTTCCATGGAAATGATCACTCCTTCGCTGATATTCCCCAGCATTACATGTGCGGTCAATATTTGCAATAAATATTTAATAATTGACGATTTAATTATATGGATATTATTTCTTATAACGCCGGAAATGGAGGGGTTTTACTTCTTGCCAAACTGGACGCGGATTGCTATACTTATAGCAGACAGCAACAGATGCGGGTGGATATATGCCGATTTACGAATTCAAATGCGCGCAGTGCAACCTGGTATTCAGCGAGTTGAGAAAAGTGGGGGAATTCACACCGCCGGAATGCCCCGGCTGCGGCTCGCATACGACCGAGAAGGTTTTTTCGCTTTTCGCGGGCGGAAAATCGGAATGCGGCAGCTGCGCCGTTTCTCACCCGGGCGGGTGAAGCTCCTGCCATTAGGCCCGTGCGGCCCTCCGGCGCCATACAACGCGGAACATCAGACCTTTTTTTTGAGGGAATCGTATTTGCGGTCAAGATAGACGAGCAGCAGCGCGCTCAATACGAGTACGGTCGCGATGATCGGCACAAGAAAGTGGATCTTCCCCGTGATGCTTATGGCGAAAAAAGCGATGGAGAAAAATTCCTTCTTGGTGATATATTTCATCCGCTGCACAAAGGCGACGACCTGGTCGCCCGCCGGGAGCTTCTGTATGAACTCCTTATCGTAGGTGACGAGCGATCCCGACGAAGTATAAGCCCGCAGATAGCGCACCATGACCGCAAGCATCACCGCAAGCCCCGCGAAAAGAAGCCCGATCACGGCAAGCGCCGCGATGCCGCTGGTGTGGGCGAAGTAGAGATACGAGGTCGCCGAGAGGAAGATGAGAAGCGTCCCGTTGTCGCTCGCGGTATCCAGCCACCCCCCGATCTTCGACACCTTGAGAGTCAGCTTTGCCACCTCGCCGTCGACACCGTCAAAGACAGACGCCGCCTGGAATAGAAAGCCGCCAAGCACGATCGCCCAGTACTGGTCGATCAGGATGAAAAAGCCGCTCGAAAAACCCACCAGCATGTTGAACACGGTCAGGTAGTTGGGGTGGATACGCGTCTGCGCGAGGCGAAGGCTTATCGGCAGCGACACGCGCTTGTTGATGTTGCGCGCGATATATCCGGCAGTGGTGGTAAGAATCTGGCGTCGCAGCGTCACTGCCGCTTTCCGCAGATCATCTTCTCGCTCCAGCGTGAAGAGAGTCTCATCGCTCACCGGGGTTACGGCCCGCTGCTTTCCTTTAAATCGGACCGCGAACTCCTTATCCGACATGTGGTGCGCCTGGATAAAAAGGTTCGACGACACCAGCAGATGGGCCTTCGCGAGCTTCTTCGGCGCGCCCTCGGATATTGAGGCCTCCTTCGAAACGATGCGGCTGATGCGGGCCCGGTAAAACTCAAGCTCGTCAGGTGAAAGGTCGAGGAATATCTCGCGCACGCCGCCGCGCGCGAGCACGATGATCAGGCGCTCGAGCGGATAAAGGCCGCATACTTTGCGGTTATAAAAAAGGTTCTCTTTCGGCGAGCGAATAACGGCTGTTTCCGGTATCATGGCACAATCCTTGATTTTTGCTGAACGGCGAAGGGAAAACTCTTTACAAATGATCACATCCCGCATATGATTTGCCGGTACTGGCGCAGGTGCGCCGAGCAGGCGCGTCCATATCAGTACGGATTCGTTTATTATTCAAGATAATTTTACAGTGCGGCCGTATGCAAAAACAGGCGATCCTCGATATAACCGTGAGCCCAAAATCATCGAAGCAGGAGATCCGTGTTTCCGAAGACGGAAGCATCCGCGTCTATCTTAACGCACCTCCCGTCGAGGGGAAAGCGAACGCGGCATGCGTAGAGCTTTTTGCGAAAACACTGCGCATGGCAAAATCGAAGATCAGCATCGAAAAGGGCGAAAAAGGCCGGAAGAAGCGGATACAGATCGACGGCGCAACGGCGGACGAGGTCATGAACATACTGAAAGGCCGCCCATGAACGCGCGCCCGGCTGTATGTCTTCTGGCCTTTCTCCTCGCCGTCACGGGGATAACCTGTTCGGCGCGGTGGAAGGCGAAAGACCGGTTCGAGGGCATCAAAGACGGGAAGCTTCGCGTCTGCGTCCGCATCCCCAATACCGATGAACTCGAATACGGCGACGCCCGCGAGACCGTTGATGCCAGGCTCGTCGAAGAGGCGCGCCGGAGGGGAGATATCCTCCTCGGCAGGCAGATCCGACTTGACTGCGGCGAAGGCAACGAGTGCAAAAAGGCCCTGGACGGCATTGCGGGAGTATTGAAAGAAGCGAAGATCGTCCGCGCGGCCTGCGGGAACGATTTCTGCGAAGGCTTTATCGATTTTGACATAACTCCGCTCTCGGGCGCGCTTAAGGAAGCGGAAAAGCCCGCGGAGCGGAAGAACGGCGAGAACTGATCGAAGCGGGGGACGCGGATTGATGAAACTCCTTTCCGAAGTGCGAGTGCGGGTGAAACGGGGCTACCTTCCTCATTTCACCAATGAGCTTTACAAGTGGAACTGCGAAGTAAGGCGGATAGAGATCATGGAGTCCGGCGAGGGGGTGGACCATTTCCTGATAGAGGTGGTCTACTATGAGCTTGATAAATTTTCCGGATTCCTCGATAAGATCGGCAAGCACCTTGAAAACTTCCGGATTGAATCGGTGCGCAACGCACTCGAGGACGAAATATTCGGGGGGCTTTTGTCCGTGACCGGAAAGATGCAGATTGAAAACGCCATGGATTACGAGATGCGGCTGCTCGGCGCCACGGAGCTCATATTCAACAAAGTCGAGAACGATCCCGGCGCCAGGAGCTTTACCGGCATTTCACGCAATGTGGCCATGATCTGCGGCGTGCGCAAAAAAAGCGACATCAGCCAGAAAAACCTGCTGCGCCTGTATACCGAAGCCGAGCGCGATTCGATCGTCGTGAACCGGTTCGCGGGCTACAACGGCTATCCGCTGCTCGTGCGCTTCGAACATATCGCCGATTTTATACGGGTCCTCCAGCGGGTGGAGGAAAGCTTCTCCGCGCTCAGGATCCTCGACATCGAGGAGGAATACGACCCCGACCGCTTCGAGGAGATTTACGAAGGCCTCGGCGTGCCGCTGATCTCGCGCTCTTACGACGAGATTCCGCTCCTGCTTGCCACGATACTCTTTTCCGTCACCAGGAGGAACAAGCTCGGATTCGAAAACGTCAGCGTCGGCATGATCGGCATCGACGTGAGCTCCCAGCGCACGGTTCGCCTTTTGAAGCTCCTGGGCTGCTCAAAGGTCCTCGGCTACGACGACAACGAAACGCTCATGCTGGGGTTTGAGAACGAGGGGGGGCTTTCCACGACGCAGGAAAACATCTTCAACAATTCCGACATCATCATCCTTTCCAAAAAAGACTTCTCCGGCGACGACCTTGACCGGATCATCCCCGGGCAGATCATCATCTCGCTCATTAATAACGAAGACCTTAACGAGGAAACGATGAGCAGCCGCGGCGTTAAGGAGTTCATCGACGGGTACGCGCTTGATCTCTCTTCGCTCATCCCCGGACTGGTTAAAGGGCTCATATCATCAAAACAGACTCGGCTCGATGACGCCTGTCTGATCAAACTGGCGAAGGATATTTCCAATTCAGGCCACAGGACGCTTCTCCCGCCGCTGTTCAGCGACATTCATGAACGCCTGCCCGTGTTTATCAGGGAATATGCCGATATGCCGAGTTAGCGGGGGCCGCCCGCGCCGTAGATCCCGATTTCACCGCCCAGGGAAAGCCGCTCCGGCCGGTCATCATGTATCTGGAAAATAAGCACACCTCTGACCGAATCGCCGCTGGTGACCGGCGTGGAGAGGTAGGTGATAACGCCGGAGGCCGACGTGAGCGCCCTTGATTTTTCGGTATGTATCTGACCTTTCATGCTCGACGAAAAACAGAGATAGAGGGGGGATTCGGGATTGAATCGCTGAAGGTTTTTCGCAAACAGCGTTTCATTCTGCATCGTGTAGAGTACCGTGCCGCTGCTGTTGACCAGGATAAGGTCATGGTACGTTTCCCGCGCGGTCGACCGCAGCATGGCGGATATTGATTCTTTTTCGAGAAGATAATACTTGCTTCCGCCGTCGTTCATGCGCTGGAGATGGCCGAGCGTGGCGATCAGGTCGTACTCGTTGATAATCCGTATGGTGTTCCGGATATCAAACTGATACGCCGAAACCACTTTCTGTTCGCTCTCCTGCGCAACGGCATTGTGCGCGGGCCGCTGCGGCGCCGTGCAGGATACGACCATCGAAATCGCCATCACACAATACAGTACCTTTTTCATGACCATGCCAGCCTGCCGGATTTTGCATTAAGGGGATTCTATCACCCCTGGTATAATCATCGAAATCCGGAACAGGATTCTTTAATGATAGCGGACTTTTTTCGGAAAATCCATAGATAAAACGGTTTTTCTGAAAAATCAGCGCCTCATTGCGAAACGGAAAAGCTTCTCTACACTTTGACGATCCTGACCGGCGGGCCCATTTTTACTTCAAGCGTGCCGTCACAATCGTACAGGTCCCCGTCGATTGTATACTGGAACGGTTCCGGGCTTTTGATCTTCAGACGCGAAACAATCCCGTCGAAATTATTCCCGCCCTTCAGGGGCTTGCCCGATTTCAACCGAAGGACCTGGCCGGCACCCTGAAGCGGAGTCAGTCCCGACACGATCAGATGAAAGGTGCCGTCCTTCTCGATGGCGCGAGGCATCGGCGAAAAGCCCATTCCGACATGCTCCACCGTTCCCGACAGCAGGCCGAGGATTTCTGTAAACCCGAGTTTTGTGCCGTCGGCAACGATCTCGGCGTTCAGGCGTTTGAAAAGCGGCGAGTCCGGGTCCTTTGTGATCGCGTCACGGATCGCCCGGTAGATCACCTCGCAGTTTTTGAAGAACCCCTTTTTATCTCCCTCGTAAGCGGCATTGAGGAAATTGGCGGTAAGCCCGGCGCCGAAGAGGAACCCGTACCGGCCATCTATAGCCATCGTGTCGCGGCGGTGCGTTTCGACCGGCGCACCCGCGTCCAGGGCGCGCACGAGCCGCGTGAGGATCGCAGGCCCCTTCCCCTTGAGCGATACCGTGCGCGCCACGTTGTCCATCGTGCCGCTTTTCAGGATCACGATCGGCGGCAGTTCCTTTTTTCCGTAGATCCTGACAAGCCTTGTCAGCACCTGGTGGAGCGTGCCGTCACCGCCGGCAACGCCGATATAGGCGATATCCGCTTTTCTGAATTCAGAAAGCGATTGTTCAAGATATTCAAACGAGGTGCTCAGCCGCACGTCCGCGTGAGCCCCGCCGATTTTTCTGAATACCGCCGCGAGATCCTTTCTGCTTCTCCTCACGCTCCTCGCGTGTGGATTGACGATGATGCCGATTTTCTGCATGGCTCTATCCCTCATTGCCGTGATGAAACGGACAGAGACGCATGTAACGGGCTGCGCGAACTATTGCAAGCTCTTTTGCGGTTCGTCGACGCGCTTCTCTCAGAGATAGCCTTCCTCCTTCATGCTCAGAAAGGAGCGGTCGCTCACGATCACATGGTCGATAAGGGGGATACCGATGATCTCGCCCGCCTTTTTTATCCGCTCCGTCGCGGCTATGTCCTCGCGTGAAGGGGCGAGCACTCCCGACGGATGATTGTGCACAACGATGATTGACGATGCCGCCTCGCGGATCGCGTCGCGGAATATCTCGCGCGGATGGATGACGGCCTCGGAGATCGTGCCGACGGATACCACGCTGTTTTTCAGCAGGTGGTTTTTGTTGTTCAGGATAAGGACACGGAATTCCTCCCTGTCGATGCCGACGACGTCCTGCCTGATTAGCCCCCACACCCGGGACGGCGAATCGAGCGCCGTGCGGTGCCCTTCCTCCGAAATAATGCGCCTCCCCATCTCAAGGGCCGCGTGAATACGGATAGATTTCGTGAGGCCCACCCCGCTTATCCCCGCGATCTCGCGGATCCCCGCGCGGCGTATGCCGCGAAGCCCTCCGAACTCCCTGATGAGCGATCCGGCAACATCGATCACGTCCCTGCCCCGCACACCGGTCCCGAGCACCACGGCAAGCAGATCCTGGTCCGTCAGTTTCGCGATGTCATGGCCGGCAAGGCACTTCTGCACCGGAAGAAGATCGCGCATCCTTTCAATCAACCCGTTCATGTCCCGCTCCCTGTCTTCATTATAGCGGATATCCCGCCATATTCTGATACTGTAAAACATTCAGCGGCGTTAAAAGTTTTTCGGGGTGCGACAGGTTATTCATAGAAAGAATTGTGGTTGCATTTTTACCGGCATGTACCTATCTTCTATGAGGTGGCGTCTCCTGAAACAGGAATCATTAATCGATCAATAGAAGAATCAGCGATGCCTTTTGAAGAGCTCCAGACAAAAAAGCGCATACCCCGCGTGCTGGTAATTGACGACAGCAGGCTCAACCGCGCAATCGTGAAAAAAACGCTCCTGACCATGAAGGTGGATGTCAGCGAAGCCGCCGACGGTCTCGAGGGACTGGAAACACTGCGCACCGAAGTGTTCGACCTGGTGCTTGTCGATATCATCATGCCGCACCTTGACGGATTCGAGTTCATCGAGAAATTCAAGGAACTGATGGGAGACAAGTTCGTCCCGGTCATTCTCATGACCGGCTCAGAAGACCTCAACTCGAAGATCAGGGGCCTGACGATCGGCGCAGATGATTTCCTCCTCAAGCCGTTGAACGAGCGGGAGCTCATCGCCCGCGTCAACTCGCTGCTCCGCCTGAAGCAAACGCATGACGAGCTCTACGAAAAAAACCGTATTATCCAGCGGGAACTCGCCATCGCGAAGAGGGTGCAGCAGTTTATCATACCGAGCGACTTTTCACATATCACCTCGCCCCGTATACACGGACGCTACCTTCCGATCGAGGATATCGGTGGCGACTATTTCGACTGCTACCGCCTGGAGAACGGCAACGTCGGCATGCTCATTGCCGACGTCACCGGTCACGGCATCCCGGCGGCGATGGTAATGACCATGTCGAAAATGATCTTCAGCGTCTATTCCGAAGAGTACGCTTCTCCCAGCATGCTTCTCGCCAGGGTCAACAAGGACATGCGGGGGCTCCTTCTTGACTACCAGTACATAACGGCGTTTTACGTTATCTACAATGCAGACCGCCAGGAGTTGTATTTCACCAATGCCGGGCACACGCGCCCGCTGTATTACCGCAGACGCACGGACAAGGTCATAGCGCTGGACACGGACGGATTTTTTATCGGGATTATGGATGAAACCGTTTACGAGGAACGAAAGCTCTGTGTCGAACCCGGCGATACTCTTTTCCTCTACACCGACGGCATCTCCGAGATAAAGAGCGCCGATTACGAGGACTACGGGGAAAACCGCCTTGCGCGCTTCCTGCGCCGCAACAACGGCATGCCGGGAAAAGAATTCTGCGACGCGCTCCTGCGCAATGTGGGAGAGTTCGCCTCCCTTGACGAGCGCCTCGACGATATCGCGTTCCTGTATGTCGAGTTTTAGAGCCGGCGGCACGCCGAATTACTCTTGACGTGAAACCCGTCGCTGTGCCCCAATGAGATTCGCGGGTCACAGCACACCGCGCCGGAAGGCGCGTATCCCCGCCACAACAACTCTTGAACGGATGGTTTGCACCATGAAAAAAATCCACTGGTATGTAAGTATGGCCCTCTGCCTGACCGTCGCGGCGGGCGTCGTTAACTGCAAGGGCCGCGACCGGGCACGGTACTACAACGATGAAAAGAAGTTCTCGATCAGGATACCCGACAAGTGGGAGCGCCTCCAGGACACGAAAGGCACCGATATCATCGCCGTCAGCCCGCTCGAGGGGTTTGAGGACACCTTCAGGGAAAACTTCAACATACTTGTCGAAAACCTCAGGATCGATATGACGCTCGACGACTACTACGAGCGGGGGATACCGGTGTTCCAGCAGTACACCAAGGAGTTCACACAGTATGAGAAGGGATACGGAAAGATTGACGGCGAAAAATGCCGCTGGGACATCGTCTCGCACCAGATGGGCTCGCTGAAAATAAAGGTCCTGATCTACACGATGATACACGAACGCAAAGGATACCTGATCACCTTCTCCGCGGCTGACGACAAGTTCGAACAGGTCAGGTCGCTCTTCAAACAGACCGCGGAGAGTTTCAGGTTTGAGTAAGCGCATTATTACGGCTTCAGCGATAACTGAAGCGGTCACGAGGGCGGCATACTCGGCGAATTTTTTTCTGCCGGACCCTGTCGAAGCGGCGCTGCGCGCGATGCGCAACGCCGAAACAGAGGGGCTGGCGGGAATGACGCTCGATATCATCATCGAAAACGCCGGTATCGCAAAACGCGAGAAACTTCCCCTCTGCCAGGACTGCGGCACGGTCATTGTATTTCTTGAAATAGGGCAGGACGTTTCAATCGAAGGGAAGCCGCTCTATGAAGCAATCAACGAAGGCATCGAGAACGCTTACCGCGAATATTATCTGCGTAAATCGATCGTGGGCGACCCGCTGCGCCGCGCCAATACCGGCACCAACACGCCGTGCGCCATTCATGCCGACATCGTCTCCGGCGACAGGATCGCGATCACGGTCTACCTGAAAGGCGGCGGTTCGGAGAACATGACGCGCCTGAAGATGTTCAATCCCACCGCTGCGGTTGACGAGATCATCGATTTTATCGCCTCATCGGTCATCGATGCGGGCCCCAATCCGTGCCCACCGCTCTTCCTCGGCGTGGGCATCGGCGGTACGGCGGACACGGCGCTGGTCAACGCAAAAAAAGCGGTCCTGCGCGATCCCCGCAATTACCATGACGACCCGTTCTACGCGGATATTGAGCGGCGTATAGAGGAGCGGCTCGCCGCTACCGGAATAGGGCCTCTCGGCTTCGGCGGCAGGTCCACCGCGGTGAGAGTCTTTATCAAACCCGCGCCGACACACATCGCCACGCTGCCCGTCGCCCTCAACCTGAACTGCCACTCTCTGCGCTACGGCACGGAGGAGCTATGAACTGGAAACACGTTTCAGCGCCGCTAACCGACGAGGCGGTCAGGAATCTGCGCGTGCGCGACATGGTGCTCATTTCAGGAACGATCTACACGGCGCGCGACAAGGCCCACGAGCGGCTCCTTGCCATGCACGCGCGCGGGGAAACGCTCCCGATCCCGACCAGGGGAGAGATAATCTACTACGCGGGGCCGAGCCCCACGCCTCCCGGAAAGATCGTCGGTTCAGTCGGTCCCACAACATCCTACCGGATGGACCCTTTCACGGAAGGCATGCTCGAGCTCGGCGTCCGCGGATTTATCGGCAAGGGGAAACGGAGCGCCGCGGTGCGGGAGCTTCTCGGGCGCTACGGCGCGGTCTATTTCTCAAGCTTCGGCGGCGCAGCGGCGTATCTGGCCTCGCGTGTGACCGCCGCGTCGCTCGTCGCCTTCGAGGACCTCGGGCCGGAGGCGATCTACCGCTACGAAGTCCGCGATTTTCCGGTCATCGTGACCAACGACATCTACGGCGGAGACCTGTATGAATCTTCAATTCGATAACGATAACGATTTTGCCGCGTTCAGGAAAGAGCTCCGCGCGCGGCTCAACGGGAGGGGGATACGGTCGCTCTCGCGCCCGAACCTTCGCGCGTCGGCGGTCATGATGCTCATCATGAACAGGGACGGCGAAGCGCACGTGCTTCTCACCAAGCGCACCTCGCGCGTGGGCACGCACAAGGGCGAGGTTTCGTTCCCCGGCGGCACCTGCGATCCGGAGGACGCCGACTCGCGCGCCACGGCCTTCAGGGAAACATTCGAGGAGGTGGGCATCCCGGCCGACCAAATTGAATACCTGGGCGAATTCGACCACTTCATGTCGATCGCCGGTTTTCACGTATCCACCTTCGTCGGCGTGATCGATTACCCTTACACGGTCAAGTTGAACGGTGACGAGATCGATGCCTGCTTCGAGGCGCCGCTTGCGATTTTCCGCGACAGGAAATACGATAAAAAACAGCAGGTGGAATTTGAAGGGGATACATTCAACATCTACCATTATTACTATAACGGCTTCGAGATATGGGGACTCACCGCGCGCATCCTCACCGATTTCGGCGCGAAAATACTCTGCGGCTGATTCCCCCGAATGCCGCTTCATAAATAAAACCTCGGCCGTCCTCATCGGCCTGATAGCGGTATTCACGCTCGCCGCCGTTCCCGTTATCGCTGATTCGCCCTACGAACTCTCGGCCGGCACCGACCTCCCCGTCGCCGCGATCGGAGGGGCGCTTCTCGCGGGTACGTATTATACCGATTCGTTTGTGGACCCGCTCTCCCAGGAGGATATCGCCCGGCAGGACCGCTCCGAGGTCAACGCGTTCGACCGCTCCGCAACCTGCAACTGGTCGCCGGAAAGCGCGCGCTGGAGTGACCGGTTGCGCACAACGCTCGTGATCTCTCCCGCGCTCCTCATGCTTGATACTCAAATGCGCAGCGACTTTCTGATCATCGCCGTCATGTACGCGGAATCTATTCTCATCGAGGAGGGGCTGACAGGCATTGTGAAAAACACGACCGGGCGGAAGCGCCCCTTTGTCTACAACCCGGATGTTCCCGACTCCCGGAAAACAGAGGAGAGTGCGGTCCGTTCCTTTTATTCGGGACATGCCTCGACCGCGTTCAATTCGGCGATTTTTTTCTGCACCGTGTTTTCGGATTATTATCCTGATTCGCGGCTTCGCTGGGCGGTATGGGTCGGCATGCTTGCCACGGCCTCGATGGTCGGCTATCTTCGTTACCGCGCCGGCATGCATTATCCAACCGATGTTATCGCCGGGGCCGTTATGGGAAGCCTCAGCGGATTTACTGTTCCGTTCCTTCATCGGCAACACAATACGCATATCACCATACTTCCCTATACCGGCGAGCAGACAGGCATTTCGATCTCGTTCAGGCTCTGAGCCGCGACAGGGGGCGCGCCTTTAAAGATATTGACATTAATCCATCCGGTCTGTAAAAAAGGAAATCCAGAGAACGGAGCGCCCTGCGATGATGATAGCGACCTACAACGTCAACTCGATACGATCGCGGCTGCACATCGTCAAACCGTGGCTCGAACAGCACCGCCCTGACGTCCTCGCCGTCCAGGAGACGAAAGTTGTCGATTCTGATTTTCCTCTCCACGAGTTTGAGCCGCTGGGCTATCATTGCGCCTTCAGGGGAGAGAAATCTTACAACGGCGTCGCGATCTTCAGCCGGATACCGATCGAGCGCATCCATTACGGGTTCGACGGCGCGGGCGCCGATGAAGGCAGCCGGTTTCTTCTTGTATGGATACGCGGCATTCCTGTCCTGAACACCTATGTGCCGCAGGGAACCGCTCCCGAATCCGAAAAATTCCAGTATAAGCTCGCGTGGTTCGACAGGCTCCTTTCGTTTTTCAAAAGCAATTTCAGCCCGGATACGCCTCTCATCTGGCTGGGGGATTTCAACGTGGCGCCGGAACCTGCCGACGTCCACGATCCGAAGCGGCTCCTCGGCCAGGTGGGATACCACCCCGATGAACACAGGGTGCTTGCAAAGGTAAAAGCGTGGGGATTTGTAGATGTATTCAGGAAGCATGTGCCCGGTGGAGGTCAGTACACTTTTTATGATTACCGCGCCAGGGGAGCGGTGGATCGGGGCCTCGGCTGGCGGGTCGACCACCTGTGGGCCACGCGCCCGGCCGCGGAGAAATCGCTCAGGGCATGGATCGATGTCGAGCCGCGCCGCAAGGAGAAACCTTCAGATCATACGTTTCTTGCCGCGGAGTTCGACCTGTGAATTACATGCTTGCATTATTGCCGTTACTTGTGTATTTTATATTCAGCGCGGTTCGATTATTTCCAGTACATATAAAAATATTCTTTACAATATAGTGCAACGCGCTTCAATTATTTACCTGAAAGTTATAAACTATTTTTATGAAATTAATCAGGATCAGAGCACAGAACAGTCATGTCTAAAGTAGACCGGACGAGGGAAAACATCGGGGTCTCGAACCTTGACGACAAAACGAAGAAAGATCTCTTCCATAAATTCGTCGACGCCGGAGGTCAGGTCGTACAGGATAAGAAAAAGAGCGGCTTCACCAATTTCGACCGTGAAAAACAGCTGAGCTACAAAAATAAAATCGACACGCATAAAAAAAGCCTTCAGGAACGGAAACCGGAAGTACCCGGAGGCAGGGCGCGACAGGCATCGAAACCCGTCAGGAAACCCCAGCCGCAGAAAGCCCCGGCCCCCGCGTCGGTTCCCCGCGGAGGATTCATAGACAGGGCAATGATCCGCTTCAGGCTTTATTTCTCCGGAATTGCCGAGTTCTTCAATCCGTACTTCAAGAAAGGGTTCATCGAAAAATTCAACACAGAATACAAGGCCGCGCTCCTCGAAATCCAGATGATCTACCTCGACCTCTTCCGCCAGAACCCCTCGCAGGGAAAGGAAATCATTGACCAGCTCGACGGCTTCAAGCCGATATACTTTGAGACCGCCGAAATGCTTTCCATGATTTATGACCGTATCCGTTTTCTGTCAATCACCGAAGCGTACGAAAGCTTCCCTGATGTCGCGCATAAAATATCCGACCACCAGGAGATGCTTACTGACCTGTTCAAACAGCTGTATGTACTGCGCGCCTATGCTGACGCAATACTGAACGCGTTCGAAAACGCGATCCAGATCCAGATGAAGCTTGAAAAACATAAGTCATCGGTTTACGCGGCAAAACGCAAAAAAATCCGCAATGACGTGTTCATTATATTCAACAAGCTCCTCCCCCGCCTCTACTGGATATTCTGCTCCAGGGCAGGTGCGGTCATCCCCATTGACGATCCCGCGGTAAGCGGCATCCTCGGCATAACGGCCAAAGACCGACCCGGGAAGCGGGTCGCCTTTACCGCCGCCGGCGGAACAAACATCCCCTCTGAAATGGAAGAGGTTGAAGATGAAGACGCAACCGCAAAAGTAATCGAAGAGGCGGCCCCGTTAAAATTGCCGGATGAGTTGAAGAAGGGACTCGATATCATGTATCGCCTCGATCTTTCGGCGCTGAGGCAGGGACTCGACAGGAACGACAGCTTCAGGTTCGTAAAAGAAAATGACAAGCTGCTTACCGCCTATCTCCTTCTGCGGGAATTTGACCGGGAATATTCCTTCATTCTGACAACCACCAGGATCAAATATAATACCGTCTATGACACCCCGAACAGGACCGATTTCAGGCTCCATCTCTCAAACCTGTACAACAATATACGGGGGTGCATCGACAGCCTCCTTGAATACAGCCAGACGTTCGCCAGCTACGAAAAAGCTCGCCTTGACAAGCCGCTCAGCAACGAACAGTATATTGCTTACTCAAAAAAACTGACTATTCTGGAAAAGACCCGAATTCAGGCTGCCGGGAAAGCAAGGGCGACCGTCAGGGGATTTATGGATAAAGTCTCCGAAGAGCTTCGTAAGCTTGTCGAGGACATGAACGGCCCGCAGAAAATCATCGCCAATCCTCAGGACGAGATCCAGTTCGATAGCGATATCGAAGGAGCCCGCAAACTGAGCGGGAAAAAAGTCTATGAAGCGATTTACATGACGTACGGATATGCCACCGCGTTTGTCTACCGCCTGGGGCCGGACGGCGACCTGACCGGGTCTCTTGAATACAAGGAAGGGGAAAGCCCGGAAAGGATACCCGACGAGGAGCAGGTCGAAGAAATGAAAGCAAAGGAGCCGGAAAAAACACCTCAATCCCGCCAGAACGGAAAACCCGCAGAGCCCAAAGAGAAGACCGGTTCGGTCCTCAGCGAGCTTGACGATCTCTTCTGATCCTCATCTCACGCATCTCCGCAAGACGCCTTTCAAGAATCGCCTCCCGTGAAGCCGACATATCCGGGTCGCGGTACGGAACTGATTTTATATCCTCCATGAGAGCGGTAATTTCCGCGGCGTCAAGCTCTTCAATTCCAGCGCCGGTCGAGGCAAGGGTGCCTTCACGCTTGCTTCCGAACGCTGGCCCCTTGCCGACCTGGAATCCGGCCTCAAGAAGCGCTCTGCGCACCTGCGGCGCGCTCGAATAGGTCGTCAGTATCGCCCGCCCGTCACAGCAGGAGCGGAGCGAGCGGAAAAAATCAACGGTCCAGAGTTCGGGATTTTTCGAGGGAGAATACGGATCGTGGAAGACCGCCGAAAACCCGCCGCCGGCGTGGCGCAATATTGACTTTCTCGCATCCCCGCTGACAAGCGCAACCGAGAAGCGGTCGCCGGCGGCATTCCCCGTGCGAAGGGCCGCCTTCAGGGCCTGGTAGATTTCTCCGCGCCTTCCCTCGAACGAGAGCGATTCCATCAGCGGAAGGAAGGATATATCCTTCTCGAACGAAACAATTTCAAGATATCCCCCGCCTGCCCTCTTTTCAAACTCCTCGATTAGCGCAAGCGTATTGTAGCCGAGCCCGAACCCGATATCAAGCACCCTGACCCGGTCACCGGCCGATTCGAGTATCCGCGACGGGAAGAGATGCTTTGCGAGCGCCTCGCCGAACGCGCCGTCGCGCGTGTGCATCGCCTGGCCGTATTCCTCGGCATAGAGCGTCGTGGTACCGTCTCCGGTGATGATGGGTTGATACATCGCGTTGTATCCGCCTAAATATAATTCTTTAAAATCTCGAGGATCCCCTTATCGAGCATCCCGAATCTGCGGATGATCTCAAGCCTGACCCCTTCGAGATCGGGAGATGGCGTGTACTCGCTCGTGGAGCGGAAATATCCGAGCCGCCTGCCGATGGTGTAGCAGTCGCGCTTGATCTCATCCATTTCGAGAAACGCGTCGATCGTGGAAAGCATTTTCTCTTTGTCGCCGGGGAGCTTTCCCTCGACGTCTTCGAGCAGGTTCATCATGTGGTCGCTTTTCACTTCACTCGTGATCCCGTCGAGCTGCTCGACGAAAAGCCTGATCTCATGCATTTTTTCAAGCTCGGTCAGCGGCGTCCACTCTCCGCGCTCCATCGCCTCATGCAGGGGCGTCCCGGGAACCGGCACGGTGCTGCGAAGCCTGATATAGGTCGGGTTGATCCGGTTGAGCACCCCGGCCGTTTCGACCGCGTTCTCCCGCCAGCGCTCCCGGCCGCCGATACCCGGCATGTAGTACTCGGAGAGGTCGAAGCCGGCCTCGACGACTTTCCTGCCCGCGATGACCTGCTCTTCGGCCTGGACGCCCTTGCGGATAAACTCAAGGATCTCGTCGCACCCCGACTCCATCCCCAGGTGCAGGCGCGTGAGGCCCGCGCTTCGAAGCTCCTTCAGCTCTTCGAGGGTCTTCCTGCTCAGCGTCTTCGCGCGGGCGTAGCTTGTGATCCTTTCCACCGCGGGAAATCTGCTTTTCAGGTGGGTGATGATCTCCACCAGTTGCGGCGTCGGAAGCATGAGCGAGTTCGCGTCCTGAAGAAACACGTGCCGGCAGCCGTTGCCCATCCAGAAGGCGACCTGCTTGTAGTAGTACTCCGGCGTGTCGTCAAGTCCGATCGCGCGGCGAAGCACACCTGGCGTAAAATTCATGCGCACTTCGGCGCCGCCGAGCGCCTCGTCGATGCGCATGGCGATCGCGTGGATATTGTCTATATCCGCCTTGACCTCCTCCACTCCGCGGCGCGAGAATGCCTGGTCCTTGTAGGAATGGCAGAAGGCGCACTTGTTCCACGGGCAGTTCCTTGTCACCCTGACCAGCATGCTTGTCGCTTCGCTCGGAGGCCTGATGGGGCCCATTTCAAACGCATAACTCATAGTGGCGTTCCTCGTATCCGGCATTGCCGTTATTTGTCTGTGTTATACTGTGGCAGTTATAGTTAATATATGACAACATTTCCTCAATACATAAAATTAATTTGACACGTATCGGGCAATAAAAATATTCTCCGGACGGACGCAGCGATATTTTTCAGCTTTGCGCATGTACGTGCTGAAAACGCGCCCCTTCTTACATACCGGGGATCGATTTCTGCTTTATGATCGCCCCTGCGAAATATCCGCACGCGAGCCGAAAACCCGCAATTCTATGACGTTCGAGGAGACGACCGATGAGTGAAGAATTTTCCGACCTGATGCAACAGAGACTTGAAAAGGTGCGCGAGCTGCGGGCCAAAAATATCAATCCGTATCCGATCCGCTACAAACGCGACATCACCGCCGCCGCGATCAAAGAAGGCTTTGATGAGGCGAATCCGAAGCAGGTCAAGGTCGCCGGACGCGTCCGCTCCAAGCGCGTGATGGGAAAGGCAACCTTCGCCCACATCGAGGACCTCTCGGGAAGCGTGCAGATCTACGCCACCGCCGACCATCTCGGCGCCGAGGCGTACGACTTTTTCACGACGCTCGATCTGGGGGATATAATCGGCGTGGAGGGGAAAACCTTCCGCACCAAGCGCGGGGAAATCTCCGTTGAAGCGCAATTCTTCATGCTGCTGTCCAAAAACATTCGGCCGCTTCCGGTCGTCAAGGAGAAGGACGGCAAGCTCTTTGACGAGTTCGCCGACCGCGAAATGCGCTACCGGCAGCGCTACGTCGACCTGATCGTCACGCCGAAGACAAGGCAGGACTTCATCCTTCGCAGCAGGATCATCAACGGCATCAGGAACTACCTGACGCAGAAGGGCTTTCTCGAGGTCGAGACCCCGATGATGCAGCCGATCGCGGGGGGCGCCGCCGCGCGGCCGTTCGTGACGCACCACAACGCGCTCGATATCAAACTGTATCTGCGCATCGCGCCGGAGCTTTACCTGAAGCGGCTCATCGTGGGAGGATTCGAGAAGGTCTTTGAGCTGAACCGGAACTTCCGCAACGAAGGTATCTCGACGCGCCACAATCCAGAATTCACCATGCTCGAGCTCTACGAGGCGTACGCCGATTACCACGACATGATGCACATTGCCGAAGAAATGATCTCGACGCTCGCGCGCGACCTTCTCGGAACCCAGGAGATCGACTACCAGGGGAGCCGGATAAACCTCGCGCCCTCGTGGCAGCGGATCAGCTATGTCGAGGCGATAAAAAAATACACGGGGATCGACTTCAACACCACCACCGCGGAAGCCGCGCGCAACGCCGCCGCGGAAGCGGGCGTGGCAATTCCCGACAACCTTTCGGTCTGGAAGGTCGCCGAATTCGTGTTCGAGGAACGGGTGGAAAAAAACCTGATCCAGCCGACTTTCGTTACCGATTACCCGAAGGAGCTTTCACCGCTCGCCAAATCGCGCGAAGACAACCCGGAGTTCGTCGAGCGCTTCGAGATCTACATCGCCGGCAGGGAGATCAGCAACGCCTTCACCGAGCTCAACGACCCGTTCGACCAGAGGGCGCGCTTCGAGGAGCAGGTGAAGATGCGTGAGGCCGGCGACGACGAGGCGCAGATGATGGATTACGACTACATCCAGGCGCTCGAGTACGGCATGCCCCCTGCGGGCGGCATGGGGATCGGGATCGACCGTCTGGTGATGCTTTTCGTCGACACCGCGTCAATCAAGGACACCATCCTCTTCCCGCTCCTGAGGCCCGAGTAATCGGGACGATACGTCCCTGACCACGCTCCCGGCAGCAGGCCGGGAGGCGCGGCGTCCATCTATCGACACATGGGCGAGCGGACAGAGCAACTCGCGTGTTTCATGTAATTTTTCATGTATCCCTGTAATCATTTGTAACATCATTTATTGAACAGACCCATATCTTTGGATGGCGGATTTATTTATGCAACAGAGCCGCGTACTACAGCCCTATGAACTCCTGGAAAGCCCCGATGACCAGCTGAAGCTGATCATGAGCGAGGCAAGCCGTGTACGGAGCAATGACAGGACCATCATCGAAAGCCTCATGGGCAATTTCTACGGCACACGGCTCGATGTCGGGATAAAGTACCAGCGCGCCTTTGGTTCTCTCCTCTCCGGCGATTATTTCAGCCTGAACAAGCTCCCCGACGGGAATTACCTTTTTGTCTTTGCCGACCTGAGCGGCCACGGGCTTCCGGCCTACACCAACCTGATCCGGCTCAATTCGGCCATAATCCTCGCGCTGAAAGAGATTGAGAGGAAATACGACCATACCGGACTTCTCAACACCTCGCACCTGATCAGGGACATCATCACCAAGTTCACCGACATCATGGACGAGATCGACAACGAGGAATTCGCGAGCGTTCTTTTCACGTTTATCCGTCACGACGAGGGAAGCTACCGGCTGAAATTCTACAGCCGCGGCATGCTCTTCCCGATGATCGTGAGAAAATACGGCGAGGAAGTCATCGACGTCTACGATCTCAACGTCAACGACAAAGGCTGGTTCCCGCAGAAAGGGTATCTGCTCGGATGCGCCCTTCGCGACATTCTCGGCGAGCGGTACTATCACTGCCCTTCATGCGAATTTGTTCTCTACGAGGGAGACAGGGCGCTGTTCTTCAGCGACGGCATAATAGAAACATTTCATCCTGAAACGCGTGAAGAGTTCGGAGAGCCGAGGGTAAAGCAGATTCTTACCGCAACGATTGAGGAGCCTCCCCAGGCGACGGTGGAGCGGCTTTTCGGATATATCCACGAATTCATCGGACTTCCCCGCAACCAGAAAGACGACATGACCGCGGTGCTCATCGATTTCCCGCCCGTGCGCTGATCCGTCGCCGGACGACGGATATCAGCCGCCGGTGATCTCGAGTATATCCGAAACCAGCAGATCTATATCCCCCTCCCCAGTGTTCCACGAGCACATGAAGCGGTAAAATCCCGTGCCGATAAAATCATAAAAATGCCAGCCGCGCTTTCGAAGATCCCGCGCGATCGTATCCGCCATCTCAACAAACACCGCGTTCGCCTCGCACGGGTAGACAATCCGTATCCCGCGTATCGACGAAAGCCTGGCGCATAATTTCGCCGCAGCTCCGTTGGCGCGGCGTGCGTTCTCAAGCCACGCACCGGAATCGAACATCGCCGGCCACGGAGCGGTAAGCAGGCGCATCTTGGAGGCGAGCTGTCCGGCCTGTTTGCAGCGATAGGAGAAATCCTCCGCGAGCTCGGTGTTGAAAAACACGATCGCCTCGCACAGCCCCATACCGTTTTTCGTACCGCCCAGACAGAGCACATCAATCCCGGCTTTCCAGCTCAACTCCGAGGGATGTATGCCGAGCGCGGCCGCGGCGTTGGAGAAGCGCGCCCCGTCCATGTGCAGGCGGATACGGTGCTCTCCGGCAAATGCGCCGATTTCCTTCAGCTCATCGGGGGTGTACACCGTACCGAGTTCAGTCGGCTGGGTTATGGAAATCGCTTTCGGTTTGGGATAGTGAACATCGGTACGCCTGGTGATCCGCGCCGCTGCCTGACGAAGGTCAATTTTGCCGTTTTCCCCTGAAACGGTCAGGAGCTTGGTTCCCCCTGAAAAAAATTCCGGGCCCCCGCACTCGTCGGTTTCGATATGGGCGAGCTCGTGGCATACTATACCGTGATATGGTTTGCACAGCGATGAAATGGCAAGGGAGTTAGCGGCCGTCCCATTGAACACGAAAAACACGTCACAACGGGTACTGAAATAATCGCGTATCGATTCAACCGCACGGGCAGTCCAAGGATCGTCGCCATATGCCCGCGCGGCCCCGCTGTTTGCCGCGATAATGGCCGCCATTGCCTCCGGACAGACCGGAGAACAATTATCGCTGGCAAAGCAGAGCCGCCGGTTGTCGGGCACTGTGAGCGTCATGAGCGATCATTACCCTTGTATTTCTTTATGCCAGGGGAACTGCTTCCGTTCAATCCCTCAGGATATTCCATGAACCGCCGCAGCCGTGATAGGTTTCGGCAGCCAGCATGAACCGCATTCCGCACGTGGTACACTGGAACGTGTGTTCAATATAGTCGTTGGGCCACTGCTTTTTTTTATCGATGTCATCCAGCCCGCACGTTCCGGCAATCAGAACCATGGTTTCCTGATCAACTACCTGTTGCAGCTGTTTTACGAGGTTGTAATATGAACCGGCGTCGCGAAACCTGATCGTCTCCTTAAAGCCGTCACACTTAAAGCACATGCGTTTTCGCTCCTTGAATTCGCTGTCTTTCAGTAACACGCTTCATACAATCTCTGAGGAGATTTTTCAATGGAAAAATGTAAATCAGGCAAAAAAAATTCAGAACTCACCGCATGTCATAAATAAGTGGCCAATTCCTGAAAATATTCCGACATTATAAGGGAAGCGCAGATGCAAGATCAATTCTCGACAAAGGAAAACGACAGACAATCATGGAAAACACCGACACGCTTTCCGATATTCCGTCCGCGGCCGCTGCCACTTCGACCGTGATTAAACCAGTTTCTTTATCGGACCACAGGGGTATTGCCCTGTACTACATCGAGCTTGTCCGCAAAAACGGCTTTGAAGACCAATTTGCACTCAGGCGGCTGGCAAAAGGGGAGATATACCGGGCGGATCTGTTCCTCCACTTCGACCGGAATGATCCCTCGTGGCGCCCGTTTTTTATCGATCCGGACAATAAGGTGCTTGCCTTCAGGCCCGACGCGCTAAAGGCAATAGCCGCTTCTCCGATCGCCAGGGAGAAAAAGTCCGCCCTCATGTCACTTTATAAACAATCGCAAAAAGGGATAGAAGCGGCCGGGCGGGCTCATTCATATATCTACGCTTCACTAGAATACCTTCGCCGCAAGCGCGGCGACCTTGTCTATCAGGAAGCACTCGATACGCTCGGATTCACCAGCCGGCACCTCGACATCATGCGGAAACATATTAATAAAAAGAATTCGTACCTTCTCGAACAGGCGACAATCCACATGCTGCTGAGCTATTTCAGCGATCTCCCGTTCGGGCAGAAACAGAAAATAATTGAATCGATCACCGAGCAGACGAGCTCGATGGAACTTCTTCCGAACAAGAAGGGCCTTCTGGAACGAAAGCTCGTTCCGATGTTCATCATCACCAAGATGATAGGCAAGTTCTCGCGCAACAACAGCACCCTTTCATACGGCATCTCATCCAACATGAAAAACGGCCGCGAAGTGAAGGGCCTTGCCGGGATTTTCCGACGCAAGCAGGAGATGACCGGAAGCTACATCTACTACAACACCCCCTGCGTGGACCAGCCGTGGCTTCGCCGGCCAGAATCGATCATCGCGGGTGGCATCGAATATTATCCGTCACGCGAAACGGCTCGCCATATCGGCCTCATTGACTATTATACCGTGCTCGCCGCCATATCGGCGTCGATCGGCGTGGCCCTGTTCAAGGACATCACTGTGGGACTTCGCTGGGAGATCCTTGAATATCCGCTCTGCATCGACCAGTGGGAAACATTTATCGACGGGAAGCGCTACCGGATGCGCGATGACGGCGCTTTTTCAGAAGTCGGAAATCCCGATACGATCGCGGTCGATTCCTTCGGAAAGGCAGTGACATATTTCGATGCCTCCCGCTTCGCGCTTGACGCCTCGGGTGCCGTTATCTACGGCCTGAGCGAAGAAGCGCGCACAGGTGATCCCCGCGTGGCGCGCGTCATCGTGATCAACTCCGACCGTGTCCGCTTCCACCTGTTTTACGAACGCCGCTACAAGTACGGCAAGTTCAAGATCGACATCGCGAGGGAGCTTGGCACCGAGCCCGGCAAACTCCGGTTCGCGGGAGACATTCTTCCCGCCATCCTGCGGCGCCGCTTCGGCACCCTTTCGGCGCTCGCACTCATAGCTCTTGTTTACGCGGGATTCAGGCTCAACGCGCCGCTGCGCCCGCTTATAATCGGATCGGCGGCATTCGGGCTTATCATCGGAAGGATCGCGGACTTTATACAGAAGAGCGGCGTGCGTAAAGAGCGCTACTATCAGAAAGAGATCGAAGACGACCGCGAGCGCGACCGTATCGGGCAGGAAAACCAGCTCAAGCTCTACAACCGCCTCCTTGAAACGAGCAGGCGCATGACTGAGGAGCAGCAGAAACTCGACAGCATTCTTAATTCACTCACCTCCGGGATCGTCACTATCGACCGGAACGAAAATGTAATCGATGCCAACGCGTCATTCTGCCGCTACACGGGCATCGCCAGAGAGGAGCTCCTCGGAAAACCGTGCGCAAGCCTCTTCCACCCTGATGATTACCTCCTGGTTATGGAAATAGTAAACGACGTGATCGCGGCAAAAAAAGGGAAATACAAGGAGCTCGTTCTCTCCCACATAAGCGAAGGGGACACGTACCTGAAAACGATCGTGAGCCCCATTTTCAGCGACACCGGCGAAGTAATGAGCGTGTCGATAAACTTTGAGGACAGGACAAAACAGCGCGTAGCGGAATTAACGCACCGCGAACAACTGACCAAGGAAAGCCGCATCAACCAGCAGATCCTGATGACGGTCAGCGAGGCCAACCCCCTGATCGATGAGATCATAAAGGACAGCAGGGATTTTTCTGACAAACTTCTGCACATCAGCGGCATCATGAAGGAGAACGAGGCCTATTCCAATGAGCTCTCCGAAAGCCTTTCGGCAATCGAAAAAATGTCATCCGAACTCATCACCTTCATCAACCTGATCGTGGATATATCCGACCGGACCAACCTGATCAGCCTCAACGCCGCCATCGAGGCCGCCAGGGCGGGCGAATCAGGGAAAGCGTTTTCGGTTGTCGCCGGCGAGATATCCAAGCTTGCCGATCAGAGCCGCAAAGGCTCGGAAGACCAGCAGCGGGTAATAGAGAAGGTGATCGAACTGCTCAAGGCCCTGCAGGAACGCTACAACAGTTTCAATGAGCGGTTCGAACAGCTCACCGGACTGGTTGCCGACCTGGTTACGCGGACCGGAGAAAACCAGACTCGCGCGGGCAAGGCCCAGGACGCGATGTCCGAAATAAAAGGCGCAATCCGCTCGAGCATCGGGATATGAAAAAATCTATCCAGCCTGGAGCTCCTGCCGGAAAAGTACAGAATTGTCCCACGGTCACCTGTTTGTGACAAAAATGTATCAGCACCACATCCTCGTTTTTACAATCGCCGTGCCTGTTATCCTCATCTGCTGAATCCCACTATCCTGTTATCCGCTGTTTGATCAAACGCTGACCTGAAATCGCGGCCTGCGGCCCGTTTTTATCCCCCGTATGTTTCACGCGTGTTAACTATCCGCGCCCCGCCGGAACTGGCACGAAAGATGCTCTTATATCCATCATGCAGGCTTATGCAATTCAATAAATTAAAGGAGACAGATATGAAGAAGCTATTCAGCGCACTCATGATCTTCTGCATCGCGATCGCGATGATCACGTTCAACGCCGCCCCGGGCGCGGCGGAAGATTCATTCCTGAAAATCCCGGTCGGGGTATCCTACAGCAGCGTATACTGGTGGAGGGGCGTCGAACTCTACGGGAAAAACAACGGGGTGGTATGGGGCAACGCCGGAGTCGAGCTCGGCAGCACCGGCATCACCCTGAACTTTGCCGCGGGACTGGCGGAGGACTATCTGATGAACTACAACAACAGCGACGGCAGTTATCGCGATTATCAGAAGTCCCTTACCGAGTTCGATTACGTGGCGGGATTTTCGCACACCTTTGCCGACCTGATCACGCTCTCGCTCGGAGCCGCGTTCATCCAGTACCATTTTTACGATGAGGTCGCGGGAGTCACGGATCCTTCTTTCTGGGAAGGCTCATTTGGTCTGGCAGTCAAGACCGTGCTCAACCCGTCAGTGACCGTCTATTATGATTACTATGTTGAGGAAACCGCCACGAAGACGCCGCGGGACGAGGACTACTACGTCAAGCTTGCCGTGTCGCAGGACCTTATTTCACAGAACGATTTCACTTTTTCGGCAGGCGCGTGGGCGGGATACTACAACAACGCCTACCTCGAACGCGAGGGTTGGAGCGACGCCGGTGTGACGCTCGGGATCGCGCAGAAGATCGGCAATGCGACTTTTAAAGGCGCGGTCAACTATGCCCGTTCGCTCTCGTCGGATTTTCAGATCACCGATACGTATAACACGGAGGCCGGCAAGCTCAGGAACCACCTCTGGGCCGACTTCGGGATCAGCTATTCGCTCTGATCAATATATTACAGTCCTGTAAAATAACGGGCCCGGCAGGTAAAATTCCCCGATACGGCTTTACCTCCGGGCCCATACTTGTTTTCATAGCAGCACAGGAACAGCGGGACAGGCGCGAGCTTCCATGCCTGTCGTTACTGTTCATCCGGAGGAACAGATGCAGCGCGATATCACGCTCTCCGACACCATTACCGAACTTCTTTACGAGATCGGAAAAACCTTCACTTCGACAAGTGATATGACGGTATTGCTGCGCGAAGTGCTTACCGTGACCGCGAGGCATCTCCCGGTCCGGCGCGGCATGATCAGCATTTATCACCCCGAAACGGACGACATCGTGATCGATGTATCGGTCGGCTATACTGAAGATGAAGTGAAGAGGGGCCGATACAAACCCGGCGAGGGAGTGATCGGGTCGGTTATCGCCACCGGCAAGCCGCTGGTGATTCCGTCGATAAAAAATGATCCTCGCTTCCTGAACAAAACCGGCGCGCGCTCAGTGGAGCGCGAGGAGATATCCTTCATCTGCGTGCCCGTAAAAATCGCTCAGGACGCGATCGGCACCATCTCGCTCGACGTGCTGAATTCGCAGGAACTGCAGATCAGGGAAACCGTGGAAATCGTGACAGCCATCGCGGTAATGATAGCCCATGCGGTGGAAAGCCGCCGCGAGATGCGCATGCGCGAGGAGGAGCTCAAAGAGGAAAATCTGCTTCTGAAAAAAAAGCTTTCCCAGGAGAACATACCGCACCGCCTGATCGGAAACTCGCGGGTCGTGCGCGACATCTATGACAAGATTCTCATGGTCGCCGATACTGACACCACGGTGCTGATCACCGGAGAGAGCGGCACCGGCAAGGAGCTCATCGCCGATGAGATACACCATCGCAGCAGCCGCCGCGACATGCCGTTCATAAAAGTCAATATTGCCGCCATACCGGAAAGCCTCATCGAAAGCGAACTTTTCGGCCATGAGAAAGGCGCATTCACCGGCGCGATAAAGCAGAAGAAGGGCCGCTTCGAGCTTGCGCAGGGCGGCACCATTTTCCTCGACGAGATCGGCGACCTGAGCCCGCACCTCCAGATCCACCTGCTTCGGGTTCTTCAGGAGCGCTGTATCGACCGGCTGGGTGGCTCCGGCCCCGTTCCTGTAGACGTCAGGGTCATCGCCGCGACCCACCAGGACCTTGAGAGCAAAATTCAACGCGGAGAATTCCGCTCAGACCTGTATTACCGGATAAACGTGTTTCCGATTCATTCGCCCCCTCTGCGCGAAAGAAAAGCCGACATCATGCTGCTCGCGGACCACTTCCTTGAAATATACAGGGCCAAATTCAGCAAACCGATCGAGCGCATCAGCAGCGACGCCATTGACCTTCTCACCAGCTATCACTGGCCCGGCAACGTCCGCGAGCTGGAGAACTGTATCGAGCGCGCCGTGATCATGAGTACGGAAGGGGTTATCCGCAACTATCATCTTCCCCCTTCGCTGCAGAGCGTGACACGGGAAAATCCGCATCCCCGCACGCTGGAGGAGATGACCGACCTTTTTGTGAAAGAGATCATCATTGACCATCTGAAACTGACAAAGGGCAACATAACCAGGGCCACGCAGATGCTCGGCACCACGAAACGGATCCTCGCCTACCGGATCGCTCACCTCGGCATTGATTTCAGGAAATTCCGCTGATCCGTCCATATTGCCGGTACCGGTACAAAAATGTATTGATTTAACCCGCATCTTCACGGCATCCTATTTCCGCACAAGAAAATCCGGAGGTGGCCGTACATGAAGGCCAGGCACTTTTCTTTTTTTCTGATCACAAGCCTCGCGCTGATCTTTGTCTGGTCGGTGATAGCGCCGCACGACCTCTTCACCTGGTTCCTCGAGGTGGCGCCCGTGATTATCGGCGCCGTGCTGCTCTTCGCGACACGGAAACGCTTCACCTTCACCATGCTCGTCTACTTTCTCCTCTGGCTCCACGCCATCGTCCTCATCGTGGGAGGGCATTACACCTATGCGCTTAATCCCCTTTTTGAATGGATCAAAGAATCGTTCCATCTGTCACGCAACTACTACGACCGGCTCGGGCATTTCTTCCAGGGATTTGTGCCCGCGCTTGTCGCAAGGGAGATACTTATCCGCATCACAAGGCTTGCCCGCGGCAAAATGCTCAATTTCATCGTAATCTGCGTCTGTCTTGCCGTGAGCGCGTTTTACGAGCTTGTCGAATGGTGGGTCGCCGTTGCCACCGGTTCGGCAGCCGAAGCCTTCCTCGGGACGCAGGGAGATGTCTGGGACAGCCAGTGGGATATGTGCATGGCGCTCATCGGCGCGGTGTGCGCGCTCCTCTTTTTCAGCAGGCTGCACGATTCATTTTTATCCGGAAAGGACTCCGCGCAGGGAACGGGACAGGCATAATGGCGCGGATAGTGAAAGAAGCTGTCGTACGGCTGGATAATGTCACGACTGTGGGGATACTTGCAGATCCAGGATGCAGGGCTGGCTGGGAGCGCAATTTTCCTCCGCTCCTCGAGAAGGCGGCGCGCGACCACGCACCGCAGGCATATCTGGTCGCCGGCGACCTGACATTGAACTCGACGGAGGACGAATACCGGCGCATCATCTTTCACATTGAAAAGACCGACGCCGCCTGGATCACCGTCCCCGGCGATCATGACCGGCCGCTCGCGCCTTTTCGCCGCTACTTCGGGGCCACCCGCAGAGTGGCCGATATCGGGAAGTGGCGCTTTATCGGAGTAAATACGGCGAACAGGATGTTCCTCCGCACGGAGGAGGAATGGATAGACCGCCACATCCGTCCGCACTCAATCATCGTATCCCACATGCCGCCGATGGCCGATGGCTGGACCTTCCACAGCCTCTGGCCCCGATCGTCCGCGCGCTTACTCGACACAGTAAGCCGTCACCGCAGAAAGATCGAGGCGATGTACTTCGGCCACATCCACGGCCATTCGGTCCGCGAATTCCGGGGAATCCCGATGACCGCGACCGGCGGGGTTGCCGAATCATGGACCGTCCGGAACAACCGCTATGACGGGCCGGGTCCGATCCAGATGATCATTTTCGACGTTAAGAGCGGAAAGACCTCGCTGTGCGCCCTTTCATAATCTGACTTCAACACCCAGAACGGCGAAATGGAGCAGCGCGAAGGTGTATACTTTATCATTGTCCGCACCGCCTTCAAGCGCACGATACCCGGCCCTCAGCGTAACATGTCTGTCGAAAGCCCAGGAAAGCGCGCCCATTATATCAATCGCCCTTCCCTGGGGGGCCCCCATCGCGTCGCCTTCGAAAATGATCCCGAGCGGTCCCGCGACAATCCCCGCGACACGGAAGTTAAAGAGCGGCACGAACCCTTTATTTGAATACGAATCGCTCGCGGTGTCGCTCTCGACGCGTATCTCCGCATCGCGGACGAGTCCGGTCAACCCCACGCCGACGACGAGCCTTCCGTTATTGATCAGGTTGTAGCGATAGGTCGCCCGGTAGGTGTCGAACTGGTACCGGGCTTTGAGTTGCGTTCCTGCCGGGAACGTCGTGTTATCGAACCGCACGTCCACCGGCGCCGTGCCGTCGGCGTGCAGTCTGAGGGGCGCGGCGAGAAAAGAAATATCATGGACTCCTCCCGCAAGATAGCCGATCCTTCCCCTGAAGTAAAAAGCGGGATCGGTTTCAAGATCGTCCGTGAGCGATATCCGCGTACCGCCATCACCGGGGATACTCACGTCGTTGTAGCCTGAATAGACCCTTCCCGATTCCGCATCGAGATATACCTGCGCATAGAGCGGCGAGAGCACCAACCCGGCAAGCACACACGACGTTAAAAAGACAATAATATTTTTCATGGCCTTCACCTCAGCAGGGAGTGTTAACTCAGTATACATACAAAAAGAATAGACGCAATTTTTTTTATCAAAACAGGCGGGCAATTTCAGACAAAAAGTGGAACCCGCTCGACAGAATACCGGTTTATATGGTATACTTTCATAGTGGACGTTTTTGACCGCGGCACGCGGATAAAACGCATGGTGGTTGATGAGGCTGGCAATGAAGAAAAACATCATCCTGATTATCCTGGGAATCATAATACTGCTCCTTGCGGAAGGCATTTTTTTAACGAGTTACCGGCAGTGTAACCGTCCCTGTTTCCCTCCGTTTTGGGGAGGTCCGAGAGGAATGCCTCCCGGGCCGATGCCCGACGATAAGCGCTTTCTCGAGATGCTCGGAGCCCGGCTGGACCTGTCGAGCGAGCAGATGGAAAAACTGAAACGCATACACGCACGGTATGAACCCGCTCTCGATGGATACAGGAAACGCGTTTACCCGCTCATGGACGAGCTTGAGAAGGCCCTGACAGCGGACAGTCTCGATGAGAAGAAAATAAGGAAAACGCTCGAAGAGATCGACGCGGTGAAGCGGGAAGAACGTCTGATCCATATCAGGATGCGGTTTGAGGCCCAGAAGACAGTATTCACGCCTCAGCAGGTCGTCAAGCTCAATGATATGCTTGAAGGGAAATTCAAAAAACACCGGAAGAGACTCGGAATCGACTGAGTGCAATGGCGATGAACGAACAGGAATTCTTCTGCCTCATCGAAGACACGAAAAAAATCGTGTTCGCGGCGATACGCAAATATCTACCCGCCCATCTTCATCACGCCATCGACGACGTCGCGCAGGAAACCTATATCCGGGTGTACAAGGGGATCGGCAAGGCGACCTTCGCCGACATCAGGGCCCGCAACAACTGGATCTACACGATTGCGAGGAACGAATCGCTGCGGATGTCGTATAAACACGGGCGCGAGGACGCAAAGGCCTCTTCGCTCAGGGATTCGCTTCTCATGCGCGAGGATAGCGGCCCGGATCCGGCGGATGCGGATACCGCGTCGATCCGCGAGACTATATCCGCCCTGCCGCCGAAATACAGGGACATCTTTGAGCTTTTGATGCTCGGATGCTCCGAAAGCCAGATAGCCGAGAAGCTGACATTGAAACGGGGAACCATAAAGTCGCGCATACACCGGGGAAGAGAACTGATCCACCGGGACCTCAGAAGGAGGGGTATCACCTATGAGCTCCAGTGAACACGACATTCGCTTTGAACATGAAATCGACAGCAGGCTGAAAAGCTCCCGCTGGAGCGCCGGGATGGCGTCGAACGTAATCACACGGTTGGGCGCCGAGCGGAGAAAACGGATGATAAATACCGTATCCTGCCTTTTCCCTGCGGCTGCGGCGGCCATCCTGCTCATCGCGATTACCTTCCAGTCGCTTATCGTGACTCCGGAAGCGAACGGCGCCGGCGAATCGACTGACTCGGGATCTTCTGTTGTGCTTGCTGAAACAAGGGGTCTTCTCTCTGACGAAGTTGACCAGATAATCAGGCACTATTGATTTCCCGCCAAAAACCGCATTGCTGATTAAAGGGACCTGCGCGCAATATTTTAATTGACATAAAACCTTTTTCCTCCCTTGGTAAAGCTCTCCGCTCGCAAACGCGGGATTTCAGCCTGTCCGGCGTGATCACAGAACACAGGATTATTTTCAGATGAGCATCGTTTCATGCAAACCGACCATTACACGAAAAGAACTCGAAGGCGTGCTCGACTCCCTCATGCACGATGAGCTCGGCTGCGGCATCACCGTAAAAACGTTTGAAAACAAATTCTCCGAGCTTTTCGGGATAAAATACTGCCTGGCCGTGAACTCTCTCACGGCCGCCTATCACCTCGCGTTCCGCTCGCTTGAAATCGGTCCCGGCGATGAGGTGATCATTCCGTCCTACTTCAGCGCCGCGCCGATGAGCGCGCTCTCACTCACCGGAGGGACCCCTGTTGCCGTTGACATAGATGAAGGCTCATTCCTCCCGTCCGAATCGCTGATAAAGGATAAAATCACCGAAAAAACGAAAGCAATCGTCTTCGGCCAGATGCTCGGATTTCTGTCCGACGCGGGCTTTCTGAAAGAAATCAAGATCCCCGTGATAGAGGACATTTCACATTCGATCGGTGTGGATATAACCGAGCCTTCGCACGCGCCTGTCGGAGCGATCATGGTGGCCTCCTTTGCGCCGTCGATGATGATCACCACCGGAAACGGCGGAATGGTAATGACTGCCAACTCCCGCTATTATTCATCCATGAAGGAGCTGCGGGGCGACAGCGAGAACGGGGATCATCTCAACTATGAATACGCAATGACAGATTTTCAGAGCGCCATGGGGATTTCTCAGCTTCACAGGCTCAATCCATTCGTAAAAAGACGCCGCGAGATCGCCCGAGCCTATTATGACGCGATCAAAATCACCCCGCACAAAACCATGTACGCTTACAGTGAGGCGTTTGTGTATCAGGCATTCCCGGTGCTTTTCGACGCCCCGATTGAAAGGATAGAAAAATACTGGAAAAAAACGGCGATCGAAGTCTACCGCCCGGTCCGGCAGCCGCTGCATGCCCTTCTCGGGCTGAAGGCAATGGACTATCCTAACAGCGACCGTCTTTCAAAAAAGCTTTTCTCACTCCCGATATTTCCCTCGCTTTCCAAAAGGGAAATCGACAAGATCGCCAGGGCGCTCGCAAATTTCATCTGATTGCAAAGAGGCTGTACCATGTACGTGCTCACCGTTGAAGAAACATTCGCTTCCGCCCACCAGCTCAGGGGATACCGCGGCAAATGCGAAAACCTCCATGGCCACAACTGGAAGGTGATTCTCAGCGTGCGCGGAGAGAACCTTAACGATATAGGACTTCTTGTCGACTTCGGCGATCTTAAATCGGCGCTTCGGGAGATTATTCAGGAGCTTGACCACAAAAATCTGAATGACCTCGAGTATTTTTCACGCAATAACCCGAGCTCGGAAAACATTGCCCGCTACATTTCTGATGAATTTTCGAAAAAACTCCCGACGCTTTCACACTTCCCGTTGAGCATCGAGTCAGTTACGGTGTGGGAATCAAACACGTCCCGTTGCACCTATATCCCCTCTTAACATCTGTACGCAATACTGATCCAAATATCTTTTTTCAATTTATTATTATTTTTAATAAACATTATAAGGAATATTATTAACTATAATATTCCTTATTTATTGTGAATAATTAATAAAAAATATTAAATATTACTTGATTTTATAATTCATTAATATACGTTATCAAACAAATTTATTTAATACACAGGAGTTGATCACGTATGAAAAGGAACATTCTTCTGGTAGTGTTGGCCGTTGTTTTTGCGTTTGCGGTATCGTACGGCTTCATCGGATGCAAGAAAGCCGAACAGCCCGCCGCGCCGGTTGTTGAGCAACCCGCTCCTCCGGCAGAGCAACCGGCAGCGCCGGCTGCACCGGCTGCCGAGAAAGCACCGGCTGCCAAGGCTCCCGCAGCCAAGAAATAAGTTCTTTTCTATCATAGGAGTAGAAGGGGGATATTTTTCAATATCCCTCTTTTTTTTAAAAATCCTGCCATCACACTCCCTTTTGCAAAACCAGGCACCGTGTTTCAAAAAGCCTGTTTTTGCGAATAGAGGCCATTTTCTTCTTGAATAATATTTAATTATTTGAAGAATCGATATCGGATAATAATGTGTGTACTTTAATATGTAACAGCATGTGGCAAGAGGAATATGGCGAATCAGGAAATGGACACAGCTTCCCGTGGGGCGGATAAAAATCTGGTCAGCGAAACCGCGCAGGCCCTTTTGTCGAACGATAAGATTCTCTCTGCGGTCGGGTCATTCAAGCCAAAAAACGACGAAGACGTCATAGCGCTGGAGTTTGTTAAATCATATTTGAATTTCATGAAAGGAATCATCGAGCATGATGTCGAAAAGTCAATAAACAGAACTGATTTTGAGATACGGGATCTCATATCCCACGTAAATATCATGATGAAAAGCAAGGACGAATTCACTTTCAACACGATGGTGGTGCGCAGTCCCTCTCATTACAGAAACCTGCTGCAGGCACACCTCGCCAAAGTCCACGGAGCGGAAAAGTAATCGAACGATCCGGAGCGGCATCTTGAAAAAGAACATCCCTAATGACGATCTGCACATCCAGGAATCGATACACTCGGTAACCCGCGAACTCTGCGATCCGAAATCATATGAAGCGGTATATCACCGTGAAGGATACGACATGCCGATGCCGTCCATTGAAGAGCTCGGCGCGATCGTAGAGCTTCTTCGAACCGTGCTTTTCCCCGGCTACTTCGGCAACTCGGACATGCACACTTCCACGATGAATTACTACATCGGCTCCACTATCGATATGGTTTTCAAGCTGTTGTCCGAACAGATCAAACGCGGATACTGCTTCATCTGTGAGGATATATCCGCCAAGGCGTGCCTCGACTGCGAAATGAAGTCATACGATATTACGATAATGTTTCTCAAGCAGCTTCCGGCTATCCGCTACATGCTTTCAACCGACGTGCGGGCCGCTTATGAGGGCGATCCCGCCGCGAAAAATCCGGGAGAGACGATCTTCTGCTACCCGAGCATCCGCGCGCTCACGAACTACCGGATCGCCCATGAGCTTCAGATTCTCGAAGTGCCGCTTATCCCCCGGATCATTTCTGAAATGGCCCACTCCCAGACAGGTATCGACATCCACCCTGGAGCTGTAATCGGGGAAAAATTCTTCATTGACCACGGCACAGGCGTGGTAATCGGCGAGACCAGCATCATCGGCAATAACGTGCGCATCTATCAGGGAGTCACGCTGGGAGCCAAGAGTTTTCCGCTTGACGATAACGGCAACCCGATCAAGGGTATTCCGCGCCATCCGGTCGTTGAGGATGACGTGACGATTTATTCGGGGGCCACCATACTGGGCCGTGTCACAATAGGCAGGGGCGCGGTAGTGGGCGGGAACGTCTGGCTCACACACAACCTTCCGCCGGGCTCCCACATAACGCAGGGTGAAGGCGTGGAGACCTATTTCCAGTACGGATCGGGGATTTAATACGAACACCTCTTCTGTATTTTCACAACCCCGCAGTCATGACCGTGTTTACAATCAGGAGGATATGATGTTCAGCGACAGCGAAATAATCGACGCGTTTGAGAGGCTGGAGTACGACGCGCAGCTTCCCCGCGAGGCGCCGTTTTCCATATTTTACGAACAGCTGGCCGATATGGGATACAGCCTTTTCGTGATGGACGGCGAGCGCTACGGTCTCTACTGCGTCGAAACGGAAGATGTTATCGACATCATGGCCCATCGCGAGATCAAGCTGTTTATCATAAGCGAAGAGGATAAGACCATACTCTCATTGGCCTATCAGAACGGAAATGAAAACATAATAATTCATTTCCCCTTCGACCACCGTGACGAAAAACAGAGGAATTTCCTTCGAATGGTCAGGGTCCGGCGTGAGATCTCGGTGCACTTTCTCGATTATCTCTACGGCGGGCTTGTCAAAACGGCAACCAAGAGTTTTACCCTGCCTGCCGGCGAAGCGGCCTCAATCCCCGAGTTTACCTGATAATTCAATTGCCGGAAGAACGGGGAGCGTTGCGACTCGATCCCGCACAGCCGGTTACTGCCGCGGCATTCCCGTAAAAATTTCGTCGCGCACCGCGAGCACGGCAGGCTCATCAGCCTTCAGGTATTCGAGCTGGCCGTAATATTTTTTGAACTCGGCCCCGATATAGAATTGCGACGCCAGTATTTTCCCTGCGTAAAACGCCGCTTCCGGATGATCGGTAATTTCAGCATCGAGCGCATCAGCACGGCTGTCGCCTCCATACTCTTTCATCTTCGGGACGCTGACAGACAGGCTCCAGAGATGAAGCCACGCGTGCGTAAGCATCCTGAACGCGGCCAGCAGCGGTGTCGCCTTTGCGAAAAGCACGAGCGGCTGTCCTGATTCCATCTGCTCTTTCATGCCGCGGACTATGCTATCCATTTCCGCAAGAGCCGATTCCACCTCACGGATATACCGGTCCTCCACGATTCCGCGGGCCCTTTCAACCGCTTCAAAAATCCGTTTCCTGTATATGGAATAATTGTACTGATCACGGTCCATCAGCAGCTTGCGCATCATGAGGTCGACCGCCTGGATGCCGTTTGCCCCCTCGTAGATGGATTGTATCTTGCAGTCGCGTGCGAACTGTTCGACAGGGTAGTCGCTGCAGAAACCGTAACCGCCGAAAACCTGTATCGCTTCAGCGGTAACCAGCCATGAAAGGTCTGAATTCCCTCCCTTTGCGATGGGAGTAAGAAAATCTACAATCGCGCCTGCCTCCCGTGCCTCCTCGCCGGATGCGGTGTGCTGGACATCACGATTGTAGGCAAGGAAATAGCAGAGCATTCTCATCCCTTCAACATGCGCCTTCATCCAGAGTAGCATACGCCGCACGTCGGGGTGGTTGATGATAGCAACAGGCCCTGCGTCGGGATTGGCGCTTCTTGTCACATCGTTGCCCTGAATACGGTTACGCGCGTAGACAACGGCGTGCATGTAGGCGGCGCTTGACACCGCAAGCGCCTGAATGGAGACATACAACCGGGACTCATTGATCATCTGAAACATGATCTTCATCCCCTGCCGCTCAGAGCCGAGAAGCGTTCCGACACATCGGCCGTTGTCCCCGAAACTCATCGCGCAGGTCGCGGATGACTTGAGGCCCATTTTATGTTCAACACCGGTGCATACCACATCGTTGCGTTCCCCGAGCGAACCGTCAGGATTCACATAGAATTTCGGGACAAGAAATATCGATATCCCCTTCGTGCCGCCGGGGTCGCCCTCAATTCGTGCGAGGACCGGGTGAATAATGTTCTCATACAGGTCGCTGTCACCGTTGGTGATGAATATCTTCTGGCCCTTTATAAGGAAGGTCCCGTCAGGCTGTTTCACCGCCCTGGTGGTAAGCGCCCCTACATCTGAACCGGCTCCGGGTTCGGTCAGGCACATAGTGCTTCCCCATTCCCCGCTCATGAGCTTTTCAAGATAGAGGTCTTTCTGCTCATTCGTCCCGAAATTTTTGATGAGATTGATAGTTCCGAAGCTGAGATGGGTATACATTGTCAGGGGCAGACTTGCGGCCGAGAAATATTCAGTCGCTACCTGGAAAAGGGTCTCCGGCATTCCCATTCCGCCAATTTCCGGTTCCTTCGCAAGCGCAAGAAAGCCGGCATCATGATAGGCCTCGAGGGCGTGCCGGTAACATGCCGGCACGTAAACCGCTTTTTCGGCAGGATCGTAGCGGACTCCGCCTTTTTTATCTCCCTCCAGATTGGCCGGGAAGACCTTTTTCACCGCAACCTGCTCAGCAAGAACTATCGTTGCATCCATAGTATGGCGGTCAAACTCTGAAAATCGCTCAAACCGCTGAAGAGAATCGATGTGCAGTACTTCAAAAAGGACAAATCTAACATCGCGCGAATCAACAAGGGGATTTAATGCCATGAAACCACCTCTGGATATAATGAGCCTGAAGACCGGAAATACCTTACCGAACAAAAATTCAGGAAATGATGGGATCAAAAATATTTTTTTTTATTTGTCGACAAGCTTTTTTTTTGTTATATTCCCTCCCGAGTATCAATACCAGGGATTATGTCCAAACAGGTACTGTTTGTAAAAATTACCTCGATCCAATTAAATATGGATTGACAAAAATCCCTTTTCAGGTATTGAATACATACCTTATTTCTATGATTTAAATTTCTTTTTAAACTTTTAGGAGGAAAGGAACATGTCGAAAAAGATCATCTTTACATCTGTGTTTGCATTTCTGCTTGTCGTTGGGGGACTTCTGTTCGCTGCTAACTACAATGTAAGCGGAATGTCGTTTTCAGGAGTTATGGTAAGCTCAGGCGACACAGACTGGTTGAACCTTGCAGGACAGGAAGGAACCAGCCCGACGGTATGTCTGCAGCACGGCGGCGGCGTTGATTTTGACATCGCTCTCTACAATGATGGCAACGAAGTATGCAGCAACATCACCACCAACAATTTCTCATGCTGCAGTGGCCGTGTTCCCGGCCGCGGACAGATCAAAGTTTGGTCCGCCAATGGTTCCGGCAACTACACTGTTACCATCCGCAGGTAGTTTGAACTTATTTATTTCCGCCCCGCTCCTGGTAACAGGAGCGGCAAGCGAGAAAAAAAAGGCTAATCAGAATGATATAGCCTTTTTTTATATAAAACCGTTTTTTTAATCGTCTTTAAATAGCTTTCATCTGTTTGACTGTCTCGGTAAACCAGAGCGCCTTCTGCGCATCGCCTTCAAGTTTCAGTTTCCCTTCGGTAAGCGCTTTTAACGAGGTTTCCTGATCACCTTTTGCCATCACAGCAAATGCCGTTTTCGCATCACACCAGACGAGCGCGACATCTGCCGACGCGGCAATCCCCTTCTTCGAAATGATTTCTCCGTCCTTGAACGTGAAATACCGGCCCCGCTTGTTGTCCTGGGTCTTGATCTGAAGCGTCATGTTCTGTTCCTTCAACCTCTGCTTAAAGGCTTCGCTTTTTTTTGCGGCAGATTTGAGTTTGAAAAAGAGCCCGTACAGCAGTAAAGAAAACTTCATAATCCCTCCTCTGGAAAATCCGATACCATATTGTTAGATTTTTTTTAATGAAACTTCTGATGCTTGTTGTCAAAGATAACAACGCCTCCAGAAAACTCCACTCAATTTTACTATACGGCAATTGAAATATGACGGTTTCCGCCGATTCATTCCGGTGCAGATTGTCCACGATTTGATCATATGGCCGTTCTTTCGTGCCCAATCTTTTTAGGTCCAAACCTGTATCAAAGTCTTGACATTTGCGACCGGGATATTACTATTTCTGACAACATATTCGCTTGCCGCACCACAAACAAGCAAATAAAACTGGAGGCACTATGAAGGGAAATGACAAATTAATAACCGTTTTAAACTCTCTCCTCGCAGATGAGTTGACCGCAATAAACCAGTACATGGTCCATTCGGAAATGTGCGACAGCTGGGGATATGAAAAGCTTCATAAAAGAATCGAAAAGCGCGCAATCGAGGAGATGAAGCACGCGGAAAAGCTGATTGGAAGGATACTTTTCCTCGAAGGAACCCCGATCGTCAGTGAACTGAAAAAAATCATGATCGGCGCGGATATACCCAAGCAGGTAGCCAACGATCATGATGCCGAGGAAGGCGCGATTAAAGCATACAATGATGCTATAGTTCTTGCCGGCGAAGTGAAGGATTACGCGACCCGCGATCTGCTCCAGGAGATTCTCAACGATGAGGACCGTCATATCGACGAAATTGAAGAGCTACGGGACCAGATTGAGCAGATGACACTCCAGATTTTTTTGACGACTCAGGCAAAAGGATAAAAGGAGGCTACGATTCCGACACGTTTTATTCTCTTTTGTCTGGATAGTTGATCTATCATTTCAATGATCATCAAACCTCGACATGTTCTTCTCTCACGCATCACGGCGCTTGCCTGTACGGTGCTTATACTGTCAAGCGCCGTGCAGGTTTTTGCGCACCATCACGAAGACAGTAAAACACATTCTGATTGCGCCGTATGCCATTTCCTGGCTCACAATCATTCAGCTGTTCCTGAAACTCCATTTTTCATTTATTCTCTCTGGTCTTTCTCATTTACAGAATCGTTTTTATCCCATATCTGTAATTCCTGCTTTGATTTTTCATACCACTCGAACGCACCTCCGGTGTCCCGTTAACTCTTCAAACGACCTTTAACAAACTGCTTTCGCCGGATATCCGGCGTGTCTGTTATCATATTTCAGGAGAGTAATATGGGAACGCTACGCGTAATACCACTGGTATCAGCCATAATAATGCTGATACTGTATAATCCATTATTTGCCGGGGAGACAACAAGCCCTTTCTCACAGTCAAAATTCGTTCCGGATATTTCGCTCATTGTCGATTTTTCAGGCACATGGCGCAACATGCGAGATGATCGATTTAAAACACTTGAATCGCCTGAATTCACACATCCCATCACGGAAGAAGAGCAGCACGGCCATTCTCACGGGGAAAATAATGCCCACCGTGGATTCAACCTGAATTATGGAGAACTCGTCATTTCGGCGCCCGTGGATCCGTATTTTGACATGCTTGCCGCGTTCCATCTTTCAGAATCGGGATTTGAAGTGGAGGAAGCTTATTTTTCTACCAGGATGCTGCCGTTCGGGCTCCAGATCAGGGGGGGGAAGTTGTTAAGCGGGTTTGGCCGCATTAACGAACAGCACGCTCACTCGTGGGATTTTTCAGACCGTCCCCTGATATATTCTTCATTCTTCGGAAACGAAGGCCTTAATGAAAAAGGTATAAGGCTCACCTGGGTCGCCCCTGTTGGTTTTTATCTCATGCTCGGCGGGGAATGTCTCGAAGGGGAGAATGAGTCAAGTTTTGGAACCGGGGGGTTCCACGGACCGGCCGGAGAAGATTCATACAATATCAGAGCAAGCAACGGCCCGGGACTATTTTGCGGCTATGTAAAGACTTCTTTTGACGAGGGGGATTTCTCTTTCCTTCTTGGCGGGTCACTCGCCCGCGGTGACACGAGGATCAACCACGAATTCGATAAAACAGGCGTCGATGGTACGGCCGTACACGCCTCAACGCTCATTGCCGGCGGCGATATTACGGTCAGGTACACGATCGATTCCTACAGGTCAGTTTCGTTTCAAGGCGAGTATCTCTATCGCAGTATGAAAGGCGATTTGTATACTCACGACGCAACCGACCTCGTTGATAAACGCGAGCTGGACAAACGTCAATCCGGGCTGTATACTCAGCTTGTTGTAAGGCTATCAAGTCTTTTCAGGATCGGCGCCCGCTACGACCTTGTCATGAACAATGCTGTTTCCGTCAATGGTGAAAATGAAGAGAACATCCCGCGCTACCTGCCCCGCTACAGCGGGATGTTCGATCTGACTCTGACAGAGTTTTCCCGCATACGCGTTCAGTATAACCATGATCGCTCAAAATTTTCTGAGGAGAACGGAGAATACCACCGCGTTGTTAATCAAGAAGTGACTGTACAGTGCAATATGGCAATCGGCGCACATGGCGCCCACCGTTTTTAGGAGGAACCGATGAAATGTAAAATAATATTTTCACTGATAATTCTCGCCATTACCTGCCCCCGCCTGGAAGCAAGAATAAATGTCGTAACGACATACGGGTATCTCGCGGACATTACCGCTCGAATCGGCGGTGATAGTGTCTCGGTGTCATCGATGGCCCAGGGAGCGCGCGACCCTCACGCAATTGTGCCCAGGCCTTCTCTTATCGCAAGACTTCGCACGGCAGATCTTCTCATCATCAATGGAGCTCACCTCGAAATCGGCTGGGTACCGCCTCTTTTAAACGATTCAAATAACAGGGGCATTCAGCCGGGGCAGCCGGGGTTTCTCGATATATCCGCCCACGTGAAAAAGATACAGATTCCCGCCGCGGTCTCACGCGCGCAGGGGGATGTGCATCCCGAGGGAAATCCCCATTTTTATCTTGATCCTGAAAACATCCCCCGCGTATCCGACGCGATCGCCCAAAAACTCGCATCGCTCGACGGAAGCCATGCGGCTTCATACCGGAAAAACAACGACACATTCAAGTCGCAATGGCGGATAAAAACGGATGAATGGGGCAGGCGCCTTGCGCCCATGAGAGGTGTCAAAGTTATCCAGTATCACCGGCTATTCGATTATTATCTTCAGCGCTACGGGATTGAGGTCAGGGGCGAGATAGAGCCGCTGCCGGGCATTACGGCTACCTCACGCCACATGGAAAGCCTCATACAGCTCGCGAAGAGTGAAAGCGTCCAATATATCCTGCAGGACGTGTACCACTCACCCGATGCCGCTAAATTTCTATCCGGCAGAACAGGCACCCGCCTGATCGTGCTGCCCCACGATGTCGGCGCTGTCAGGGAGGCGACTGACATATTCACCCTGTTCGATGAAATTGCGAGGAGGCTCGCGCCATGATCGATATACTGCTCCCGGCGTTCGTGCTCAGCATAGTGCTGCTTGGAATTCATTCCTATTTCGGATTAAGGATCATCAGGCGGGGCATCATCTTCATAGACCTGGCGATCGGCCAGATGGCAGCGCTGGGCGCCGCCATCTCTATCATCTTTCTTGAAGGGAAAATGATCTATCCGGTTTCGCTTCTCTTTTCACTCGGCGGCGGTCTTTTGATCGCCTACTGCTTAAAAAGAACGAAACATCTCGAGGCGGTCATCGGGCTGCTCTACGCGCTCGGAATTTCCGCGGTGTTCATGCTGTTTTCAAAATCGCCCCACGGCATGGAGGAATTCCAGTCGCTGATGGCGCATGATATCCTTTTCACCGGGATGCCGACCATCGCAGCGACGGCAGCGCTTTATCTTTGCATCGGCCTCATCCTGTACCTGTTAATCCCGAGAATAGATGAAGGCAAACGTGAACTGGTGTTCTTCCTCGGTTTCGCCGTTACGGTGACAAGCTCTGTCAGAATAGCGGGTGTGCTCGTGGTTTTCGCCATTCTGCTCGCTCCCGCGTTCATCGCGATTCAGATAGCATCCCTCAGGAAGATGCCGTCAGTGATCAGAAAATATCCGCTGATCGCGGCATGGGTCATCGGCATCGTGGTGAATGTCCTCTCAATCGTAATGTCATACCTTTGGGACCTCCCTACCGGATACGCCATTGTATTTACGCACTGTTTCCTTGCGGTAACTACAGCGATGCTTGTTATCAGGAAGGGGAAGGATGAAGCATGACCCAAAAATCCTATTTCAGATCGGATGATACCCTCATCACGAGATCGGCAGCGGCATCAATGAGCGAAAGCAATGTCTCCCTGTCGGCGTCCGGCTGGATTTTGAACTGAAAATCAAGAAGCGCGCGGGACGACTCATCTCCCTCCATGAGATCAAGGGAGTGCTTTTTGCCTATCATAACCGATGCGTGGTCGGGAACAATGCCGACACTGCCGGACCGTGCGGCAAAATCCCGCAGTCCGGTTCTGGTTGCCGGAGAAAGCCGTCCGAAGAGTGCCCTGGATTCCGCTATCGAGTGATTCAGCGCTTTTGCGATAAAAAATCCTTCCCCGGGATTTTCCCATCCCAGGAAAGACCTGAGCGACACTGAAGCGCCTTTCGGCACCAGCGCGCAGTACAGCGGAAGTCCGCCTGTATCAGGAATTTTCATTGTGCAGAAAATCATTATTCCGGAAAAGAGTGAGGTGGATATATCCCCCCTCCCGGCCCTTGCCATCGTGAAATATACTCTCAGGCCACGGTATGCGCCGTACGCATACCTTCTACCGTAAAATGACCGGAATGTAAGAGGAAGCCCATCGAGCGCGGAATGAAACTTTTTTTCCATCCGGAATCGGATCCTCATCCCCGCAAAAGCGGCTATCATGATGATGGCCATAATGAAGCCGATCAGCCCGCTGAAAAATTTCCAGTGCTGCAGAACAAGGCCGCCGCTGCCGGATATCAGCACGGCTGTCAGGGATATAATGCAACAGGTGATGACCGCTACCAGAACTCCTCTCATAATTCAGTAAACCCGTATTATTAAATTAAAACGGGGCCGCCCGTTTCAGGCAGCCCCGCTATATACCGCATTTTCATGAACAGCGATACACGAGGCGATTACTCGTGAAGCGCTCCCGAATAAATCGAATCGGATGATTTAATGACCGCCGTCTCTTCCGAGAGTATCGATTCGGCCTTGCCGAAAAAGTTCTTAAATTCCGACCCGAGATAGAACTGGCTCGAAAGCACCCTGCCCGAATAGAAAGCCGCTTCGGGGTTGTCCTGCAGGAACTGTTCGCGCTCATCCCCTTTCTTGTCGCCGATAAGCTGGTGCATTTTTTTCATGGAAATGGTGAGCGCCCAGAGGTGCATCCATGCGTGAGCCAGCATTACCATCGCCTGGCGAAGCGGCGTCGCGTTGATGAACAACTGCATAAGCCTTCCGGAAGCCATGTGTTTCATGAGGAAATCAATTACCTCATCCATCTTCTCAACGCCCCTGACTACCTGTGAGATGTATTTGTAATCAACCACGCCCTTGGCCTTCTCGACGGTCTGCGCAACCCTTTTCTTGAACACATTAAAATAATACTGGTCGCGGTTCATGAGAAGCTTGCGGGTGATCAGGTCGATCGACTGAATGCCGTTAGTCCCTTCGTAGAGTGAAAGGATCTTGCAATCGCGCGCGAACTGTTCCACCTTGTATTCGTTGATATATCCGTAGCCACCGTGTACCTGGATCGCTTCTGCGGTAATCTGCCATGCCAGATCAGTATTGCCCGCCTTGCAGAGCGGAATCAGGAAATTAACGATAGCGTCCGCTTCGCGCGCCACCTCTCCTTCCTCGACTTCAGCAAGGTCAATGTTGTACGCCGCGTACTGGGTGATCATCCGCATCCCCTCAACCTGGGACTTCATCCAGAGAAGCATCCGCTTGACGTCGGGATGTTCAATGATGTTGACCGATGGGGCGTCCGGATTCTGCAGCTGCGTAACATGCGGCATCTGCTTTCTGTTCCTTGCGTAGGTGACCGCGTGCAGATATGCTGTACTCGAAAGCGCAAGCCCCTGAATGGAGCACTGAAGACGCGCCTCGTTCATCATGTTGAACATGATGCTCATCCCTTTGCGCTCTTCTCCCATCAGGTAACCTATACATTTTCCGTTGTCGCCAAAACTGAGCGTTGCTGTTGCCGATCCTTTGATTCCCATCTTGTGTTCGATGCCGGCACAGATGACATCGTTCTTTCCGCCGAGACTTCCATCGGGATTGATAAAATATTTCGGCACCATGAAAATTGAAATTCCCCTTGTCCCTCTCGGATCACCCTCAATGCGCGCGAGCACTGGATGGATGATGTTCTCATACATGTCATTATCGCCCGAAGAGATGAAAATCTTCTGCCCGGTGATGAGGAAAGATCCGTCAGGCTGGCGCACCGCCTTGGTCTTGAGCGCACCGACATCGGAGCCGGCATCGGGCTCGGTAAGACACATCGTGCCGCCCCATTTCCCCGCCATCATGTTCTGGAAAATTATATCTTTATCAGGGCGATTGTAGAAGTGCTTTACCAGGTTCATCGCTCCTACGCTGAGCTGAACGTACATGAACCAGGCCACACACGCTGAAATAAAATATTCTGAACAGGTATTGTAGATGAGAAGCGGCATCCCCGTACCGCCAAGATCCTGTTCTACCGCAAGCCCCGGAAATCCCGCTTCACTGAAGGCCCTCATCGGCGCCTTGTAGATTTCCGGAATTTTTACTTCGTACGTGTCGGGATTGTACTGGCACCCGATTTTGTCCCCTTCACTGTTGACCGGATATACCTGCTGGGTGGCTATCTGCTCGGCGAGTTCGAGCGTTGCCTCAAAGGTGTCCCGGTCGAAATCCTTGAAACGTTCGTACTTGCACAGATTATCTGCTTCGAACATTTCGAACAGAATGAATCTCACATCGCGTGAATCGACTAAAGGATTTAAAGCCATACTTACCCCCTAAAAAAATTAAAATTCTTCCCATTATACCATTTTTCTTTTTACACTGAAACTGATGCACACTATAAAAATATGAATAATTTTGTCAAATAATAGTTACTATAATTCGCTTACCGACATTCATTAATGTGACATTTACGATATAAATGTTTGTTATTGATCATTAAAGCTGCAAAATAAAACATATTATAATTATCATAGAAATAAAAAATGCCGGCTTTTAAAGGCCGGCATTTCATCTTTGCGTTCATGTTTGCATATTATTCTTCGAGTGCGCCTGTAAAATGCGCCGCGTATGATTTCTCCACTGCCGTTTCAGCGGTAAGGATATACTCCATCCTTCCGAATATCTTCTGGAATTCGGCACCCAGATAGAACTGCGCCGAAAGCACCCTTCCCGTGTAGAAAGCCGCCTCGGGATTGTCTTTGACAAACGCCTCGCGCTCCTTCGCGGTTTTCCCCCAGACGATGTCTTTCATCTTTGGTATCGCTATGGTGAGAGACCACAGATGCAGCCATCCGTACGTCATCATCGCGAACGCCTGCTGCAGCGGCGTGGCATTGGCAAAAATATGCTGATAGTTGCCGTCCCCCATCTGGTTTTTCATTTCATCAACAGTCGCATCGAGTTTTTTCAGCGCTTTTTCTATGTATCCAACATACTGATCCTCGACGACACCGCGCGCCTTCTCGATAGTTTCATTGACCCTTTTCTTGAACACGCCATAATTATACTGCACCTTGTTCATGAGAAGCTTGCGCATGGTCAGATCCATCGACTGTATCGCGTTGGTCCCTTCATAAAGCGACAGTATCTTCGAATCCCGCGCATACTGCTCCACGGGATAGTCCCTTGTGTATCCATATCCACCGTACACCTGGATCGCGTCCGCCGTGACCTTCCACGCGAGATCGGTGTTTCCCGCCTTGCAGATCGGGATGAGGAAATCTATGAGCGCCTGGGCCTCGACCGCCTGCTCGCTTCCTTTTTCGACATGGGTGATATCGATCAGATAGCCGATATAATACGAAAGCGCCCGCATCGCCTCTACGCGCGATTTCATCGAAAGGAGCATCCGCCGCACATCGGGATGATTGATAATGGGGACGCTCTTTGCGTCGGGATTCGCCATTTCACGCACATCGCTTCCCTGGATCCTGTTCTTCGCGTAGGTGACGGCGTGCATGTAAGCCGCGCTCGAGACCGCCTCGCCCTGAAGTCCCACATAAAGGCGCGCCTCATTCATCATCTGGAACATGATCTTCATCCCCTTGCGCTCCTCGCCCATGAGCACGCCCCTGCATGTTCCTTCGTCACCGAAACTGAGCGAGCAGGTCGCCGAGGCGTTGATCCCCATCTTGTGTTCGATCCCCGTGCAGACCACGTCGTTGTGTCCGTCCATTTTTCCGTCGATCTCAAACCAGATTTTAGGTGTGAGGAAGATCGATATCCCCTTCGTACCGGGCGGGTCGCCTTCGATACGGGCGAGGACGGGATGCATGATATTTTTGTAATAGTCATTATCCCCGGACGATATGAATATTTTCTGTCCGGTAATCCGGTAGGTGCCGTCAGGCTGTTTCACTGCTTTCGTTTTGAGGGCCCCCACATCCGAGCCGGCCTCAGGTTCGGTAAGACACATGGTGCCGCCCCACTCGCCTTTCAGAATTTTTTCTGTTACGATAGGTTTGTATTCATCGGGAGCGAAGCCCAGGACCAGGTTCATCGCGCCGATACTCAGCATCGGATACATCGAAAACGCAACGCTTGCCGCGGTGAAGTACTCCGTTGTCGATTGCGCGATGGCGTGCGGCATGCCCATGCCGCCTATCTCCTGGTCTATCGCAAGACCGAGGAATCCCGCCTCATAATATGCGTCAAACGCAGGCTTGTAGATTTCGGGTATTTTTACATTTTTTGTCGCAGGGTCATACTGTACGGGATTACGGTCACCTTCCTTGTTCGCGGGGTATATCAACCCTACCGCGATTCTCTCCGCGAGCGACAGCACCTCTTCAAACATGTCCTTGTCAAAATCGGCAAACTTCTTATAGCGGGTAAGTTTGTCGACTTCCAGCATTTCGAAGAGCACAAAACGCACATCTCTGGAATCTACCAAAGGATTCAGCGCCATATAGACCTCCTAAGCGTATGTTTATCCAATATTTATTAAACACGCATGCGAAATTCGGTTTTTATCGCCCCGAACACGAACTCGAAACATGCAAAAATCGCGTACTCGGGGCTTCTGCCGTGCATGCCGCCTGTCTGTTTATTGCCCGGTATCTTTATTTTCCGGGCATGGGGCACCGGCAAAAGAGAGTATCCAATATTATTTTTACTTTTGTCAACGATGATTTAAATATAATTTACAAAAAATATTATTAGTGATTTATGACTGACCGCGTCTGGCGTCGTCAGGATGGGGATGTAAAAAGGCCGCCCTTTTTCAAGGGCGGCCCTGTTTCGTCAGCCTGATAAGCTATCGACGATCAGCCTTCAAGCGCACCGGTGAATATCTCGGTGCTGGCCTTGATAACGGCAGATTCGTTCGAAAGAAGCGCTTCGATCTTGCCGAAGTACTTGTAGAACTCGCCGCCGAGATAGAACTGCGAGGCGAGCACTTTTCCTGTGTAGAAGGCCGCTTCGAAGTTGTCCTTCAGAAGCTGATCGCGCTCTTCGCCTTTCTTGTCGCCGACAAGCTCTTTCATCTTGGGCATGGTGATTGTGAGGCTCCACAGGTGCATCCACCCGACCACGAGCATATACATCGCCTGCTGGAGCGGCGTGGCGTTCATGAAAAGATGCATGAACTTTCCGGTCGCCATCTGCTGTTTCATCATCTCAACGACTTCGTCAAGTCTCGCGATGCCCTTCTGCAGGACTTCAATGTATTTGTCTTCCACAATCCCTTTCGCCTTGGCGATGGTTTCCTCCATTCTCTTCTTGAGAACGGTGTAGTTATACTGGTCCTTGTTCATGAGGATCTTTCTCATGGTGAGGTCCATCGACTGGATACCGTTGGTTCCTTCATAGATCGCGGTGATCTTCGAGTTGCGCATCATCTGCTCAACGGGATAATCGCCGCAGTATCCGTAGCCGCCGTAGCACTGGGTGGCCATCGAGGTGATCTCGACCGCCATGTCGGTGCAGCCGGCTTTTTCGATAGGAGTAATGATCTCAACAAGCGCCAGAGCTTCCTTGGCCGCGTCGCCGCTTTCAAGCTGGGCAAGCTCATAGTTTTTGTAGAGATAGTAGATCATCATCCGCTGGGCTTCGATGTACGACTTCATCCAGAGGAGCATTCTCTTAACGTCGGGGTGCTGAACGATCGTAACGCCCTTCGCTTCGGGATTGAGCATCTGGGTGACATGGACGCCCTGTACCCTGTTCTTGGTATAGGTGATTGAGTGCATGTAAGCAGCCGATGCGGTCGCGTGTCCCTGAAGGCCCACACCCATACGCGCGTAGTTCATCATCTTGAACATGATCTTCATTCCCTGACGCTCTTCGCCAAGGAGGAAGCCTTTACAGTTTCCGTTGTCGCCGAAGTTCATCGTACAGGTTGCCGATCCTTTGATACCCATCTTGTGCTCAATACCGGAGCAGGTCACATCGTTAAACGCGCCGTTTGATCCGTCCGGATTAACGAGGAACTTGGGAACGATAAAGATCGAAATTCCCTTCGTTCCGCCGGGATCGCCTTCGATACGGGCGAGGACGGGGTGGATCATGTTCTCATAGTAATCGTTGTCGCCGGAGGAGATGAAAATCTTCTGGCCGGTGATTTTGTAGGTACCATCAGCCTGCTTCACGGCCTTGGTCTTGAGCGCTCCAACATCGGAACCGGCATCGGGCTCGGTCAGACACATCGTGCCGCCCCATTTGCCGTTGTACATGTTGGGAAGATACGTATGTTTCTGCTCCTCGGTGCCGAACGCCTCGACGAGCTCGGCGGCTCCGTGTGTGAGACCGGGATACATCATGAGGGGGAAGTTCGCCGCGCAGAGGAATTCGTTGCAGGCCCAGGTAACGATGGCCGGAACGCCCATGCCGCCCCACTCTTCCGCGATATCAATTCCGCCGAATCCGGCTTCGTAGAACGCGTTGAGTGCCGGCTTGTAGCACGCAGGAATAGTGACTTTGTTTGTGCTGCCGTCATGATGACAACCCTGCTTGTCACCTTCGGCAAAAGTAGGATAAAGCTGCTCAACGGCGATCGACTCGGCCAGCTCGAGCATGCTGTCGAACGTGTCCTTGTCGAATCCTGAATACTTGGAGTATTTCGTCATCTTATCCGCTTCCATGACTTCATAGAGAGCGAAACGCACATCACGCGAATCAACTAACGGATTTAAAGCCATACCTACCTCCTGATACGCTATAAATATGATTTATAATTTATTACACTGATAAAAAATCAGTCACGGCGATATTGACCATAAAAAATAACCATATCACACAATACTGAAATTTTATACTTCCTCAGTGTCCAAAATAAGAACACATAAATATCTGTCAATAATGATTTATGGATACTTCAAGCATTATTCAATCGCGGAAGGATTGCGCCGCATTCAATGAAAAAAAACCGGCGTTATGTCGTATGCGCTGCCCTCCGGGTCGTTTTTTCTGCCCGTCAAATAAAAAAGCCGCCCGGAAAATTCCGGACGGCCTTTACATTCTGAATGCAGGATAAATCCCGCCGGCGTCTTATTCTGCAAGCGCACCGGTGAAGATCTCGTCCGTCGCCTTGATAACCGCGGTCTCTCCCCACATCAGCGCCTCGATCCTTCCGAAGTATTTCGGGAACTCGAATCCGAGGTAGAACTGGGAAGAAAGCACTTTCCCGGTGTAGAACGCCGCTTCGAAGTTGTCCTTCAGAAGCTGATCGCGCTCTTCGCCCTTCTTGTCGCCGACGATCGACTTCATCTTGGGAATGGTGATGGTAAGCGCCCAGAGGTGCGCAAACGCGATCGCGAGCATGTACATCGCCTGCTGGAACGGAGTCGCTTCCATGAAGATGTGCATGAACTTGCCTGCCGCCATCTGCTGCTTCATCATCTCGAGGAGCTCATCGCACTTGTCCAGACCCTTCTGAACGACTTCGATATATTTGTCTTCAACAACGCCTTTCGCCTTCGCCATGGTTTCCTGAACGCGTTTCTTGAAGATATTGTAGTTATACTGGTCCTTGTTCATGAGGACTTTGCGCATGGTGAGGTCCATCGACTGGATACCGTTGGTTCCTTCCCAGATCGCGAGGATCTTGGAATCGCGCATCATCTTCTCTACGGGGTAATCCTGGCAGTAGCCGTAGCCGCCGTATACCTGGACCGCTTCCGACGTGATCTCAACACCCCTGTCAGTGCAGCCGGCCTTGAGGATCGGCGTGAGGAACTCAACGATCGCTTTAGCTTCCTTGGCATCGTCGCCCTGGAGTACTCTCTGATAGAGGTCGATGTTGTGGTACATGAAATAGATGAGAAGGCGCTGTCCCTCGAGGTATGACTTCATCCAGAGGAGCATCCGCTTTACATCCGGGTGCTGGCTGATCGCTACAAGGGGAGCTTCCGGATTGAGCATCTGGGTGACATGCACGCCCTGTTTGCGGTTCTTCGCGTAGGTAACCGCGTTCATGTACGCCGCCGACGCGTTTGAGTGGCCCTGGAGCGCAACACCCATACGCGCCTGGTTCATCATCTGGAACATGATCTTCATGCCCTGGCGCTCTTCGCCGAGAAGGAAGCCTTTGCAGGTTCCGTTGTCGCCGAAGCTCAGCTGGCAGGTCGCGGTTCCCTTGATACCCATCTTGTGCTCGATACCCGCGCAGGTAACATCATTAAACTCGCCCAGAGATCCGTCAGCGTTTACAAGGAACTTGGGAACGATGAAGATCGAGATACCGCGCGTTCCGGAAGGATCGCCTTCGATACGGGCAAGAACGGGGTGGATCATGTTCTTGTAATAATCGTTTTCGCCGGAGGAGATGAAAATCTTCTGGCCGGTGATTTTGTAGGTGCCGTCAGCCTGCTTCACTGCCTTGGTCTTGAGGTTTCCAACGTCTGAACCGGCTTCGGGCTCGGTCAGACACATCGTTCCGCCCCACTCGCCGGTCATCATCTTGGGAACATACATGTGCTTCTGCTCCTCGGTGCCGAACGACTCTACAAGCTCCATGGCGCCGTGGGTAAGGCCGGGATACATGAACAGCGGATAGTTGGCCGCCATCACATACTCCATACATGCCGCGAAAACGGAGAACGGCATTCCCATACCGCCGATCTCGGGGCTGTCGGCCATTCCATAGAAACCGGCTTCGTAGTACGCGTTGAGCGGTCCGAAGTAGCACTCGGGAATCTTTACTTCTTTTGTATCGGGATTCCATACGCAACCGACCTTGTCGCCTTCGGCGGCGGTGGGTTTGATCTGCTCGACAGAAAGCTGCTCGGCAAGATCAAGCACCGACTCGAACGTGTCCTGATCGAAATCCGCAAATGCGGCATACTGATTGTTGTTCTGCACTCCGATCATTTCAAAAAGTGCGAAACGGACGTCTCTTGAATCCACCAATGAATTTAAAGCCATACAAAAGCCTCCTTAAAAAATTGTAAAATCATAGAATGTTGCCATTTCTCTTTCAGCGCGTCATTCCGGCGATACCCGGGCCGGGTCAGCGAACCCGGGGGTCCGCGGCTGCCACCGGTGCTGAGATTTAAGGAACCGGGCCCGGCAGTCCGCTGCCGTCAATTGCGGCTGATGCACAAAAACACCATATCTGTGCATCCCGCTGCGCTGACGGAGGTAGTAATGCACAATAACGGGAATTTATGCAGACTATGATCAGCCTAAAATCGAAAACCGACGTGTCAATGGCATTTTGTCTAAAAATGAAAAATTTTTTTATTTTGTTTAAAATAGTGACCACTGGAACCAAAAAGTAATTGAGCAATATTCAATTCATGTTTATAATGATGCGTTGAAAAATGCCCCGGTGCGCAGGCGGAGGATGTATGGCAACCTACAAAGGGTCGTTGCGGAGATTTGAGATACTGTCCCGCTTTGTACTTTACGGGATTTCAATCGTGTTGAGCATATTTCTTATTCTTCTGGGGGATACAATCCTCGGTGACATGAGCAAATGGTTCAGGGGGCCCCAGCCTCAGCGCTTTCAGGACCAGTCCGAACTCTCCAAACTCGAACTGCGCAGAAAAGAAGTCCGGCGCAGGATCACCTCCCTAGAAGAACGAAATGAGATACTGACACGCTCGCGTGATGCAGCAAGACGCAGACATGAATCAGAGAAGCAGTCGCTTTCGGCGTGGATAGAGGCGCGCCGCGCCACCGGCTCTCCGCAGGAGGACGCGCAGGTGCTCGAGCGCGCCAAAGCGCTCGACGCATACCGGAAAGCCGGCGATGGGTGGCAGGAAAAGATCGACACGCTCGATGAAGAGCTACGGCAGGTACGCAGGGAAGACGACGAACTTGAGGCCGAACAGTCCCGCATAAACGAGCAGAGCCGGAAACGGTACGAACGCGCCTTGCAGTTGTACGAGCTCAAAATATTCCTCATCAGGCTCGCGTTTATCGCCCCGATCCTCGTGCTGGGAATGTATCTTTTCGTCCGATACCGGAAAGGCAAATACCGCGCTTTAGTCTGGGGATATATTCTTTTTTCACTGTATGCGTTTTTCATCGGGCTTGTACCGTACCTGCCGAGCTTCGGGGGGTATATCCGCTACACCGTTGGCATCATCCTCACCATACTGGGGGGATACTACCTGATCCGCGAATTGAAAAAATACACTGAGAAAAAAGCCGCCGAGCTTCGCGAATCCTCAAGCGAGCGGGCTTTGAAGATAGCGCATGATACGGCGCTCAAAGCGTACCGCTCGCACTGCTGTCCCTCCTGCGAACACGACTTCCTCATGAACAAGTGGGAACCGCAGCCGAAAATTCCGAAAGAGACCGTGCGCGAAGATGAAGCGCCTGAGTTCTGCCAGCACTGCGGCCTTCGGCTCTTCGCACAGTGCCCGGCCTGCGGGCGCAGGAATTTCGCGCATTTCCCCTTCTGCGCCGGGTGCGGCGTTCCGCTGCAAACAGTAAAAACGGATTGACGGAACGTCAGCGACTGCCTGGAATACGGGTATGTATCGAGATAAACATTACGGCTTCCGCCTCAGGACGATAAAGCTTACTGTCTTCGGCTTGTCATTCTTCTTCATCCTGGTCCAGGAGCTGTATTATTTTTATGTCCACTCGATTTCTCTTTACAGCCTGCTTGTCGATGCGGCAGTTCAAATAATAATTATCGCTTCACTGATCGAGCTTTTTTATCGCTATGCCCTTCGCATCCAGAACCGCCTTCAGGTCGAAATCACCGAGCGAAAGCTTGATGAAGAACAGTACCGTTCAACCATCGATTCCATGTCCGACATGATCCACGTGATCAGCGAGGACTACCGCATCATACTCTCCAACAGGGCCATAAGCGACTGGTTCGTGTCGCAGGGCCTGCCCGCCGACATCAGGGACAGGAACCTTTTTGATGTTTTCCCGTTCCTTGATGATACAGTACGACAGGAATACCAGACGGTGTTCAAAAGCGGCAGAGAACTGATCACGGAAGAGACTGTGGCGACCGGCGATGTATTGCATCATACTGAAACCAGGAAAATCCCGGTGTTCGAGGGCGGGGCCGTCAGGCGCGTGGTCACGGTGATACAGGATGTAACCGGGCACAAACGCCTTGAGGAGCAGTTGCGCCATTCCCAGAAAATGGAGGCGGTCGGCAGGCTCGCCGGGGGAATCGCCCATGACTTCAACAACATTCTCACCAGCATAATGGGATACACCGGAATACTCATGGCATCGCACCATTTGTCCGAAAGGCAGCACAACGAACTGCGGCAGATCATGAAAGCCGCCGAAATGGCTGCCTCGCTTACCCACCAGCTTCTGGCCTTCAGCAGAAAGCAGATGCTCCAGCCAATGGCCCTTGATCTCAACCACCTGGTAGACGCGGTGCGCAAAATGCTCTACCGCATTATCGGGGAGGACATCGAACTTGTGATCGAGCCGTCTCCGGAAGCCGCCTGTATCAGAGCTGACTTCGCGCAGATCGAACAGGTGCTGATGAATCTCGCCGTCAACGCCTACGATTCGATGCCCCACGGAGGAAGGCTCATCATATCCACCGGCAGGCTCACCATCGATGAGGAGATGAGCTTCATAATCGCCGACGCGCATCCGGGGAACTTCGTCACGCTCTCCGTATCCGACACCGGAAAAGGGATAGATCCGAACGTAATCAACCAGATTTTCGAGCCGTTCTTCACCACCAAGGAGCCCGGCAAGGGCACCGGGCTTGGCCTGTCGGTTGTATACGGGATCGTCAAGCAGCATGGCGGATTCATATCGGTTGAGAGCGCTCCCGATCGCGGAGCCACCTTCACCGTATATCTTCCCGCGCTCAGTGAATCCGACGCGGACAGGATGGCGAGCACAAAGCCGATTCAGCCAATCCGCGGCACCGGTGAGAACATTCTTCTTGTCGAGGACGAGGAAGGAGTGCGGACCTCAGTCACAAGGATTCTTCAGAAAAACGGATACAGGGTCCTCACCGCCGCAAACGCCCGCGAGGCATGCGCGCTTTTCGACGAACATGAAAGCGCCATCGACCTCGTGTTCAGCGACGTGGTCATGCCGGGCGCGTCGGGAATCGAACTTGTCGATATCCTCGTATCCCGCAAACCGGACGTACGCGTGCTCCTCGGCAGCGGATATACCGATGAGAAGTCACAGTGGCCGCTCATTCACGAAAAAGGGTACCGCTTCCTGCATAAACCGTACAAATTCGATCATCTCCTTGAAACAATCTCGTCTATATTGCGCGAAAATCACGACAGCGCCGAAAACTGAAAACGCCTGATTTACGCCATTACCCGGAGGACCCCTGTGGAATATCAACTGCTCAAGGACATAACCATCATTTTCGCGCTGTCGGTACTGGTGATATTCATTTTCTCACGGATAAAAATCCCCTCAATTATCGGATTTCTGATCACCGGAATGCTTGCCGGCCCGCACGGGTTGGGCCTCATCCAGTCGGTTCACGACGTGGAGATACTGGCCGAACTCGGAGTTGTCCTGCTTCTGTTTACCATCGGCATTGAGTTTTCGCTCGGGAATCTGCTTCAGATAAGGCGGGCGGTGCTGCTGGGGGGATCGCTGCAGGTGCTGCTGACGATAGGATCGGTCGCGTGTGCCTGCCGCGCTTTCGGGCTCACGGTCAACGCCTCCATTTTCATCGGTTTCCTGGTTTCACTGAGCAGCACCGCCATCGTGCTCCGGCTCATCCAGGACCGCGCCGAGATCGGCACCCCGTACGGAAGAACGGCCCTTGCAATCCTCATCTTCCAGGACATCGCGATTGTGCCGATGATACTGCTCGCGCCGATCCTTTCCGGCGCGGCGGGAAATCCGTGGCAGGCATTGTTCTTCACCCTGCTGAAGGGCATTGCCGTCATCGCCGGCTTCATCCTCGCCGCGAAATGGATCATCCCTAAGTTCCTGTATCAGGTCGCGCGCACGCGAAGCAGTGAACTCTTCCTTCTCACGGTGATACTGCTCTGCCTCTCCATCGCCTGGCTCACCTCACATATCGGCCTCTCGCCGGCACTCGGCGCGTTCCTGGCCGGGCTGGTCATCTCAGAGTCGGAGTACAGCCACCAGGCGTTCGGCAATATCCTTCCCTTCCGCGACGCGTTTACGAGCTTCTTCTTTGTTTCCATCGGCATGCTGCTCAACAGCGCGTTTGTCCTCTCACATCCGCTCCTGGTGACCGGATTTTTCATCATCGTCATCCTCATTAAAACGCTCTTTGCCGGCATTTCCTCATTCGTTCTCGGTTTTCCGCTGCGCACGGCGCTCATGGTCGGATTATCCATTAGTCAGATCGGCGAGTTCTCGTTTATCCTTGCCAGGGCCGGCATGTCGGGCCGCCTCCTGACCGAACAGCAGTACCAGCTTTTTCTGGCGGTTACCGTGATTTCAATGGCGGCTACCCCGTTCATTGTCGCCATGGCCCCCCGCATCACCTCTTCCGCATCTAACCTTCCGCTGCTGCGGAAACTGAACCGCGGACCCCGCGATCTGCCCCGCATCGACCCTCGGGAGATCAACGACCACCTCATAATAGTGGGGTTCGGAATCAACGGGAAAAACGTCGCGGGAGCCGCGAAAAGTGCGGGCATACCCTACACCATCATCGAGATGAACCCGGACACCGTACGAAGGGAAAGTGCGAACGGAGAGCCGATCCATTACGGCGACGCCTCACAGGAGGCGATACTGCGCCACGCCAGGATCGACACCGCCCGCGTCATGGTCGTCGCGATAGCCGATTCCGCAGCCACGTTCCGGATCACCGAGGTGGCGCGCCACCTCTCGCCCAAGCTCTACCTCATCGTGCGCACCCGCTTCATTCAGGACATGCAGGAACTTTACCTGCTCGGGGCGAGTGAGGTGATACCGGAGGAATTCGAGACTTCGGTTGAGATATTCGTACGGGTGCTCGCAAAATATCTTGTGCCGCGAAACGAGATCGAGCGGCTGGTGGGAGAGGTGCGTTCAGACGGATATGAGATGTTCCGCAGCCTCACGCTTCAGGCATCCGCCGAAGGGCCGCGCGTTTCCATTCCTTCGATCGACATTACGACAATCCGCGTGCCGGGCAACTGTCCGGCTGAAGCGCGGTCGATCGGCGAGATAGATCTCCGAAAGAACTACGGCGCGACGGTGCTTGCCATCGGACGGGGAGATGAAACGCTTTCCAATCCGGGAAGGGACGTGAAAATACTGGCGGGGGATACGATCTATCTCCTCGTTGCGCGTCACGATCTTCCGGCGGTTGAGAAGCTTTTCACAAAGTGTTAATCGGACACGAATCTGATCAGCCGGTTCGGGCGAACCGCCAGATCCCGAAACGGCTGTCCGCCTTGACACGACCCTCGCGCTCGAGCACCTGCAGGTGTGTGTACACCTCGGAAATAGAAAGATAGAGATCAAGCATGAAGTTGCGCCCTTTTAATGACGGAAAGAGCTTTCTCGCTATCCGGTACGGCGTCATTGTCCTGCGGCCGAGTATAGATAGAATCATTCGCTGCCGCTCGGCAAAGCTTTCGCGGTACATGGCCGATACCCCGGCGAGGTCCTTCACCGGGTCCATGTGGCCGGTATACACCACGGACGGCCGCAACGCCATGATCCGGTCGAGCGAGGCGTAGAACTCGTCCTGGCTGCGGCGTCTGGGGAGCGGGGAGTCGGGTTCAAGCATGACAAACGCGTTTGGAGTGACATGGCCGAGAACATGGTCTCCGGATAAGAGGATGTTCTGTTCTTCAAGATGCAGGCATATCCCGCCCTTTGAATGGCCCGGTGTGGATAGCACCTTTCCCCGGTACGCGCCGAGCCGGACCTTTTCGCCGTCCTCGAGGTAGGCGTCAACCTCACAGCCTTCAGCCATCGATTTAAATCCGCGGCGGAGAAGCATCATCATCAGGCGGTAACGGAGGGGAAGTCCCGACATCCGGTAGAACCGCCGCGCGATCCGCTCAGGCACGGCAGGACGCTGTTCGATGTTCGGCGCGTCTTCACGGTGGGCATATACCTTGACCGATCTTCCCGCCTCACGGCGTATAACCGCCGCGCCTCCGTAATGATCGACATGGCCGTGCGTGATGATTATCTGTTCAATATCGGAAAAAGAAACGCCAAGCGAGCCAAGCGCGGCGCGCAGCATTTCTACTGTTTTGAGAAATCCGGTATCCACCATCGTGACCGGAGATCCGGTGAAAAGATAAACGTTGATAGGGCCCGGTTTCCGCCCCGGTATGGGAAGGGTGATCCTGTACGCTCCGGGAAGTATCTTTTCAACCTGCGCCTGCCGGCGTGGTGTGCCTCCTCCCGTCGCGCGGCTACTGGACACTTTTGATCTCCTGAATGTGCGCGTTCGCCCTGATCTCGCCGAACTGCTCCTCGTAGACCCTGACGTTCTCCTGGAGGACCGTCAGAAGTCGCTTGGCGTGCTGCGGCGTCAGAATGACGCGAGATACGAGTTTTCCGAATCCGGGAGGCGGCGCGGGATTGACGAAGAGGAAATCGAGGATGAATTCCTCCGGCGAATGGAAGACGTTGGCAAAATTCGAGAAATGGCCGGTCGCGTCCTTCTCATCCACCTTGATATCTATTTTCAGCTCTTTCGGTTGTTCACTCATTTCAGCCCCTCCACTTTTTTATCGGCAGCATTCGTGGTCGTTCGCGGTCATGCACACCATGTTCTGCTCCATCTGGATTGTGGTGTGGGTGATTCCATAGTGATCGTCGAGGATATGATTCACCTCTTTTATAACCGCGTCAGTATCGACCGCGCCTTCAGAGCTGTCGACGCAGATATGGCAGGAGAGAAACACTTCGCGCGAGCTCACCGACCAGATGTGCATGCCGTGGACGCTCGCGACGGAAGGAAGCTCCTCGATCCTGCGGGAAATTTCGTCGGGGTCGATGCCTTTCGGCGTGCCCTGGAGGAATATCCGCATCGCTTCGCGGATAATATCGATCGAGCTGTAAGCGATCATCAGCACGATGCCGACGCTGATCACAAGGTCGAGGACCGCCATCTGCGTGAACATCATGACAACCGCCGTCACGATCACCGCGACCGACGCGACGGCGTCATACAGGAGATGGAGGAACGCGGATCGGATATTTATGCTCCTGCTCCGCCCCGGCATGAGGATCAGCATCGAGAGGAGGTTGCCCGAAAGCCCCACCACCGCGATCCAGAGCATGATCCCCGGCCTGACCGGAACGGGATTGAGATAGCGCTCCGCCGCTTCGTAGACGATCCAGGTTCCGATGGCGAGGAGCGAGAGCGCGTTGACCAGCGCGATCAGAACCTCGAACCGCTTGAGCCCGAAGGAGTATATGCGCCCGGTCTTTATCTGCGACACGCGCTCACCCGCATAGCCGAGTATCAGCGACAGCACGTCGGAGAAGTTGTGTCCGGCGTCCGAGATAAGCGCGAGGCTTCCGGAGAGGATGCCGCCAATGTATTCGGCAACGGTGATAATGATGTTGAGAAATATCGCGATGATGAACTTCGCCGCGGAAGCTTCATTTCCGTGGTGATGACCGTGATGGCCGTTCCCATGCGCGTGTGCGTGATCGTGCGCCATACGGCTACTCCGCGATCCTCGAAAAATCGAGGAGGTTTTTGAACGGGGCAAGTATCCCGTCCAGGAGCGCGAGCCTGTTATCGCGCACCTTGATGTCGTCGACCATCACCATCACCTCGTCGAAGAAACGGTCGATGGCGGGCTTTCCGGTGATCAGCAGATCGAAGAGCTCGATGTAGCGGTTCGAGGCGATCAGGCGGTCGATATCCCCCCGTCTGGAATCAAAAAAGGAATGGAGCCCCTTTTCGGCCTCTTCGTTCATGAGCGCGGCGTCAAAGCGGAGCGCGTAGTCCGGCTCCTTCTTGCGGAACGCAGTGTAGATATTGTTCATCCGCTTGAAAGAGAGGAGCATCTGCGTGAAGTTCTCGTTTTTGCGGTACTCGTTGATGCTCGCGGCGCGGCGGTAGAGCTCGAGGTAGTTGTAATAGCCGGTCGAGAGGCAGGCGTCGATCTCGTCATAGCGAAGCCCTTTCTCGGTATAAATCGTTTTGGCGCGGGCGGATACAAACTCAAGGATCTTCTCCACGAGCGAAGCACCCTCTTTGTAGCGCGGCGCCGCTTCGGCAAGCAGGCGGTCAAGGTCGAGGTCAAGTCCCGCCGCAAGGAGCATCTCAACGACGGCGTTGGCCTGGCGCCGCAGCGCGTACGGGTCGGCCGATCCCTTCGGGATATTGCCCACCGAGAACGAGCCGAAGATGTTGTCGATCTTCTCGGCGATCGAAAGGACAATGCTTACCGGCCCTTTCGGAAGCTCGTCGCCGCTGAAGCGCGGGCGGTACTGTTCGTCAAGCGCCTGCGCAACGTCGGCGTCCTCCCCGTCGAGGAGCGCGTAGATGCTTCCGATCTTTCCCTGAAGCGAGGTGAACTCATAGACCATCGCGGTATTGAGGTCCGCCTTGGAAAGCCGGGCCGCGCGGTCGATCTTCTTCTTTGCCGCGTCATCGAGCTTCAGCATGCCGGCGATCATGCCGGCGATGTGGCGTACCCGTTCCACTTTGTCGTAAATTGATCCGAGCTCCTTGTGAAAGAGCACGTCTTTGAGCGATTCGACGAAACCTTCGAGGGGGCGCTTGCGGTCCTCGTTATAGAAAAACCCTCCGTCGCTGAAGCGGGCGCGGATCACGCGCTCATTGCCTTTTTTCACGTTTTCGGTTGGCGGATTGTTGGATATCACCAGGAAATTCGACATGAGACTGCCGGAGCCGTCGCGCACCGCGAAATACTTCTGGTGCTCCTTCATCTCGGTGATGAGGACGATGTCGGGTATCTTCAGGAAATCCTTATCGAACTCGCAGACCGCCACGTGCGGCTTTTCGACCAGGAATGTGACCGTGTCCAGGAGCTCCTCGTCGCGGATCACCGAGGCGTTAAGCGCGGCGGCGGTTTTCTCAAGCTCGGCGCGGATAAGCTCCTTTCGCTCCGCCTGGTCGAGGATGACGCCGTTTGAGCGAAGCGTATCGAGGTAGTCGGCGATTTTCGCGATCTCGATCATGCGGTTGTGCTGGATGAAGTGCCCCCTTGTTCTGTTCGATGAGGCTATTCCCGACATCTCGAACGGCACCACTTTATCGTTCAGCATGATCAGGAAATAGGAGACCGGCCGGGGGAAGGTGACGGCCTTGTCACTCCAGCGCATCCGTTTCGGAAACGGGAGGGTGTTCACGGCCGCTTCCACGATTGAAGGGATCACTTCGACGGTCCTGCGCGCTTCCATCTTTTTCTTCGCGAACACGTAGGCGCCCTTTTCGGTCTCGCGCGTATAGACATCGGACAAGGAAAGCGCATTCCCTTTCAGGAAACCCTCGAGCGCCATGGCGGGCTTTCCCTCGGCGTCATAGGCGGCTTTCGCCGCCGGGCCCTTGAGCTCGACCTCCTCGGCGCGCTGTGAGTCGGCCACGCCGGATGCCATGACCACTAGGCGGCGCGGTGTGGCGAACACTCTTATCTCCCGGAAGTCTATCCGTCCTTCGGAAAATTCCCTGGTAAAGAGGGCCTGTATGCCTTCGATCGCCGGCGGCAGGTAACCGGCGGGTATCTCCTCGGTGCCGATCTCGCAGAGGAAATTGGCGTCTTGTAAGGTGTCCTTTCGTGTATCCGTCATATGTGAATTCCTCAACATGTAGTAGTGTGGATGCTGTTCAAAGCCTCGCCCGCCGGCGCCCCTGCCCGTCCCCGGGGCGGGGATGGATCGAGGATATCTGAGGCATTGCCGCGGGTGTACCTTCGCGGGCGAAATATTTTTTGTCAATGTATTTATCGGCAATCACTTCTGCCGCCTGTACCATGCCGCCGCCCGGCATGCGATCCTGCCGCGGATCATATCCCCCATTATCGCTTGACGATAGAGCTGTTTATGTGGGATACTCCGGACCGCGCACGCGCACTACATGCACATATAAATATACCATAAATTGAGGGATTTTTCAGAATGGAACCGGCTCAGAGGGAAGCGGCGATTCGAAAGGTATTCGTCTCGATGCCCGCGAAAAAAATCGACGGGCATTACTGGGAGGTGATCGAGCGTAACCGCCTCAACCTCGAAATAGGGCTCGACAGCGTATCGCTGGATATGCTCGGCAAACGGAAGCTCACGGAAACCGCCCGCAGGCTGAAAGACCTCGGGCTTGCGGCAACCGTACACGCCCCGTTTAACGAGATATTCCTGGGCGCACCCGACAGGCTTGTGCGCGAGGCGGCGATCGCCCGGCTTGACGGCGCGTTTGACATCGCCGAAGCGTTCTCTCCCCTCGCGGTAGTGGTCCACCTGAATTTCGAAGAACGACGCTTCCGCTATCTCTACGAAACATGGCTGGAGCTTGTGGTCCCGAACATCATCCGGTACGCAAAACGATGCGCCGGCATGGGCGCGCTCCTCTCGCTTGAAAACGTGTACGAGGAAACCCCGGCGGCGATGGTCGAGGTGTTCGATCGGCTGAAAGGATATCCCGTCGGCCACTGCCTCGATGTCGGCCATGTGAGCGCGTTTTCCGACACGCCGCTTGCCGGATGGTTTGACGCCACCGGGCCGTATATCCGCCATTTTCACCTCCACGACAACGACGGCACGCGCGACCGGCACCTGCCGATAGGATCGGGCTCAATTCATTTCGAAATGGTGCGCGACTTCATCGCGAAGATGAAGGAAAAACCGGTCATCACGCTCGAGCCGCACAGCGAAGAGGACATCTGGCGCACGCTTGACGGATTCGTCAGCACCGGGCTCCTCGACGCGATGGACTGACAGTCCGGATTCTGAATCACTACCCCTTTTTTTGTCCGGCTCTATATATCCGGTCGATTTCTGACTCCCCGGTATCGTATAATACTCTCCACACCATTGATTTGAGAGGTATTCATGGAGAGTTCACAGCAGTATTCTTTTTTCAGCCAGCCCAAAATTCTATCCGGCAGCAGGGCGCTTGAAAACATCCCCGCCGAACTTAAAAGCTACGGTTCTGCGCGGCCGCTCGTAGTGATCGGGCAGGACCACGCTTGCCTGAAGAAGACGATCATAAAAGCGTTCAGCGAATCCGATACAGTGCCCGGTGCCATGTGCGCCCTGAAAACGGACAGCGCCCGATGGGCGGACATACGCATACTGTCGGACATGTTCTCCCGGCAGCAGTGCGACTCAATCATCGCCATAGGAGGAGGCGTATCCCGCATCGCCCGCGGCCTCAACATGCGCGTCAGCGGACATGCCGAACCCTCGTCCACGTCAGCGCCAGGTAAGCTCCATCCGTTCGTATATGTCACGACCTGCGACTCCGAAGACGCGGCCGCCGGGAAGAGCGCCCATGTCGACGGCATCGACTATATCTCGGACGCGCTGTATCCCGACATCATCTGCATTGACCGCAGGACCGCCCGAGCTTCAGCGTTCAAAAGCAGTATCGGCACAGCGTTTGCGGCGCTGACGCATGCGGTGGAAGCCTCATCATCATCGGCAAATCCGGTCAGGGACGCCTATGCGCACGCTGCGATCCCGTTGATCGTGAACAACTCGAAAATCCTCGCGAAAAAATCATCCGACGGGAAAGCCGCGACCGGCCTCATGAACGGCGTGGCGATGGCGGGGATCGCCCTTGCCAATTCTGAATTCGGCGCGGCCCACTATCTGGCAACGGCCCTTGCGGATATGACCGGAACCGACGCAGGGATGCTTATGGGGCTTCTCCTCAGCCCCTCGCTCGGCAATAAAATCCTGAACGGAGAAACGGTCCGCGAGGAGCTCCTTCTTCCGCTTGCGGGGATCGATGAGTACTGTGCCGTACCGTCACCCGAGCGCGCGCACCGGGCCCTGAACCTGATCGCTTCGTTCATCCGCCTGTTCGACAGCCAGACCCGTCCGGCAAGAAAATCACTTGAGCGGACGGACCTTTTTAATAAGGCGGCAGCATCGGCATCAACCGCCTCTGACGGACGTCTTTCAGAAGAGCGCGGTTTCCAGATACTCATAGCGGCTTCACGCGAACAGTAAAAATCAGACAATCCAACGAATGGAAGGGTTACTATTATGAACAGCTTACATACTCATACCATCGCGATATCAAATCACACTGAAATGCGGCCAGGCAGAAAAATGATAAAAAGGATGTATGTCGCCATCGCAATGTTTCTCTTCGGCAGGGCATTTCAGGCAGGCTCAAAGGTTGATCCCGGAATCAGGGAGGAATTCGACTCCCTTCCCACCGGTTTTCTGCTCGACCTCTGTGTTGGCCCGGACGGTCCGCGGATGCTCGTGGAAAAAACCGCCGATGGAAAGGTCGTCTACCGGGGTCAGAGCCTTAAAGGAAGGCAACCCACGCTTACCATGAAAATCAAGCACCTCGAAGCGGCAATGATGCTTTTCACCTTCATGGAATCCACCTGCGTCGCCAACGCACGCAATCGCATCGTCGTCGACGGCGACATCAGACACGCGCTTGCGGTCGTGCGGATCATGAACCGTCTCGAGGTGTTCCTGCTCCCGAAGTGTCTCGCAAAGCTCGGAGTCAAGCGGTATCCCGTCAGGTCGCAACTGCCGTCGAAGCATAAGTACATCGGACGCGCCGGCATCTACCTGCGCCTTATCACAGGCTGATGCCGTATTTTCCGGATTTCAAATCAGTTTACTACATATGGAGGACACCGTGTTTCTACCCGATTACTATGAATTCTGCTCCCGCGCAAAGACCATCGCTGGACATGACGCGATAGAAAAAATATCCGCATCGCTGCGCGATCTCGGGGCCCGGAGGCCGCTCATCATAAGCGACAGCGGTGTCGCGGGCGCCGGCCTTCTCGATTATGTGCTCAACTCGCTCGAGTCTGATATTGAAGTCGGCGGGATCATTGATTTCGTACCCCCGGATTCCGAAGTGGGCGTAGTCACCGAAATTTCCCGAATCTACCGCGAGAAGGGGTGCGACTCGATCATCGCGGTCGGAGGCGGATCGCCGATCGACACCGCAAAGGGCGTCAATATCCTTGTATCCCTCGGTGGCGACGATCTTCTCGCCTATTCCGGCGCGGGCAAGGTGACCCGAAAGCTCAATCCCTTCATCGCCGTGCCGACCACCTCGGGAACAGGCTCTGAAATGACGCTCGTTGCCGTTATCGCCGACCACGCGAACCATGTGAAGCTCGCCTTTACCTCGTACTTTCTTCTTCCCGATGTGGCGATACTCGATTCGCGGATGACGAAGACCCTTCCGCCCGCGCTCACCGCGGCCACGGCAATGGACGCGCTGACACATGCCTGCGAGGCCTATATCTGCATGTCAAAAAATCCGCTGAGCGACACGTCCGCCCTGCGCGCGATAAGGCTCATCAGCGAAAACATCCTGAACGTGGTTAAAAATCCTCTCGACCTGGAAGGCAGGCTCGCGCTTGCTAACGGCTCAGCGCTTGCGGGGATCGCGTTTTCGAACTCGATGGTCGGCATGGTGCACAACATCGGCCACGCGATCGGCGGCGCCTGCGGAGTGCCGCACGGCACCTGCATGTCGATACTGCTCCCCTACGGCCTGGAATACAACCTGCACCGCGTCGAACCGATGATCGCAGAGCTGCTCTTCCCGCTCGCCGGAGAGCTCGAATACCGATCCACTCCCCGCGGCCGACGCGCGCTCCGGACGATCGAATACATACGCGACCTCAACCAGGACCTTCATGACCTGACTGGCGGAAGGCACCCGAGATTTTTGAACGAAGTTGTCGACAGGGACGGCCGCAGGATGATATCGCGCGGCGATTTCGACGCTATCATCCGTAACGCGATGGACGATCCGGCCCAGTTCTATAACCCCGAGGAGCTCGACAGGGATGAATACCGCATGGTGCTTGAATGCGCGTTTGAGGGCGTTCCGATTGACCGGTCAAAGATCAAGGGCGCGGGAGAGTATAAAATCAGAAAGTGCGGATGATCGGTTGCTGAATTATTCCATGCGGAGTGATCAAACGATAGCGTCGAAGAACGTGCCGTGTTCAGGGATTGGGCTTCTCGACTGGATACGGCCGTTTCTCATATACTCCGGCTCGATGGTATTCTTCGCGAGCCCGATAAGCCTGTTGTGCTCTTCGGGCAGAGGCTTGGAGTAGACCGCGTTGGAATCGGTACGGCGCGTCACGCCGTGGATCTTTTCGACCTTTCCCTCGCCATACACGGGCCAGACGTAAAAGCGCTCGGAATTAACTCTCCCGCTCTGGTAGCTATTGAAGTTGATAACCGATAATCCGTCAGAGATTTTCATGGCATTAATATCGGCAAGGGCCGCACAAATCTTGAGCAGATATCTCAATTCTTCTTAACCTATGCCATCTGTCGTTCCCGGGATATTTGCTTGACGAGGATATATCCGCCCAAATAAAAAGATACCTGATCATCGAAATTTATGAATAAAAACAGCCTGATAGCGAGTGTCAGATGAAGAATTACGTTGTAGTCCTCCTTTTCCTTTTCACCTTGTGCGCGGTTCCTGCGGCAATTTCAATAGTATCCTGCTCGAACGCACCCGTCGTGAGGGAAAGAGCCGTTTCGCGCGACCACCCGAACCTTCGCCGGTTCCGCGACCACCAGGTGAACCAGATCATCATCGGCGCGTGGGAGAACATGCAGAAACGAAACTACGAATCGGCCGGCCTCGACTTCGAGCGCCTCTCCAGAAAAGGATATATTGACGACGACATCCTCTTCGGCGCAGGCATCGCTTATTATCGCCAGAATGACCTCCGCAAGGCGAAACGGTACTCCACGGAAGCCCTTGAAAAAAATCCGGATCATTTTGAAGCGCGCTATCTCCGAGCCCTCGTGAACCGCGACCTCAATCTCATTTCAGCTTCGCGCGATGACCTGCGGGCGCTTCTGTCCATGAGCTACGCAAAACCGCTTGTGTGCGGTCTTTATTTTACCGAAAACGACCTGGCCGATGAAATGAAATTCAAAAGGCGTGTCGGTGAAGCCAGGTTCCTTCTCGGGCAGCAATGAGCGCGAAGGCAAAATCCGCACATGCTGCGGGAATGACGAGTCAGCGCGCCCGGAAGATAATTGAACGCCTGCGGAAGTTTTATGGCGCACCCTCGCCCGACCTTCACTTCGGCAGTCTCTACCAACTCACCATCGCGGTGATCCTCTCGGCGCAGACCACCGACAGGCAGGTCAACGAAGTGACTCCCGTTCTCTTCTCCCTCTATCCGGGATTTGACGAACTGGCCGTTGCAAAAATTGAGGATGTCGAGGAGATCATCAGAAGCACCGGGTTCTACCACAACAAGGCGAAAAATATCGTCGCCCTGGCGCAAGTGGTGCTGGAAAAATACAATGGGGAACTTCCGTCCGACAGGGAACGGCTCATGGAACTGCCCGGTGTCGGGAGAAAATCGGCCAATGTGATTCTTTCGGTCGGGTTCGGCATTCCGGCTTTTGCCGTGGATACGCACATTCTCCGCATTGCCGGAAGGATCGGCTTTACCGATTCAGACGACCCGCTGAAAGTCGAGGAATCAGTCACAACGCGTCTTCCGAAAGAAGTGTGGCGGGACGCTCACCTGCTGCTCATCTGGCACGGGCGGCGGATCTGCAAAGCGAAAGGGCCGCTCTGCCCCGAATGCCCCGTCAACGGCCTCTGCGATTACGCAAAAAGTGTTCTTTGAATCTGAACAGCACCTCCGGGTCGTTCCTTGCGATGCTCCTGGTGTCGGCCGGATCAAGGCCTGTGATTTTCCGCAGCGCCTCGTACGCGGCGTCCCTGACATTCGTATCGATATCGGTCAGGTAATCGATAAGGAACGGCACAAACCGGATATCGCCCCGCTCTCCCATGACCGCCATGCCCCAGAGCTTCATCTTCCTGTCAGCACCTGCAGTGAAACGCTGGAACTCCTCCTCGTGGCCCGCGAGCGAACGGGCGGCAAGCCTGTTGAGATATGACGCGCTTTCAAGCTCGCGATCAGGCTTTTTCGACTCGCGCTCCACATAGGAGATAATCCTGCCGTAGGCGAGTTCGACCTCTTTCCCTTCGGCATGTCGCGCAACCGCGTCGGCCGTCTTCATCGGGCCGGCAAGTATGAGATCCCCCCATTGTGTTTTATTAAAAACCAGAAGCGTGCCGCGGTCCATATCGGAAACCCTCTTGAACAGGTCAATATCTCTCTTTTCAACAATGATCCGCCTCAACGCCCCTGCGGTGTTGTTATATCCCACCTGTAAAAGCAGAATGCCCGATTCTTTTTTCTGATAAGACATCGGAGAGGAATACCGGAACACCAGCGCGTAGATGCCGATAATGGAAAAGACGATCGCAACGGCGGCGCTCACCGCTATCGCGACAAGCGCGAACTTGCTTCGCTCTTCGAAGAATTCGTAAAGAAGAAAGTAAAAGATGACAACAAACTTCAGCACCTTGATGACAACGACTCCCGGACCGAACGGGATGAGCGAATAGAGGAGCTTGTCCAGAAAAAAGTAGAGGATCGATATCCCCACGAACACCGCGATCTTGATCCCCGGGCCGCGGCGTATTTTCAGTACCAGGAACAGTATCAGCGAATAGATGACCAGGTTCGAATACCGTCCGTTCAGGAGGGAAAGCAGCGGGTTCCAGGGCCAGTTCGGCAGCCGGATATAATCGATGAAGGTAAACACGATTGTGATGCCGTAAATGAAAAGGTACGGAACCACACCGAGCTCGAAGAAGAGCACGATGTCGCCATGCCTGCCGAAACGGCTCGAATAGAGCTTTCGTATCCGTTCGTTGCCGAACGACGCATAATTGAAGATAAGATAAAAGGCGAACACAAAGAGGTAAACTCTCACGATCAGCGATACGCCGTACCACTCGAACCAGATATTGAAGACCAGGTTGAACGCAAGCAGCAGAAGGAGCACATACACGAAGGCGGATATCCTTTTGATCTGAAGGGCGATGACCGACATGAATTACCTCCTTTTCTCAAGCCGCGCCACCCGCGGCAGTCCTGCGTAGTCTCTGATGATGGAAACGGTAAAGCCGGCGCTTGCGCCGTGACCTGCAACGAACTCACCCATTGTGCTTCCTATCTCGATCATGATCTGGCCTCCATCGGCAAGATAATGGCCGCCTTCATCAATAATCTTTCGCACCACGGCCCTGCCGTGGTCGCCGGCAAAAAGCGCGAATTCCGGTTCGAAGCCTATTTCGCGCTGGAGCTCTCCTTTCATGTCAGGATCGATATAGGGCGGATTGGATACGATAAGATCAAAGCGCATGTCGGAGAAAGGGGTGAAAAGATCGCCCTGAAGAAAATGTATGGCGCCTTCGCCGAGTATCCGACGCGCATTTTCCTCCGCGACCGCAAGCGCAGCGGGGGAAATGTCGGAAGCCGAAACCACGCAGTCGCGCCGCGCGTGCTTGAACGCGACCGCGATCGCTCCTGAACCGGTGCACAGGTCAAGGACGCGCCCCCCGCGCGGCGCCTGGTAGATCGCCATATCGACGAGGAGTTCTGTTTCGGGACGGGGGATGAGTACAGCCCGGGTAACACGGAAGGGCAGAGAATAAAATTCCTTCTCTCCGACAAGGTAGGCGACCGGCTCTCCTTCTATCCGCCTCAGCGCCATTGCTTCCAGTTCCGCGCACTCACCCGGAGTGAGGTCGTTAGCGGCGTCGGTGATGAGCCGGTGGCGCTCAAGGTCCATGATGTACGATACGAGCACCTCAGCGTCGAGCCGGGGACTCGTTATCCCCGCTTCGCGGAAACGGGCCGTCAAATCGTGTAATGCCTGGGCAATGTTCATGTTCACACAGTGGCGGTATGCCTGTCCGCCGCGGCCGACTGCCGTGATCGCGCGGCTATTTCTGCGACCTGAGAAGCTGCTCAACCTCATACTGTTTGAGCGGTTCGATGATCGGATCGAGCTCGCCGTTCATGAAGGAGTCCAGGTTGTAGAGGGTAAGGGTGATCCGATGGTCGGTGACCCGGGACTGAGGAAAATTGTAGGTCCTGATCCGCTCGCTCCTGTCCCCGCTTCCCACCTGCGATCGCCGAAGCTGCGACTCCTTCTCCCGCTCCTCGCGTGCCTTGATTTCATAAAGTCGCGCGCGCAGGACCCGGAGGGCCTTGATCTTGTTTTTCAGCTGGGATTTTTCGTCCTGGCATGTAACCACGAGGCCGGTCGGGATATGCGTGATACGAACGGCCGAGTCCGTGGTGTTGACAGACTGCCCGCCGTGCCCGGATGAGCGGTACACGTCGATGCGCAGGTCGTCGGGGCTGATCTCGATTTCGCTCTCTTCGGCCTCCGGCAGCACGGCAACGGTGACCGCGGAAGTGTGGATACGCCCTCCCGATTCGGTGGTGGGCACGCGCTGGACCCGGTGCACGCCCGATTCGAACTTGAGGTTATCGTATGCGTCTGCTCCGCTCACCGAAAACACTATTTCCTTGTAACCGCCGATCTCGGTCGCGTTGACTTCCATGAGCTCGAGCTTCCATCGCTTTTCGTCGACATAGCGGCTGTACATCCTGAAAAGGTCGGCGACAAAAAGGGCCGCTTCCTCTCCGCCGGTCCCGGCGCGTATTTCCATGATGACGTCCTTTCCGGAATTCGGGTCTTTAGGGAGGAGCAGTATCTTGATCTGCTCGTCGAGCTCTTCTATCCGCTTTTCAAGGCCCTCTATCTCGGCCACCAGGAGTTCCTTCATTTCGGTGTCTTTTTCCGATTTCAGGAGTTCGCGGGAATCGGCGAGCTCCTTTTTCGCTTTCACACTTTCCTGGTATTTTGTCATGAGCGGCGTCAGAAGGGAATGCTCTTTGGATAGCGCCTTGAAAAGCTGCTGGTTCCCGATCACGTCAGGTTTTGTAAGCTCGCTTTCGAGCTCCCGGTATCGTTTTTCGATTTCTTTTAAACGGACTTCCATAACACCCTCAACCCACCCGCTTCAGGGAACTTAATCGGGGAAATCAGCTCGCGGCACTGAACAGCCGACCTTCGATCACAGTGTACTACAAGAGGCGGCGACGGACAAATTTTAAGGCGGCACATGCGGAGTGATTCCCGGCGTACGCAAAAGCGAATCCCGCATGGTAAAAAAAAGAGCGGCACAGAACCGCCGCTTCGATGTGCTCCCGGGAGGACTCGAACCTCCGGCACATAGTTTAGGAAACTACTGCTCTGTCCACCTGAGCTACGGGAGCGGATCAGCTAAAAACTGCTTTTTCTTCTGGAATTGACCACTCTCTGGAAGTCGCGAATGTTCTTCACATGGATGCGATCATTGTAGAGTTCAATCTTTCCAAGCTGGTTGAATTGTGTCAATATTTTTTGCACCTCGGCGACCTGCATCCCCGCCCAGTTGGCCACCTCCTGCATGGTGACCCGAAGGGTTATCGGCTGCTGTGGGTCGAGATGGGGATCGTCCTCGGCAAGCATGTTGAGCACGTCCATCACCTTGACCTGCGGCTCGTCGAGGAGAAGGATCATGAGCCTGCGCTTGGCATCGTATATCCGCTTCGAGAAAATAACCAGGAGCTTGTAGGCGATCTGGGGGTTTCCGAGCAGAAGCGCGTCGAAATTGTCGCGGTGAAACTTCAGCAGCTTCGACTTCTCAACAGCGATCGCGGAGGCGGAACGCGGCTGCTCCTCGAGGATCGCCATCTCACCGAACACGTCGCCTGGCTTCAGCACATCCAGCGTCTTTTCGTTATTGTTGATGATCTTGACGATTTTGATCCTGCCGCCCTGAATCACATAAAATTCGTTTCCCGGCTCGAATTCGCAGAAAATAATATCGTTCGGCTCATACTCGACCGTAAATTTGTCAAAAATCGGATTATCAAGCAGTATCACTATCGTCGCCCCTGATTCTTCAGTTTCGCAATTCTATTCACCGCCTCCTTGGTGATCTGGTCTTTTGGTTCCATGGAAGCGATTTTCTGATAATACCCGAGCGCTTTCTCGGCGTTTTTCGTGTCTTCAAAAATCATGCCTATGTAGAGATACCCGCTTTTCAAAAGTTCGGAGTTCGGGAATTTCTTGATCAGCGCGGAGAAGGACTCCAGCGCTTCCTTGAATCGCCTGAGCTTGTAATAACAGCGCCCGATCTCAAAATGGGCCTTCTCGAACGTCTTGCGTTCCGATTCGTTTTTCAGGGACTTGAAATTGAGTACGGCCTCATAAAGTGAGATCGCTTCGTCGTACTGGCCTTCGGAAAAGAGCTTCATCGCTCTATAGAATATCTCGTTGATATCTTCGCTTTCTTCTTCGTAACCGGCATGGTTCGCGGGGGCCGGCTCGTCAAAAGAGAAATCATCGGTCTTCCCGCCGGATGGCTCGTCTTCCATGAGAAATTCGTCCATCTCGCCGGCAAGCGGAGAGCGTGCGGACGATTTGGCCGGTGCGGCTGAATCGCTGAAGACATCTGAAGCTCCGCCGGAAGGTTCCTCATCTATGCTGAAATCGGTCATATCGTCACTGAAGCTGTCCCTTGGTGACGCGGCGGGAATATCGGCACCCATATCCGGTTCATCAAATCCGCCGGTGTTCATTCCCGCCTGCCCCGACTGTATCGCCTTTATGCGCTCCCTGGCCGCTCCGGCCTGTTTTGTGTCGGGGTAATACTCGAGGAACTTGCGGTAGGCGTACTGGGCCTCCTGGAGCCTGCCGGCCTTATAATAATACTCGCCGATCTTGAAAAGCTCCACGTCGGGATTGGTCACTTCGCTTTCACCGAGGACCTCGCGGACCTTTTTCCCGATACTGCGCAGCTGGTTGCTGAAGACGCGGAGCATTTTCTTGACTACATTGAGGTTTTTCAGCACGAGGCGCTCGAAATCCGCGAGCGAAAGAACCAGCACCATGGTGTCGCCGAATGTCTGCGCCGTTTCATCGCGCGGATAGCGTCCGAGCGCCGATTTCACGCCGAAAAACTCTCCCGGCTTGACGTTCTCCTTGACTTCGACCCAGACCCTGTCCTCGACTTTCTTGGTGGTTAGGATCACCCTGCCGGTCTTGAGGATATAGATATTATCGCTCTTATCCCCCTCCATGTATACGATAGATCCGCTTTTATAGGACCTCGTATTTATACCAGCGCTTCCTCCCTGCGCACCATTCGACATCGCACAATCCTCACGATTTAAATTTCAAAATCCACCGGCAGGAATGGAAATTCCTTTTTAAAACCGACCGCATGGCTTATCCTCCGGAGAAGGCCCTTGAGATCACCGACAACAAGCCGCTCTTCGCCGGCAAGTGTTATTTCCTGGTATTTTACTCCAAGTGCATCAAAAACGCTCCGGTGCTCGCCGCTGCCGTAGACGGGCATTCCCCCGATTATAACAAGCTGGACATCGGCAAGCTCAGAGACAACGACAGACCGGTACGGATTGGAATCTCTTCTTCGCAGCACCAGAAGATCGGCGATATAGCCGTTCTTCACATGGCCTGTTTTCTTGATATGGAACGCTTTCGCCGGATTCTTCGTCACCATCTGCACCAGCGTCTTGTCGGCGATATCCTTCCCGTATAAATTCCTGTATATTTCTTTATCGAATTTCATTTCATAAAGAATGTTCAACCCGCCTGACATCGGCGAGTCGGTCCCGATACAGACGTTGATCCCGGCGTCGAGCCATTCCTTCACACGGCCGGTCCTGTTGAACATGAACATGTTCGAATCGGCGCACCAGACGGTCGAAGCGCCGCGCTTGGCGATCAGGGCGATATCGCTGTCGGAGAAGGCAAGTCCGTGTACCAGCACCGAATGATCGCCGAGCCCGCCCATCCTGTCCAGCACCTCGACATCCCTCTTCGTTTCAAGGTCATATCCTTCGGCGATGTGCGTGATAAAAGGGATATCGCGCTCGATCGCCTTTCGGTATTCCGCGTCGATTGATTCACCCCAGAGGAGCGCAAACGAGGAAATCGAATGAACCAGCGCATAGTCCCTGATGACCCGGACAGGCATAAGATCGAGAAAAGGGTCATGCACAAACTGCGGGATATGGTCCGATACGGTGGTGACGCCTGAAACCAGATTACGATAGGCGCCCAGCATATGAAGATCGCGGTTTTCGATCTGCTGCCGCTCCTGATAGAGAGGGGAGCTCTTCAGGTCGTTGTCCCAGGGAAGCCAGTTTTCATAGGGGCCGTTTCCCACTTTCGGATAATAGTTACCGATAAGATGGTCATGGGCATTGATAAAACCCGGAAGAAGAATTCCCTCCTCTACTGACGCGAGGATGGCGGTTTTGATTTCGCCTTCCGCAACCTTCTCGATCTTATCATTGCCGATGAGGACCGTCGAATCATAGATCACTTCGTCGGGCGTCAGGGTTGTGACGCCGGTTATGCCCCATTTCTTCATCTATATATCCCCATATGATCTCGGTACGACTATCAGCCGCGAAAATATAATGCAGAAACTTTAATAAACCGAACCGGATGAGTCAAGCAAAAATACCCGGTATTCCCCGGCCGCTGTTTTCGCGTATGCATACCGATTTCCCCGCAATGCGGAGAACCCTGATTAGTATCAGTTTCGGTCGATCCCGGTAAAATCATCATAAATTATTCCATGGAGAAGGCCTGCCTCTCATTCCGCTCAAGTGTGATATCATGGCGGGAAGAAAAAAATGCCGCTCTCAAGCATTATTGGTTGAATTCTGTATCGGTTCAGTATATTATGATCCCATTCCCGTAGCGCAGAAACTCATATCTGACAGACACCATGAATAATCGACAACGGTTAAAACTCAATTTTTCCCTTTTACCAGACATTATTCTCATTGGTCTGCTGCTCGGTTTTTTCATGTTTTTCAACAGCCTTTCAGTTCCTTTCCTTTATTACGCGCTGCCGGGCCTGTCACTCTTTATTATCCTGAAAGTCGCCCTCCTCTGGAGAATCCATTCCGGCATCTATAAAAAGATCAACGCCATCTCCACGATCCTGAATGACTACAAAAAGGGGAGGTTCGCGTTCACGCAGGCGGATAACAATCATCCCACGCCGTTTCTTGACCGCATTGCCGGCGATTATTTCACGCACATACAACACGACCTCCTGATCATGGGCAGGCACCTTGAAAGCCTGATATCATCACAGAAAAACGAGATCGAAAACCTCAGAGAGCTTTACCACAACATCGTACTTTCGATAACATCCTACTTTATCGTCCTTAACGAAAAGCTCGAGGTCATATTCGCGAACGAAAGCTTCTGCCGCAAGTTCCAGTTCGATCTCGACGAGCTGTCGGGCCAGCGGATTGAGGATGTATTCATCTTCCTGACCTCTACCATCCGCGACAGCATCCAGAAGCTGCTTTCGGACGAAGAGCCGGTGGTGCTTGAAAAAACACACCTTGTTTCGACCAACCGCATATCGATCATCGCCGACATCAAGCTTTCGATCATGCGGGTGCGCGGCGAGACGCAGATCATCTTTGTCATCGACGACGTGACCAACATCTGCAAGAAGGACTTCCAGATCAACCTGATAAGCCAGGTCTCAGAATCCATTCAGCGAGACGACGAAATCGACAGCGTCATACACGCCCTTCTCACCGGAGTTACGTCTGGCTCCGGGCTCGGCTTCAACAGGGCAATGCTTTTCATGATGGACCATTCAAAGAAAAGCCTTGTGGGGAAAATGGCGGTCGGCCCTGACACGCTCGAGGAGGCTATCGAGATATGGAGTTCGGTGTCAAGCTGCGATCTCGATATCTTCAGCCAGCTCAAATCGTTCAATGAAAAGGAAGCGAAGGGGAAGCGCCTCCTCGACCGTATCCAGAGCGCGCAGTTCCCCATTGATGACAACAGCATCTTCGCCCAGTCGTTCCTCAAGCGGGAAAGCATCCACATCTACGACGCCGGATCGGACTCGCGGCTTGATGACGCCGTGCGCCAGTTTATGGACGTGCGCGAGTTTGTGGTGACACCGCTGGTTTCAGTCAACAAGCCGATCGGCATCATCATCGCCGACAACAAGTTCAACCAGGCGCCCATCAGCAACGACAATATTGAGCTCCTGTCCATCTTCGCGTTCCAGGCGACGCTTCTCATCGAAAGCTACAACAGCCTGCACCTGATAAAAAAGGAGATGGCGAAAATCCGCGACCGCCAGGAGGCGATGCTCGAGTCAGAAAAGCTCGCCGCCGTGGGACGCATCGCGTCCCATATCGCCCATGAAATCCGCAATCCCCTCGTCACGATGGGCGGATACGCCAGACGGATCATCCAGTTAAACCAGGGCAGCGCCGCAAAGAACACCGATCGGATCGACATGGCCGCCAAAGTGGTACTGAAGGAATCCGAGCGGCTGGAAAAGACCCTTTCAAACGTGATGGATTTTTCCCGCTCCTCGAAGTTCATCATGGAGTTCAACAATATCAATGAAGTGATCGAGGATACCTATGATCTTTTGAGAAACCTTTTCCAGGAGCGGAGAATTAAATTCAAAATGACCCTGGCGGACAATCTCCCGCTCGTCAAATCCGATTTTAACCAGATGAAGCAGGTAATGCTGAACCTTCTTCAGAATGCCATTGACGCGACTCCTCCCGAAGGAGTTGTCGAAGTGATAACGGAATCCGATGACGACACGCTGGTCATAAGGGTCCTCGACAGCGGAACCGGCATCATCCGGGACGATCTTATGCATGTTTTCGAGCCGTTCTTCACCACCAAGGTGACCGGAGTGGGGCTCGGCCTTTCGATAACGAAAAAAATTATAACCGATCACAACGGCGAGATTGCCGCGTTCAACCGTGAGGGCGGCGGCGCGGAATTCCGGATAACTCTCAACATCCCGAAGTGAGGGCTGAAAAACCGTGACGCATGCTGAATTGCGGCGGCGTTAAAAAATGCTTGAAAATCTGTTTGAAAAAAGGAATCATAAGGCTTAGTATTTCAATCAAGATTTCGGGGGAACATCATGAGCAAAATACTGATTGTCGAGGATGAGCAGCACCAGCGCGAGCTCTATGCAATGGAGCTTCAGGACGAGGGCTATCAGGTCGAACAGGCCGCCAACGGCAAAGAGGCCGTCGAGATGGTGAAGAGCAACAAGTACGATCTGGTGATACTCGACATACGCATGCCTGAGATGGACGGCATTGAGGCGCTCGGGAAAATCCTGTCGCGCGACAAGAAGATCCCGATCATAATCTATACCGCCTATTCCAATTACAAGAGCAATTTCATGACCTGGACAGCGGACGCCTACATCACCAAGTCATCCAATTTACAGGAACTCAAGGACAAGATCAAAGAGATCTTTTCATCACGATCGAAATGACCCATTACGTACGAAAGACTCTCACCTTCATTCTTGCGGGCGGACAGGGAGAACGTCTCTACCCCCTCACGCGCGACCGGTCGAAACCGGCCGTTCATTTCGGCGGAGTCTACCGGATAATAGATTTCCCCCTGAGCAACTGCCTCAATTCTGATTTAAAGAAGATCATTGTGCTCACCCAGTACAAGTCGCTCTCCCTCGAACGGCACATCAGCACCGCGTGGAACCTTTTTCACCGCGAACTGGGAAGTTTCATCGACGTCGTTCCCCCGCAGCAGCGGATTACCGCCGACTGGTATCAGGGCACGGCCGACGCCATCTTCCAGAACATCTACATCATCGAGATGGAAAAGCCTGAATACGTGCTCATTCTGTCGGGTGACCACATCTACAAGATGGATTACAACAAGATGATCGATTTTCACGTGCGGAATGACGCCGATATGACGATCGCCGCGATCGAGACGCCGTGTGAAGACGCGAAGCGGTTCGGCGTCCTTGAAGTCGACACCAGCCAGCGCGTCATCGGTTTCGCGGAAAAACCGGACAATCCGAAAAGCATCCCCGGGAAAAACGACCTCTCGTTCATTTCGATGGGGATATACATTTTCAAGACCGAAAGGCTCGTGAAATATCTCTCGCAGGACCACAAGATGGAAGGGTCCAACGATTTCGGCAAGGACATTATCCCGAGGATATACCAGACAGACCGGGTCTTTACCTACGACTATGTTGAGCATGAAGGCGAGCGGGCCTACTGGATGGATATCGGGACGATCAAATCATATTTCGAAACGAACATGGACCTTGTATCTCCCCAGCCGAAACTCAACCTGTACGACCGGGACTGGATCATCCGCACAAACATGGAACAGTTCCCGCCGGCAAAAACACTCTTCGATATGGATGACCGCCGCGGTACGGCGACTAACTCGCTCATATCAAACGGCGCGATCATCAGCGGCGGGAAGGTCTACCGCTCGATCATATCCCCCGGAGTCAAGATCAACAGCTATACCGACATCCAGGACTCGATCATCATGCACGGGGCAAGCGTGGGCAGGCACACACGAATTAAAAATACCATCGTCGATAAGCGGATAAAGATACCCGAAGGCGAGGTGATCGGCTACGATCTCGAGCATGACCGGAAACGGTTTACCGTCACCGACGAGGGGATCGTTGTGATACCGAAAGGCTTCCTCTTTTAATCGCGGCCGTTGCGCGCGGATTCTTCCGCTTCAGCCGAGCGGTTATACAGGGCGGTCATCCGCGCGATCCGCGCGACCATCTCATCGGTAATCTCGCCGGGCACGAGTTTCCATCCCCAGTTGCCGTGTGCCGTTCCCGGCGTGTTCATCCGGAACTCATGGCCGTATCCGAGCATGTCCTGCACCGGGACAATCACCAGCCGCGCCACCGACATGTACGCGAGACGGATAAGCTGCCAGTGAAAATCATTGAACCGCTCGCTTCCAATGTATTCCAGAACGTACGCGCGTGCGTCGTCAGAAAGTTCCGTTCCGTAGAACCATCCGTTTGTGGTGTTATTGTCGTGTGTGCCGGTATAAAGCAGGCAGTTCGGCGTTTCAATATTGTGAGGCAGGTATTCGTTTTTCGCGTTGAAGTCGAACGCGAATTGCAGGATCTTCATCCCCGGAAGCCCAAGTCCGTCGCGAAGCGCCTTCACCTCGGGCGTGATGACACCGAGGTCTTCGGCGATCAGCGGAAGGTCGCCAAGCTCGCTCCGAAGCCATGAAAAGAACGGCATCCCCGGTCCCGGCACCCACTCGCCGTTGACGGCGGTCTCTTCATCGGCGGGCACCGACCAGAACGATTCGAAACCCCTGAAGTGGTCGATGCGGACGATATCGACCATATCTTTCAGGTGGGATATACGCCGCTTCCACCATGAAAGCGTCTCCTCGCGCAGCGCGTCCTTTTCGTCGTGCCACCAGTAAAGAGGGTTCCCCCACCGCTGGCCGGTTTCGCTGAAATAATCCGGCGGCACTCCGGCGACCGCGAGCGGGGCGCCTGTTTCAGGGTCAAGATCGAGGATCTCCGGGTTCGCCCAGGCGTCCGCGCCGTCGAGCGTTATATAGATCGGGATATCGCCGATAAGCTCGATGCCGTTATCGTTGCAGTATTCCCTTAACGCTTTCCACTGCCGGAAAAACTGATACTGCACGAAGAGGTGGATACGAATCTCCTCTTCCAGCTCTTTTCGCTCCCGCGCAAGCGCGGCGGGCTCCCTGCGTGCAACCGGCGTATCCCACATAAGCCAGTTGAATGTTCCGTGCTTTACGGAAAGCGCCATGTAGAGCGCGTAATCATCAAGCCAATCGGCCTGACCGGCGCAGAAGCGGTCAAACTCCTTCTTCTCACTACCGGAAGCGCCGGAAAAAAACTGCCTTGCCGCTTCTGCAAAAAATTGAGCGCGATGGGAAACTACGCGCTCAAAATCGACGAAGTGGTCCTGCGCAAATTCATCAGTGCCGCACGTGAGCGCGCACCAGCTTTCATTTATCATGCGTTCGATGCTGATAAAAAGCGGGTTTCCCGCGAACGTCGAAGGGGAGGCGTAGGGGGAAAACCCGAACGCCCCGACCACCGGACCGATCGGGAGTATCTGCCAGTAACGCTGCCCGGCGCGCTTCAGGGTATCGGCAAACTCATACGCCTCGTCCCCCAGGGTTCCGATGCCGTACCGGCCCGGCAGGCTGGAGATGTGAAGAAGCATCCCGCTCGAACGTGGAAGATTCATATTCACCTTATCACCGTCATATTCGCGTCCGTTGAGCGACGCAGGAATTTTCAGAAAACACGTAAAACGGATTAATGTCAAGCTCCTTTATCCGCGGGACGGAAAGTCTATTTTCACCCGGAACAATTTTTTATCCAAAAGTATTGACAATTTCAATCATTCATTTTCTTATCCAAATAGACCATGATTAATCCCGCGGACATGAAGGACAGCAAGAGCTACAACGAGCAACTGAAGAAAATACTGACCAATGAGCAGCTGGGAGTATTTTCCAACGACAGGTACAGCCTCATCGATTTCGGTTACGAGTGTGTGGACTCAGGCGAGTACAAAAAGGCGTTCCAGCTTTTCAGCATCGGCGTACGGCTTAACGGCTATGATCCAGACATACTGAACGGGCTCGGGATATCGCTGTGCGAGATGGGCAGGCTCAAGGCATCGGCGCTCATTCTTGAGAAAGCGATCCGCATGTATCCCGATGACGCCGTGATTCTTGCGAACCTCGCCGGGGTCTACTGGGAGATCGGCAACTACGAAGCAGCCGTCCATTACTACACAAAATCGCTCGAAGCCGACCCGGAGCTTCTTGAAACGCACTTCAACCTTATCAACCTTTACTGCGAAGCTGGCGACCTCTTCATGGCCTACATAGCCTGCCTCAACCTTGTCAAGCTTGACCCGGAAAACGAGGAGGCGCTTGAACTGCGCGACGACATTCTCCTCAATCTCGGCATATCGATTTTTTAAACAATGCCCCGGCCCTGATCAACGGGCCGGGCCTCTGCCGCTCATGTGTTCAATTTCACGCTCGAAATCAAGCTTCCAGGCGCCGCCTTCCCTTTTAAACTGGAAGGTCATCGCGAAGCCCTTCATGGTGTCGCCGGGAAACGCGGTATACTGGATGGCCACTTCGGCCCTGTCTCCGCTCTGAGATTCCTTCACCACGTCCCACTCCGATCCCTTCGCAAAGAAACGGTCAATGCCAAGATGGGCTTCGGTAAGCCCGGGATTTTCCCTGATAAAGGTGACGAGCGCGTCCCTGGTCCCGTCGGTATAATACCGCCGGGCCTCCTCCTGTTTGCCTGCCTGCTGAAGCTCTTTGATACGTTCAAGAATGCCCGCAGGGGAATTCCGGTCCTTTTTGCATGACCCGATCGCAAACAGTACGCAGCAGCACAGTATGATACAATGTATCTGTTTCATTTTCATAATGTGATTGACCTACCCCGAGTCACAAAATTTGTACAGCCTATTTTCAGTAATTTCTTCTTGACCGCGCCGGTTTTTCCGAAAAAGATACAGGGGATGTCCCGGTAATTCCGGACGGGAGGAAGTCATGCGACTATGCCGGATACTGATAGCGCTCACAGCGATTATTTTAACTTCGGCCTGCAACCGGGTCAGCCTTTCCGATATCCGCGGAACGGCATGGGAAGGCACCTACCGGCAGACGGGGATCAGCCTTGTTTTTGTCACCGATGAGGTGCTGCGCAGCATCACCGTCACACCGGACCACCGGCTGCATTCAAGGGAATGGAACTTCTCTGTGGAATCAAACAGGATTCTGCTGCGAACGCAGGGAAAGCGTACCGGATATCTTACCTATGAGCGGGACAGGATCGTATGTTCGCCCAGAGATATTTCCCTGAACCAGAGCACCACGGAAACAATTCAATTTTTTCGCGCGGTGTCCAGGAGGCAAAGGTAAAGCTATCGTCCGTGCACACCTGGTAGAGCGATGGCCGAAAACAAATAAACGATATTCGCTACAAAAATCATTTTGGACATAATTTATAATATAGGCTAAATAACTATTGATGAAAACTTACCTTTATTATGTTTATCCATCAATACTTAAAAGGAAAAACTTTTTTATATGAGTAAATTTATTACACTAAAAAATATTATTTTTGTTACATTTATTACAATATACATTTTCAGCGCATGTATGGGCTCCTCGGCAGAGCGGACCATAGCCACTGGCAGGTCGATCCAGTTTCATGAAATCTGGGGGTACCTGATGTCGGGCGAGGAGAAAGCGTTAAAAGGCAACGAACCGTTCACCGACATCGGGTTTTTCGGGGCGTCGATACTGGAAAACGGCCGCCTCAAATACAGCTCGAAAACGCCTGATATACGTCTGAAAAACGGCACCACGCCGCGTGTGCACCTTGTCGTATTCGAGCTCACCAACTCATGGCTGCTGCACCGCTGCCTTGACGCTTCGCTGCCCCAGCGCAAGGCCCTGATGGAGGATATAGTCGCAAAGTCCGCTTCCTTCAGCGGCATACAGCTCGATTTCGAGGCGATACCCAGCGGAGACGCCGCTCCATTCCTCGATTTTCTTCGTGAGCTGAAATCAAGGCTCGGGCCGGAAAAGATACTGAGCGTGGCGATCCCTCCCCGCCGGTTCGCGGTGAATGACGCCTATCCGTATCCGGCGATAGCCGGAATCGTCGATCGCGTCATTATCATGGCCTACGATCAGCACTGGAGCACGAGCGAACCGGGCCCCATCGCCTCGCTGCCATGGTGCCGTGACATCGCCACTTACGCATCGACCACGATCCCCCCTGAAAAACTGATAATGGGGCTTCCCCTGTACGGGCGGGCCTGGCAACGCCATACCATGAACCGGGCGCTTCGTTTCGCCGAAGTCGAAAAGATCATTAAGAACAGGAAGGCCCGTCCCCGTTACGACCGCGACAGAGGGCCCTATCTTGAATACAGGGAAAAAGTGCCGGTGAGGATTTATTATGACGACACCGCGTCGATTCTGGACAAGCTGGAGATGTACAACACCATCGGGGTTTCACGGGTATCGTTCTGGAGGATCGGGCAGGAGCCGAAACAGCTCTGGAATCATCTTCGGGCTGCCGAAGAGATGAAACCGGTCGCGGTTAATCCTCCATTCGAGAGGCGTCAGGTGCTCGACTCCGCCCTCGTTCCGCCGGGATCACTCCCGGCGGGGAAGGCGCGTCCGTGATTGCGGGGTGCGTGCCTTTTCCCGATATCAGGCTTTCTCTATATAGCCAAGAAACTGCTCTATCGGATACGCCCCTACAAATTCTATCGTATCGTTTATTACGACCTTCGGCACTGAACTTACATTGTATTTGACCGCTTCCTGGACGAACTGTGTGCTTTCGACCATGTCAGCCCTGATATTTTCGTTCTCAAGCGCGATCCTGTGGGCGGTGCTCACGGCACCGGGACAGTACGGTCAGGAGAGCGAGACGAAGACCTGGATATGAATATCCTTCTGTATCTTTTGAATCCTCGCCATGACTGGATCGGGCAGCTTCTCTCTCACTCCCGAAACTTCGAGAAGAGCGCGCAGGAACGAATTGATCTCATATCCGCCCGGAAATCCGTAAAATCGTATCCCCGTATCATTGTCTTTACTGTCAAGGAACAGGATTGCCGGGATTTTATCGATTTTATAATACCTGGCTTTTTCCCCGTCCTTCACAAAATCCCACACGATAAGATCGAGCTTTTCGCTGATCCCGGTCATCTCCGTCAGGAACTGGTGCGTGTCCGCGCAGGCATGACATTCCATTTCCTGAGTGAAGAAGGCCATGTGCACCGTATCTTTCATCGGTGCAAGCGCTTCTTTCAATTGAGCTCGTATTTTGTCATCAAAAAAAGGCATAGGCTCTCCTCCTCACTGTAAGAGTTTTATTCTCCTTTCAAAACATAATCGCAGGCCGAAAGTGCCGCTTTCGCCCCCTCACCCGCGGCGATAATGATCTGTTTGTACGGTACCGAGGTGACATCGCCTGCCGCGAATATCCCCGGTACGCTCGACCCACAGGCGCAATCCACTACGATCTCTCCCATCGGCGTCAGTTTCACAAGTCCCTTCACCATATCGGCATTGGGGATGAGTCCGATGGATATGAATACTCCATTCACACCAAGAACATGCTCTGAACCGGTTTTTTTATCCGCGACCACCAGCCCTTCGACTCCCATGGTTCCCTTGATTGCCCGCACCTCATGCTCAAAAAACATTTCCACGTTCTGATATCGGGCCATAGCTTCAATGAGAACCTTATCGGCAGTGAGGTGAGCGAGGTTTTGCACCAGCACGACTTTTTCCGCCACTTTCGCGAGGTCGATCACCGCCTCTACGCCGGTATTTCCTCCGCCGACCACCGCAACTTTCTTCCCCGCGAAAAGCGGTGCATCACAGATGGCGCAGTAAGCCACGCCCCTGCCGGTAAGCTCGGCTTCACCCGGGACGCCGAGATGCCGCCAGCGGTTGCCCGAGGCGATGATAACCGTTCTGGCCTGGAAGGTCTTTCCGCTCTCACAAAGAACCGATTTCACCGGACCTTCGGAAATTTTCGTCACGGCGTCCGCTTCCCGCAGACCGATACCGAACTGTTTAACCTGTTCGACGAATCTGTCAACGAGCTCCCTGCCTTCTATATACTTGTATCCGAGATAGTTTTCAATGCCGGCTGTCTCCGCGACCTGGCCGCCGAGGTCCCTGGTGATAAATCCCGTGGTTACGCCCTTGCGCATACAGTAGACCGCGGCCGTCATTGCCGCCGGGCCGCCGCCGATAATGATAACATCATAAAGCTTTCCTTCTTCCATGGGAACGGCCTTCTGTTCCGTGGAGAAAGCGCCGACGCTCAGGTTAAAATCCATTACGTACCTCCTTTTACTGAAATAAATACTACATTTTTTCAAAAAGAACGCAATTACATTTTTATTCCACCCACCGCTCGAATCTAATTGAAATATGGTTGCCGGGATTCTGCCGGATAGATAGGGTTCGGTAACCGTCGGAGGAGAATGAACATGAAACTTGTGATAGCGACGAAGAATGCCGGGAAGGTGCGGGAAATTAACAATAAATTTCATTCAGTTCCCGGAATTGAAGTCCTTTCACTCACGGATTTCGGAGAAGCCCCCGATGTGGTGGAGGATGGGTCGACCTTCGCGGAAAACGCCCTCAAAAAAGCGCGCGCTATTGCGGGTTTCACGGGATGCGCTGCGTTAGCAGATGACTCGGGCCTTGTAATCGACGCGCTGAACGGCGAGCCGGGGATACGATCTGCGCGCTATGCCGGTGACGACGCGGACGACGATGAACGAAACAGGCTCGTACTCGATAAAATGCGTGGCGTGCCGGATGGAAAGCGGACCGCGCGTTTTGTCTGCACAATCGCGATGGTGCTTCCGGACGGAAGTGAACATGTGACGGAAGGGACCTGCGAGGGAATTATACTCCGCGAAATGCGCGGCGATCACGGATTCGGCTATGACCCGATCTTTTTCCTTCCGGAGTATGGCAGGACCATGGCTGAAATACCGCTTGAAGAGAAAAACCGCATCAGCCACCGCGCCCGGGCCCTGGAAGCTGCCCGCGAAATCCTTCTTACAATTCGGCGTTAATCAATCCGGATAAGGGGCATGGCGGATTCTTTTACGCCAGCTATCACCGACGCGTGTTTGATGCCGTTTTCATGAAGTCTCTCGATGAGGTTCAGAGCCTCTTTTTCCGGCAGTGCGATCACCAGCCCCCCTGACGTTTGCGGATCAAACGCGACATCTGACAGTTCCTGGGGGAGCACGGGATTAATTTCACAGAGAGCACCGACATATTCGCGGTTCCGGTACATGCCTGCGGGGATGATGCCCATTCGCGCGAGATCAATCGCTCCCGGAAGGATCGGAAGTTTTTCAGTGCGGATGGAAATCTCCATATCCCTCATCTGCAGCATTTCGCTCAGATGGCCTATAAGCCCGAATCCTGTGATGTCGGTGCAGGCATGAACGGAAAACTCCTTCATTATCTCCGCCGCCCTGTCATTGAGCAAGGTCATTGATTCTATATATGGCCCCGATGTGTCTGGATCGGCAATCGCCGCTTTGACCGCGGTGCTGATGATGCCGGTGCCAAGCGGCTTTGTGAGCACGAGAGCATCTCCAAGACAGATATCACAATTGCGTATAATCCTGCCAGGATGGACCACTCCAGTTGCAGCGATGCCGAATTTCAGTTCATCATCTTCCACGCTGTGACCGCCCAGAAGACGCACCCCTGCCCGGTCGAGCATCGCAAGCCCGCCCTCGAGTATTTTAGAGAGTATATCCAGGCTGAACTTACTGGTCGGAAAACAGATCAGGTTCAGAGCCGTAAGAGGCGAGGCCCCCATTGCGTAGATATCAGAAAGGCCGTTACAAACCGCGATCTGCCCGAAGACGTATGGATCATCAACGACCGGAGTTAAAAAATCAACCGTCTGCACAAGGGCGGTATCGGACGAAATACGGAATACGCCGGCATCGTCGCTTGTTTCCAGGCCGACCAGCACCCGCTCATCTGCGGGAAAAGACAGCGATGCAAGCACTTTCGAAAGGTCCGCCGGACCTATTTTCGACGCTCACCCGGATCCGCGAACGGATTCCGTCAGGCGCAGTTTATTCAGTTCCGGATTGATCCCGCAGCGATCACTCATAAAACCACCTTGTATTGAAATTGTTCCACTATTCTATCGTGAAGGATATGGTATTCAAGAATAATCCGGGCAAGATATAAATTTTTAACACCTCTTTACAGGGTTCAGAGCCTTTTCTTTTAATGTTATCCTTTGAAAAATCGTATCTCTTTATATCACGTTCTTGAGGAGGATACATGGCCTGGCCTTTGCGGAAATGCCTGCCTGAAGTCACCTATCATTGCTATTCGCGATGTATCGAACTGCGCAACCTTTTATCCCCCGATTTTGTGAAGGATATTGCCGTAGATTCGATCAATCGTGCGCTCGACAAGTATGACTTCGAGCTCATCCAGGTCGAGTTCGTTGAAAACCACTTTCACCTTATAATCCGCACGAAAGAACAGGGGGAAACTATCTCCCGAATCATGCAGTACAACAAGGCGCGAATTACAGAAGGATATAACCGTAGGATGGGGCGGACGGGCACACTATGGAATGAACGTTTCCGATGCAGAATAGTCGAGGAATCCGATAATCCTGAACGGTATTTCTTCTATCTCATGTGGTATATCGCCTACAATCCCGTTCGCAAAGGGGTAGTGAAAAATCCCCGGAAATCAAAGTATGGAACGATCCGGGCATACCTCGAGGAGAAATTTGTATCGACTATAAGAATCACGCTTCATCATTACTTTCAGAATCTTGGGGATACTTTTGAAGAAAGGACGAGGCGATTTCTTGAATATGAAGATATTTATCTTAAGCGCTATACACTTGTTTCTTAAGCAATTGCCCGACAAAAAGAACCCGCCCATACTAAAAAAATCAGGTAACAGCATTGCGATCAAATAATTGCACTACTGCCCCGTTTTGTTTCAAAAAACATTTTTCAGACTGATGCTCACATTCTTCATAATGAAGAGCTTAAACAATTTACAAACACCTCAATAGCGAACCGTGACCTTTTACTATCATGGGGCTCTGAACCATATCTATTGAACTATATCTATAAAAAAAGGTTCAGAGCCTTTTTCTGTTTGCGTTACTTGCCTTCCAGTTCCTTTTCAATTATACGAAAAGACAATTCATTTTTGCGGTCTTCTTTCCACTTATTTACCAGTTCCTCCTGGCGCTTTGCCGTAAGTCCTCGCAGGATATAATTCCGGGCCACTCCGTAGTTAAGATCCTTGAGCTGACTCTTCAGCGTGGCGGCATCCGGAGCGGATGATCGGGCCTTTACAAGTTTATCATACTCGGCTCTGACCTCATTTTCAGAAACTTTCACTTCGTTTCGTCCTATGGTGCGCAAATACTCCATTACCAGAATCGCTTCCTGCTTACTGTTACGCTCTTTTAGGTAATCCGGGCTGGTGAGAATATGCTTGTTTTCAGCCACACGCTTCAGAAGCTGATACCTCAGTATCCGCACTGCACGGCGCTGACGCTGGAGCGCTGTCATTTTTGGGTCGCGCGGGTCCGGAACCGGCTGCACTCCTTTGGCCGCTTCTATCCGGCTGTTAAGGTCTCCCACCGTAAAAGTCGAGTTGCCGACCTTAAAAATGAGCTCATCTTTTTTCGGGCTATCAACCTTATCGAGATGTATCTCTACATCGGGTGCTGACATAAGCTGGTGAAGATAGCGCTCTTCCTCAATTCTGACCAGCTGGTTCCTGAGCCTGTCGGCAATATTCTTTTTATCTATTACTCTTTCGATATTGCGCGGTGTAAGGACAGACTTGTCATTCACCTTTACAATATAAAAGACTTCATTAATACGTACCGGCTCTTTTGTGAACTCCCCCTCACGTAATGAGAACACGACACGCGCCAGATCGGGCGGCATTGCGTATTTGGTCATATATCCGACATCGCCTCCGGCATGTTTTGAATAATCGTCGGATACACTTTTCGCAAGTTCCTCAAACCGTTCACCCCTGGAAAGCCTCTCTATCACCTGGCGCGCTTTTGTCTGCGCTTCGGAAACGGCCTCAGCGGTTTCCTTGTCGTTGAGTTTGGTCATCTTACTGTTTCGTATGGCAAAAGTCTTGGCCCGTATTACAATCTGCTGCATCCTTACCGCGGGCTCTTCGAATTTTGCGGTCTTTCTTATTTCGTTGTTTATCACATACTGGATCAGATGGGCTTCTTCATCATTGGCCGCCGCGCGCTTATACTCATCGGTCTGGTCAAAACCTTTTTCTTTGGCTTCCTTCAGCGCCACCCGCCAGTAGAAAACTCTTTCAAGCCCTTTCTTCTGCAGATTTTTATTTTTCAGGATCGCCTTTTTATCACGGGAATATGAATCGAGCCATGAATACAGATCGCCCCTGGTGATGGTTCCGCTGGTGTAAGTCGCCAGCACGTCATTCTTCCCTTTGCATCCGGATATCAGAACTATCCCGATAACGCAAAACCACAATACCTTCTTCATATTCATGTAGTGCTCCTGTCTAAAGAGGATACTCATTCCTTAACCTCATATCATGGATGATGGGGATACAAATATTCTGCTGTCAATTCATTTCCGCCTGGAGACCTCAAATGTCGCCCCGCCGCGCACCCGATAGCCATAAATGCGCGGCGGGGTCAGAAATTCAGTTGACGCTCAACGATGCCCGGCGTAATTGATAAAAATATGTTGCACCCGCGCTTTCCGGAATGTAGTATATCGATTATCCGTATGTAAAAACCAGGGGGTATATCCGTGAAAATATTTATCGACAGCGCCGATCTTGACGAGATCAGGCAGGCGTACGAATGGGGGATCGTCGACGGCATTACGACCAATCCCTCGCTTCTCAAAAATGCCGTGGACAGACGCGTCGCGAAGGGCGAGAAACTTGATCTGGAATCGTATATCGGCGCAATTCTCAAGACAGCGAAGGGGACCCCGGTGAGCCTCGAGGTTACCGAAACCTCCGCGGACGGCATGGTCCGGCAGGGGATCAACCTCTACGAACGCTTCAACCCGATCGCCGGCAATGTCATTATCAAAATCCCGGTCAACCCCGCGTTCAAGGACGATGACGCAACCCACTTCGACGGGATCCACGCGATCAAAAAGCTTGCCGCCAGAACGATACCGGTCAACTGCACGCTGATATTCACCCCGGAACAGGCGATGCTCGCCGCGAAAGCCGGCGCCACCTACTTAAGCCCATTCGCGGGCCGGGTTGATGATTACCTGAGGAAGAAGGCGGGAATGGAATTCAAGAAAACCGATTACTTCCCCGCCGACGGATTGATCCAGGGAGATGAATACCTCGATGAAGACGGGATTATATCCGGCATCGATCTTGTTTCGCAATGCGTGGAGATCGTGGCGCGCTACGGCCTCAAATCCGAGGTGCTGGCCGCCTCCCTTCGCAACACACGGCAGGTCCGCGAAGCGGCGCTGGCAGGCGCGCATGTATCCACCCTCCCCTTCGGCGTTATACGGGACATGCTCAAACACCATAAGACCTACGAGGGGATGAAACTCTTTACGGATGACATTGTTCCCGAATACGTTAAGCTGATAGGATAAACGCACGACACCAAAAAACGGCATCCCTGATGGATGCCGTTTTTTTTATGTTTCCCGCGTGAAACGGGATGCTCTGAACCCTGTTAAAAATAAGCGGGCAGTATCTCGTGGAGCTTCTTTATCGTTTCCGGGTTGCGCTTTTCTGGTGCGGTAATCACGGCGTATTTCACCGTGTCCTTGCAGGCGCAGTCCCGTTCCTGTCCCATCTGAAGCAGCAGGGTTTTGAGCAGATCCTTGGCGCGCTGTGCGTTGCTGTTGAGGTTGCCGATAAGCATATCCACCGATACGTGCTCCTCGTCATCCTTCCAGCAGTCATAATCGGTCGCCATGCAGATCATCGAGTAGCACATTTCAGCTTCGCGCGCGAGCTTGGCCTCCGGCAGTGCGCTCATGTTGATCACGCCCGCGCCCCATGACCGGTACAGGTAGCTTTCCGCCCTTGTGGAAAACGCCGGGCCTTCCATGCAGATGAGCGTCTCGTTGGTGTGGAGCCTGATCTTGAGCTTTTCGGCCGCGGGCTGAATGATATGATGGAGCCGCTCGCAGAACGGATGCGCAAACGAGATATGGGCGGCAACCCCCTCGCCGAAAAAGCTGCTCACCCTTCCTTTCGTCCTGTCGATCACCTGGTTGGGGATAATGAAGTCGAGCGGATGGATCCCCTCCTTGAGGCTTCCCACCGCCGAGAAGGCCAGTATCTCCTCGACCCCTATCATCTTCAGCGCGGCGATATTAGCGCGGAAATTGATCTCGTGCGGAAGGTAGACGTGTCCGCGTCCGTGCCGCGGGAGGAACGCCGCGCGCTTTCCTCCTGCTTCCGCGATGACTATGCTATCTGAAGGCTTGCCCCACGGCGTTTCGATGGTTACCTCATCGACGACATTGATTCCCTCGATGTCGTACAGCCCGGAGCCGCCGATAATTCCAATGCTTGCTTTTTTCACGGTAATCCCCCTGATCAAAGAATTGCTGCATATTTCCGACGCGGCGCGAAAATAATCAATAAAAAAAAGATGCGGCGATTCTTTCCGGCATTGAAGGATATATCTATCCGGATCCTGCCGATATTTACCGCCGGGAAGCATGATCCCAATTACCTGCTCCATGAAAAAAAAACTTATAGACAAATTTGAAAAGACCGGTATTCTCTATGCCTCTGATTTTTGAATTGGAGGTGTAGATAATGCACAGCCTGGGAATAAACATCGGCTCTTCAAATGTCAAGGTCACCATGCTCGAGGGATATTCGATACTCTGGAGCGCCGTCGAACCCCACGAAGGCAATTTCTATCAGACACTTCAGAACATCCTGAAGGCAAAGACCCTGCCGCGCGACCTGAAATCGCTCGCGACCGGCACTGAAGGCAGGCACCTGCTCAATATAAACAGCGTCATCGAACCGCTCTGCATCGAAACCGCGCTCGGCCACAGCCGCCATCATGTGGATGCGGTCGTTTCTCTCGGCGGTGAAAACCTTATCGTGTATACAATTAATGAGAACAACAGAATCGTCACGACCTTTTCCGGCAACAAATGCGCGTCGGGTACCGGCGAATTCTTCAGACAGCAGCTCGGACGCATGGATTTGCGGCTTGATGACGTCAACCGCATACCTGAGGACAGCAGAGTACTGAAGCTTTCCACCCGCTGCTCGGTATTTATGAAAAGCGACTGCACGCATCGTCTCAACAAGGGCGAAGCGACCAAGGGGGATATAGTCCTCTCCTTGAGCGATGTGATGGCGACGAAGGTGATCGACTTTCTCAAGCGTGCCCGCGTCACCCGCGGCAAGGTGCTCCTCACCGGCGGCGTCACACTGAACCGCTATATCATCCGGTTCGTAAGCGAACGCCTTCCCGAAGTGGAATTCATCGTGCCGGAGCAGGCGCCCTACTTCGAATCGTTCGGCGCCGCGCTTCTGGCCAAACAGAGCGGAAGTATCCTCCCCCCGATCGAGAAGCTCCTTAAACCGGCGAAAGTGCAGTACAAGCGGTTCAGGAGCCTGCGGGCCGCGGAAAGCAGGGTGACCTATATCCCATCAAAAAAAGGAAAGGTTCAGGCGGGAAGGGAATACATTCTCGGCGTTGACGGCGGGTCAACCACGACCAAGGCCTGCCTGATTGACGCGCAGAGCAGCGAGATAACGGCGTCCTACTACGGCCGCACCCACGGCGATCCGGTGGCGGCGCTTAAAAAATGTCTTGCGGAGATCAAAAAGCAGGTCAGCGAAGACACCGGCGGGAAGGGGATACGCATCACCCTCGCCTCTACGACCGGCTCGTCGCGCGAGATACTCGGCGTGTTCCTCGAAACGCCCGCCGTGTATAACGAGATCATCGCGCACGCCGTCGGGACCACATTTCACAAAAAGGATGTGGATACCATTTTCGAGATCGGCGGGCAGGACGCGAAATACGTCTACCTCCAGAACATGGTCCCGATCGACTACGCCATGAACGAGGCGTGCTCCGCCGGCACGGGTTCTTTCCTGGAGGAATCCGCCCACGGCGACCTGAATATCGCACACGCCTCGGAGATCGGCGGAATCGCCATGCTCGCCGACGAGCCGCTGAAATTCGGCGAGCACTGCTCGGCTTTCATCAACTCCGATATCCGCAACGCCATCCACCAGGGCGCTTCCCGCGAGGACATCACCGCCGGGGTTGTGACCTCGATCGTATCCAACTACCTGAACCGTGTAGTCGGCAACCGGACCATCGGCGGCAGCATCGCGCTGCAGGGCGGGGTCGCGAAAAACAGGGCGGTACCGCTCGCCTTCGCGACGCTTCTGGGCAGGGATATCGTGGTGCCCCCCGATCCGGAGCTCATGGGATGCTTCGGGGTGGGCCTTCTCGCGGCGGACAGGCACGCGGAAGGACAGCTCGAAAAACGGGAGTATGATATCGACGCGATCCTGAATACTGACATCATCTACGAAAAGGAGTTCAAGTGCAACGCGTGCGACAATTACTGCCCGATCCGGGTGCTCAGCGTGAACGGGCACAGGTATATGTTCGGGGGAAGGTGCAACAAGTACGCCAACATGCGGAAAAAGAAATCGGTGAACGAGGCGGAGGTCTTCGACTACGTCGCCATGCGTAACGCCCTCATGTTCGAGGAATGCGCGCCCGATCCGGAGCGGTTTGTCGCGAAGCGCGATTTTCTCGTCGGTGTCCCGCGCTGTTTTTCGGTCTATACGCTCTGGCCGCTCTACTCGTGGTTTTTCCACTCCCTTGGCGTGCGCGCCGCGCTTTCTAACAACATCTCCCACGAGGGCACTGCCCGGGTCGAAAGCGATTACTGCTTCCCCGCCGAAATCGCGCACGGAGCCGTGCAGGACATCATCGACCACGATTTTGACTTCATCTTTGTGCCGCACTTCCGCGACATGGAAAGCTATGAAGAACAGGCGCCCGCGAACTTCTGCCCCATCACACAGAGCCTCCCGTACTACATCGCCAGGGCCTTCCCCGAGATAGACGAAAAACGTCTTCTCACGCCGGTCGTGAGCTTCCAGTACGGCCGCGAAAAGGCCGAGGAATCGTTCATCGATACGGGAAGAAGGCTCGGATTTACCGATCAGGAATCAAAGATCGCCTTCGAGATCGCATACGGCAAGCAGCTCGAGTATTTTGAAAAAGCGAGGGCCCTCGGCATCCAGGCGATCAATGAGGCGCGCCGCTCCAAACGGCCGGTAATCGCCGTGCTCGGGCGCCCCTACAACGCGCTCACCAGCGACGCGAACATGGGCATTCCGCGCAAATACACGTCGCGGGGATATTCCGTCATTCCTTTCGATATCCTCCCCTTTGAATCGAGCGAGATATATCCCAACATGTACTGGTATTACGGACAGCAGGATATGAAGGCCAGCGTGATGCTTAAGGATGAGAAGAACATCTATGTGACCTTCATCAGCAACTTCTCCTGCGCGCCGGATTCATTCATGCTGCACTACCTGAAATGGATCATGGGCATGAAGCCGTTTCTGATCCTCGAGCTTGATTCGCATTCCGCCGACGCTGGAGTCGATACGCGTGTCGAAGCGTTCCTCGACATCATCGAGGGATACAGGGCGAAGTTCAAAGGAGAGAAGCCCGCCCGTTACGACAACGGCCTCCGCTTCATCAACAACGGGCGTGATAACATCCACATTGAGAACATCGTTACGGGAGAAAAAATCCCGATAAAAGGCAACGATCGCGTGAAAATACTCCTGTCCAGCATGGGGAGGCTCTCCGCGGAAATGATGGCCTCGGCAATCCGCTCGTTCGGCGCGAACGCCGAAGCGATGCCGGTCCCCGACGTGCATACGCTCCAGATGGCGCGCAACCACGCATCCGGCAAGGAGTGCCTCCCGTCACACCTGGTCCTCGGCAGCGTGCTGCGGTATCTATCATCAGGCAGTTACCGGAAGGACGAAATCTACCTTGTCTTCGTGCCCACGACTACCGGACCGTGCCGCACCGGGCAGTACTTCGTGTTCTACGAAAACCTTTTCCGGGACCTGCGCCTGGAGAACGTTCTGGTGATAACGCTTGATTCCGACAATTCCTATAACGAGCTTGGCGCCGATTTTTCAAAGCACGCCTGGTGGGCGGTCACCATCGGCGATTATATGAAGGATATCGAGACAACGCTGCGCACCTGCGCGAAAGACCCTGTCTTCGCGATGGAGCGCTACGACGCGCTCTGGAAGCGAATGATCGGTGTCGCCGACAGGAAAATCACCGGTATTCTGCCGCTGCTCCGCGAAATAGCCGGCGAGCTCGCGCGCATCCCGCTCAAGCGCGATCCGGAAACGTTTCCCCGCGTGCTCATTGTGGGCGAAATTTATGTCCGCAGAGACGACTTCGCAGTCGACGAACTCATCCAGCATTTCAGCACGCGCGGCATCATCGGCAAAGTCTCAGGTGTTGCCGAATGGGTGTATTATTGCGATTTCGTAAGGCGCCGCGAGCTGAAAAAAAGAGTGTCGCTCATCCCCTGGTACAGGAAACTTTTCTGCGGTGAGTTCAAAGAGCTCATAAAATGGCATATTGAATCGTGGTACAAACACAGGGTGGATAAAAAGGTCAAGATGGCCCTCAAAATCTCCGGCCTGGTACCGGACGCGCCCCACAACATGAAACTGATCATGGCGAACACCGAGAACCATTTTGTGAACAACGAGCTCTACTCCGAGATCAGCATTTCGACAGGCGTCGCGGCCACGGCGATGCAGGACGGATATTCAGGTGTTGTCAACATTTCTCCCTTCGCCTGCCTCATCGGGCGCGTGATAGAAGGCCTTTTTACGCCATGGGCCAGGGAGCGGAAATATCCGGTTATGTCAATAGAGATCGACGGCAACCTCTTTGCGCCCAGTGTTATCAATAAACTTGAAATATTCATGCTCAATGTACTGCGTTTCAGGGACAACCCCGTCACCGATCTGATGATAGAGCGCGACGGGGTCGAGGTTACGGCGGTCATCCGGACAAGGCCTGCTGAACAAAAAAGTTCTTGAACAATTACGGAGGTGGATTATCAAGGAACGTAAGAGGCACATTCATTGACCGCAGCGAGGATACTGTCATGGCTCGAGCGTTAATTGTTGATGATTCCAAGTTCATGCGTCGTGTGATAAACGAGACACTGGCCGGCGGCGGGCACGAGGTTATCGGCGAGGCCGATAACGGTGACGACGCGCTTGAGCTGTATAAAAGTAAAAAGCCCGATTTCGTCACCATGGATATCACCATTTTCGGCAAGGACGGGATCGCGGCGGTACAGGAGATCAAAAACGCGGACCCGAACGCCAAGATCATCGTTGTCTCGGCACTGACCGAAAAGACGCTGAAGATCAACGAGCGAAATCTCAACGCGGACGCGTATATCACCAAGCCGTTTGAAAAAGAGCAGCTGCTTGAAGTGATCAGGAAATTATTATAGGCCTTTCCGGAAAATCACCGTTACGGATAAAGACCATCCCCGTATCGCATACCGCGGTTTTCCGTTTTTTGCCGGAAACGTGGTGAGCGGCGGGGATTTTTCGTTTATCGTAAATATTATTGTTGCATTATTTTTTTATGCTATAGTACAACGTATAACCGACGTCACGGGGAACGGCGCTCACGCATCCTGCCGCTCTCCGGTTACATGACAGAAGATATCTTATCCAGAGTGGCAGAGGGACGGGCCCGATGAAGCCACGGCAACCGGCCGGCAGCGGCAAATGGTGCCAATTCCCGCGGATTTTTTCCGGGAGATGAGATAGCGACAGAACCTTCAATGCTATCTCATAATATATACTTTTTTTGGAGATGGCATGATGGGAGACGTACTGTACGCAAATAACAATTCGGTGGGCCTTGTCGAGACCCGCTACTATACCTTCGAAGAACCTCCCGGCGCGCTCATTCTCGAATCAGGAAAAAGACTTTCCCCGGTAACGCTTGCGTATGAAACCTACGGCACCCTTAACGCCGCGCGCTCCAACGCGATACTCATCCTTCACGCGCTTTCCGGCACCGCCCACGCGGCGGGCCTTCATTCGACAGAAGATCCGTATCCCGGCTGGTGGGACCTTTATATCGGTCCCGGGAAAGTGTTCGATACCGACAAGTATTTCGTGATCTGCTCAAATATTATCGGCGGCTGCAACGGATCAACGGGCCCCGCCTCGTTAAATCCCGAAACCGGACGTGAATACGCGCTTGATTTTCCGATGGTCACCGTGGGAGACATGGTCAATGCCCAGGTACACCTTATACGCTATCTTGAGATCGACCGGCTCCTTGCGGTCGTGGGCGGATCGATGGGGGGGATGCAGGCGCTCCAGTGGGCAATTTCATATCCGAACATGATCCAATCCTCCATACCACTCGCGACCGCCGGCTCGATTTCCGCCCAGGGCATCGCGTTCAACGAGGTGGGCAGGCAGGCGATTTTCCGCGATCCGCACTGGAACAACGGGAACTACTACCACGCGCCGCATCCGCACAACGGCCTTGCGCTTGCCAGGATGATCGCCCATATCACCTACCTGAGCGAGGAGCTGATGCACGAGAAGTTCGGAAGAAAACTACAGCATTCAGAACTGGTAAGCTTCAACTTCGAATCGGAGTTCGCTGTCGAAACGTATCTCCATCACCAGGGGATAAAGTTTGTCAACCGGTTCGACGCCAACTCGTATCTCTATATCACCAAGGCAATCGACTATTTCGATCTCAAGGCGGACTACAGCGGAAGCCTTTTCCGGGCCTTCGAGAACGTGACCTGCGATTTTCTCGTAATAAGCTTCACCTCAGACTGGCTTTATCCGAGCGCCATGTCGCGGGAAGTCGTCAACGCCCTGCGCGCAAACGGGAAAAATGTCGTCTACACGGAAATCGAAACCGATAAGGGACACGACGCGTTCTTGCTCTATGACGAGCGGATGGCGCGCAACATATCCAATTTCCTGCGCAGCCAGTTTGAGAAGGTTGAAAACAACAGCTCACGCGAGATATGACCGGAACAGGCACAGGAACAAACAAGAGGAACAGAAATTGAAATCCGTAAAACTTGAACGAATCGGCTACGACATCATACTCGGGATCATTCCTGAAAAATCGCGGGTACTTGACCTGGGAAGCGGCGACGGCGTGCTTCTGCGGGAGCTGCGCGACGTGAAGAATATATACGGGTACGGTGTTGAGATATCCGCCGACGGCGTAAGCCAGTGCCTGGAAAAGGGGCTCTACTGCTATCAGGGAGACATTGACGAAGGCCTTGCGGACTACCCGGACAACTCGTTTGACTATGTCATCCTCAACCAGACGCTGCAGGACACCAAACGGCCGCAGTATGTGCTGCGTGAAATGATGAGGATCGGGAGGAACGCGATCGTGAGCTTCCCGAACTTCGGAAACGTGTGGATACGGCTCCAGCTTCTCTTTGAAGGGCGGATGCCGAAAAACAGGATCCTTCCTTTCGACTGGTACGAATCGCCGAATATCCACCTCATTTCGATCCGCGACTTCAGGATGTACTGCCGCACGCGCGGATACCCGGTCCGCCAGGAGCTTCATTTCTCCATCCGCAGGAATTCCCGCTCGAAAATTATCCGGGTGAACCCAAATTTTCTTGCGGAATTCGGATTCTTCGTGCTTGATGGTGAAAAATTTAAAGTACCGAATCCGGAAGGCTGATCGGAGGGTTTCTGTCATCCGATTACCATTCCCGGCACGAAGGGACTCTATCCCCCCGACGCGGGCCCATTGCTTTAAGGAGAAAACGTGAAGCCGCTCATCGAACATACCAGCGTCCGTTACATAAAATGGCTTATATCAGGAAAGAAGCTTGACGCAATCAGAGAGCTTGCGGAAGTTTTCACCGGTTCCGAATGCTGCCCGGACGTTGACGAACTCGTAGCCGCCCTCACCGAACGCGAAGAGATCATGAGCACCGGCATCGGTTTCGGTATCGCTATCCCGCACGCGCGCATCAGCTCGGTGAAGGAGATGGTGTTCGCCATCGGGATATCAAAGGAAGGGATAGAATTTGACTCGTTCGATGGAAGCCCTGTCAGGCTTGTCATTCTGGTCGCGGCGGGCGTACAGCAGCACCGTGACTATCTGAAACTGCTGTCCCGCATCATGACAGTGATAAAACAGGGCGATAACAAAGAAAGAATTATAAACGCGTCTTCACCGGAAGAGATCATCGGCATATTCGACACCCGGAAAACGATATAATAGAGGCGGAGCGGCACCATGGCAGAGAGAGAATACAATTTTAATGAAATTGAAATGAAGTGGCAGAAAAAGTGGATGGACTCCAATACGTTTGCCACGCGCAAAGATCCGGGAAAAAAGAAATACTACCTTCTCGAGATGTTCCCCTATCCTTCAGGCAGGCTCCACATGGGACACGTCCGCAATTATACCATAGGCGACCTTATGGCGCGCTTCATGGTGATGAAGGGATACAATGTGCTCCACCCGATGGGATGGGACTCTTTCGGCCTTCCGGCCGAGAACGCGGCAATTCAGAACAATATTCCTCCGATGAAATGGACGGCGGAAAATATCGCCCATATGAAAAAACAGTTCAACCGGATGGGATTTTCCTACGACTGGTCGAAGGAAGTGACCACCTACAAACCCGAGTATTACAAATGGAACCAGTGGGTCTTCTGCCGCATGTACGAAAAAGGCCTGGCCTATAAAAAGAAGGCGCCGGTGAACTGGTGCCCTGAATGCAATACGGTGCTGGCCAACGAACAGGTCGAAGACGGAAAATGCTGGCGCTGCGAATCGAACGTCACCCAGAAGGAACTCAACCAGTGGTTTTTCAAGATCACCGCCTATGCCGAGCAGCTTCTGAACGGACATGAGGAGCTCAAGGCGGGCTGGCCCGAGCGCGTGCTCGTAATGCAGAAAAACTGGATCGGAAAATCGTACGGCCTCACCGTGAACTTCAAGCTTGAAAACGGAGAGGACTTCCCCATCTTCACAACACGGCCCGATACCGTCTACGGCGTCACCTACATGGTGATCGCCCCGGAACACCCGTTCCTTGACAGGGTATCCAATCCGGAAGTCCGCGGATTTATCGAAAAATTCAAATCGCAGTCGCTCCTCGACAGGCTTGACGAGAACAAGGAGAAAGAGGGGATCGATACCGGCATCAAGATCATCAATCCGTTCAACGGCGAGACGGTGCCGCTCTACGTCGGAAACTTCGTTCTCATGGAATACGGCACCGGCGCGATCATGAGCGTGCCGGCCCACGACACGCGCGACTTCGCCTTCGCGAAAAAATACGGCATTCCGATAAAGCTCGTGATCGACAACCCCGAAGCGCCGATCGACGTGGCAACAATGCCCGACGCCTATGTCGACGAGGGCGTCTGCGTCAACTCCGGTCCTATATCCGGCATGCCGAACCGCCAGGGAATAGAAAAGATCAGCGACTACGCCGAGGAAAAGAAGATCGGCACGCGTGCGGTGAATTTCCGCATCAAAGACTGGCTCATATCCCGCCAGCGCTACTGGGGCTGTCCCATTCCGGTGATCTACTGCGAAAAATGCGGTACGGTGCTCGCGCCCGACGATTCGCTTCCGGTCGAGCTTCCAACCGATGTCGACTTTCACGGCAGCTCCAAATCCCCCCTGCAGTTCATGGATTCGTTCGTGAACACCACCTGCCCGAAATGCGGCGGCAAGGCCACCAGGGAAACCGATACGATGGATACCTTCGTCGATTCATCGTGGTATTTCGCCAAATATACCTCTCCCGGATCGAAGGAAATATTTGATAAAAATGATGTCACGTACTGGATGCCGGTGGATCAGTATATCGGCGGAATCGAACATGCGGTGCTTCACCTGCTCTACGCGCGCTTCTTCACGATGGTGCTCAAAGATCTCGGCCTCGTGCCGTGCGCCGAGCCGTTCACCAGGCTCCTCACGCAGGGGATGGTGATCAAGGATGGCGCGAAGATGAGCAAATCGAAGGGCAACGTCGTCGATCCCGACCTGATCATCCAGAAGTACGGCGCCGACACGGTGCGCCTTTTCATGCTTTTCGCCTCTCCGCCGGACAAAGACCTCGACTGGTCGGATAAAGGCGTCGAGGGCTGTTTCCGGTTTGTTGGCCGCGTGTGGCGTTTTGTCGATAAATACTGCTCACTCTATACAAAAGAACCGGTCGGCGGAACGGCGCTTTCCGGAGCGCTCAAAAATGTGCGCTCCGAGCTTCACCGGACAGTGAAGTCGGTGACCTACGACATCACCGAAAGGATGCAGTTCAACACCGCGATCGCCAGAATGATGGAACTCACTAACGCGCTCTACCAGCTGCCCGAAGAGGAAGCTTCCACGCGCGAAGGAGCGCTCGTGATCTCCGAGGTGTTCAACAAGCTTATCCCGATGCTTTCGGTCTTCGTGCCGCATGTCGCCGAGGAGATGTGGGAAAGCCTCGGTAACGCCACGATGCTCTATGACCACCCGTGGCCGGAGTATATCGAGGAACTGACCGCGCGCGACGAGATCGAGATCGTCTTCCAGGTAAACGGCAAAATTCGGTCGAAAGCGATGGTGCCGTCCTCTATCACCAGAGATGACATGGAGAAGGCCGCGCTCGCTGACGCGCGAATACAGGAATTCATTCAGGGGAAGGAAATCGTGAAAGTCGTGGCGGTTCCGGGCAAGCTTGTCAATGTGGTGATAAAAGGGTAACTGCTCCCGAAAACCGGATTTTCATTTTTTATCAAAAAAAGATGCTTGCGTTCTTTTAGATCGCGTGTTCTCTGAATAACAGGCCAGGCTGGCGTCTGGATTAGACCGGTGTCCGTCGGAGAAGCGTTCTATGAAAAAACTAATGAATGGAATTCTGGTCCTGATCGTGGGACTGTTTATAGCACTTGTCTACAGCGGACTTTTTTCCACGATTGAAATTCAGGAAAGGGAGATCGGCCCGTTTACCATGGTGTACCGGCATTATGTGGGCGATTACACACAGGCCAGCGCCATTCAGCATGAGATATTCTCCGCATTAAAAGAACTCTATAAAATACCGTCCGGAAAAGGGTTCGGGGTTTATTACGACGATCCCCAGCATGTTGAAAAGCACAAGCTCCGAAGCGACGTGGGCTGCATCATCGAGACAAAAGATCCACAACTTCTTGAAAAGATTCGGGAGCGCTATCTGGTAAAGGAATACCCAAGCACCTTGAGCGTGGTCTCTGAATTCCCCTACAAAAACCAGCTCTCGGTCTTTCTCGGCGTGGTAAGGGCCTATCCGCGTCTCGAGGGATATCTCAAATCAAAGAACTACAAAATGTCACCGGCCCTTGAGATTTACGATCTATCCAACAGAAAGATAATCTTTTCCTTCCAGAAAGTAGTCGATTAGTCAGATCGGCTTTACATCTGCCAGTCAGAAACCCCGTATCACCGAAAGCCCGTATACGGCCTCACGATCGCCGTTCATGTACGTTCCGAATGAGAGTGAAGCGCGTTCAGGCTCACGGTCGACCTCAAGGTTATAGAACCGGTAGGACGGGCGTATCAGGACGGCATTGAGCACTTCGATGAGTTTTATTCCCCCCAGCGCGGCGAGCGCGTATTTTCCCTTTCTGCCCGATTCCCAGTTGTAGACCGCGTATCCGGCAAGACCGATCTCCGAAAAATAGTAGGCCCAGCCGCCGAAGCGGTATCCCTTGTAAAAAAGCCCGCCGCCCGGTACGGCAGCCGAAAGCAGTCCCGCCATGACATCGTGGTACGCAAAAAACGACGGCAGGTGCTCGGTGCGATGGAACATATAGGCAAGCTGGTCAAGATAGGCCACCGTGAAATTGAACGGGATCGTGCCCCAGAGAAAAATCTGGAGCCGCCGCACGTTTTCGGATTTGTCGGTGTCGCTTACCCACGGGAAGAAGTTTCCGCGAAAACCCGTCATGAGCGGAGGAAGCGCAAGATGAAAAACGAAATCCGCCGCCGAGATCGAAACGCCGGTGATATCTGCAGGCGTTCCCTCAAAGCCCAGATACGCGGTTGAGAGGTAGGCGCCGTAGCCTGGGAGGCATACGTTGCCGCCGGGATTGATGAGGCAGAGCCCTTCGATGAAGCGCGCCTCGTCATCGCCGTTATGCATGAGCGTCGGGCCGATTCCGTACGCCGCAATGGCGTTGCGGGCGAGCAGCGCTTCAATGTCACGCGCCGCCTTTTCCGCGCGGACCGTGACCGGGAACGTGATGCGTGTACCCTCTGCCGCACCTGCTTCGGCGCGCGCAAGCGATTCATAGTTGCCCGCGCTCACTATCCCGATCCGTCCCGCGCTTGTGCGCCACGTTCCTTCGGAAAGCCCGTGCCACCTTCCGGCATCGATAAGAATAAGGCCGTCCGGGTAGCGCGCGCGCACCACGGCATTGAGTTCCACACCCCGGTGGGCGAGCGCGACCTCACGCGCGAGCTTGAGCGGCAGGTTTCTCGGTATCCGGCTTCGAAGGCGAACCGTTTTTTCGAGGCGGCTGTATGCGGGGTTCAGAGCCCTTACTGTCATGTCGGCGTAGGTGATGCGCATCCCCTCGGAAAACGAGAGCACGACATAGAGGTCCGCATTGAGCTTTTTTGCGGCTTTTTCGAAGGCGGATACATCCCCGCTTCGCAGACTATCCCCCAGCGCCCAGGCAAGACTGTTCCGCTCGACGGGAAGGAACCGCCCCAGACGATTGAAGGTGCCGGTGACCGCCGCGAGCGACTCGGAGGCAAGGGCATTGATCGCCGGGCTTTCCTGCGGGACGGTGAATACCGCCACGTTCCCGGAAACCGCGGCCGTTCCCGCATTCTCCGCGGCGAAAAGTCCTGAAGGCGCAATACACGGAAGGATACCGGCAATGAGCAGGGCCAGGAGACAGATCAGGGGAGCGGCAGTATTCCGGTGAGGCACATTCATTATAACCGCTCCTCCACTAAAATCTCAGGGCGCACTGCGCGCCGAAAATTATTCCGCCGCGTTCAGATTCGGGAATCACGGCCGGAGAGAATGAATATCGCTCTTCCACCATTTCTCCGTTTTCGATGCGGTCGTCGATAACAAGCGCGTGAACGATCTCAATGATTTTTACCGCGGTAAGCGCGCCCAGCGCCATGTATCCCCGTCGCGTGTTGCGTTCGCCGCGCTCATATTCTCCCGTCGTTTCATTGTACCTGCTCTCCCGGCAGAACGAACGTATGGTGTAGTAGAGCAGGATATTATCGACGTGAAAATAGAAGTATCCCCATCCCCGCGCGCCGCGGTAAAAATGGCCGCCCCCGCCGCAGACAAGCGAAAGGTAGGCGGTCGTGTAGCTGTTGCCGATAAGCGGCTGCACGCCCTGATAGTTCGCGGCCATCAGGAGGCTGTTGCGGGAAAAAGCGTCGACGAAAAGGGACATGCCGCCAGCGAGAGCGAAATAGAGAGCGAAATAGTAACGCGCCTCGTCATCGCGCGTAACGGTTTCATGGCGGCTTTCAAGGCGTGAGGGGCGGTTCCAGAGCCCGGTGAATTCAAGATACAGGTACGGCGCGGCATTTACGGCCCACAGCCCCAGGCCGCGGTAATCGCCGCCCGCGTAGTAGCCGAAGAACGGCGAGGCGACCGGCATCATGATACTTGCCGGCGCGGTAAGAAGCAGGAGCGAAATAGTGTCGCTCACTGACTCTTCTCCGAGGACGATTTCGCGTTTTCTTCCCCGGTAAAACTCGTCCAGCGCATCCGCCTTATCGCGGGAAGAGACGAGAATGAAATCGCCTTCTGAAACAGAATAAGGGCGGTCGCCGGCAGCGGCTGCGATCCGGTCATGAAAACTGACCATACCGACAGCGTGATAAGCCCTGAGCGGAGCGCCGGCGGGTGGATACTGATCGTACCGGTAAACCGTAAAAGTACCGTCAAGCCTACCGGGCCACAGTTCAGCCGGAATTTCACCACGCGCCGTAAGCGCAACCGGCGTGAGGTAACCGCGCAGGAGCCTCGACACGAACCGCGCCGCGTGCTCCTCGCAGATATAGCTGTATTCCCTCGTCGAGAGCACCATCCGCCTCACGGGGATGCGGACCCGGTAGCGCGCTATCTCCCCGCCGAAAAAGGGGGCGTCGGTGCCCTGGGCATAAAGCATCAGTTCGACGTCGTCGCCGCGGTCCTCAACGCTTCCCCTTATGATCACACCGATCCGGGCCGTGCGCGCAAACCGGAGCACACAGCTGTCTTCACGGCATTCAAAGCGTGAGAGTTGCTCTTTCAGGACGCGCGTCGTGACCTGCTCGAAAACTCCCGTTGTGCCGATGATATTGTCAAGATGCGTTTCTGTAAGGCTTGCGACGGAGGCGGCACGCGGACCGGTTCCAGAAAGCCCGGTGTTGCCAATGAGGGGACGCGCGGCGTGAATCGACGCGGTAAAAGAAAGAAGAATTATAATCGCAAGAAATGCGCGCTGTATCATCTATCGGTCTGTCGCGGGCCTGTAGTTTTCGGCAATTACTGAATTCGAGAGACGGTAGAGCGCGCCGTGCTTTTTTTCAAGTATAAAAAAGATTACCGCCGTTTCAGGCGCACGCAGCGTAAAAAACTTGCTCTTTTCACAGAGCCCCCGTACGATTACTCAACATCTTAACAGATACAAAGGTGGAACTACCTATGTACATCTTTTCAGCTGTTCTCGGGGTTGTATCCGGAATCTTAAGCGGCATTATAGGCATCGGCGGCGGAATAATAATGATTCCCGCGCTTGTGGTCTTCCTGAAATTCGACCAGCATCTCGCTCAGGGCACGACCCTTGCGGCCATGATTCCCCCTATCGGGATACTGGCGGCATACGAGTACTACCGTGCCGGTCAGGTGAATATCCCCGTCGCGCTCATTATTGCGGCTTTTTTTCTTGTGGGGGGGCTCATCGGCGCGAAGCTTGCCGTACGGATTGACGAGTCGCTCTTAAAGAAAGTTTTCGGTATGGTACTCCTGGTTATTTCGATCAAGATGATCTTCTTCGACTGAAACAGCCCGCCCCCCGGCGGGGTCAGAGCCTTCGATCATATCCATTATGAAAGCATCACCTTCTCGCCGGCAAACTTTACCGCTTCGCCGATAATTACCGGCTTCTCTCCGGAAGCGGTAAGCCGTTCGCAGAGCTTCGTCGCGTCGTTCTTATCCGCGAACAGCATCAGGCCGATGCCCATGTTGAACGTGGTATACATCTCACGCTCCTCGACATTGCCCTCACGCCTGATAACCCTGAAAACCGGAGGCACCTCATAGCTCGATTTTCCTATCCTGACCGCGATCGGATCGGGCAGGATGCGGGGAATATTCTCATAAAAACCGCCGCCGGTGATGTGGACCATCCCCTTGATCGCGATTCCCTGTTTGATGCAATCAAGCACGCTCCTGCAGTAGATCCGCGTGGGGACGAGCAATGCCTTGCCGAGCGGTCCTCCGAGCTCATCGATCTTCGAATCGACTGTGTATTTTTTCATGTCGAAGAAAAGCTTGCGGACCATGGAATAGCCGTTGGAGTGAATTCCGGATGAAGGCAGGCCGATGATAACGTCTCCCTCCTTGATACTCCTGCCGGTGATGATCTTCTCCTTATCGACGACGCCCACCGTGAAACCGGCGATATCGTAATCGTCGGGCTGCATGACATTCGGATGTTCGGCCGTTTCCCCTCCGACGAGGCTGCACCCCGCGAGCCGGCACCCTTCGGCGATGCCTTTCACCACGTCCACGAGTACCTCCTCGACGAGCTTCCCGCAGGCAAGGTAATCGAGAAAGAAGAGCGGCTGCGCGCCCGATGTGAGGATGTCGTTGACGCACATCGCCACGGCGTCAATGCCGATCGTGTCGTGCACGTTCATCATCTGGGCGATCCGAAGCTTTGTCCCCACGCCGTCGGTGCCCGAAACCAGGACCGGCTCCTTCATATCGGGGAACGACCCGCTGTAGAGCGCCCCGAACCCGCCGATGTCGGTAAGGACGCGCGAGGTAAACGTAGCGCGCACGGCGGGCAGAATTTTTTTTACAAAGCTCGATCCCTTGTCAATATCGACGCCTGAATCTCTATAGGTAAGTCCCATGGGTTCCTCTGAACAATTAATAATGACCGGAAGCCTCGAAGGCCGCGGGGGCAGGCACCTTTCGGATACATCCCCTTAATCACTATCCCCGCGGCCGTTATTTTACAAGTAAAATTCCGCATGTGGCGTTTTTTTCTTACATGAAAAATATTATGTCACATAAAAACCCGACTGATTTTGTATTGACACGGGCGATACCGCGGATACGATCCTTTTATAAATTGTTTCAGCGGTGGGTCCATGGCTTTATCGAGAGAAGAAATACAGATACTCGTAGAAAAGATACGGAACAAGTACCGTGATTACGGCACGCGCTTCAGCCCGAAATGGTTTGACCTCTCTGCCTTCGAGAGCCGCCTGAAAATGACCGTCGACAACCGCATGAACATGGAAGGATTCATTCTCGCCGAGATAAGAAATTTCGAGAAGCTCAGAGAAAAATACGAAAAGAAAAAAAAGAGCTCCTCGTTCGCCGAGAAGGTGGATAAAATCATTGAAGAGAACGCCGCGAGGATCAGGAAGTATCCCCCGATCGAGTTTCATCCCCGCGCCGGTTTTGAGATCGTCCACTTTTACGGCGCGATGGCAGACTATTCACAGCACATATTTCCGGTGCTTCAGCTCTTTCTTGCCGGGGAAATGCATAAAAGGAAATTACAGCAATTCGAAGAGCAGCTCTCCTTCCTTGCCGTTCCCCGCGGAACAAAACCCTCAAAGCGGATAGAGGATCACCTCTTCCTGCTTTCGCGCGGCGACACGCGTGAGATCGAGCTTGAAAAGGATAAGAACGAATACCTCAAGGACACCGCGTTCGTCCTGCACGACATTTCGGCGTTTCTCGACGAGCTGATGGAAAAGAGAAACCCGGAGTGGGAGGCGCCGCTCAGGTTCGACAAGCTGTATATCGAAGGCGAAAGGAAGAAAAAAATAATTTCAGCGTTTTCCGGATATACCCCTTACGGCGCGATCCTGAAGTTGAAGGAGGAGACGGCGAACATTATCGCCGACTTCAGGCTTGAGGCGTTCCGTCGCAGGGCGGGGCGCGTGTAGTATCCGCACCCTACAGCTTCTGATACATATACTTCTGCTTCTTCTCGTAATAAATCCATGAGATTTCCGCCCCGATGACAAAAAGAAAGCAGGTGTACCATATCCAGATCATCAGTATCACCACAACAGAGAGCGATCCGAAAATCGAGGTGTAATCGTTGATCTCGGTGATGTAAAACGAAAAGATGAGCTTGATGATCTCGTAGCTCAGCGAAGCGAACAGCGCTCCCTTGAATATGGAGCCGTTGTCGAGTTTTTTGGGGGGGACGAACCGGTAGAGCGTGAATATGAGCAGCGTATTGACCGCAAGCGTGAGGACCGAGGAAAGCAGGTACGGCGTCTGGGTAAGGGTGAGGATGCTGGTCCCCAGTATGCGGAACTGGGACAGGTGCCGTTCGATAAGCTCTACAAAATATTCGCTTCTGATGACGGCGATGAAATTGGAAAATATCGTGAGCACCACCGCCGTGACGCTGATGCCGATGATGATGATGAAGTGGCGTATCTTCGCTTTCCAGTACTTCCGGCTCTTGCTGACCCTGAACGCGAACTCGAGCGCCCGCTCCACGATGTCGAAAACCAGGCTTCCCCACCAGAACAGGAACGGTATCCAGATAAGGGCGAGGTAGCGCTTTTTATAAACGATGTTGTCGATCGTGGCGATCAGGCGGTCTATCCGCATCGAGGGGAGCACGGTTTTCACCTGTACGAGATATATGTTGGCGGCAAGGTCCTGCGAATGATAGAGAAAACTCATCCCGTAAATAATCACCAGTGAAAAAGGAATAAAAGAAATGAGAAGGAAAAAGGCCATTGCGCAGGTCGTCAGCTCGCCGTTATGGTTGTCGAAATTCTTAAAGGCGACGATGATTTCGGAAACGAATTCTCCAAGGCGGATTGGAATCCTTATCAGCGCCCTTTTAATTCCGACCAGTATCGCGACGGCTCTCACATACAATGCTGAACGATTGTTTTCCATTTTGGTTTCGCTGCTGTTATCGATTTCTAATCCCGATGCGATACAATTATCCTGAAAGGGGCCTGGCCATAATGACAGTACCAGAATTCCCCGCCCCGGCCTTCCGCGCATGAAAACAGCGGATTTAACTGCTTCTTTCAACAGAATGTATTTTTATTTATGACATGGCAACAACAAAATGAGGCAGCGGATAATAAGGTTTGACTTTAACGCGAGCGGTTATACGATACGTATCCTGATACTATTACACTTCAACCGGAATATCATATGATAAGACCCCTGTTGGCACTGGTCATGGCATTATCCCTGCTTTCACCCGCCTTTGCGCGCGAGCAGGGGAATTCGATCCGTAACGGACGCACCGGGGGTTTTTCGATAAATCGAGACTGGTTCTGGTACAGCACGGGCCTTTACTACAAATCGCTTAAAGAGTACGAGACGGCGCTGAACTTTTTCATGAAGAGCGCCGAATCGAAACACGAGCTCCACCGCGTTTATTTTCAGATGGCCGGATGCTATTTCCACCAGCAGAACTTCGAGCTGGCGAACCATTACGCGCGGCTTTCGATTAAACATAACAAGCGCTTTATAAAACCGTACCTGCTTACCTACGATACCTATCTCCGCCTTAAGAACTATGATAGCGCCGCCTCGGCGCTTGAATCGCTTCTTGAGGTGCGCCCCAATATCATTAATGCGCATTTCGACCTCGGAAACCTGTATTACAACACCATGAAAAACAATAAAAAAGCGCGGATCCATTTCGAGAAAATCATTGAGATATCGAAAAACCGTGCCGTGGACGATTATTACAAGGAATACTCCCATTACTATCTGGGCTATATCTACTACAACAAAAACCAGATCGACAAATCACTCGAGCATTTCACGCAGGTCATCGAGATAAATCCGGGCAACAGCTCGGCGGTCTATATTCTGGCAACGCTGCTCATGGACCAGTCCAAAATCAGCGAGGCCCAGAGCTATGTCTCCAATTATCTTTCGCGTTATCCTGAAAACGATAAAATGAATTCCTACATGGGGCGCATTCTTTACATCAGAGACGATCCCGCCGCCGTTAAATTCCTCCGGCGGGGAGGCGCGCCGGTATCGCTGGAGGGTATACTGGCGAAATCGCTCATGCTGGAGATGAAAGGCGGCGCGCCGGGCATAGACAAACTGCTGAGGTTTGTCATCAGCAAGGGGCCGCATCTTGTATCCCCCCATATCGCGCTCGGAAAACTTTCCCTGCGAACAAATGACCGGAACACGGCGGCAGGCGAATTTTTTACCGCCGCGGTCCTTCTGCACAACGCGGCCCAGTACGATGAATCGCAGTACTATTTCCGCAAGGTCATGGAACTGAAAGACGATATCCCCGAAACGTATATTTACATGGGGAGGATATACGAGGAGAAGAACAACATCACCATGGCCCTCCTGAATTACACGAAGGCAAACGAGCTCAGCGCCAACCCGAACCTGATCACCCACCTGGGGTATCTGCACACTATCAAAAACGAGTATGACAAGGCGCTCCATTATTTCGACCAGGCAATCCAGATGGATCCCCGAAACCCGAAAACCTATTTCCTGAAAGGCCTGATGTATTCATACACCAGCAACTATCCGCTCGCTGAAAAGTTCATGAAAAAAGCGATAAGCCTGAACGGAAACGACACCTATCATTTCTATCTCGCCACGGTGCTTGAAAAACAGAACAAGTTCGAAGAGACAGTCGAAAACCTGAAAAGGGCCATCGAAAAGAATCCGAACAACTCCCGCGCCTTCAACTACCTCGGTTACCTGTACGCCGAGCGGAACATTCATATCGAGGAGTCGATCCGGCTTATCAGGCGGGCGATAGAGATTGAACCGAACAACGGCGCGTACGTCGATTCGCTCGGATGGGCATACTATCGCAAGGGCAGATACAACGACGCGCTTCAGATGCTGCTCGAAGCTGAAAAGCTCCTGGCGGGAGAAGGAGCGCCCGATCCAACAGTATTCGACCATATCGGCGATACGTATAAAAAAATTGGCAATATGGAAAAAGCAGTTGATTACTGGGAAAAATCATTGAAAATTGAGAAAAACAGTAAGACGCTTAACAAAATCCTTGAACACAGGCGAAAATAGATGAACAGTACGGCCAGATACCTACTATGCGGCATGGCTCTTTTTTTATCGTTCGCGGTAATGGAATGCCGCAGCGCTTCGGTCGAAACCGGGCCTGGCCGGCCTGCCGTCGAACGTCCCGGCGCCAATGCTCTTGTCGCGCGCATCGACGAGATAAACCGGAACGCGCCCCGCTCAATTCGCGGCCAGTTCGTGGTCCAGGGGAGCATGAGCAACAGGAATAAATTCAAATCGCTCGGGAACGTGGTGTTCAACCGTGATCCGTACAGAATGAAAATCACCTTCATTGACGCCGTATTCCGTACCACGCTGACTGAGTTCACCCAGATAGGCAATGAAATAAAAATACTTCTCCCGATCGAAAAAAAGCTTTATATTGACAAGGCGGATATGATCTCGCTTCGCGACTATACGGGAATGGACGTTGATTTTCAATTCATATCCGCCCTTGCCACCGGCCTGATCCCGCTGATCGAAAATTTTACGATCAAGCAGAGCAATGCGGCACAGCAGGGCGCCGATAAAAACGCCTCACTAGCCATTCTCGAAAACGACGAGTGGTTTGAAACCGTATCATTGCGAAACAACACCCCGGACAAGATACTGCTTATTAATAAGAAAACGCTTGAAAAAATGGAGTTTTATCTTGAGACTCCGCACAATAAAGACGGAATGGTTTTATACAAACAGATCAGGTTTATTTCGCTGAAAAAAGGTGACCGGATCACGCTCGAACTGAATAATCTACGCCAGAACACGGCTACCGATCTCGAGAGCGAATACCGTTTGCAGAATCCGGGCAAGGCGAAAGTCATTACAGTGCACTGAAGAGGCGTTGTCGCTTTAATACTGTTGACCTCGGGTCGCTGTGAGGAAACCATAATCAGGGGTTGGTTGATACACGTATGGTTCTGTCAAAAAGCCTGAAAAAAACAAATATTCTCATCAATCCGAAATCGAAATCGCGATGGGATCTCATCACCGAGATGCTCGACCTTGCCGTAAAAAACAGGGATCTCCAGAAGGATGATGAGGAAAACATACGGCTCTCGCTTATTGAACGCGAGAAATCAATGAGCACCGGCATCGGGAAAGGCGTGGCCATTCCTCACTGCACGACCTCCCGGGTTGAGGAGATCATCATCATCCTCGCGCTCTGCGACAACGGAATCGATTTCGACGCGGTCGACAGCCAGCCGGTGCGTATAACCATCCTGCTGCTCGTGCCGAAAAACAAGCTGACCCAGCATATCAAGACACTCGCCAATATCGCCAAGATGATGAACAATGACGATCTCCGTCAGAAAATCCTTGCCCTTAAAACGCCGGACTCTGTTCTCAAGACCATCAGGAAATTCGAAGAAGATAACAAGAAATGACCGGCCACGCAGAAGACCTCTCGCGCCTTGTCGATGTCCGTAAAAGCGGTGAAGACGAACTTGAGAAGACGCTTCGCCCCCGCAGGCTTGAAGAATTCACCGGACAGGCGCGCATTATCGAAAACATGAAAGTCTTCATCGAGTCCGCGAAGCTGCGGCGAAAGGCGCTCGACCATGTACTCCTCTCCGGTCCTCCGGGACTCGGTAAGACCACCCTCGCCTTCATCATCGCCCGTGAGCTGGGCGTGAACATCAAGGCGACATCGGCGCCGATCATCGACAAAACTGGCGACCTTGCTTCAATCCTTACCTCGCTTGAGGAGAACGACGTCCTTTTTATCGACGAGATACACCGCCTCTCACCCGCTATAGAGGAGGTCCTCTATCCCGCCATGGAGGACATGACGCTCGATATCATGATCGGACAGGGGGTGGGCGCGAAAACGATAAAGATAGACCTTGCCCGCTTCACGCTGATCGGCGCGACGACACGTACGGGGCTTCTCACCGCGGCGCTTCGCGACCGGTTCGGCATACCCCTGCGGCTTGATTATTACACGACCGAAGACCTGACGCGCATCGCCCTGCGTTCGGCGGCGATCCTCGGCACCGACATCACCGACGAAGCCGCCGGTGAGATCGCGCGAAGATCGCGGAAGACCCCTCGGATATTGAACAGACTGCTCAAACGCGTAGCCGATTTCAGTCTGGTCGAGGGACGGCATGAAATCGGTATCGATATCACCCGCTACGCGCTCGAGCGGCTTGAGATAGACGAACTCGGACTTGACGTCATGGACCGCAAGATCCTTTCGACCATCATTGACAAATTCGAGGGCGGCCCCGTAGGGGTAAAGACGATCGCCATCGCAGTAGGGGAGGAGATCGACACGCTGGAGGATTTCTACGAGCCCTTCCTCGTGCAGATCGGCCTCATAAAACGCACCCCCCGCGGCAGGATGGCGACACGCTTTGCATACGAACATCTCGGCTTCCCCTTCAGGGACCGGCCCGGAACAGAACTGCAGGCCGGCCTCTTCCCGGACGAGCCGGACGCGTGAAATAAAAGTCTTGAATTGATTCCTGAAAACCGCCACCCTGCCCCATATCCGGCCGGGACGCTTCCTTACCCCGCCTGAATGCGAAAATTGTGGTGAAGTGGGCAAATACGGACTATAATTAATTACCTTCGGACGCAGGATTAGCACAGGACCCATATGAACAAGCAGGACAAGAAATTCAGGGAGATACCCTACAACTATACATCTTTTTCCGACAGGGAAATCATCCTCAAGTATTTCAACGAGGAAGCCTGGGAGATCATCAACGAGCTGCGCAAAACCAGGGTCACGGGTCGGAGCGCGAAACTTCTCTATGAAAGCATAGGCGACCTTTTCATCATCGAACGAAATCCGTATGTTTACAATGACTACCTCGAAGACGCCAAGAAACTGCGCAAACTGAAAAAAATCCATGAGATGCGCTTCCGCACCATTGAGGAACACGGCCAGGGCAACCCTCTCGTGACCAGGCTCATCGCGATGTGCCGCTCCGCGGACCGGGAATTTTTCCATCAGTTCAGCAGGGACAAAAAGGACCGTCATCGCATACAGCACACGCTCGAGCGGATCACCGACGGCGACAATATCCAGTTCAGCCCGTTCCACAAGGTTTCACACGCGACCGACGCCACCGACTGGCGCGTCGAATACCCGGCAGTGGTGGTCTATCCGGATTCGATCGGGGAAATTTCCGGCATCATCCGGGCCGCGAGGCAGCTTGATCTCAAGATCATCCCCCGGGGAGGCGGCACGGGGCTTACCGGCGGGGCGGTCCCGATCTTCAGGAACACGCTGGTGCTCAACACCGAGAAGCTCAACCGTATCGGCGAGATAAAAATGGTCCGGAACGGAGATATCGAGATTCCTGTGATTGAGGTTGAGGCCGGCGCTATCACCGAAGAGGTCATCGAACACAGCAAAGAGCACGGCTTCATCTTCGCCACCGATCCCACCTCGGCATGGGCTTCCACGATCGGGGGCAACATCGCTGAGAACGCCGGAGGGAAGAAGGCGGTGATGTGGGGAACCGCGATCGACAACATCCACAGCTATAAAATTATCAACTCCGAAGGGATACTTTTCGAAGTTGAGCGGCGCGACCACCCCTACCGCAAAATACTTCCCGATGACGAGCTCATCTTCGACGTCTATCGTCACGGAAAGCACCGGCACCTGGTAAAGACTATCCGTCTGTCGGGAAGCGAAGTGCGAAAGCCCGGGCTCGGGAAGGACATCACCAACAAGGCGCTCAACGGCCTTCCCGGAATCCAAAAGGAAGGCGGCGACGGCGTGATCGTCGCCGGTCAGTTCGTGCTCTACCGCCCTTTCCGGTTCTGCAGGACCATCTGCCTCGAGTTTTACGGAAAAGACCTCATCAACGCATCCAAAGCGATCGTCGACGTGAAGCAGAACGTCGAAAAGAGCGACAGCGTGTTTCTCACCGCGCTCGAGCATTTCGACGAGAAATACGTCACGGCGATCAACTACCGCAACAAATCCGAAAGGAATGAAACGCCCAAAGCTGTCCTTATCATCGATGTCGAAAGCAACGACGAGACGAAGCTCGATGAAATGTGCTCGGACATCCTGGCGCTCGTGAAGATATACAACACCGAAGGCTTCGTGGCCACCAGCGAAGCGATGCGGGAAAAGTTCTGGCAGGAGCGGAAGAACCTGGGCGCCATCGCAAAGCATACCAACGCCTTCAAGCTCAACGAGGACATTGTCATCCCGATAGAGGAGCTTCCGCAGTTCGCCGATTTTATTGAGAAGCTCAACATCCGCAAGGAGCTTGAAAATGACATCAATATCATCGCGGCGATAGAAGGCTTTCTTGAAAAGACATTCAAGGGCAGCGACGACGAATTCCTCAATAAAAAGATATCCACCTATCTTACCAGGATCAGGGCGCTGCGGCTGGACTACCGCGATTATATCGACATGCTCGACAGGCCCGCCGGCGAGCTCTACAAATACCAGTCGACCTTCTCGGACGAAAAGCGCACCATCTTCAAACTCATCCAGGACGGCGTGATCGACATCACCTTCGAGCGTGACGCGATCGAAGGGTTCCACGCCGCGTTCAAAGGCTATGAGAAGGAGCTTTCAGGATTTGACGGCATCATCGCCGATGAGCGCAAACGCAAGATAATCGTCGCCACGCATATGCACGCCGGCGACGGCAATGTCCACGTCAACATTCCCGTACTCTCCAACGATTACCTGATGATGAAGGAGGCCGACGACACCGCGGCGCTTGTCATGCAGGAAACCGTCAGGATGGGCGGCGTGATTTCCGGGGAACACGGGATCGGCCTTACCAAACTGCGCTTCATCGACCAGGGCATCCTCGACAACTACGCCGCCTACAAAAAGGAAGCGGACCCTGCGGACGTATTCAACCCCGGCAAACTCCGCTCCGATTTTCCGCTTCACCGGATATACACGCCTTCGTTCAACCTGCTCGAGCTCGAGGCGTTTATCCTTCGCGCGGCCGACCTCGAAAAGCTGTCCAATTCGATCTCGGCGTGCGTGCGCTGCGGCAAGTGCAAGGCGGTCTGCAACACGCATTATCCGCGCGGGAACATCTTCTACAACCCGAGAAACAAGATCCTCGGCGTTGCGAAAATCATCGAAGCGGTACTCTACGACGCGCAGACGTCGAAGAGCCTGAGCTTCCGCCACTTCCACAAGCTCAATGAAATATCAGACCAGTGCACCGTCTGCCACCGCTGTCAGGTGCCCTGCCCGGTGAGCATCGATTTCGGCGCGGTGACCCTCAACATGCGGGACATCCTCACCGAGAGGAAGAAATCCAAATTCAAACTGGTGACCGGCCTGACGCTGTACTACCTGCGAAGGCGCGGCTACTATTTCAACAAGATCTTCAGGATACTGCTTCTCAGGATCGGATACGGGCTGCAGCGGACCGGCTATTATTTCAACAAGCCTGTATCCGCCCTGACCTCTGTCGTAATCCCGAAGATCAACGCCTACCTGCGCGACCGGTTCCCGAAAGCGGGGCAGAAGACCATACGCGAGGTCGTCAGGTCCAAGGGAAGCAACTCCTTTGTCGCCTTCCAGAACCCGGCGCGCGAAGTTGAGCGAAGCGTCATCTACTTCCCCGGCTGCGGCTCCGAGCGGATGTTCAGCGACATCAGCATGGCCACGATCGCGCTTCTCTACTACGCGGGCGTGCGGGTGGTGATACCGCCCGAATACCTCTGCTGCGGATATCCGTACCTTGCCAACGGCCAGACCCGGCTGGCGGAAACGAAGAGCTACGAGAACCGCGTGATATTCCACAAGATGGCCGACGTGATGGGATACATGGAGATCGAGAGCGTCATCGTGTCCTGCGGCACCTGCTACGAGATGCTTGAAAGCTACGAGCTTGGCACCGTATTCCCGGAAGCCGAGCTCATGGACGTCAGCGAATACATCGTCAAAAACGGACTCTACAATTCCGGTGGCGAGTCCCGTGATGAAAAAGAAGTGCTCCTCTACCACGATCCGTGCCATTCGCCGCTGAAGCATTACGGGTACAAGAAGACGATATCGGCCACTGCGGGCAGGGAACCTGAACTGATCCCCTTCTGCTGCGGCGAGGGCGGGACGCTCGCGCTATCAACTCCCGACCTTTCGAACTCGCTGCGCACCCGCAAGGTCAAGATTCTCGCTCCCCTGGTAGAGAAAAAGCACACGACGCTGCTCACGACGTGCCCGAGCTGCGTTCAGGGCCTTTCCAAGATCAGGAGCAGGCTTCCCATTTCCGTCAAATCGCTGAATATCTATCTCGCCGAACGCCATCTCGGACCAGGCTGGAAGAAGCGGTTCCTGCGGGACGTGAAGCGGGGCGGGTTCGAAAACGTCCTTTTCTGATCGGGCAACGGCAGCGGCCTGGGCATTCCTGCATTTTTTCAGTATCATTTCTGTTTTTTCCGCACCGTGAATGCGTTTACCCGCGATACCGGTATGCCGATAATAACTACAAGTGCCGCCTGACCCCGTTTCATTGTTATCGCTGACGCGCGAAACGGGCATTTAACGGGATAGAAGAATCTGCCATGAAAACCGGGACAATACCGATACGACGAAAGCTCCTTTTTGACATATTCGATCCGGAACGCGGGAAGGCGTTCCTTGAAGAGTCGCCCGAGTTCGAACAGAAGCTCGAAAGCATCCAGCAGAGCGGCGTTGCGGGAATCTTCGTCGTTTCCTCACGGGTCGCCGATTCCTACCTCTACCTCCGTTACCTTAAGGCCTTTGAGAGAAAAGGATTTCACGTCAAAAGCGTGTACCTGCGTGATCTTGACGAAAGCAATATCGACTACATCGAACGCGTTATCGGCGACATGGAAACCTGTTTTACGCAGGGAAGCTGCATGCTGGTCTCCTACGGCGAGAGCCGCGCGCTGCTGCTCATGGCGTGCTATCTCCTCGCCACAGGGAAAACAGTTTCCGAGGCGCTCCAGCGGGTGCGGATAATAAGTCCGAAGGCCCTGACCGAAAGGGAAGACCTCTCGTTCCTGAACGCCTTTGAGCGCCATCTCCGCGCGGACGTCGGTCCCCTTGCCGCTTCAGGGCCAGGTCCTCATGAGGGAATGGAAACCGGCGCGCCAGAGCAGGCTTCACCGGTCTCCCTGGACGAACTCGTTGAAGAGCCGGCCGCGCCTGCCGTTACCGCTGAAGAGCCTCTCCCCCAAACTGAAGAGATTCCGGAAGTATCCTACGGGCATGAAGAAGAAGGCCTGGAACCGGCGCTTCCCGAAGCGATCGCGGATACGGTTCCTGAGGCTCCCGTATCCGCCCCCGCGCCCGAACTGCACGAAGAAGAGCCGGTTCCCGCTCCGGAAGCAATTTCTGAAACAGCAGAAGAAGCGCAGCCGGTTGAACAGCCGGAAGCCCCCGTTCTTCCGGCTGCGGCTGAAACCGTAACGCCCGCAGAAGAGGCGGTTGAAGAAAAGCCCGTCCCGGCAAAAAAACCGCGCCGCAGGAAAGCGGCGCCGCTGCCTCCTGTTGATTTTGAAACCATGGGCGCGAAGAGGATTTTCACGTCGCTTCGCTTCAAGCTCATTTCCATTATTTCACTGGTGATCGCGCTCTCTCTTTCGGGAATGATTTTTCTCGCTACTTACTTTTTTGAGAAAGACAACCGCATCCGCGTGCAGGAGAGCAATCATGAGATGTCGAGCCTTCTCGCCCTGAAGGTGCGGTCCGATTTTTCAGGCGCGATGGAAAAATCAAAGCAGATCGCCGAAGCGCTGCTGCGCAACCGCAACACCGGCCGGCCAGGAGGCGACGACGCGCTGTTCAAAGGAGACCGCGAACTCCTCTTTGTGGGGATCGCCTCAAAGAAGGGGGAGGGCGGAAAATACGAATATTTCGAAAAGGCCGATAACAAATCACTACTCGACGAACTGCAGATCACCGGCGAGGACCTCGAATCGGCCAGCTCCGACAACGCGGCGGAATTTCTCAGAGCCTTTGACGGCGACACGGTCATCCAGAACGTTTCCGGCCGCCTGCGCGTTCCGGCAGTCGGGATCTGCTTCCCGGTCCAGGTGCCGGGAAGGGCCGCGATCGACTCGATCGTCGTCAGCTACATGCGCCTTGAAAGCGTGCTGAAAGCGTTCCGCGGCGACGAAGGAATGTCGAAGGGATTCAACGTGTTCATGGTCAACGACAGGGGCGTCATCATCGCCCACCCTGACAGCGCCACGGTGCTCTCCGGCGCGAGCTACGTCAACCTCCCCATCGTGACCTCAATGATGAAAAGCGCCATCGACAACGGCCAGACCCGTTACCGCGACGAAAAAGGAGTCATGAACCTCGGCTCGTTCCGGCGCATCGGCATCGGCGGCTGCGGGGTGATCGCCACGGTCGAGGAGTGGAGGGCGCTGCGGGCGGTCTATGACATCCAGCGCCGCAACTTCTACCTCATGGTGATCGTGCTGACCATCGTGATCCTGATCATCTTCTTCTACGGCACCTCGATTACCACCCCGATCATCAGGCTTGTGTGGGCCACGAAAAAGATCAAGGCCGGGCAGTACCAGGTCGATATCGAACCGGTTTCACGCGACGAGATCGGCGAGCTTACCAGCTCCTTCATCGAGATGGGCCGCGGCCTGGAGGAGCGCGAAAAAATGAAGGACGCGTTCGGCAAATTCGTCAATCCCGAGATCGCCGAGCAGGTGCTCAAGGGCGAGCTCAAGCTCGGCGGCGAGCGCAAGAACGCCGTCGTCTTCTTCTCCGATATCCGCAACTTCACGTCGATCTCGGAAAAGATGCAGCCGGAAGAGGTCGTTGTGTTCCTCAACGAGTACATGACCAGGATGGTGTCGTGCGTCAACAACACGCACGGCGTCGTTGACAAATTCATCGGCGACGCGATCATGGCGATATGGGGGACACCGATATCGAGGGGCAACGACACCGAGAACGCCATCAACGGCGCGCTCATGATGCGCAAAGAGCTCCTCGATTTCAATAAAGACCGGGGCGGGGATGCGAGGCCGATCATCAAGATAGGCTGCGGCATCAATTCAGGGCCGGTGCTTGCCGGGCAGATCGGCTCCAACGACCGGATGGAATACACCGTCATAGGCGACACCGTCAACCTCGCGTCGCGGATAGAAGCGCTCAACAAACCGTTCGGGACGGATATACTCGTCTCCGAAGCGTCATGCGAGGCGGTGAAGGACATTTTCAGGATGGAGCCGATGCAGAAAATCCGCGTCAAGGGCAAGGACGAGCCGGTACAGATATTCGCGGTGCTCGGGCGCATCGACGACGAATCCGCGCCGAAGACGCTTCAGGAGCTGCGCGCGCTCCTCGGCATCGAAATGGAAGGAAAGCCTGAAGGAGAGGAATTCAACCTCGAAGAAAAGAAATATGAGATTGTGGAACAGTAACGTCATCGCCGTTTCGCTGGGCACGGCCGTCATCGCGACCTTTTCGCTCCTCTTCTATTTCGACGTGACCAGGCGCGTGCAGGTCGGAGACGCCGAGATCGTGGGTTCCATCACCTACAAAAAGAGGCTCGCCCAGCGGAAATACTCCACCCAGGTCGTCTGGGAAGAGGTCGAGCAGAACGCGCCCGTGTACAACTACGACTCCATCCGCACCGCCGAAGGCGCCGAAGCGGTGGTGCGCATCAAAGACGGTACGCAGTTTACCATCAACGAGAACAGCCTCGTGGTCGTCGCGATTGCCAAGAACGCGATCGACATCGAGTTCGGCGCCGGTTCCATTACCGCCAACCGAAACGCCGTCACCGACTCAAAACTTCAGACCGTAAACATCAAGACCGCGGGAACGACTATATCCATCGGCAAGAGTGATGTCAACGTGTCATCTGAAAAAGGAAAGGGCGTCAATCTCTCAGTCCAGAAGGGAAGCGCAGTCGTGAAGACCGACACGTCCGAAAAACAGGTCAGCGCCTTTCAGAACGCCTCGGTCGCGGCGGACAAAAACGTCGAGGTCAACACCCAGCGCTTCAGGCTTCTTGAGCCGGGCCACGACAGCTTTCAGTTGACTACCGGTACGGCAAAAACAGTCGCCTTCTCATGGGAGCCTGTACGCGACGCCAGGGCGGTGTATCTTGAAGTGTCCGACAGCAGGAATTTCACGCGCACGCTGGTCAATGAAAAATCGGCGAGGAACCGCGGAACCGCGTCATTGAAAGAAGGAACCTATTACTGGCGGATACGAGCCACCGGCGGCGCGAAAGGCCAGGACGGCACAAGCGAGGTGAGGAAGTTCGTCGTACTTCGGGACGATCCGCTAATCCTCATATCCCCCCGCCAGGGCGAACGTGTGCTCTATCTGAAAAAGCCCCCGCTCATCCAGTTCAAATGGCGTCCGTCGTCGCTCTCGTCGGGATACGAGCTTTTGATAGCCCGTGACGCGGAGATGAAACAGGATCTGCGAAAGCTTACCGTAAATTCCCCCGCCATCACCATCGACAACCTGCCGAAAGGGACCTACTTCTGGCGTATAAACGCGCTGAGCGGCCTCAGGAGCGGCGGAGCGGTCAACGCAAGTTCTGTCTCTCGGTTCACCATTGATGTCACCGGAACGCTCGACGCGCCTGAACCGCTCTACCCGCAGGAGGGTTTTGTGGTAGGCCGCCAGGTTTTGAAAAACAGCTCGGTTGCCTTTTCATGGAAAAAAAATCCTGAACTGACAAAATCCGTTTTCAGTATCGCGAGGGATAAAGCGTTCAAAAACAGTGTTTTCTCAGCAAATCCGGCGGCGGACCTCTTTTCGTTGAAGAGCGACCTTCCTCCGGGAACCTACTACTGGCGGGTCGCCGGAGCGCTCGTTGAAACCGCTAAAACAGCACCATCTGTGACGAGAAGCTTTATTGTTGTCGAGAAAGCCGAGGTCCAGCTCATCGCGCCGGATGACCGCCAGCCAATAGCATCAGCTATCGAGGATAAGGACCCCACCGTCAATTTCGTCTGGAAAAGGGCCGATATTCCGGGGCTCTATCATGTCGAGGTAGCGAAGGATGACCGTTTCTCACAGCCCGTTGATGAGGCCACCACGCGTGAGTTCCATGCCGTCTCCCGTCCTCTGCCGCCGGGGAAATACCACTGGCGCGTATCGCTGCTCAATAAGGAAGGCGCGGTCCTTATGACAAGTCAGAGCCGTTCTGTGGAACTGGTCGAGGGGCTCGGCGCGCCCCTGATGCTCAGCCCGCGCAATGACGAGAAAGTCAATATGCGAAGCAGCACCTCGCTCCCGCTCCGATGGCAGCGGGTAAAGGGGGCAGACCAGTACGAGGTGGCGCTTTATCAGATAAAAGGCCGCGGACAGCAGAAACTCGTATCCGCCCTGGTGCCGGATACAGTCTACGAAATGAAGGAACTCAAGCGCCTTGATGAGGGAAAATTCTCCTGGACGCTGCAGGCGATCGACCTCGAAAAAGGAAAGATAATAAGGAAAAGCCCCGTGGTCAGGGCGAGGTTTGATATCACCCTCGGCGGGCCGCTGCAAAAACCTCTCATCGACCTTCCGAAAGTGCTCTACCTGGAATTCAGGAAATAAGCGGTATTCCCCCCAGGGCAGAGCCCTGGACCCACGTTCCGCGGCAAGCCGCGGCGTATTAAACCGCTTGTTGTCTTCGCTCTCTCGGAAATGTAAAGCTTCGCTTTCCACTTCACTCGTTCGCTCGACAATAAAAAAGGCCGCGTCACTGCGCGGCCTTTTTTCAACCCGTATGAAATCCTTTTAGAAATTAAGCGCTGCACCAACCTGAATAAAAGCTCCAACAGATGAAATTTTCGGATCGGGATTGGCGTATGTATAACCGCCCGGCGTTACAAGCTGTTTGGAAGATGAAGGAATTTTCGTGCTTCCGATTTCAACATCAAAACCACCAAACGCTGCGTAGGTAGCGCCTCCCTGCGCGAAAATCTCAATTGGGCCTAACCTGATGCCAGCCGTAAGAAGTGCTTGCGCACTGAATCCGGTAATAGTAACAGCTATGCTTTCTCCTGAATATATCGTCTGTGTGTGTACGCCATTTTCAAAAATCCAAACAGGCGGAGTACCATAAATAGAATTAACAGTTTCTCCAAAATCCAGTTTTGCCCGAATAAATCCAATCTTTGGAAGTATCCCCATGTAGAAAAACTCGCTGGAGATAAAGCGATATTCAAAACCCAGATATCCTGTTGTAAGCGTCGATTTGTCATTCGTTTCAGTGTTAGAATTTTCGTCCTGTCTGATACTATAGAATCCAATTTCTCCCACGATTCCAAATCGGTTGGCTATCAGGAACTCGTATCCAATTGACACTCCACCATGATAACCACTTGCTTCTTTATTACTCAAATTTAATGCAATTCTTCCTTCAGGATTAGCCGTCGTGTTACCTAAGTCGTCACGCTTATCTGTAATATCCATATTCGGCAATCCGGATACTTCAAACGGCATCGCGCCTATGCCAAAATACAGCCGGTGCGTAAAAAGATTGCCGTACTCATCGTATGCATACAGGCTGTTTGCCGACACACCTGTGAGTACCAGCAGTGAAAAAAGAATGAGTAACGTTTTCTTCATGTAGTTCCCCCTGAAATGAAATAAACGATTTACAGAATAGTTGAAAAATGAACCGGCGCTGTCAACGATAAATCATCTCCGCGGCAAACCTCATCATGAGCGGCACCTGCGCGCCGGCATATTTATCCATACCCTGTTATTTTACTTGACTAAATTGTAACCCTGTACCATATAAGAGCACTATTCGTCCGCATGGCGCGGTATCGCTTTTATGTCGCGACCCCGTTTACAGTGCGATTCCATTATCGAGGATTACCATGAGAAAACTGACATTATCGCTGATTGCGCTGTTCATGGTACTGGGATGTTCAAGAGTACCGAACACACTTCACAATCCGAAAGTTTATTTCAAGGCGGATATAAAGGACAATGACGTCTATTATACCATGTTCGTAAAAGGAATTATTCTAAACGAAACCAGCGAAACAGTATACAGGAACATCAAAGGCGAGATCAGCATCCGCAACGGCGGCGTCATCGCGACAGTCCCGTTCGAAATTCCGCAGCTTCTTCCCTTCAAACGCCTGACGCTGAATGTCGAGAAGAGCGGCACCGAAAGCCAGATGAAGCCCCTGCTCTCCCTCTTCCGGGTTGACGCGGACAGATTGATTTCAGGCGGCGCGCTGTCATTTTCCGAGGAACTGGACCTCAAAAACGATAACTTCAGGTTCTCAATCCTCTCATATGAGTCCGATAACATTATAGATATAATTAAAAAGGGAAAATCCGATGAAAATCAATGACAAGAAGTTATATCTCTATTTTTCAATAATTACGCTTGTGATCGGCATCCTGCTCGGAGCGGTATCCTACTATTCGATACTCGTCGTTGAGCCGCGCGCACAGGCGCTCATTTCCGATGAAGCGAACGTCGGCGCGAATTACCGGGCGGCGTACGGCCTTCTTCGCAATCCCCAGATTTTTGCCCGTTACGAGAATTTCGATCAGGACGAGCGGTGGATAAAAAATGTCGTCATACCCTATATGGACGAAAAGATAGTCCAGGAGCGGTCCTTTACCCAGGACGAAAAGGTCTATCTCGAGGCGCTCCTCAAGCGCCGGCAGGAAGGCTCGGTGCTGGGACGCAATACCATGGCGTTCTTTGTACTTCTTTCCGTTATGGGATGGGGATTTTTATTTTATGAGATGAGGAAAGTCAGGCAGCAGGGCGCGTAATATCACCCCTGCCTGAACGACCGGAAAAACTCCTCGGTATTCACTATTTTTCCTCCGCACACCCCCTGCGAGCTGTACAGCGACGCGTTATGGGTGACCTCGTCATAATCGGCCTGGGCGTCTTCTATCTGGATCACTTCATAGCCGCGGTCTGAAGCGTCCCGGGCCGTCGTTTCAACACACTGGCTTGTGGCAAGCCCGGTAAAGACAAGGATCTTCGCGCCGATGGACTGGAGGTGTTCATGCAGCGAGGTGGAGGTGAAGGCGCTGAATGTGGTTTTTTCAAACACTTCATCCCCATGATGAGGGGCAATATCCTCGACAACCGCCGACATCGGATCGTCACAGAGCGGATAGACATCCGCGAATCCGCTTGCGAGAGCCTGCCGCCACGTTTCCCTGAAAAACGGATGGAGGTCGCTTCTGTCCGCTTTTCGGCCACACAGGCGAAGATAAATCACCGGAAGGTTGCGCGCCCTGAATGAATGCGACAGCTGCTGAATATTCGGTATGACGATCGTCCGGCACCTGCCGTTGATATAGTCCATGCAGCCGGGCTGTATCGAGTCGAAGTAACGCCAGAACGACGATTCTTGTTTAATATAATAATTCTGCATATCTACTATCATAAGAACGATGCTCGACTCGATCATGTACGCTCCTCTTCCGTCCGATTTTATGTTCCTGAATGCCCGTAGAACACACAATACCGCTAATAAGAATTACTGACATATTATAACCCCTCTGTCAAACAGATATTGTGTATCTGACCATTGTCAGAAACAAATATTGTATTGACGAACGCAAAAAAAAGCCCAATTATATGATATGGACTGAAACGTCCATTCGAGCGTGAACTGACAGCGCTTTGGCCGGGAAATGAAACCTATTTAAAAGCCGGCGATCCGAAGCATATTCAGAGGTATGTTATGAAGGGAAAAAGAACCGCCTCTAAAAAGCTTACCCCCTCGAACAACAGGTTCCAGGGAAGCGACGTTGATTCGCTCCAGGAATCTTTTGTAAACCACATCGAGTACTCGTGCGCCAAAGACGAATACTCCGCGACGAACCACGATCTGTACACAAGCATGGCGCTTGTCGCGCGTGACCGGCTCATCGAGCGCTGGATAGAAACGCAGGAATCCTATTATGAGGTCGACGCCAAGCGTGTGTATTACCTTTCGCTCGAATTCCTCGTTGGAAGAACGCTCGGCAACAGCCTGATAAATCTCGATCTTTACGACAAGTCGGACCAGGCGCTGCGCGAGCTCGGATACGACCTTGAGGAGCTACGAGAGGTTGAATGGGACGCGGGGCTGGGCAACGGCGGCCTCGGAAGGCTCGCGGCATGTTTTCTCGATTCAATGGCGACCCTCGAGCTTCCCGGCTACGGATATGGCATCCGCTACGAATACGGGATTTTCTTTCAGAAGATCGTCGACGGATACCAGATTGAGACTCCCGACAACTGGCTGCGTTACGGAAATCCGTGGGAGTTCGCCCGCGCGGAATACCTGTATCCGGTCAATCTGTACGGCCGCGTGAACCAGTATCGCGACGGGAAGGGGGAGCTCCGGGTTGAATGGCTGGATACGCTCGAAATCATGGCCATGGCCTACGATACGCCGATACCGGGATACCGCAACAACACGGTCAACAACATGCGGCTCTGGTCGGCCAAATCAAGCCGCGAATTCAATCTGCAGTATTTCAACGACGGCAACTACGAACAGGCAATCACCGAGCGTGCCAACTCTGAAACGATATCGAAAGTCCTGTATCCGAAAGACGAGTCGTTCAAAGGGAAAGAGCTCCGGCTCAAGCAGGAATATTTTTTCGTATCCGCCACGCTGCAGGACATCATTCGAAGGTTCAAGAAGAAACACGATGATTTTTACCTCTTCCCCGAAAAGGTGGCAATCCAGCTCAATGACACTCACCCCTCGATCGCGATCCCTGAGCTCATGCGTCTTTTGATGGACGTTGAAGGACTCGGATGGGACCGCGCGTGGGATATTACCGTGAAAACATTTGCCTATACCAACCACACGATCCTTCCCGAGGCGCTCGAAACGTGGCCCGTAAGCCTTTTCGAGCTGATGCTGCCGCGCCATATCGGCATCATCTACGAAATCAACCGCCGGTTTCTCGAACAGGTCCGTTCCTCCTATCCCGGAGACACCAACCGCCTCTATCGCATGTCGATCATCCAGGAGGGGCAGGAAAAGAAAGTGCGGATGGCACACCTTGCTATTATCGGCAGCCATTCGATAAACGGAGTAGCCGCGCTCCATACTGATATTTTGAAAAATCACATTTTCCACGATTTTTACGAGATATGGCCTGAAAAATTTTCGAACAAAACAAACGGCATCACCCAGCGCCGGTGGCTGAAGCTGTGCAATCCCCTTCTTTCATCGCTCATCTCATCGAAAATCGGCGACCTGTGGACCATAGACCTCTATGAGCTGAAAAAGCTGATTCCCTATGCCGATGATGCCTCCTTCCGGAAGGAATGGCAGGCCGTCAAAAGGAAGAACAAGGAGATGCTGGCGGATTACATCCGGGAGCATAATCATGTCGACATCAATGTTGACTCGATGTTTGACTGCCAGGTGAAGCGTCTGCACGAATACAAGCGCCAGATGCTCAACGTCCTGCATGTCATTACGCTTTATAACAGGATCAAGGCAAATCCGCAGGGCTCCTTTGTCCCACGGACGGTGATCTTTGCCGGCAAGGCCGCGCCCGGTTACTTCATATCCAAGCTCATTATCAAACTCATTAACGCGGTGGGGGATGTCGTCAACAATGACCCTGATATCGGCGATCGTCTCAAAGTGGTTTTTATCGCCAATTATTCGGTATCGCTCGCGGAAAAAATAATGCCGGCGGCCGACCTTTCGGAGCAGATATCGACGGCGGGTAACGAAGCCTCAGGCACGGGTAACATGAAGTTCGCCCTGAACGGCGCGCTCACCATAGGCACGCTCGACGGCGCCAATGTTGAAATACGTGAAGAGGTAGGTGACGATAATATTTTCATTTTCGGGCTCACGGCTGAGGAGGTTTCGGAAAAGAAGTTTTCGGGATACAATCCGCAGATCGTCTATCAGTCGAACCCCGAACTGAAGCGCTGTATCGACATGATAGCGGAGGGATTTTTCTCAAAAGACAATGTCGACCTATTCAAACCTGTTGTTGATTCGCTGCTCTATCACGGCGATCAGTATATGCTTCTTGAGGATTACGCCTCATACGTTGAATGCCAGGAGCGGGTGAGCGAAGCGTATCGTGATGAAACGAAATGGTCCGGGATGTCGATACTGAATGCCGCGAATATGGGAAAATTCTCTTCGGACAGAACCATACGGCAGTACGCCGATGAGATCTGGGATGTAAAACAGGTCCCGATTATCATCCCCCGGCAGAAGCCCGAAGCGGAGAAGTAGCCTGATTCCGTTCAGAGGATCTGAAAGCCCCCTTCGTTCAGAAAATCGAGGAGCTTTTCATCAACTCCGGTATCTTCAAGAAAATACCGGAGCTCATCGGCATCCTCCCTCGTAACGAACTGCCCGGCCTGTTCGGTATAGTTTCCGTCCCAGTTGAGCTGATAATTATGGACGAAAAGCGAGGTGTAAAGCCTGTCGCTGAACATCAGGTTCGTGCCGGTAACCATGTCGTATTCATATTCAAAATCGATATATGTACCTTTGGGACGCCAACGGTTTTTTTTCGCGAGGTCGATAACGGCGATCCATTGTTCTCGCGTACAGGAATACTCAAAATTCCCCTCAACGCTTTTAAGGCGTACCATTATTTCTTCTCCTGATGAATCTTCGTCAGTATTATTTTCTCGTTTTCTTTTTTGTGTATAAAGCGCGCAAAAGCGCGAAAGGCCGAATAATCGGCCGGTTCAATCCGCCTTGATTTATAGGAGATGGCGCCCGTTACTTCGATCTTTTTTGAAGTCTCATCGAGTTTATAACTGAAAGCCGCTTCAAATTTCGGATGAGTAAACACTCCTCCTTCCGGGATCCTGTATGCCCGGTATCCTTCCGGAATCTCGTATCGTATGGTTTCCCTGCTGCCATGTTCATCCGACAATACGACAGGATAGCGCCTCTCTTTGAGCATGGCGAGATTCTGATAGATTTCCGAATCATAAAAAAATGAGCGGAAAATGATATCATCCCCCGCACCCTGGCAATATGATGGCGCCTTTACGATATACTGGTAGGTAACCGGCTTCTCATTGCCTGACTCAAGCACATTGAGATCGAGAATGCGCGCCCCTGTGTAAACGTTGTTCCAGTATTCCGATATGGTGGTTTTCAACCTTCCGCGGTCGAGCAGTGAGGCCCGCGCCTGCGGCGCGAACATCCCCCCCTCTTTATAAATGCCGCGCAGGATCCTCGCGCTGCCATCGGGATACAGCTTGACCTCATTATCAGTCGCTACGGTGTTCGGTATAAAGAGCCTGCTCGCGGCCGTTACGAACCTGAAACCCCGCTCATTGAGCACCAGCGTCCGGGTGAGATGATCAGCGCCCGGCAGCTCCCTGAATCCGGAAAAGCGCGACGTCCCGTCGAGAAAAAAACCCCCATCGATATTGACATAGCAGATGGCGTGATTGAAGTGGCCGAGATAGGGAATGGACAGATCCGCTTCGCCTCTTTCGTTTGTGCGCACCAGCGCAAGACTGGCATCGATTCCCGCGGCGCGAAGCATCGCGACAAGCACAAGCGCGATATCCTTGCAATCACCCATTCGCGATCGATACGTTTCATCGGACCGTCTTGGCTGGATCCCTCCGAGCCCGAGCTCAAACCCCACATACCGTATCGAAGAAGTGACATGAGCGAATACCGCGCGCACCCGGTCGATCGGACGCATGTCGCGTGTAATGATTGAGGCAAGATCAAGGCGCATTTCATCGCTCATTACGATCCGGTTTTCGACAAGAGGATAATACCACCGGTAGAGATCATTCCAGCTTCTGTGGGTGGTGAGAAATACCGTTGGAACAAATTCCGTGTAATCGGGCATGGAAGGTTCAAGCCTGATGGGAGCAGTGTCCGATAACGTTACACGAAAGACTTTTCTTCCGGTTGAAGCGCGGGTTTCGGCTATAGTGCGCCGGTCAATTCCCCTGAGATAACTGGATAGGGGGTATCCTTCGGGCATGCTGATTACGATATTCGTTTTTATCGTACGGTTTTTATCCCCTGCAAAGATATGAGTTCCGAAATAATTCTTATTGATTTCACCCGACCGGCTTGAGACGCGGTATTTAAAGCTGACAATACTCCCCTTGCGCAACGCGGGTACGATCACGGTATAGGCCGACAGATCATAATAAAGGCGGCTTTCCGGATCCGAGAGCGACTGCGAGAACGCCTCAGATGTCGTTACCTTTTCTGTCCCGTTTATAACCTGGCATTCAATATTTTCCACACGATCAGTTGAGGGGTTTATCACAAAACTGAACCTCGAGTAGCCGGTAATCACGCTTGCGTCATTTATCTGAACAATACGGTGAGCCGCCTTTTCATAAGATCCATCCCGCATGATCCTGTACGTCGTTTCGTTCAGGAGGTTAACGGCCGGCTCCTTTCGATGCCTCTCGGCCTCAAGGGATAGATGCACCGGATCGGCGTGGACCAGATACGGATCGAGCTCATCGGCGGATCCTTCTATCAGGTGAAGGTATCGTGCGACAGCAAAATTTTTCGGGTCATACGCGAGCACGTTACGCAGATAGAATCGCGCAAGATCGTCCTTGCCTGTTCTGTGGTACACAAGACCGGTCTGCAAAAGCGCTTTCGGGTGGTTCGGTGAAAGCCTCAGCACCGCCGCAAGATACGGGAGGGCAGCGGCCGGCCCGTTGTTCTCAGCGACAAGCCCCGCAAGACGAAGCCTGATCGACGTGTTGTTCGGATACAATCCGGCCGCTTCGGTAAGCGTACTGATGGCCTCACCTATTTGCCCCGCCTTTTCACACGACTGAACATGCCGGTCCAGAAAATCAAGAGATCCCCGGTCAAGACGGTAAAGCTCCCCGTAGAGTGCCGCCGAATCGCGATACCGTCTTGAATCAAAGGCGATACGCGCGTCAAGCTCCTCGGCGAACAGTGCAAGCCCGGAGCTTCTTGCCGGTGCTGACATTTTCTGCGCTTCCTGCTGCCACCCCTTTCTCAGAAGGAATTCCGCGAGGACATTATTGAAAAGAGCTGTCTGTGCACCGGTTTTTCGCGCTTGTTCAAGAAAAGGGTAGGCCTCAAAAAAACGGTCCTGACCGATCCGTCGCCGCGCCATTTCCACCAGTGCTTCAAGGTTATCCGGCCGGGCCCTGATTGCCCGCTCCAGATGATACTCCTGGCTGCCGGGTGAGGACTCCAGCATGGCCAGATAGTAGTGCGCTGCCGGTGAAAGCTCCGCGGCAGCTGATGACTTTTCAAAATAGGGGAAGGCCTCTCTTCCGTTTTCGCTGCTGAGCCCGGTAATGCTGTGAAGGTATCCGGCGTGGAAAGAAGCGGCCGGACCTGAAGAAGCGGCCTCGATGAGCATACGAAGCGAATTAAAATATCCCGCCCGGACAGGAGAGCAGCTTCCCGGGGACATTCCTGTTCTGGCTGTTGCTGCGAGCGGTTTTCCGTCAGAATCAGCGAGACGAAGCGACACTCTGAGATTTCCGCTTGCCGAATTAGCCGTCTTTATCAGGACCGTGTGTATACCCGCGCTTAACCTTAGCTCAACATGGTACTGGTCGAACGAAAACTGATGCGCACTTCTGTTTGAAAACACGCGCACCCCGTCTATCCAGATATCGGTAAACCCCGCCTTGCCGATGAGAAGGATATAATTTCCCCCGCGCAAAACGGAAACCTGCGTGCGGAGGTAAAAGATCGAATCCGCGGTCGATTCAAATAGATCACCGAAATCGACGCTGCCGGAAAGATCCGCTGAAACAGAGAACCATTCCACCGCGGCAGTTCTGCCTGTATAGGCCGCGGCCGGATTGAATTCCCGCTCGGGAGGAAATGATGTGTCAAATCCCTCGCCGCCGATATTGGGGAAAGGGCCGATCGTATTGAAAGAGGAAATAAATCCCAGCGCATCGCGTATCGCAACGGCCTCCCGTGCATTTCCCTGCCGCAGAAGCAGGCGGTTTCGCATTACCTGCAGTCGAGCGCGCAGAAACTCGTTGCCGGCGATCGTCCGGTGCCCTGCCGCGAGCGAGTCTAAAACGCCCAGTCCTTTTGCGATCAGATCGGAGGAGGAAAGGAGCTCCTGAATGCGGAAGAGGTTCGTTTCGATGAGGGAAGGGGAGTCCGTATCAAACGTCATAGATTCGAGCGTATCCAGGGCGGCCGCGTAATTGCCGGCGCTTTTCTGGAGCAGGTAGCCGCGTTCACGCTCGTCAAACGACCCCGAAACCGGGGGCGGGAGATACAGCGTGACGAACACGACGGTCAGAAGAATTAATTTTTTCTTTGACGAACGGGACATGGTACCTCATCATCATATCTGGCCCGGGCGTGCCTGCCCTGAAAGCCAGTCCTTGCTGCCGGCATATATATGAGAATCCGCAATGAAAAAAAAGGGAAGCATAAAATTACCCGATATGAAAAAAGAAACCAGAGGAACCACAATCCGTAATCGGCGCGCGCTTGCGCTTGCCTTCATCATTCTCCTGCTGACACCCTTCGCGTACAGGGGATGTCCGGCGCTTTACTCTCAGGTTTTCGAGAACGATTTCAACAATCCGTTTTACGATATTTTTACCATGTATTTTTATGACAGGAAGGCCGAGGCAAAAAGGCGGCTTCTCGACCTGATGGGCGATAAGAAGTACGCCAACCATGCCGCGATAAACTACGGCCTTCTCAACGAGCGTGAAGGGAACCGGCGCGAGGCGGAGGTGGCATATCGCAATGCCATGGAGCGCGACGAGTATATCGCCGCGTTTTACCTTGAGAACCTCTATTCCGCAGCCGATCCGGCAAAACTGGCCCGGCTCTACGGTTTCTACGAGGTATTTGCGGGCCCGACGAGGCTCTCCTGGATCGAATACCAGCGCGCGGTGTACCACCTGAGAGAAAACAGAAAGGACGATGCGCTGCGGCATCTCTCCATCGCCGTGGATAAAGGATTTGCCTCTCCTGACCTTCTTGCTAACGATCCGGCGTTTGACCCGGTGAGAAATGAGCCGGCGTTCAAAACAGCGCTCGCTACCGCGCAGCGGAAACGATATGCCCGCGCATCGCTCGGGGTACTGCTCGAGCGTGCCGAAGACGACTATTTCCAGACCAGGCCGTACGGGCTTTCAAAAGAGTTGAAGAAAATCGTCAAAGAGCGTAACGGCAGGATACGCGAAGCGGAGGATGCACTCTCCTCGCTGCTTGCGACAAACCTGGCTTTCCGGGACCGCTGTATCGTGCTCTACTGGCTGGCCAGGATCAGGGCCGAGAAAGGCGATATCGCGCGCGCGAAGCAGTACCTGGCGCAGTTCAAGGCGAAGATCGACTCCGGAGAAACCGACAGGACGGGATTTCGCGAAGCCGTGGCGAAAGTGTATCCCGACCTTATCCAGAACGACCCTTTGTTAAAAAAGATCAAATAAGGGGAGGGCGGATAATATCACTTGCCGATGCAGAACCGGCTGAAGATAGAATTGAGGACGTCGTCGGGCGTGATCTCTCCGGTGATCTCCATCAGCGTATCGATGAGCTCCTGAATTTCGAACGCGAGGATTTCCGGCGGCTCGCCGCTTTTGACCAGGTCACGTATTTCGGCGATGAGTGATGTCGCGCGTTCCAGAAGGCCGGTCACCCTGATGTCGGATATGAAAAAGCTCCGGTATTCGACATACTCGCTCGTAAGCCTCCGCGCCACTTCCGCTTCCAGCAGATCAAGCCCTTCACCCGTCTTCGCCGAAATCGGCAGCACCGTGTCCCCGGTCCGCTCCTTCAGGTTTTTGATGAGATGGCCCCTCTCCTCATCGCTGACAAGGTCGATCTTGTTGGCAAGGCAGATCTTTGGCCGCCGCGCAATCGAGTCAAGTATGTCGATGTCAGCGGGCTCCAGCCCGGTCAGCGCGTCGATCACGAAAAGCACGATCGAGGCCGATTCGATCTTGGAACGGCTGAGCTCGATACCGATCCTCTCGATCTCGCATCCCGGCTCGTCGATTCCCGCGGTATCGAAAAGGTTAACGTGAATTCCGGCGAACTGGATCGTTTCCTTGATCAGGTCCCGTGTCGTACCGGGGATATCGGATACGATGGCGCGCTCCGAATTGAGTATCATATTCAGTATACTCGACTTCCCGACGTTCGGCTTTCCCACGATCGGGATGTCGATGCCCTGCATCATCTGCTCGCCGACACGGCACCGCCGGATAATGTCCTCAACGAGCGCCGATATGGCATCAAGCTGGCCGATCACCTCATCGCGGGATATGAACTCGATCTCCTCTTCGATAAAATCTATGCCGCATTCGATATCGGCACGCAGCCCGATAAGGCTGTCGCGGACGCGATACACGCTTTCTTTCAGTGAACCGTGCATCTGCCCGAGCGCGGCCTCGATTTCCCAGTCGCTGCGGGCCCTGACGATGTGGTTGATCGCTTCCGCTTCGGTCAGATCGATTTTGCCGTTCATGTAGGCGCGCATGCTGAACTCGCCGGGTCCGGCAAGGCGGACACCCCGTTCGCCGAGAATCCTCAGTATTTTTTTAATGATGATCGGGTTTCCGTGGCAGTAAATCTCAGCCATCTCCTCACCGGTAAAGCTTTTCGGCGATTCAAAGTAGACAGCTATCACATCATCAATGATCCTGCCGTCAGAATGGATTGAGCCGTAAACCGCGCGGCGAGGCGTGAGATTGTCGGGGCGTGAGAAAATGCCGTTCAGGGCTGCGCGTGATTCGGGCCCGCTGACCCGAATCACGGCAATGGAAGCGTTAAGAGGCGATGTTGCCGGTGCGCATATGGTATCTTCAGAAAACACTGCTGTGCGATGCTCGTTACTTGTTAGGCGAAATTTTTACCTTCCGGTAAATGCCCTGCCCTTCGCTCTTCGTGATGACCCTTGAATCGTTCTGAAGCGTGAGATGGATGAGCCTGCGCTCGAACGGATTCATCGGCTCGAGAACCCAGGGCTTGCCGGTCCGCACCACTTTAATGGCGATCTCCTTCGACATCTTGCGAAGCGCCCTTTCGCGCTTTGCGCGGTAGGATTCGATATCGAGTATTATCTTTTTCTCCGTTTTGGTCTGGTGATTGACGATGAGATTGACAATAAACTGCAGCGCTTCAAGCGTCTTACCGCGCTTCCCGATGATCAGGCCGGAAAAGCGGCTGTCGAGCTCGATGTATACCTTGTTTTCGCCTTCCTTGATGTCGCGGACCTTTCCTTCGATCCCCATTTTTTTAAGAATGTTGCTTATGACCTCGGCGGTTATCTCTCCGACATCGACTGTATTTTCGTTATAATAAATCCTGACTTTTGCCGGCCGCGACACGCCAAATCCGAAAATCCCGCTTTTGCCCTGATCGACGACTTCTATCTCAACCTGCGACGCGTCCGCGATGCCAAGCTCGGTTAATCCCTTCTTTGTTGCCTCATCAGTAGTCCTCCCCTCAACTTCTAATACCTTCATATAAACCTCCCAGTAAATGAATGGACCATTTATCCGATTAGATAATATCTTTCATGACATTTCATTCGTCTATACCGGACGAATACTCATTCCTCCTTATGCCGCAGCCTTGCGGCTCGCTTTTTTATTGATGTACAGCTGATGCAGTATCTGCAGAACGTTTTGCATGATCCAGTACAGCACGAGACCTGAGGGCATGTTCCAGAATATAACAATAAAAATTACGGGCATCATCTTTATAAGCATCTGCTGCTGCGTCGAGTCGCTGCCCGGGGTCATCTTCTGCTGGAGGAACGTCGTGACCGTCATAATTACCGGCAGAATATTGATATTAAAGCCGTGTATCCTGTAAATCGTATCAGGCAGCGAAAGGTCTCTGATCCAGAAAATAAACGGAGCGTTCCACAGGTCGATCGAGTTGACCAGGGCGCTGTAGAGCGCGAAAAAGAACGGCATCTGGAGCAGAAGCGGAAGGCACCCGCTCAACGGATTGACCTTTTCCTTTTTATAAAGCTCCATGATCTTCTTGTTCATGATGTCGGCTTTATCCTTGTACTTCTCCCTTATTTCCTTCACCTTGGGGTTGAGCTCCTGCATCCGCTGCATCGACTCGGTAGATTTCATAGTCAGCGGAAGAAGAAGAATTTTTGTCAGTATCGAGAAAATGACAAGCGACCATCCAAGGTTTCCGAAAAGAAGATCAATTTTAAAAAGACACCAGAGCAGAAAATCGTGGATCGGTTCGATAAACCAGTTGATATCGGCCGCTCCGCTCAGCCTTGAATCTACCGCCGCAAGCTTTTCCTTGTTCTTTTCACCGACATAGATATTGAACGAACGTGAGACAACCGCCCCGGGGCGAAGCGTATCGACGGGAATAAACATACCCACCCTGTATCCGTGATTGTTTCTCCCCTCATGAATGACGCTAGAGCCGCTGAATCCCTGCGGCACCATGATCATGAGAAAATACCTGCTCATCAGGCCTGCCCACTGCGCGGCTCCCTGTTCGCGCACAGTATCGACTTCGCGCGAGAAAAGCCCGCCTCCCTGTGATCCGTGCTCGAGGCTGCCGTTCAGGTAGTAGATGCTGCTCAGCTTGTTATAGGTATTTTCAAAATCCATCTGGGGACCCAGAAAATCGGCCGCTGATGCTATGATGCTGTTGTTCGGAAGCGCAATTGCGCCGGCTCCCATGTTTTTCATACGGTACTCAAGATTGAAAAAATATTTTTCATTGTTAAATGTGTAAATTTTTTCGATCTGAAGGGTTTCGCCTTTCGTGTTTTTTACGACAGTAAAAAATCTGATGCTCTTTTCCGATAGTTTCTCAAAATCCCATATCGAAGAGGCAACCGCGCTTCTGTTCCTGAAGCCAGGTTCATCAAAATAGAGATTATAATCCAGCCTGCCTTCGGCGCGGATGGAATGCCCTTTCAGGGACTGGTCTTCAACGACGAGTTCTATCTTACGTCCCTTGTACTTATATATCAGTCCTGTAATCGCTCCGCCTCTGTTTGAAAGGCGAAATTCATACTTATCCGTTGAAAACGGAATAACGGTCTCTTCGGCTTTTTTGGTTTGCTGCTGGACAAAACCTTCGGCGGCAGGCACCGCAACTCCCTGCGGGCCCTGTGCCCCGGTATCCGATTGCGCCTGATTCGTACCCTGTACCGCTACAGGTCCCTGATGTTGCGGCTGGGGGCGCTGCGGCTGAACGGGTTTAAACAACGCGTACCATATGATCCAGACGCCAAGCGATAATGATATGGCCAGCAAGAATCTCTTATCCATATATTCTCCATTCCTTATGAACGTAACTTTCGGGAAAAATACCGAACAACCACATTATGACGGTACTATATGAAACCTACGACTTCACAGATGATGTGAAAAACGGTGAAAGGACCGGCAGGATAACGGAATTGACGGGCTTACGACAGAACAGGTTTACGGCACGGGATCATATCCGCCCTGACAAAAGGGATTACAGCGCGCTATTCGCTTTATAGAAAGGTACAGGCCCTTGACCGGGCCATACCGTTTGAGTGCGATTATCGTATATTCAGAACAGGTTGGATAGAATCTGCATGACGGCGGAAGAAGGGGCGATACAAAAAGCTTATACCCCTTTACCGCTGTTATGAGCAGCGCTCCAACGACACTGCCCGCTGATTTAAGCCGCATCATGCTATTATACCTGACTTTGAAAACACACGTTTGATGTCATTCCTGATCTCAATAAACCGCATATCTTTGAAGCTGTCTTTAGGCTGAATTATTATATGATATCCCTGTTTCAGGGCTGGTATCAAATCCCGACACGCCGCTCGTAGTATACGCTTTGTTCTGTTCCTTGCGACCGCATTACCGTATCTTCTTCGTACCGTGATGGCGATTTTCGAATTCATTTCTGTTTTTCCTTTTCCACCATTCCCGATAACGCCCTGCTCCTGAATATTCCGGCCATCACGAAGTACGATTATTATCACTCCACTGCCTGCTATCCTTCTTCCGTCTTTGAAAACCGCTTGAAAAACCTTCCTCCCTTTAAGTGAGTATAGTCTTTTCACCTTTTCTACTTCTTATCATTCAGGCAATTACTTCTCATCTGAGACGGTAAGTTTGTATCTCCCCTTTCTTCTGCGTCTTTTCAGCACTTCCTGCCCCTCCGGCGTGCTCATCCGCGCGCGGAAACCATGTTTTCTGTTTCGTTTGAGATTACTGGGCTGAAACGTTCTTTTCATTTCTGTCACCTCTTGACTATAAGATTCTTTTACTTAAATTGCTGTATACAATACGACATTTTTATTATTTAAAGCGCCGCAAACGGCACCCGCAGCATACTGACCATATATCGGATATGAAATTGCCTTTAATGCGGTTTCTGGAGGCATTAAGGATTTTTATCGATTTTGATGTAGTATCTAAAATTTTTACCTTATATGTCAATACAAAAATATAAATGGGTATAAAAACAGCCTTTTTTACAACCGTTTCAACATTTTATCACATCCATACGTAAAAGATCGGGTAAATCCGGCATTTTTCATGAAAAACAGCTTTTTATTCATTAAAATCAATATACTCACAGGTATTTATTTCTTTTTTCTTGACCGGCCGGAAACATGAAATATATCGTAAATCAATCTGCAGTACGGTTTTCACAGAAAAATGAAGCGAATAAACGAAACTACAATAACCGAAGATGCCGCGGCGATGCGCCTCGACCAGTATCTTGCCAGGCGTTTTACCTATTTCAGCAGGACACAGTGGCAACGGGAGATCCAGTCCGGAAAGATTTCTATCAACGGCATAAAGATCCAGAATGTGAAGCGCCGTCTCATGATGGGAGATACGGTTGGATACGACGGCCGGGATATCGCAGAACCCCCTGTCGATCCCGACTTCCGCGTGCTCTACGAAGATGACTGGTTTCTCGCGGTGAGCAAGAGCGGCGATCTGCCGACACATCCTTCCGGCCGCTATTTCGCCAATACCCTGCTCATGCTTTTGCAGGATGCACGCCGGGAAAAGCTCTTTCCGCTTCACCGACTCGACCGTGAAACCTCCGGAGTCATCCTGTTCGCCAGGGACCAGGAAACCGCGGCAAAATTTCAAAAAAAATTTTCCGGCGCGCGTAAGACCTATTTCGCGGTGGTGCGCGGGGATTTCCCCGCCGGCACGATGACCATCGATGTACCGATCGGGAACGACGGCAACTCTCTGATCACAAAAAAACGGAAAGCCTACCCCGGTGCCGATGAAACCGCGGTGACCCATCTCCGACGGATGTTTCGCCTCGGAGACTGTACCGTCATAAAGGCAATCCCGGAAACCGGGAGAATGCATCAGATACGCGTGCACTGCGATTTCGCAGGTTTTCCGATCCTCGGCGATAAACTGTACGGCGCAGACGATTCGGTCTTCCTCGACTTCATTAAAAACGGGCTGACCGATGAACTTCACGCGAAGCTCGGGTTCCATCGCACCGCTCTTCATTCCCGGGCCTATTCGTTTCATCATCCCGTAATAAACAGGGTCATTACCATCAAAGCCCCGTTGCCCGCCGATATGGCACACCTTATATCAGCGGCACGAGGTTAGCAATGGCGACACCTGTCATTCCACCGAAAGCAAAGCTTTTCATCGGCGTGCTGACCGGAACCGAAATCATGGTTGAGATGGCGGAACGCGCGCTTATGAAAAAATACGGCGAGATCGACTACAAAACCACCAAGATCCCGTTCCTGCATACCGACTATTACAAGGGGATGGGCGGGAACCTGTTCAAGGTGCTTATCTCCTTTGAAAAGCTCATAAGGAGGGAGGATATCATCGACATCAAGCTCTTTACAAACCGCCTTGAGTCGAAGATTTCCGGAAAGGAGAAGCGGCGCATTAACATCGATCCGGGTTATCTGACGCTGTCGAATGTGTATCTGGCAACCTGCAAGGAATATTTCCATCGCGTCTACCTGAGCAAAGGCATTTACCTGGAAAACGAGTACAGGTACGTCGGCAAACGCTTTGAGCCATGGGACTGGACCTATCCGGATTACAGAAGTCAGGACTATCTGAACTTTTTCTATACCGTCCGGAAAATCTACCATGACCAGATCGGGCGCCGCTGACTATTTTCTTATTGACATCTGACGATTATTGCGGCTATTTTTGTGGCAGCGATGGGGCAGAGGGACGATATCAAGAGAGCGCGAAGACAGGCGCGTCAGCGGAAAGAAAGCGCTTTTTACAATGCCGAAGACACGCTTGCCGCGGAAAAACAGAAAGCGAGGGATTTGCGCCACTCACCATGGTGGAAAAAGAGGATTTCGACGGGGATATGTTATTACTGTAGAAGGACATTCAATCCCGAGGAGCTTACCATGGATCATCTCATACCGCTCTCCCGCGGCGGAAAATCCGAAAAGATCAACCTCGTCCCCGCCTGCAAGGATTGTAACAATAAGAAAAAATACCTTCTTCCCTCGGAATGGGATGAATATTTAGAGCGGATGCACGCGCGCGCCCGCCAGGAACAGGAATGATGTAAAATGGCAGAAGGAAACGGACAGCAGGAACTGGTAAGGGCCGGCGAGGTGTTGATCCTTCAGGGTAAGGAGCCGGAGTATATCCACTTTCTTCACAGCGGCAGCATGGAGATTTTATCCACGCCGCAGGAATATGAAGGGCTGGATGAACAGATCATGCTTTCACACAGCATCCGCGTCGGCGTTATCACCGCGAAAACGCTTATTTCGGGACTGAGCATCCTCTTTACTGAACCGTATCAGAAATCCATCCGCGCGCTTGAAGACTGCCAGATCACCAAATATCCGATCAAAGAGGGGGGATTCAAGCAGATATGCAGGGAAAACATTTCTCTCGCGGTAAACATACTGAGCCACCTCTACAAGCGCTTCGAGCTTTCGATTTCTGACGCGGGAAAATACTCGACCCTCTACCAGAACCTTTCCCGGATCAACGACAACATGTCGCTGGTCATTAAGGAAGCGGCAGGAAGCGTTCCGGGAGAGCGTCTTCAGTCGAGGGCCGATATAACCCACAAACATTTTGTGCAGAACGGGGGTGAATTCCCCTCACGCTATGACGCCAAATTCCTGATAGCCGACAACAGCAGCATCCTGAAAAAGAAATACGACTTCCCCGGCCTGCCGCTCGACTCCCTGATCGACATGAAGCAGTGCTCGTTCATGAAAAAATTCCTCCAGCTGACCCCGGCCACGCTCGGCGGTCTTATCAGGGAAGACGGTACCATTGCCGCCTACATCTTCGAAGTACTCTCGGAAAATCTTCTCAAAGTCCTTGAGCGGGTCGAGGCGATATCGAATGAAATAGATGAGGAACTATCCATCCTTTTCGGGGGAGAAGACAGCTGGGCCTCGTTTCTAATTGACGCCGACGGATACAGGATGCTTGAATCAGCGGGAAAGCTGTCTGACGATTTTCTGAAAAACCTTCTCTCCCTCGCCGCAAAGCTTAACTCATTTTACAAGGAGATTTCAGGCAGGGAAATAATCCAGAACTACCCGGGATTGAAGAAGCTTCATGAACTTTATATTTCCTCACGAGAGAGAGCGCCCCGGCCTTCGATGGCTCAATCAATCGACGAGGAACCGGTATCGCGGCCGAAAAAAGCGGGGAACGTGGTGAATCAGTACAAAAATTCGCTCGCGCAGATTTTTGAATTCGCCCTCTCGGACAAGGAGTTCCAGAAGAACTTTCTTAAATATCTCAACGATTTCAAGAAGATGAAAAATCCGTTCGATACGGAAATCGAGGGGAGAAAGGTCAGAAGGACACTCGCCAAAGCGTACTGGGACCTGTACGGCCAGGTCTTTGTAAGAAGCAAAAGCGCGTCGCACATGCCTCCCGCCGCCAGGATGATGCTTCACTTTGGGTTTCTTGATGATGATCTTGTCGAAGAATTCCAGATAGAAGAACTCCACGATCTTCTGCACCGATCTTCGGAAAAATCGATGTATCCCATCTATCTCGAAGAGGAATTCCTGAACGCGATTTACGAGAGCAAAGTCCAGCCGAGCATCAACGAAATGGGACTCCGCTACGAGGAGTATCTGCGGGAAATCGGAAAAACCAAATCAGTCAAAGAGGCCGAAGCCTCATCCGAAAACGATCCGGTCGGCAAGGTGCTCTACGAAGTCAACAGCCGCATCACCCACACTGTTTCAGTCTGTTCCGGCTCCACGGCGACGGCCTTTCCGATCCTGACATCAATGGTGATGCGCGGGAATCCGGCGAGTCTGCATATATCCAAAAAAAAGCTCGAATCGATTATATCAACACTGCGCGAAATAGACTTTTCTGTTTTTTACCGTGAAACCGTGGCAAAACTCGATTACGCGCGTGAAATTATCGAAGAGGAAATATTTCCCAATTTCATTCTCATTCCATCCTTCGGGACAAAAACCATGCTCTGGCAGGAGCTTGAAGGCACCAACAGGAGGAGCCGGGGAAGGATCGTGATCCCTGTCCTTTTTATGGGGGATATACTCCGCAGCATGGCCCACACCTTCGCCTGTTTCCGCTATGAGCTCAACAGGTCCATAAAAGGAGGCCAGTGGCGCGATCCCGTAGAGGGCGGGCTTACCGGGGTTTATCTCGACTACGTCCAGTTCTATAAGAAAAATCCGCGGCTTTCTGTCGAAGCCAAGGAGAAGATCACGGAAAAATTCAGGAGTATCCGTGACGACCGGAACCGGTTCGCGGACGATTATATCCTCTGGGTGCTCTTCGAAAAGGACGGTATCCCCAAGCTCAATGGCGTTGTCCGGGAGATTTTTTACAAAAACATCCGGTTCAAAAAGGACGTCCGTAAAAACCTAGAGGGAATGCCCGCGTTCAGCGAAATTGCCACCCGGTTCAGAAACGTCAACAACAGGGAGCTCGGCAATTTTCAACGGAAATTCAAAAAATATGCGGATGAAAGCGGCACGCTTCCGGAACAGTTGCAGAAGTATCTCGATTTTCTTGAATCCTGACAAAAATCCTCATGGAAAATAAAAAGCAGCTCACGGGCATTATTCAGATATACAGCAAAAAGTCGCGGGACCAGATTTTTGCGATCGGGACGCGGTTTGCCGCATCGGCCGGACTCGAAGTATTGATGGACGATATCTATTCATGCGTCGATGAGCTGATCAAAAACGCGGTGAAAGCCAACTACAAGTTCCTTCTTATCCTGGACAAAATCACCGAAAAGCTCAAGGCCAAACACCCCGAAATCGGCGAGAATGACATCAGAAAGGAAGTACTCGACCTGATCAAGGACCGGCAGGCGTACGACGCGCTTGCCGCAGAGATTATCGCACGCGAGAACATCTCCGACACGGTCCGCACCGTTCTGAATGAGGAAGGAAAGTACCTTTCCATAAAAAACAGGGTCTATGACGAGGAACGGGAATATACGGAAGCTGAAAAAAAGACTATCTCTTCGCTTAAAAATTTCATAAAGATGCGCAAGGAGCTCAGGGATCGCAACATCAAGATCCTGCTCAAAATCGAGATGGGAGAGGATTTCATTTATCTTGAGATCACCAACACCGCCCCCATTCTGACCCAGGACCTCAACCGCATTTACGAAAAGAGGGATGAGTACCGCGAGTACCGCCTTGAGGGAAGGGAATACGAGTTTTTCATAAACAATATCGATACCTCGGATTCAGGATTCGGCCTCGGATACGCAAAAATCGACAGCTATCTGGCCAATCTCGGGCTCGTGCCTGAAAATTCCATCACCATCATCTCGGCGAACAACACGACAGCACTGCTCGTGCTGCCTCTTGCGGCACTGCGCAAAAAAGTCGAAACGGAACAGTAAATCATTCACTCCCTAATAAAGAAGATATCGTGACCGCCTCAGACTATAGCGCCGTATATCACCCCTGATCGCATCGGAAAAATCTGAATAACTTTTCCCTTCATCAATAAACTTTCTGAAGAGGTCCGTTCCGGCCAGATTATCGACAATGTAGCTGTTGTTTCCGTTCTTTATCCACCTTACCTGACTGTAGCGCGATTTGACGAATTGAATGAGCCGGTATGACGTCTCGACGGGAGAAAACGTGCCACCGGTATAGAACATCTGAACGCCTCCGCAGCGCTTGCCGCTGTAATGCGAAAAGGTCGGCTCGAAATAAACCGGCCTGAAGCGGAACCCTTTCAGGTTCAACGCGTTGAGTTCCCTGCTGAATGAGCGCGGCTCTATCCAGGGCGCACCGAGATATTCAAACGGATTGGGGGTACCCCTTCCGATGGAAAGGGTGATTCCTTCAAGCAGCACCACCGAAGTGTACACTATGGCGGATTTATACGCGGGCAGATTGGGGGACGGCGGGACCCAGGGTAGGGACGTTTCGTTGAACAACATTGAACGCCGGTAGTTGCGCATCGGAACCACCGTCAACCTGACTTTTTTCGCGCACTCGCCGTTATAGTAGCGCGCGGCCTCGCCGATCGTCATGTCATAGATGAAAGGTGAAGGAAAGGCGCTGATAAAGACGGAAAAAAATCTCCGGTCAAGATACGGTCCGTCAACGCCGAGAAACGCGATCGGATTGGGCCGGTCAAGCACAATGAGCTCCTTTCCGCTGCCGCTGAGCGCATCCATTATCATTTTCAGCGACGAGATATAGGTGTAGCACCGCATTCCCATATCCTGCATATCAAAAATAACCGCATCGGCGATCGAGCACATCGACGCCAGCCCTCTGGCGTCAAAATGATGCATATTGTAGACGACCAGATCGTAACTGTCGTCTGGCTGAAACGCTCTTCGGTCATAGTAATTCTGATACCCGTACAGCCCGTGCTCCGGGGCGAGTACGAACGGGATGAGAATGCCTTCCTGCCTGAGCAGCGATATGTTATGGCGCAGGTCGAAATCCACTCCCGAATGATTGGTGACCAGTACGGCCGTTTTGCCCCTGTAACGATGGGCATGGTTCCTGATGAAATCCTCGATTCCGAGGGTAATCCTTCTGGGTGAGCCGGAAGGTATTTCATACCGGATATCATTGCCGCCTGCACATGCGCAGATTATGAGAAAAAGCGGCGGCAGCAATCGTTTCAGCCATGAGACCGGGCGAAGAGAAGTCAGTTTCATCAGTCAACCTGTCCGATAGTATCACAATGCGTGTTTATTGGATTATCCGTTTATTCAGAAGCGATATTCCTTCACCGGCCATTATTTGCAAGAAAATTACGGAACAAATTAGTATCATGCTCCATAATCATACTTGACAATAATATGATGCTGTCGAATATTCACTTACGGTTCCGCAGGCTCCGCTGTAGTTGAGCCGCGGTTTTTACCAACATCTAAACTGAAAGAGCACTATTTGCGCATGAAGCTTTGTGATGGCGTATATTCGTATGTCTGGCGGGGAGTCTTCGAAAACAACTGTAACATGTTTTATTTCGGCGATCCGCTCAATATTCTCTTTGATCCGGGGCTCAAGCACCATCTTGACCTGCGCTTTGAAGAGCTGAAGAAAGACGGGATCAAACCCGAGGACATAAAATATGTCATAAACACTCATTCGCACCCCGATCATTTTGAAGGATCGGAATATTTTGCTGCGAAAAAAATCCCCATCGGCATGCATCGCGAGGAGATAACCTTCCTCAATGAGGTAGGTCCGAAATTTTTCGCGATGTTCGGGATGGCTTTCCCGAAATTCGAGTTCGATATCGTCATGGAGGAAGGAATCTGGTCTGTTAACGGGACTGACCTGCAGATATTCCACACTCCCGGCCATTCTCCCGGATCCATCTGTATTTACTGGAAGGAAAAGAAAACCCTGGTTTGCGGCGATCTCATTTTCAGGGAGAGCGTGGGAAGGGTCGATTTCCCGGGCGGGAGCGGCGAGCAGCTTAAAGAAAGCATCCGGAAGGTTTCGAAGCTCGATATCGAATTCCTTCTCCCCGGCCATATGGATATCGTGAAGGGAAGTACCGAGATAAAAAAGAATTTTGACTTGATAGAAAAGTACTTCTTTGCGATGATGTAACAAATTTGAGGGGCTGTAGCTCAGCTGGGAGAGCGCTAGAATCGCACTCTAGAGGCCGTCGGTTCGATCCCGATCAGCTCCACACAAAAAAACCTCCGTTTCGTCGGAGGTTTTTTTATTGTTATTCCGGTGCTATTTTCCCTTTGGACTGATAACGAGCCGGTACTTCCAGCTCGTCGATCCAAGGTCCAGATACGGCTTCTTCTCAAAAACCGACGCGTAGTATTCGGAAAAAGGATTCATCGAAATACCGGTTCTTACGGATACCGATAACGAGCTTCCCGCCATCACCCCGCTCAGCGCGGTAATGTCTCCGGATTTAAAATCCCGATCATAGCGCACCGATGAGCGCCAGAGCGTGGAATCATCGCCGCTGTCGGGAAGCCCTTCCCCCTTCATGAGCTTCTGTGTGAGAGAGGCGCCATCCTCCCTGAACGGATTACGCGCCAACCCGAGATGTACAATCCCCCATTTCCATTTTTCCATATAAGGTCCGCGGCGGGAATTGAAATATTTCAGCGTTTTCATAAACGCCCGGTCGAATATCGTGTTGCGGTTCTCAATTTTCTCACCGGTCCTCTGATCATCGAAAAGGGGATTTGAATCATCCTGCATAATGGAATGAAAATTTTCGATCAGGTAATAATGGCAGGCCAGTACTTCAGCGGCGTCGTCCCTGAGCTCATCAATGATAGTTTCCTGGATCATGTTTTTAAGCAGCACCTGCGAAAGCGCCGCGGGAACAGAATCCTTCCCCATATCGTAATTCCAGTTCTTGAAATATATCCTGAAAAGCCGGGCTGACGGAATAGGCACACGCTCGAGTATTGAGGAAAAGACCGGAACGAATTTTCTCGCGATTGCCGAATTGTTATCCAGAAGGGATTTCTGGATATCCTGCGCGCCGAGAAGGCCGCTCCCTCCTTCAAGAAGACCGCTCAACCGATCAAGGCGGTTGGTATCTTTGAAATACAGGTTGTTTTTTACCGGAGCCGGCTCGTTATCAAAAAAATGTGACCCTGTTATCACGGTTTCTTTTTTTGATGAGACAGCCGCTGACGAGATGTCATATGCGGGCGCGGGATAGTAGGTCTCGCCTTTCTGGAATATCGCGGGCTGCGGATATTTCGCGGGAACCTGCCCTGCAAACGCAACCATGGCCTTATCCGGTGAAGAGAAAAGATAGAGGCGGGGATTACCCGGAATGTTCCTTACAGTTTTCGCGGCGTCGTCGACCGATCCGGCAAGCGGAACATCGAAGAGCGATTTCACGTATTTCGCGTCGGGACGGAGGAAGGTCATGGTAATCACGTCAGCAGCGATCTTTTCACTGAAAAGATCGCTCACGACCGGCCACCCGTCCTTGAACCGGAGCTTCAGTGAGATATTGCCGTTCCCGCTCCTCTCATTGCGGACCGGGATCGTTTCAGTTTTCGTATCAAAGGACTTCCATATCCCCCTGTTGAAAAACTGTTCGCCCTGCTCGGAGTTTTTAACGGTTTCACGGTGGTAGTCCTGCGTATCGACAGAAAGATTGAATGAAGAAAACCCGATAGCGCGGTTTTTTCCCGCTATAACGAAGGGCACTCCCGCCGTGGTCACCCCGGATATCTCCGCGTTTTTGACGGTGATGGTGACGGGATACCAGCGCGGATAAATTTCCGAACCGCTCTCGTAGGAGAAGGCGGAAACCGCCTTGCCGTCGTTCGCGTTCTGTGAAGGCACATAGATGCCAAAGCCGGACAGGAACGGCCCGATCCGGTCGGACAACAGATTTCTGATTTCCTTGAGAAGCAGAACGTCGTTCTTTTCTTCTTCGGCATAGTAAAAGGTGAGCGGTTCAGGAAAAAGTTTTTTCAGATGTTTGGTGTTCGCGCCCGGGGATACCAGAAAAACCTGTTCGCGGTTATTTCTGAAAGAATCCACCCAGTTATACATCAGAAGAACGGCGATCACGTCATATGCCGTCCAGATCTCACCCGGCATCTGCAACAGCCCGCTGATCTCACCCGCTTTTTTCTGAGTGAAGAAGTTGATTCCTCTGGCGTAAGCTTCAAGGTTGTTTTTGCTTTCCTGGTCCAGCGTGTCGAAAAGTATCCTGGCGTCCCTCGAAAATCCGATAAGCCGCGCGAGCCTGTCTACGTTGATACCCGAGCGGCCCGTGAAAGAAGAAAGTTTGCCGTTTGCCAGGGCGCGAAAATACTCGACAGCCAGGAACCTGTCCTGCGCGTGAAGAAAGCCGACCGCGAAATAGGCGTCTTCCATTGTGTCGGCGACAATATGAGGCACACCGTTTTCACCACGGTTGATCTGGAGCTCCGCCTTCACTTCACCGAGAAGCGATCCGCTGTACGAGACGGTTTTGCGCAGATAGAATGTCGACAGAAGGATTAAAACCAGGATGACAACCGTAACTCCACCCGCCGCCGCGATGACAAATTTCTTTCGTATCGACATATATCCCTACCGCAGTTGTAAGAATTATGCAGCTCAGCGCCTATTCCACACCTTTCGACGGCGTATAACATACAGAGAAAAAGATATATCAGCCGCGATCAGAATTCAAACTCAAGCGCGGAAAGCCTGTTCTTCACTTCCTGAAGTATGCGCTTCTCATCTTCTATGCCGCTGGCCTCGAATGTCGCCGAAAACCGGGCGAAATGCCCGACATCATCCCACGGAACCGTGGAAATAAGCTTCTCCTTTATCAGGTACTGCGAAAACTCCTCGGCATCGGCGAACCTGCGGCCGCCCTTCATCCCCTTCGGGATTTCCACGTAGAGATAGAAGGTCCCGCCGGGCATTGCTGCCCTGAACCCGAGCCCGGTAAGGATCTCCACAAGCCCCTTGAGGCGGCGCTCATACTTCGCCTTGATCTTATCGGTTATATCGGGATTGGCCAGGGCGGCCACCGACGCTTTCTGTATCGCCTTGAACTGGCCCGAGTCGAAATTGTCCTTCACGTCCGCGAAGGCGCGCACCGCAAGCGCGTTGCCGGCAACAAACGCCATCCGCCAGCCGGTCATATTGTACGATTTTGAGAGCGAATGAATCTCAAGTCCGACTTCCTTCGCGCCGGGCAGGCTCAGGAAAGAAAGCGGCTTGCGGCCGTACACGAGCGCCGAATACGCAGCGTCAACGATGATGAGGATTTTGTTTTTCTGCGCGAATTCGATCACCTTCCGGTAAAACGGCTCGTCGGCCATGGCGCCCGTGGGATTGTTCGGATAATTGAGCACGATCGTCTTGGCCCGCGAAAGAATTTCAGCGGGGATAGAACCCAGGTCAGGGAGAAAACCGTTTTCGCTTTTCAGCGGGAGATTGTACACCTCGCCGCCATACCACTGGGAATGGGTGCCGAATACCGGATACCCGGGAACGGTCATGAGCGCGACATCGCCGGGGTTGATAAACGCCGAGGGCATCATCGCCAGCGCTGATTTCGAGCCGATGGCGTGCACGATCTCATTGTCGGGATCGAGACCGTCGACGCCGAACACATTTTTCATATATCCGGCAGCGGCAACCTTGAATTCACGGATGCCGTTGTCCGCGTATCCGCGGTTCTCGGGATCGTCGGCCGCTGTTTTAAGCGCGTTGATGACCACATCAAACGCCTTTTCGTCCGGCTCGCCCACGCCAAGGTCGATAAGCGCGACACCGGGATTTTTATCCATCGCCTCGCGCTTCGCGCGCTTGATCTTTTCAAACTTGTAAATCTTGGTGTCTTTGCCGTAATTTTTGCCGCCGATGCGGTCGGCAAAAAGGTTCTGAATGTACGATTCCGTCATGTGTCACTGCTCCTCTATTTATTTCGTATGGTGATAGACGCGTTTATGATCTCAATTCGAGCATACGCTTCGTCAAGCAGGGTGAAGAACCTGTTGAACTCGCCGGTCACATTGATTCTGGAAACGCCTTTTTCAAGGCGGGCAACCGTGGCGATGTCCTCTTTTTCATAGATGTTCTTCGCATAGATGTGGCACTCGATATCCCCTTTCTCATAGGGAATGGCCGCGACGACGCAGAAATCGTAATCAATGTTGGTCGATTTAATGACGTCCTTGACCAGCGCGCTTTCGATAATCACGAGCTTATCCGACAGATCGTCTACGATCATCCGTTTGCGGGCCGGGTTTTCGGCCTTATCGAATGCCTCTTTTTCTTTGATCACATCCTGTATGCTGACGCGCGGCTTGAAAAGGCGCAGATAGCTTCGGTAGCTGCACGACAGGGAAAAGCAGGCGACGATCAACATCCACAACACCACTTTTTTCATTACTTTACTCCTCTTCGTATCCGCTGATTGCCCGACAGAGAATTGCGAATCCACAGCAGCACAATCCCGGGAGCACCGCAATTACGGCATAAAGACTTATGAATTTCCGTCAGGTCCTTCCCATTACAGGAAAGCGCAGAGGCGCTGTCAACGCTGAAACAGGCAGGCAGATCAAAAGCGTATTCGAATTTTCATTTTTTGTCAAATAATCTTTTCATACTAAGTGTTTTTTTGCTCCCGTAATGATTTTCCAGTTTACTATATTAAAATGGATGCTAAAATTTTTATAATTTTTACTTGTATTTTCTGAAAATACCGTTAGATTTAATCATATATTTTAAAGACTAATTAAAAACGCTATTTGGAGGTAGGTTTTATGGGTGCTTTAATCGGTTTGATTTATCTAGTCATTGTTATCGCAGTTATTGCTGGTTTCTGGAAGGTATATACTAAAGCTGGAAAGCCAGGCTGGGCGATTCTTATCCCTATTTATAATCTCATCGTATGGTTAGAAATTGTTGGCAGACCATTATGGTGGATCCTCCTCATACTCTTTATTCCGATCGTAGGCTGGGTAATGAGTATTATTATAATCGTTGATCTTGTTAAAAAGTTTGGTCAGCCCGGCTGGCATGCGCTTCTGTTCATCTTTTTCGGTTTCATTTATATCCCTTATATGGGTTTTTCAAAAAGCGTTACCTACCAGGGATAATTTTTCTCAGCGAAGAATTTTCAGGGGCCGTCCATCAGGGACGGCCTTTTTCATTCCAGCTCAAGCGGCGTATACTTTTCAAGGAACGCCTTCCGTCCATGGACATCGAAATCGATGGTCAGCTTCACGTTATCGCCGCTCCCTTCGATTTTTGCAATGCGTCCCCTGCCGTATTTCGGATGGGCCACCCTGTCCCTGACCTTGAACCTGCTGCCGGTTTCCTCATGTCTTCCGAAATCAAAGGTCTCGCTTTCCATCTGACTTTCGCTTTCATGCGACCGGAAATCGCGCCGGACAGACGGCCGCGATCCGGCGCCCGACTGGCTCCACCCTCCCTCACTGTACTCAATCGTTTCAAGCAGCTCTTCGGGAATTTCGTATATGAACCGCGACGGCTCCCGGTACTCTATCTCGCCGAACCGGCGCCGTATGTCGGCGCAGGTGAGATAGATCCGCTCCCGTGAGCGGGTTATTCCCACATAACAGAGGCGCCGCTCTTCTTCAACGCCCTCATCCGTATCGCTCGAGTTGATGTGCGGAAAAATCCTTTCCTCAAGGCCGGTGAGAAAAACGACGGGAAACTCGAGTCCCTTGGCGTTATGTACGGTCATCAGCGTCACGGCGTCAGCGCGCGCGTTTTCTGCCTCAGGGTCGTCCTCCGAGGTGAGCAGTGAAATATCCTGCAGGAACTGGTCGAGCGTCGCGGACGGCTCGCGCTCCTGGTAATCGTACACGCTGTTCAGAAACTCGTCCAGGTTCTCAATGCGCGCCCTGCTTTCGGGGCTCTTGTCGCTTTCAAGGTTTTCCAGGTAACCGGAGTCGCGGATAAGATCTCCCACATACGAAGCAAGGGAAATGACGGAAGGGATATCCTCCTTGCGCCTGATCGCGTGCGCCACAAGGTCCCTGAACGATTTCAATCCTTCGGGGATCTTTCCTTTAAGCTTTCCGTCCCTGATCGCCTCCCATTCGGATATCCCCTCGGTGTAGGCGCAATCCTGTATCCGCTCAATCGTCGCTTTGCCGATGCCGCGCGCCGGCACGTTGATGATCCGCATGAGGGAGACCGCGTTCGCAGGATTTGCGATGAATTTGAGGTAGGCGAGGATGTCCTTGATCTCCTTGCGGTCGTAGAACTTGAGTCCCCCGATCACCCGGTAGTTGATGTTCTCGCGGCGCAGCACCTCCTCGAAGACCCGCGACTGGGCGTTGGTCCGGTAAAAGATCGCGAAATCGCTGTTCTTATGGCCTTCGCTGTTGCGCAGCTTTCGAATGGTGCTGACCACGAACTCCGCCTCGCCGTACTCGTTGTTGGCGCGGCAGAACACGACCGGTTCGCCTTCTCCGCGGAACGCCTTGAGGGTCTTTTCCTTCCGGTTGATGTTGTTTTTGATGACATGGGACGCGGCGTCAAGGATCGGTATGCGCGAGCGGTAATTCTCTTCCAGCACAATCACGCGCGCGCTGGTGTAGTCATGTTCGAAGTTGAGGATGTTCCTGATATCCGCCCCCCGCCACGAGTAGATCGACTGGTCGTCGTCACCCACAACACAGAGGTTTTTGCTCGCGGAGGCGAGATAGCGCGAAATCAGGTACTGCGCGTAGTTGGTGTCCTGATACTCGTCGATCATGAAATAGTGCCAGACTCCCTGCAGTTCGGCGAGAGCCTCGGGCCTGTCGCGCAGGAGCTCGACTGCCTTGATGAGCAGATCGTTGAAATCGAGGGCGTTGTGCTCGGTCAGCCTGCGGTGATAGGTTTCGAAAATATCCTGAAAGTTGTAGGTCTGATATTTCGGCATGAGCGCGGTGATATCGATCGCCTGCAGGTACTCCATCTTCTCTTTGATCTCCGAAATGCGCGAAGCGATGGTGGAAGGCTTGATCACCTTCGGATCGAGCTTCATCTCCGTGAGGATATCCTTGACCAGCGATTCCTGGTCGGCCCGGTCGTAGATCGTGAAATTGCTGCCGATACCGATCCGGCTCCCGTAGCGCCGCAGGATATAGACCGACGCCGAGTGGAACGTCTTGATGAAGACGCTCTTTCCCGCGGGACCGATAAGGTCGATGACGCGCTTGCGCATCTCCTCGCATGCCTTGTTGGTGAAGGTTACGGCGAATATACGGTACGGCGGGACGCCCTTTTCCTTGATGAGATAGGCGATCCGGTGCGTGATGACGCGGGTTTTTCCCGAGCCCGCACCGGCGAGAATAAGAAGCGGGCCTTCCGTATGGAGCACGGCGGCCCGCTGGTTTTCATTCAGACTGTCCAGAAGCTTCATTATAAATAATTCCCCGGGTGAAGGTTAGTGATCAGGCGGTTGCGCCGGCAGTGCCGGACCGCGTTTCCGGGTCCGGCAGCATCAGACCATGGAAGTATGTCCGGCGATTAACGGTATTTTCCTTTTCGCGTGCGGTCTATTTAAAAAGCAGTTCCATCCGAAGCGAAAAGGGGATGACGATCTTTTTTTTATCATGCCTGACGGCCTGGGCGATACGTTCGGCGGCCGCTTCGAGATTCTTATCACCTTCCGCCCGGACGATTACGTCGGTGATTTTCACTCCCGCCATTCCCGCCCTCGCGAGTTCCTTTCGAAGCGCGGTGGAATATCCCACGAATCCGGTTTCAGCCGCCGAGAAGATGACTTTTCCGGGCGTACCGCCGCAGCCTGAGGGAGTGACGATGTGAACGAGATGCCCGCTGTTGCCACGGACCATGGTTTCGATAAAATGCTGCGCCAGGCGGATCGGCCCGATCAGATTTTTCTGGATCGTCGTGGCGGCTTCTTCGGCCGTTGACGCGACAAACGCCTTCTCCTGCGCTGCCGTCGGCGTAACGACGATGATATCTATCGAATCAAAGTGTCCTCTCATGATTTTAATTGTCCTGTCGATATCGCGCACATCCCCCATATCGCACCGGTAGCCATAGACCCTTGTGCGGAATACGCTTGTTTCCCGCTCGACGTCCTCAAGCGCCCGCCTGTTTTCATCAAAAAGCGCCAGGTTCACTTTCTGCCTTGCAAAGGCGTGCGCGAGCGCTTTTCCCAATCCGGCCGCCGCTCCGGTTATAAGGACATTTTTCCCTATTGTTCGTTCCACTGGTTCCTCCCGATATGGCTTTTTTTGTAACGGATATGATGACGGCGCCGTGGCGGCGCGCAAAACTGGCGGATAGTATGGCGGAATTGTTATCGATTTGTCAATCCGGAACTGGAAAATATCAGGATAACTCCATGTTGTGTGGATATAATTCAAAGTAAACACAAATTGTATTTGCAAAAACCAAAAAAATCCATGGGGATATCATTTAGGAGTTTCCCCGTACGATGATCATAAAATTGAGAAAGGTCACTGCCCCGCAATGGATCCTGAAGCAATAGTATTCGATCTCGACATAGAGCATGCCCTACGGGAAGGATACGCGAGCCTCATCGAGAGCATTCCTGACGTAATCGTTTCATTCGAATACCCTTCAGGAAAAATATTGTACATCAACCGGGCCGTTAAAGACCTTCTGGGATACGAACCTGCCGAATTTTATGGAACAAGTCTTTTTATGAAGCTGATCAATGCCGACGACCGGAAGGAGATCATCCATCGCTGGCGCAACATGAAAGATGAAGGCGACTTTCCGCTCTACATCTACAAGGTCAGGAAGAAAGACGGCGCCTCGATCTGGGTCGAGCAGAAAAACCGGGTGGTAAAGAACGGGAACGGAGAGACTGTCGCGCTCAACGCGGTATTCAGGGACATCTCACTGCGCAAACATCTCGAGGAGCAGGCCCATAAAAATTTCCTCTTTTCAGAAAATCTTATCCTTCACTCACCGTACGCGGTAGTCCACATCGCCAGCGACGGCTCGATCAAGCGGTGCAATCCTGCGTTCGAGCGGCTGTATCATCTCACGCTTGACGACCTCAGAGATTATTCAGTATGGAAGGATGGCCAGCTCCAGCGAACAGGGATCCTCGATCTCCTTAAGGAAATCGTATCCGGACGTGTCGTCGAGATACCGGTTTTTTCTTATACCATGTCATACAGGGGCAAACAGAAGCAGATCTTTGTTACAGGAAAAGGATTTCCCGTAACTGATGAGGGAGCCGAGTCTACCGGCATCATCCTCATTGGCGAAGACGTCACCGAGCAGAAGCAGCGTGAGGAGGAATATATTGAAGCCAGAAAGCTCGAAAGCATCGGAAGGCTTGCCGGCGGTATCGCCCATGATTTCAATAACATGCTTGCGGGCATATCCGGATACGCGGAAATACTCATGCGCAAGCTCGATCAGGAAAACCCGCTGTATAAATTTGCCCAGAACATACATATCGCATCCATGAAGGCGGCCACCCTTACAGGGCAGCTCCTTGGCTTTGCCCGCCGGGGTAAATACAATCCTGAATACGCCGACATCGCCAAACCGATTATATTCGCCATAGGGGCAACCCCGGGACTTTCTTCGTCCATTAAACTTGAAAAACAATTTCAGCATATGGAGATGGGCGTCTTCGCCGACCCCGGACAGTTGCGCCAGGTCTTCGTGGAGATATTCAAGAACGCCGTTGAAGCAATGGCGGGCGCAGGCACCATAACCATACAGACAGGGTATGAAAAAACCGGAAAAATAGTAAATGGTGTTACCGGTATTTCGAACGTCGAAAACATTAAAATAACCGTAACCGATACCGGCTCCGGCATACCGCCTGAAATCGAATCGAAGATATTCGAGCCGTATTTTACGACAAAAGACAAATCAAAACACGCGGGCATGGGCCTGGCGGTTGCGTATGGAATCGTAAAAAACCATGGCGGGCGGATCGAATTTTCCGCGCGCGCAGGCGGCGGCACCATTACCACCATCACGCTACCCGCGGTCAGGAAGCCGGCCAGCGCTGACAGGCTAGCCGGGCGGCAATATAGAAACATCCTCATTATCGACGACAGCGAAGAAACCCGGTCGGTGCTCCGAACTTTTTTTGAGGAAAAAGGGTGTCGTGTCAGCGAAACTTCGAGCGGCAAAGCGGGAATCGAACTCTTCCATTCTTACAACGCGGAAATAGATCTCATTTTCGTGGATTACATAATTCCCGATATCAGTGGGCGTGAGCTCGTTTCGGCGCTGCTCCAGGAGCAGGGTCAGGCGCGCATTCTCATCCTTTCAGGATACAGCACCGACCACCATTTTGACGATTATATCATGAATAATCGGATACATGTCATACCAAAGCCGTTCAGCCTCGAGGATTTAGAGGCGGTACTGGTATGATCGTGCCGGTTTATTATGAAAAACCTCCCCATCCACAAAACAGCCCGTTTGTGCTAATTTTTCAGTAAATCCGATAAAAACAGTTGCCTTTTTATTTTTTTTGTAAGTAGATGAGCGATAGAGTCACTTATTGTATACGGCGTTATGGTATGCATTCGCCAATAAGTTTAAGCTGGCTGAATTTAAAGAAATATGTCAGACAAAGTGCTTCAAACATTGGAGAATATCGAGCTTGATATTCTTTCAGACATTGATGATTCAGAGATTCTTCAGTTTATCATTGAATCTCTCAAACATGAGACCAAAACCCCCTATTCCGTGCTCACGCAGGCCCTGTTACACTATAACCTTCCTGAGGAAGAAGCCCGTCGTGTATGGGAAGACATCCTGATTATTAAGATGGAAATGGAATTCCTTCTGAAAAGGAAGATAAGCATCAAGACCGCGATGGTCGACTATTACACCCGGAAAAGGCCCGATGAAAAAATTGTCGTATTCATCAAAGATAACATGATCACCGCGTTTGACTCAGCCCTGCGAGACAGCCTCACCGGTCTTCTTTCACACGCGGTCATTCACGCCGAGCTTGAAAAGGAATTCCAGGCCGCAAAACGATATAACCTGGATCTTTCAGTCCTGTTCGTCGATATCGACGATTTTAAATCATTCAATGACTCTTTCGGCCATGCGGTCGGCGACCGCGTTCTTACCCTGGTAAGCTCAATCCTTGTCAATAATCTCCGGATGACCGACAAGATCGGGCGCTACGGCGGTGAGGAGTTTCTCGTCATACTCCCCCATACCAGCAGGAAAAACGCCATGAAAATCGCGGAAAAGCTTGTCAGCTCGATCAGGGAAGACACAGAAGGGAAGAAAGATATCCCCCAGGGGATCACGGTGAGTATCGGCGTAGCCGAATTTTCCGACCATTACACGGACGGACACGACCTCATTAAAAACGCCGACCTTTCGATGTACCGCGCAAAGAAGAAAGGCAAGAACAGGGTGTGCTGCTTTGACTGACCCATCTACCGTTCATGCACGCGCGTGCACATCGACCCTCAGATCGCTGAATTCCCTCTTGATAAAATACTGATATCCCAGTCCGGCCACCATCGCGGCGTTGTCAGTGCACAGCAGGGGTGAGGGAATGAGGATGCGCTCGCCTTCCTTCATGGAACTGCGAAGGAGTTCCCTCAGCCGGCCGTTAGCGGCCACCCCTCCCGCGACAACCATGGATTGTATCCCCTCCGCGCGCGCGGCCTCAAAGAGCCTGCGGGTAAGCAGTTCGAGCGCCCGCTCCTGAAAGCTGTAGGCGAGCTCCGCATAGTCAACTTCTGGATGCTCCCGGAGAAAGGTTATCACCGCGGTTTTAATGCCGCTGTAGGAGAACCGGAAGTCGTTACCCGGATCGGGCAGTATTTTAGGGAAGAGCTGTCTTCGTATCCGCGCCTGACGCGCAAGCTTTTCAATGAGCGGCCCCCCGGGATAGCCGAGATTGAGGTGTTTGGACACCTTGTCGAACGCCTCCCCCACCGCGTCATCGACCGTCCTGCCGATGACGCGCATTTCGCCGGTCCCCTCCAGGCGGTACAGCGCGGTATTTCCACCAGAGATGAGAAGACCGATAAGCGGATATTCAACCGGATTGCCTTCAAGGAACGGGGCGTAGAGGTGTGCTTCGAGATGGTTGATCGCGACAAGCGGTATTCCGAGAGAAAATGATATCGCCTTCGCCGACTGCAGGCCGATCAGCAGCGAGCCCACAAGGCCCGGCCGGTTGGTGACCGCCACGTACGAGAGATCGCCGAAACCAACACCGGCCTCCGAAAGCGCCCGGCCGATCAGTGCGTTGATCGTCTCAAGGTGCGCCCTTGACGCGATCTCAGGAACGACGCCGAAATACTCCTGGTGGATAGCGATCTGGCTGAATATTTCGTTTGCCAGCACTTCGACGCCGTTACGCACGATGGCGACCGAGGTCTCATCGCACGAGCTCTCAATGCCGATGCCCAGCACATCAGGCTTACCGCTCATGTATCGCCTTTATCGCCTCTTTGAGCTGCGTATCAAACTCGAGGTTGTAGAGCGGCCGTTTCGTGTAGCGTCCTATTTCCGTCATCAGGATATAGTTTGCGCTCGCTTCCGATACAGGGAGATTGCGCTCCTGGAGCAGCGCCTGGAACTTGCGCTTGGTCTCATCGTTGTACTGCCGGTTCGTTTTGACAAAGAGTTCCGGGATCTTGTCGCGAATGATAATATTGACGTTTTTCTTGTCAGCGTCGGGGATGATCTGCGAGCTTACCTCGATATCGGGCGAAATACCGGTCCCGTGAATGCTCACGCCGGAAGGCGTGTAGTATTTTGCCACCGTCAGCGTAATCCCGATGACGTCGGTAAGATTGAAAAGCCTCTGCACCACGCCCTTCCCGAACGTACGCTCACCGAGGAGCTTGCCGCGGTTGTTGTCTTTGATTGCGCCGGCAAGGATTTCCGACGCGGAGGCGCTTCCCTTATTGACGAGCACGATGACTTTCCCGCGGTAAATCGGATCGTTGGTTGATTTGGCCTCCGTGATATTGCCCGAGCCTTTACGCCCTTTGGTGGTCACGATGGTTTTCCCTTTTTCAAGGAAGAAATCGGAAATCTGTATCGCGTCGTCGAGCTTGCCGCCGGGATTGCCGCGCAGGTCGATAATGAGCTTGCTCACGCCTTTTCCCGTAAAAAACTTGAGCGCCTTTTCAACTTCCCGGGTTGTGTCGTCGCCGAATATTTTTATCCGGAGGTAGCCGATATCGCTGTTCTCAATCATATCAAAGGCGACGCTCGAAGTGTGGATAACGGCGCGCTTCAGCGTAAGTTCCAGCGGTTCGTCAAACCCTTCGCGGCGGACCTGCATCTTCACCGTGGTGTCCGATCTGCCCCGTATCATTTTGACGATATCGGGAACGCTCTTATTTTTGATGGATACATCATTCACCTTCTCGATGACATCACCCTCTTTGATTCCGGCCTTCGCCGCGGGGGAGTCTTCGATGGGGGAAATGACGACGATCTCCCCGTCTCGCGCGCTTATCTCGATACCGACCCCGACGAAATCGCCGGTGATATCCTCCTTGAATTCGTTAAAATCGTTCTCGTCCAGAAAGCGTGAGTATGGATCGTTCAGGGCCTTCATCATCCCCCTGATCGCGCCGTAGAAAATCTCCTTGTTTCCCACCTCATCGACGTAATCGCTTATGATATAATGATACACCTGGTGAAAGTAGTCTAGATAACGGTGCGCCGGTTCGTTCGCCGAAAGCGAATTTGAGAGGTTTATACCCGCGAACATTCCAATGAGAAAGGCGATGATGATTAGGTGGAGCTTCCTCTCTTTCAGTCTTTTAAACATCGGTATTTCCTCGCCTGATCGGGGATATTATTCGTTCTTGCCCTTTTCGAGCAGATGCATCTTGTATTCCAGCGGAAGGAACATGATGATCCCGCGGGGGGAGAAATCCCCCTTTCTCATCACGGCCACAACTTTTACCGGGTACTTTTCCCCGTCGAATGCTGAAAAGGTACGGAAAACCACCGGGATATGCATATTATCAAAATCCCAGTGTTTGTACAGCTGTTTGCCCATCGCCTGTGTAATGCGATCCATCACAAATTCCGTGATTTTTTCCTCAAGCTTTCCGCGCAGTTCCTTTGCCACCGCGGGGATACGGCCTTTCTCTTTCGTATACTGTTCTTCCTGATAAAAGAAGTATTTATCGTATTCGACCGGCTGAAATCCGGCACACTGCGCGAATTCATCTCTCACCGCGAAATGGTGCGCCGAATGTTCGGCGCAGATGAAATAATAGGTGCCGCGAGCCGGAGCCGGTCGTTCCTGCGGGGCCTTGCATGCCGGCATAAAAAGGACAATCATAAATAAAAGAGAAGTAAAACGCTTCATTACGGCTCTCCTGATGGCGTCAGATAGTTACACTGCCTGGCTGATACGTTCCGGCATGAACTGGATTTCAATCTTTCTGAAGGTATTTATCAAAAAACGGCATAATATTCCGTACTTCCGACCGCCAGAACGACCAGTCATGAAACTCCCGCTTTCTGATGCCAAGCTCTACCGTGTAAGGAAGCCTTGTGCCGTCATTCTTAACCGCCTGCGCGCCCGGGTTCGCGCCGGTCTTTTTCCTGAACTGCAGGAGCCTTATGGCAAAAAGCCGCGACTGGTCGAAATGCACATCATTATCGTCTTCGCCATGTGCGAGAAAAACGGGAATATCCCTGAAATTCCGGGCAAGCTGCATGAGGTTATCATCACTTTCCCACCGCTCCCTGAAACGGTCGTGATTTCCATACACCAGCGCGAACCGGCGGCTCTTGTCCTGGGACGGCATGTCATAACTCCCCGAAAGCCCGGCCGCGGCGCCGAAAAGGTCCGGATATGTTGCCGCAACAAGCATCGCCCCGCGCGCCGCGTAGGCGTTTCCGAATATGGCGGTTTTTCTCTTTTCGATGGCAAGCCCGAACGCCTGCCTGAGGTACGGAACGAGTACTTCACCGACCCATTTCCCGCCGGGGATCTTCCCCCATTTTTTTTCAGTCTCGGGATAAAACTTCGTCTCATACACGGTTTCCGGCATATTGGGGCACACGATCACAAAACTATACCTGTCGGCATAATCCGACACAAGGCCCGTGCGTTCCCAGTCTTTCATGCTTCCGTTGTAATTGTGCAGGGCTATTATAGTCCGGTGAGTTCTGCCTTTCTCATAGTTGCGCGGGAAATAGATCTGGACCGGGACACTCTCCTGTTCTCCATCAACCGAATAACTAAGCGACAGGCCGCGAAGCCATTTCCCCGCCTGAATCGTCTCGGTGTACTGGCTGAAGCGATATGAGCTCCGCTGCGGGCTTTGCGCCGTTTCACATGCAAGGATAGGAATAAAGAAAAGAAGCGATACCGCGGCAACTCGTGTAAGGCCCATGAAATTCACTCCTGACCGGCTTAAATCTGAAAGAGAATCGCCATAATTTACGACAGGAGCACTATTTAGTCAATATCATTTATTGATGAAGGCAAAAACTCCCGGTTTTGACAGCGGTAAGATGATATCTGATTTCTCTGTTTCTCGTGTTGATTCGGATATAAAATCCCTTAACTTGAGGATTCGCTTAAAAAAGTTATTTCTTGACGAAAAAAATCCGGCGCAGCATACTTTCAGTATCAGTTACTACGTTTGCATGATTTTATTTCCCGGCCTGCCGGATACAGGCCGGCGGAAACCCGCAAGAGGAGCAGTGCATGGCAAACAGAGATCGTCTAGTCGCCACGTTTGTCGACCTGGCAAAAATATCTTCGCCGTCGTGGAAGGAAGGCGAAGTCATCAGATATATTTCGAAGCGTCTTGACAGGATCGGCGTTGACTGTGAAAAGCATCCGTGCGGCGAATCACACAATCTGCTCGCGCGAATACCCGGTGATGAATCGCGAACTCCGGTGCTGTTCTCCTGTCACATGGATACCGTTGTACCGTGCGAAAATATCAATCCTGTTGTTTCAAAAACAAAGATAACCTCTGACGGCACCACAATACTCGGCGCTGACGACAAGGCCGCCGTCGCCGCGTTTATTGAAGCGCTCACCTCTGTTCGTGAATCGAAGCTTCCGCACGGCCCGCTCGAGTTTATTTTTTCCTGCGCCGAGGAAGTCGGGCTTCTGGGAATAAAGGGCTTCGATATCCCGCGGCTGCGCTCGAAATTCGCGTATGTCTTCGACAGCGGCGGAGAAATCGGGCGCGTCATCCTCAGGGCGCCGTTTCATATCACGCTCAATATCAGCGTCACTGGTAAATCCGCGCATGCCGGCATGGAGCCGGAGAAGGGACTGAGCGCCATCAGGGTCATCTCCGAAATCGTGACCCGTATCCCGCATGGCCGTATCGACAACGAGACGACGGTCAACATCGGTATTATCGCCGGAGGCTCAGCGACCAATATCGTAGCGGAGGAAGCCCATATCGAACTTGAAGCCCGCTCGCTTGACCGCGCCAAACTGAATGACGTCGAGGAGGATATCCGCATGATCGTCGAAAGCACCGCCAGGGAATTCGGCGCAAAGGTCAGAATAAAGAGAAACATGGAGTATACCGGTTTCAGCATCCGTGAGAGCGACCCTGTTGTAAAACTCGTAAGGCGCGCGTTCAGCAAAATCGGCATTGAGCCGCGCTTTGAAAGCTCCGGGGGCGGCAGTGACACGAATATCTTCAACAGGGCCGGCGTGAGGGCGATCAACCTGTCGATCGGCATGCGCAACGTTCATACGAAAAAGGAATTCATTTTCATAAGGGACCTCGTGGACGGCGCGCGTCTCGTCGAGGCGATCATCGAGTCCGCCTGAGACTACCTGTTGCAGGCGAGTTTCGTAACGAAGTAAGCCCCGCAGATCAGGGTGAAGGGGAGCGTCAGAAAATAGAACATCACGTCTTTCATTGTGGCAACTGAACCGTGAAGGACCTTTTTCCCGAACACATTGAAATGATAATTGCTCGGGTCCTTTGCCCTCCGGTAAATGGCCATGGTAATTCGCACTTTGACATATATCATGATCACAAACACAACGCCCGATTCGACGAAAAGGAGCCTGTCTACATTTATCTCGCGTATCTGCGCCGGGAAAATTATCGTAAAAATCGCGATGAATATACCCATGAAAATATTGGTAATAGTGGTGATGAAAAAACCCCGGAAGTCCCGGTCCTGATGCTTCGAGAGGAAGTTGACGAGGAAATAGATGTGAATAACGAACGATATTTCCAGGACTATGATGAAAAAGAGAACAATCATTTCAGTATCACTTTATCGGGCCCATTGCCGGGGTTCGTTTAATCTCGAGAGCCCGCCGGTCGGTTTCCCGGCTGCCGGGAATACGGATTATGAAACAATTCCGAACTGACTTAAGATGATTCATCGAAAGCGTTTGCGTCAACCAAAAATTGACAATTTACCGGCCCTTGAGGATATGATCTTCCAAGAGAAGAGATCGGTGTTCATCCAGGTGAATCTGAACGCTTTCAAATTATGACGATGAAAATATAGTATCACAGGCTGAGAGCGAATACCATGGAATTGACGCTTGCTTATGAAAAGGTGAAGGATATAATACTCCTCGCGCTCAATGAAGATATTGGCGAGGGCGATATTACCTCTAACGCGGTCTTCACAGGCCGGGAACAGTCGGAAGCATATATAGTCGCGAAACAGGACGGCGTGTTTTGCGGAGGAATACTCGTCGCTTACGTATATCGCACGCTTGATCCGTCAGTAACGGTAACCCCTGTGGCAGGAGAAGGATCGCATGTACGAAAGGGGGATACAACCACTCTTATCAAAGGGCCGACACGCAGCCTGCTCACCGGAGAACGCACGGCACTGAACTTTGCCCAGCGGACATCGGGTATCGCGACGAAAACGGCGGCAATCACAGCCCTGCTTGAAGGATCCGGCACCGCCCTCCTCGACACAAGAAAAACCGTCCCAGGTCTTCGGCTGATCGACAAATACGCGGTAAAAGCGGGCGGCGGCGCCAATCACAGGATCGGGCTATACGACATGGTGATGATCAAGGATAACCACATTCGGGCAGCGGGAAGTATCTCCAGGGCGGTCGAGATTGTCAGGACCTCCTACGGCTCACGATATCCGATTGAAGTTGAAACGACCGATCTTGCCGAAGTCAGTGAGGCCGCCGGATCGGGCGTTGATGTGATCATGCTCGATAACATGGACACTCGAACCATGAAAGAAGCCGTCGCGATCATAGGCGGCCGCGCAAAAGTGGAAATTTCGGGAAATGTTGATGAGGAGCGGATCAAGGAGATCAAAGGGCTCGGTGTGGATTACATCTCAATGGGCGCGCTTACCCATTCCGTCAGCGCCTTCGACCTCTCCATGAAATTCCGCTGAAAAGCCGCGGCTCAGTCAAGAGCCTGTATCCGCTCTATATCGCTGAGCTTTCCGATTATTATCATCATCGTGTTTTCATCTATCATATCACTCGCCGACGGCGGAATTTTCATTGCCGCGTCCTTGTCTGATACGCGGACACCATCGCTGCTTGTGCTGAAATATTTCAATCCAATCACCTGGCAGTGGTACCGGTTCGGGATCTGCAGCGTCTTAAGGTCTTTCCCGTAAAATGATTTCGGAGGGGTAATTTCAATGACGCCGTAATCCGCGCCGATCGGCAGGTAATCCACCACATTCTTCATCGCCAGCCGGTTCGCCACGCGCTCCGCCATGTCGCGCTCTGGGAAGATGATATCAGACACGCCGATCATCTTGAGGATCTTCCCGTGGTCCTCGGAGATCGCCCGGACTATTATCTGTTTTATCCCGATCTCCTTAAGATAGAGGGAGATAAGAATGCTGGTAGCCATTTCCTGCCCGATGCTGACTATCGCTCCGTCAAAATCCTTTATTGAAAGCGATTCGAGCACTTCCCGGTTTGACGCGTCACCGATAAGCGCGTGGCTCAGATAATCCTTAGCCTTATTCACCGTGTCCCGCGATGAGTCGATTCCGAGCACCTCACAATCATTCTGAATGAGCGTTCTGGCCAGACTGAGGCCGAAATTTCCGAGGCCGATGGCAATAAACTTTTTCATATATCACCCTATCATAATGTGGTCTTCAGGATATTCTATATTAACATCCTTTTTGTTGATCGTCAGAGCGGTAATGAGCGTCAGGGGACCGAGCCTGCCGACATACATGACCGCGCAGAGGAGAAGTTTACCCGCGACTGTCAGCTGCGTCGTAATCCCCATTGAAAGCCCTACCGTCCCGAACGCCGAAACCGTCTCAAACGCCGCGGCGAGCGCCGAACAGCGCGTATCGAAGCTGTTCATGACAAGAAGCATAAACGTCGAGCAGAGCACAAATATCATCGAGATGCTTACAAGCATGGTGCCGCGTTCGACGGCGTCATTTTCGACAGCCCTTCCCCAGATCACGACCTGGGAGGCGCCTTTGAACTTGGCGACAAACATCATGGTCAGTACGCCAAAGGTGGTCGTTTTTACCCCGCCGGCAATCGAACCAGGCGAACCGCCGATAAACATCAGGATGATCATGATGAATTGGGTAGTCTGCCTGAGCGCTCCTATATCGACAGTGTTAAATCCGGCCGTGCGGCAGGTTACCGATTGGAAAAAAGCGGCGAGCAATCGCTCCCCGATTCCCATGTCCCGAAAATTATGGCCCCACTCCAGGAGCAGAATTACCGCCATCCCTCCGAACACGAGGAAAGCCGTTATGACAAGAGCGAATTTGGAATGCAAGGAAAGACGCCTTCTCTTATAGCCTGGTTTTCTCCTCCTGAAAAGATAGTTCAAAAACACCCTTCTCAACTCATAAAGCACAATGAACCCTATCCCGCCAAGCATGATATCCATTGCAATGGCAATCACCACAATACTGTTCGCGCGGTATGTTACCAGGTTATCGGAGAAGGTGGAAAAGCCCGCATTGCAGAAGGCGGACACCGAAAGGAACACCGAATGCTCCACCGATTTCCAGAACGGGATCGAAGGATAAAATTGCGTGAACAGGATTAATGCGATGGTCCCTTCGATGGTGAAGGTATAATAGACAATCCGTTTCAGGAGGCTTCGTATCGGTATATGGCGTATGTCACTGTACATATCCTGAAAGGTAAACCGCCACCGTATCGAAAGGCTGTCGGCAAACATAGTAAGGAGACCGATTGAAAAAGTCATGATTCCCAGTCCGCCGAACTGGATCAGCGTCATAATTGCCATTCTTCCGAAAAATGTGAATTCGGACGCCGTATCGACTACGACAAGTCCCGTTACACACACGGCGGAGGTCGAAGTAAAAAGCGCGTCGACAAAGGAAATACCGCGCCATGTCGCAAAGGGCAGTTTCAGCACCATCGCGCCCGTGAGGATGAGAAACACGAAACTCAGCAGCACTTTGTGGATCGGGGAGAGCGAATCTCTTATACTGTTTATTTTCCTGCGATACAATCGGGTCCTCTCAGATCAGGCAGTGAGGGATACTACGCGGAAATACTATCAGACTACAACCAAAAAATCTACCACTCTATTCTGTTTTTCCCGTTGTTTTTTGCCCGATAGAGCTTTTCATCGGCGATCCTGACTACATCGGATGCGCTGCGAAACCGGCGCGCGTCATACTGGGCCACACCGATGCTTGCCGTTACCGAAAAGGGGGAACCGTTTCCGGCGAAGACATGACCGGCGATGTTCTGCCTGATTCGCCGCAGGACCTCACGGCCGGCATTGAGATCAGTGTCGGTGAGCGCAAGAAGAAATTCCTCGCCACCGTAACGGCATACGATATCGCTCTTTCGCAGACTTTCTGAAAGAAGGTTCCCGACGAATCTGAGCACCTCATCGCCGATGTGATGTCCGTAGGTATCATTTATTTTTTTAAAATCATCAAGGTCGAGCATCGCCACGGTAAGCGGGCGGTTGTTTCTTCCTATCCGCTGAATTTCGTGGCCCAGAAGACTTTCGCCCTGCTTGTGGTTGAGCAGCCGTGTAAGTCCGTCATGGGTCGCCCGCAGGTAAAGATCCCGCACAAAAAAGACTATTTCGAGCGCAATATCGAGCTGGGGAACATAGTCGTTCAGGAGCCCATGCTCATCCTCTTCGATATCATGGTCTGTGAGTACGTGAAAGATACATTTGTATTTCGTGTTATTGTTCAGTACCGGGAAAACGGCAATGGCCTTCAGATTAAGCTCGTTTATCACACGATTGACTTTAATCCCGTCTTTGTTGAAATAACCCGACATGAAAGCATACAGTTCATTGCTGGAAAATATACGCTGCTCAATTATTTCAGCGTTTTTCGCATATGCCTCTTTCAGCAGATCCATTGCCATATCGACATTGACGTCGATCCCGATTTTCCTGAATTTTTCATTTGAATTGAGTGAATACGAGACGTAGATGAACTCCTCATATGTGCGGTCGAACACGCTCAGGCACACACCCAGCGCGTTGAGCCTGTTATGGATATGGCTGCAGATCGCATGAATGGAGTCGGACCATTCACCGTCGATCATCTGAAGCAGTTGTGTGAAAAGCCCGAGGTCCGCGATCGTATTGTAACTATCAGCGTTGTAAAAATACTGTGCCGCCAATCCATTTCTTACCGCCATCTCATCACCTCACAAGTGTACAATTGTTGTCTCAATCACATTTTCACAGTAGGAGCTTTGCGGCTTTCTCCACATTCGACTTTTCCGCACTTTTTAAGAGGAATGTCTTTCCCCAGATATTCCACCGGGAAGCGATAACCGCACGCCGGAGCGGGAATCTTTTCCCGGTACGCGCTCATCGGGTAACAGTGATACAGGCGCGCGTAGTAGTAGCGGGACTGTTCGATATCTCCCGCCAGCGCGTGGGCCCTGGCGATATGCCAGATGATGCCGTCCGCCCGGGGGTCGGTCCTCGCCATGGAGAGCGCCGCAAGGAGCATTTTGAGGCCCTCTCCTGCTGTCGCCTTTCTTGCGGTAAGGCGGATACCATCCCCGACGAGGCGGTCGAAATCTCCCTTCCGGGGAGCGAGCGTATGGGTGAACCTGAAGATCTGGCTTGCACGCCCGAGCGGATCGGTAAAGCTGAAGCGGAACTCATGCACGCCCGGATAGAGGCGCTCCCCGTAATCGAGCGCGAAGGTGTTCTCTCCCGACTCCCTGACGTAAATGGCAAGCCCGTCCATCGTAACGGCGACTTTTTCACGCGCGATCCTCGCCGGTGCGTATCCCGTATCGAGTTTTAGCGTGAAGACCGGCGACCGCCCTTCCGCCGACATCCGCCCCGTTCCCGTATCCACCGGATAAGAAATAAACGCCTCCGCGGACGGAACTCCCTGCCTGAAAAACGCCGCGATCGCGTAAAAATACGATTCCGCTTCGAGCTGATTGTAGTGCAAATCGCCGAGATGGATAGCGTGCGTCTCGTCGGTAAAAAATCCGCACTCGCCGATAATGCCTGGGCACAGGTAACGCGTCTCGCGAAGGATCATCGTTCCCGTTTCAGGGTACACGGAATAGTCCGACAGTATGAGGCCTTTATTATCCATAATTTTCTGAAACTCTTCGAGAAGAACCCGGGCGAACTCATAGCTTCTCGCGTTCACGTCGCGGCTCCCCCAAATGAGGACTGCCGGATAGTTGACCCTGTCCGCGTTCCGGAGCGAACCGTTATGGTGGATACTTATCATCAGGTCGGGTGAAAAGCCGCGTGCCGCCTCCACCCGCTTGTCGAGAGCAACATCTTGATCCTTTGTACGGCTCATAACGACCGACGCGCCCGCTTTAACAAGCATCGATCGGAGCACCAGGGCAACCCGCAGGTTGACTTCCTCCTCGGTGATGCTCCCCGGTCCGCGCCGTGAGGGATCTTTCGAAGCAGTGCCTCCATGACCCGGATCGATAAAAATTTTCCTTCCCTTCAGATGTTCGTATCTCGAAAGATCAACGTTCCCCTTGTAATTCATGTCGCGTGCGCATCCCGCCACGAAGATTAAAAAGACTAAACTGACGATACCGGCACGGCGTAAAAAAACAGAAGCAGCCGATTCAGGCAATGGCAATCGGACCATGGGCCCTCCCTTCAATGAACTGTCGTATGGCGGGATTGTCTGTCTGTTGAATCTCGCCAGGGGTACCGGTGAAAACAATCTTCCCGTCGAGGAGCATCGCGATCCTGTCGGCGATCCGGTACGCCGACTGCATGTCATGGGTCACCACAACTGAGGTCATGCCGAAGGTATCGCGCATCTTGACGATAAGCCGGTCAACCGCGCCGCCGGTGATGGGGTCCACCCCCGTGGTAGGCTCGTCGTAGAGCATGATCTCGGGTTTAACGGCAATGGCGCGCGCAAGCCCTACACGCTTTTGCATTCCGCCCGAGAGCTCAGAGGGCCGTTTCCCTTCGATGTTTTTCAGTCCCACGTGGGCAAGCATTTCCGGCACCATGCGCGCTATTTCGTCCTCGCTCACTTTTCTGCGCCGCAGACCAAATGCGACATTGTCATAAATATTCATCGAATCGAACAGGGCCGCGCCCTGAAAGAGGACCCCGAACTTCCCCCTTATTCTGGATCTGGCGTCAGGAGAGGCCGAAGTGAAGTCGGTCCCGTCGACAATGATCCGTCCCTCATCGGGAAGGAGCAGGCCGATCAGATGCTTCAGGATGACCGATTTGCCGGTACCGCTCTTCCCGATCACACACAGGACCTCTCCCTCGCTGACTGACAGATCCACGCCATCGAGAACAACTTTGGTCCCGAAGGACTTTCGAAGGTTTTCAATAATGATTTTTTTGTTCATCACATGAGGAACACGCGTTAGTAACAACTCAACCGCTTAACATATGACCACAGCGACACGTAAAGTCAAGAAGAAATATACCCATATTCGGCAATTACCCCCTCACAAGACCAATAACAGTTGACGTATTCGCAATTTACCTATTCCTCTTTTCAGAACATCTGTTCGCCAAAAAAAACAGAAACCATCAATCCGGAGGGTGAATACAATGAAAGAGCACCATCTCAATACCCTCACCTATGAGGTGAAGGAAAGCGTCCTCATTATAACAATCAGCCGCGAAAAAGTACTCAACGCGCTCAATGCCGAAATGCACCAGGAGCTTGCCGTGCTTTTTGATGATGCTAGAGACGATAACGGAGTCCGTGCAGTCATCATCACCGGGTCAGGGGACAGGGCCTTCATCGCCGGCGCCGATATAGGAGAGATGGCGCAATATGGCCTTGTCGAGGCGCGCCGGTATGCCTGTTACGGCAACAGGAACTTCAGCGCCATGGCGTCATTCCCTAAACCCACGATTGCGGCAATCAACGGTTTCGCGTTCGGAGGAGGACTGGAGCTTGCGATGGCGATGGATATCCGTATCGCTTCAGAAAACGCCGTCATGGGCCAGCTCGAGATCAACCTTGGCATCATTCCCGGAGGCGGAGGCACCCAGCGACTGCCGCGCCTCGTCGGTTCTGGAATCGCGCGTGAAATGGTTTTCACAGGCATGCGCATCGACGCCAGGCGAGCGTACGAGATCGGACTGGTTAACCACGTTGTGCCGCATGAGCAGCTCATGGACAAATCGATGGAGATCGCCCGATCCATAACGTCCAAGTCGGGAATCGCACTCGAATTCGCCAAGCGCGCTATAGAAATGGGCCTCGATATGGACCTGGAAAACGGCATAAAAACAGAAATTGAACTCTTCTCTTCATGTTTTGCCACCCATGACGGTATCGAAGGGCTCAAAGCCTTCACTGAAAAGCGAAAACCCGATTTTCAGAACCGCTGAAGAGCGCCATAAGCGATGCGCCGCCGGGCCTTACAGCTTTGCTCTGACCCTTCAACGCTCGCACGCGCATCCGGAACAAGTTTTTGGATGGTCGCACATATTTTTATTTACGAATAACATGTGCTGGTTATACTTCTGCACACGGTGAGAAATCTTCCAATGAAACTGAGCAACGAAGCGCGGGTCGGGATGCTGGTCACGGTGAGCTTTACGATATTCATCGTGCTGATCGGCGTGCTCGCAAAAATCAACATTGCACGCTCAGGCTACAACCTTCGCATCTATTTCGGGTTCCTGGGCGACCTGCGCAAGGGCGCTCCCGTCAAGATCGCCGGCGGCATCAATATCGGCCAGGTGGTCGATATAAAGCAGAGCGGCGAAAAATCCGAAGTCAAAATCTGGATCGACAAACAGTTCCGGCTCGTCAAGACCGCAAAATTCGCCATCTTCACCACCGGCATAATAGGCGAGAAATATGTCAATGTTTTCGTTCCCCCCTCTTTCGGCACCGAGGAGTTTTTCAGGGACGGCGATATGGTCTACGGCCTTGATCCCCCCAGCTTCGATCAGATGATGCTCACCTTCCAGGGATTTCTACAGAAGGAAGGAAGCCAGATCCTTGCCGAGATTTTTCAGAACTCGAACATGTTCGTATCCAACCTGAACAAGATCACCGCCGACAACAAGGATGATATCCGCTCGTCGGTCCAGATGATCAAGTTCACCATGACGGCGCTTTCGGCAAGGTCGCTCACCCTGATGGACCAGCTGAACCAGCTTACAAAAAATGTTGCCGACCTTTCTGAAAAAAACAAGCAGGACGTTTCAATCGCCCTGCAGCAGCTTTCCGAAACGACACGGAGCCTTAACAAGATCATCTACAGGATCGAAAACGGAAGGGGCACGCTCGGGAAACTCCTCGCCGACGAGGAAGTCTATAACAACATCCGGGAAGCCTCGATCTTCGCGCGCGATCTTTTCTATACGCTCAAACAGGACCCCTCGAAGCTTTTCATTCGACAGAAATACTGATATCCGACATGGCAAAAAAGAAAACCGTTTATTCCTGCACCTCCTGCGGTGAGGAATTTTCCAAATGGATGGGCCGCTGTCCCGCCTGCGGCGAATGGAACACCGTGGTAGAGGCGGTACCACCTTCAAAGCCCGCCGCGAGAGAAAGCGCCGTTATCCGGCTTTCAGCGGTGGAGACCGAATCTTCACGCCGGCTTATGACCGGCATCGCTGAATTCGACCTCGTCTGCGGCGGAGGGCTCGTGCCCGGCTCCGTCATCCTCGTGGGAGGAGAACCGGGAATCGGCAAATCAACGCTCGCACTTCAGGTTGCCGGTTGCTTCAGGTCGCTCTACATCTCCGGCGAGGAATCACCCGCACAGCTCCGGCAGCGCGCTGACCGGCTCGGGACCAGAAGCGACACCATCTCGGTCTCATCGACCACCACGGTGGGAGAGATCCAGCAGATGATTGAATCCGAAAAGCCCCAGTGCGTGATCATCGATTCGGTACAGACGCTCTACATTCCCGAGGCGGGCGGAATCGCCGGTTCGGTCGGCCAGATCCGGGAAGCCACTTCGCGCCTGGCCGATACCGCAAAAGCCCTGTCCGTTCCGCTTATAATTATCGGGCACATTACCAAGGACGGCCTTATCGCGGGCCCCAAAATGCTCGAGCATCTTGTGGATACCGTTCTTTACTTCGAAGGCGATTTCTCCCGCGATTACAGGATTCTCCGCTCCTTCAAAAACCGTTATGGTTCCATCAACGAGATAGGACTTTTCAGGATGACCGAAAAGGGCCTCGTCGAGATTGAGGACAGGAACGGAATTTTCCTGAACCCGTTCGATTCAAAATCGCCGGGAAGCGCGGTTACCGCCGCCATAGAAGGAAGCCGGGTGATTCTCTTCGAGGTCCAGTCTCTGGTGACGTTTACCTCGTTCAGCAATCCGCGACGCATGTCAGACGGCTTCGACCTCAACCGCGCCATCCTCATCGCGGCGGTACTTGAAAAGCACGCCTCGCTCAAGCTTTCCAGCTTCGATGTATTTATAAACGTAGCGGGAGGCTTCCAGATCAGCGAAACCGCGGCCGACCTTGCGGTCGCGGTGGCCATCGCCTCCAGCCTCAGGGAAAAACCGGTGCAGGATTCGATTGCCTTTCTCGGGGAAATTTCGCTGTCTGGTGAAATCAGGCCGGTAAACCAGTGTCAGCGCAGACTGCAGGAACTGGTACGTTCGGGCTTTTCCAGCATCTGCCTCTCGCGGAAGGACGCGGCAGAAGCGCGGCAGTCAGATTTTACAGGGAATATCATCGAAGTGCAAACGATCGCGGAAGTGATTGCCCGGGTGTTCGGAGAATAAGCGGTAATAAACCGCTTGTTGTCGTCGCTCTCTCGGAAATGTAAAGCTTCGCTTTCCACTTCACTTGTTTGCTCGAAAATAAAAAACCCCGGCATCCTGTATCAGGCCTCTCCGGGGTCATTGCTGTACGGATTAACGATTTAGTGTGAATGCGCGGCGGGCTGCTGTGCTTCTTCGCACGCGGTGTCTTCTTCACAGGTGTTGAATTTGATCAGGCTGTAGAGCAGGCAATATCCGCTGAAGCTCGTATACATCATTGCCGAACCGAGCACGAGCAGAACCACCGTTCCCACTACGCCGGTGCCGAGAGCGAGAATGTTGCAGTAAAACGCGAGGCCGACCATAAAACGAATATACCTGTCAGTGAGACCAACGTTCTTGTTCATAACAGACCTCTCCTGTAAATTGATAATGTTGAATGATGTAACATATAAATGAAGACAGAACTATTTTTTAGTGCTAATATCGATAACAATAATGTATTGTGCCGTCGGGATGTCAATATTTTTTGCTTACCTGTCCGGCATTCGCACCAGGCGAATGCCCGCCGTAACCGGAGGTGCTGAATGAAGCTCGATGTATACAGAGAAGACAATCTGGTCATCATACGGATAATTGGAAGGTTTGATATCAACCAGGTCCATCTGTTCGAATCGGCCTTCATTGACCAGGTCGAATCAAACCCCGCGGTGATCGCGGTCAGGATGAAGGAATGTACGTATATTGATTCCTCCGCGATCGTCACATTCGTCCGGTTCCTTAACATGGCCAAAAGGAAGGGGATAGAAATGGTCTGCTACGATCTGAACGAGAACATCGAGAAAATTTTTAAAATATCAAAGCTCGATGCCTACCTCAAGGTCATGACCGAACGGCAGTTCCTCGAAAAATACGCGAACCGATGATCACCGATACGCAAGCCCTGTGCGCTGTTTCACGAGCTCAAGCGTCGGTACCGCGACCGCACGCGTTTTCTCCGCTCCTTTTTTCATTATCCCGGCGATCTCGCCCATGTCCCGGGCAAACTCCTCACGCCGGTCGCGGAACGGACGGAAATAGTCCCAGATAAGCCCGAAGAGCTCCTTTTTGACCTCGCCGTAGCCGAGCCCTCCGCGCAGGTAGCGTTCGCGCATATCATCCTGTTTTGCCTTATCGGCGAAGAGACGGTAGAGGGCGAAGAGGTTGCAGGTGTCCGGATCTTTCGGCTCCTCGACCGCTTTTGAATCGGTCACGATCTTCATCACTTTCTTTTTAAGTGACTTTTCGTCCTCGAAAATATTTATCGTGTTTCCGTAACTCTTCGACATCTTCTGTCCGTCGATTCCGGGGATCACCGCGATATCATCTGAAATAAGCGGCTCGGGCAGCACAAAGGTTTCGCCGTAGACCAAGTTGAACCGCTCCGCTATGTCGCGCGTTATTTCAATGTGCTGCTTCTGGTCCTTCCCTACCGGCACGATATCGGCCTGATAAAGGAGTATATCGGCTGCCATGAGCACCGGGTAAGTAAAAAGTCCGCAGCTCGCCGGAAGGCCCTTCGCCAGTTTGTCCTTGTAGCTATGGCTGCGTTCAAGAAGGCCGAGCGATGTCTGGCACCCGATAATCCAGGTCAGCTCCGTGACTTCCGGCACGTCCGACTGGATCCAGAAATGTGCTTTATCCGGATCGAGGCCGAGCGCGAGGAAATCGAGCACCGCCGACATCGTGTTTTCCCGGAGCGCCACCGGATCCTGAAGCGAGGTAAGGGCGTGATAGTTGACGATAAAACAGAAAAGTTCGTGTTCCTCCTGAAATTCGATCATCCGCTTCATCATGGCGAAATAGTTGCCGATATGCAGCGTTCCGGAAGGTTGTATCCCCGATAAGATGCGTGACATGGTACGTTCCTCTTTTCGTTCCAACGAAATAGTACGCTTTTTCAAGCTAAATGATCGCGTATGGCCCGTTGTGGCAGGCGCGGCCGCGACAGAATGTCATAGTGGGGCGAAGCAATGCCGTAATCAAGCGCGAAATGGCCAGCCAGGGCCGCGGAACGGACATTTTTATGATAATGGAGAGATTATAAATGCTTGACAGTGTGTTATTGCTCTTTTAGAATGCAAAACACTGCGGAACTGCGTACATATATAGAATGTAAGATTAAACACCTCCAGGATTGTTGATTTTCATTTACCAGGAGAGAGGGATGGAAAATTACAGTGTGTCATCAGATGTTATCGATGAAGTTCCCGTACTGATCATCGAAGGCGATATGACATCTGAATCGGACAGTGATGTAATGAAGGCGTATTTCGAAGTGAAACGAAACCAGTCGCCGAAAAACATCATTATCAATTTTGAAAAGACCAAGTATATCAATTCCGCGGGCATCGCATCGCTTATTAATATTATTCAGGACCTGCAGGAGGGCGGCGGAAAGATCTCTTTTGTCGGCCTGACCAATCACTTCAGAAAAGTCATGGATATCGTCGGCATTTCCGATTTCGTCAATATCTTCAATTCAAACGGCGAAGCGATTGAAGCGATAAAAGCGCAGTAATATTCCTCTGGAACATCTCCATGCCTGAAGAGACCGGCCGTTTTGACGTTAATCCCATTCCCTGAACGCTTCTTCAAGCTGCATCATTCGAGGCTCACGGCCACACCGCTGCACGATATTTTTACGCATTTCTTCTCTGGTTTCCGGGTAATCGGTGTTATAGTGCAGCCCCCTGCTCTCACTGCGCATCATGGCGCCGGTGATGATCAGCGTCGCAGCCGTGGCGAGGTTGCGCAGTTCCACGGTGGGTGATGATATCGTGCTCCGTTTGTAATAATCATGGATCTCATCGCTTAAAAGCGAAATGCGCCGATGCGCGCGCTGAAGCCGCAGGTTAGAGCGCACGATCCCGACATAGTCCCACATCAGCCGCTTCACGTCCTCTATGTTGTGCTGGATGAGAATCCACTCCTCGAGATGGAATGTACCCTCCTTGTTCCACACGGGGAATTCGGGAATACGGATGTTCCGGTATCCCTCAAAACGGTCCGCGATATAACGAATCGCCCTGTCGGAAAAGACGATCCCCTCAAGCAGTGAATTGCTCGCGAGCCTGTTCGCTCCATGAATGCCGGTACAGGCGGACTCTCCCGATACAAAGAGGTTTTTTATCGACGTGCGGCCGTTCAGGTCGGATACAATCCCCCCGCAGATGTAATGCGCGGCGGGAACGACCGGTATCGGCTCCCTGGCGATGTCGATACCGTCAACGCGGCACTGCTCGTAAATGTTGGGAAAGCGCTTCTGCAGAAAATCCCTCCCCTTGAAGGATATATCGAGCAGCACATGCTTGTCGCCATGGCGCTTCAGTTCGCGGTCGATGGCGCGGGCGACGATATCACGCGGCGCGAGCTCCTTCATCGGATGCTCCCGCTCCATGAAGCGCTCTCCCTTCATGTTCAGAAGTATCGCTCCTTCCCCGCGCACCGCTTCGCTTATAAGAAAGAGCCTTCCCGCCTGCTTCTCCCGGTACAGCGCGGTCGGATGAAACTGGATGAATTCCATATCGGCGACAAGCGCGCCGGCGCGATAGGCCATGACCGTTCCATCGGCCGTTGCAATGTCAGGATTTGTCGTGTGAAGATACACCTGGCCCGCGCCGCCCGTTGCGAGCAGCGTGATTTTCGCGTTGAACACATGCACGATCCCGGTGGCGTTTTCGAGGATATAGGCCCCGTAACAGGTGATGTCGTCTCCGATCGGCGCCCCCTGGTCGTTGGACGGTAATGAGCCGAGCTGGTGCTCTGTCAGAAGGTCTATCGCGGTGTGGTCCTCAAATATTCTGATGGAGTTGATTTCCGCGATCCGGGCCAGAAGCGCCCGTTCCACCTCCGCGCCGGTAAGGTCAGTGGCGTGCACGATCCTGTTGTGCGAGTGGCCCCCCTCGCGCCCGAGATCAAGCACTTCTTTTCCTTTCTCATCGGTGCGTGTTGAAAAGCGGGCTCCCCAGACCATGAGCTCCCTGATCCGGTCAGGCCCGTTTTTCACGAGGACCTCGACCGCCTTTTCGTAACAGAGCCCCGCGCCGGACTTCAGCGTGTCCTCGATATGCTCCTCGGCGGTATCATGTTCATCGATCACCGAGGCGATCCCGCCCTGCGCGTAATTGGTGCTCGAATCAGAGTCCTTCTTTTTCGTTACGATATTGACGGTGCCGTATTCTGACGCCTTGATCGCGAACGCGAGGCCCGCGATGCCGCTTCCTATGACCAGAAAATCAGAGACGAAATTTTTTGAGCCCATTGCGACTTCCTTTCGAAAAAATAATCCGCGAAATGAAAAGAATCATTCCTGTGCATCATGAATATGCCTGAAAAAAAATCAACCCGGAAAAATCCGGGTTGAGGAATGAGAGCTCGATAACGGGGGAGTCATCGGCCCGTAAAATCGTATGGATAAATAATTACTTACGGATAGAGTGGGACTTCCTCTCTGTCATGGTATCGGCGAACGCCTGATATCCGTCGCGACGAATGAATTCAATGCATGCCTTTCTGTTCGAGCGGAAGATGAATCCGAAGAGCTTCGACATGAAATTGTTGAACGAACGGCACGCCATGACATCCTGATGCGTGGCGCATTCCGCACAGCTCTGAAGATTGTTTTCGATGCAGCACTTCCTCACGCCACACCATGTCGCTTTTTCGTTCTCGCGGCATCCGGGACATTTATCTTTCAGATAACGGGGACATGCCCCACAGTAGAGACCGCAGTACGCTATCAGAGCGGTATCAGAAATCATTTCTTTCATCACATTTCCTCGTAATAATACATAAATGAAATACATTGACATTAGTACTACACATGTGTTACGGTGTCAACACTTTCTTGAAAAATATTCTTCCTGACAATTGATTCCAGCTCCTTGAATTTCATGCCATACGTTACTACATTATTCTATCACCCTTTGAATAGGAGGACGTATGAATATAAAACGATTTCTGATTGCCGTTGCGCTTGTGTTTGTGGCTTTTCGGCTCATGGACATTCTTGTCCACGGTTTTCTCCTGATGAAAAGCTACGAGGCGCTTGCTTCGGTATGGCGCCCGGACCTGATGTCGCTGACCTGGATCATGTACGTTACAGGATTGCTTTATTCGATCCTTTTTGTTTATGTTTTTGTCAAAGGATATGAAGGAAAGGGAATCCTTGAAGGCGTGCGTTTCGGCTTTATCATCGGGCTTTTTATTAATGTCGTCGGCGCGCTCAACCAGTATGTGATCTATCCGGTGCCTTTCGTGCTTGCCGTTCAGTGGCTTGTCTATGGAACGATCGAATGCATAATCGCAGGCGCGATCGCGGCCGCGGCATATCGCGAAAAGGAAGCATGATCGAAACGCGCGTTGTGCAGTCTATCGTCTGGTGAGCGCGGTAAAATTCTGAAATACCAGCTCCTGTAGCGAAGGAACGGGTTCCTTTCGAAGCGCCGCGATAAATTCGTACGTGTGGACAACATACTCGGGCCGGTTCTTTTTCCCCCTGAGCGGAACAGGCGTAAGGAACGGCGCGTCGGTTTCAAGGAGGAGCCTGTCCATCGGCACATAGCTTGCCGCATCGTGCAGATCGGCTGCCGTGCGATAGGTGAGATTTCCCGCGAAGGAGATGTAAAACCCGAGATCGAGGAACCGCTTCGCCATCGCGCCGTCACCGGAAAAACAGTGCATGACGCCGAGAGGGGGTTTCTTCGCTCGAAGGATCGCGAGCGCGTCCTCTGCGGCGTCGCGCGAGTGCACGATGACGGGAAGATTGTGGCGCGCGGCAAGGTCAAGCTGGAACTCGAACGAACGTCGCTGCATATCGGCGGGCTGGTGCATCCGGAAGAAGTCAAGGCCGGTTTCCCCGATACCGAAGAGAAGATCGGCGTCCGCGGAACCTACAAGCTCTTCGACAAAATTACGCAGCCGCTCAAGATCGGCTTCTTCAGCGCGGGAGGAAGGATGTATCCCCGCCGTGAAGAGTATTCCCGCCGAGCGGTTGCGCGCCGCGAAATCGCGCGACCATGCAAGGCCTTCCGCGTCGATTGAGACCTGCACCGCCCGGCCCACACCGTGCGAGGCGAGCGAAGTGACGTATTCCTCCTCCGATCCGCCATCCTCCAGGCAGAGATCGAAGTGCGCGTGGGAATCGATGAACACGGGACCATTCATGCCACGATCTCGGTGCCGATGCCGGCGTCGGTAAATATCTCGAGAAGCACCGCGTGCTCGACCCTGCCGTCGATGATGTGGGTTTTGTGCACTCCTCCCGCTACCGCGTCAAGGCAGCAGTTCACTTTCGGGATCATACCGCCGGTGATGACCTTTCTTTTCATGAGGTCCCGAACCTGGCTTTCGGTCAGGGTGGATATGAGGCCGCCGTCCTCCTTTACTCCCTCAACATCGGTCAGGAGAATGAGCTTCTCGGCCCGAAGCGCCTCGGCGATCTTTCCCGCGGCGATATCGGCGTTGATATTGTAGGTTTCGCCGTCCTCGCCAAACCCGATTGGCGCGATGACCGGTATGAAACGGTCGCGGTCGAGCGTATCGATGACACGCGGATCGACCTGCTTCACCGTGCCGACAAGGCCTATATCAAGCTTCTCGTTGTTCTCCTCGTGGTAGATCTTCTCGGCGAGGAGGAGGTTGCCGTCCTTCCCCGAAAGGCCGACGGCCCTTCCGCCCGCGCTGTTGATGTGATGGACGATCTCCTTGTTGACGTTGCCGACGAGCACCATCTCGACGACGTCCATCGTTTCCCGGTCGGTGACGCGCATGCCGCCCACGAATTCAGATTTCTTCCCCATCCGTTCGAGGAGCTGTCCGATCTGAGGCCCGCCGCCGTGTACAATGACCGGGTTGATGCCAACGTATTTCAGAAGCACCATATCCACCGCGAAAGAGCGCCGCAGAGCCTCCTCGGTCATGGCGTGCCCGCCGTACTTGATGACTATCGTCTTTCCGTAAAACTGGCGGATATAGGGGAACGACTCGATGAGCGTGTTGACGGTTTCGATATATCGTTGCATGAAGAGTGTCCTGATTTTTAAGAATTGGGGCCGGATGCGATTCGGATACGCATCGACGCATTCAAGATACCGTAGCGCGTTTGCGCACGCTGTCAAACAGAATATTTCAAACCGCATGAATGCTTTGAATCCACTTTGACCGAACGCTCTGCCAATTAAAAATTGCTTTACAGATGCCGCCAGTGTATATGTACTTATTTAAAATATTCTCATCGCATTCTGCGGAGCCCCGATCATGAGATACTCGTTCATCGCCGTCGCACTGCTCGCGTTTTTCATTCTCACCGCACAGACGCCTCCTGCAAACGACACTGGAGGGCAACCGGCACCTGCCACTGATAAAACCGTCACTGAACAAAAGGCGCCGGCAACAGCACAGAAGGAAACGGCGGCAACTCCGGACAAAGGGACCAAAACGCAAAAGACCCCACCCATCGCGCCCGAAAAAAATGCCGCAAAAACCGCTGAAAAAGCGAAGGCAAAAGAACCGAAAAAAGCGGCTCCGCGACGGGAGCCCGCAAAACGTCCCGCGGCCATCCAGCGCGACAGGCCGGCCAAAGCACCCGCGAAGGCCCTGAAAAAAGACGCCGCAAAAACCGAACCACAGCGCAGAGCTGATGCGAAGGTCGTACCCGCTGCAAATGAAAAAGACGCGGCACAGACGCAGCGCAAGGCGGAAACTAAGATCGTTCCTGCGGCCGAAAGCAAAATCTCTCCTGACATCGAAAAATCGGCGCGCCCCGCTACCGAGGGCAAGGCCGAATCGAAGATCGCGGAAAAGGCTGAAGCCAAACTGGTTCCGAAGGATGAAAAAAAAATAGGGCCGGAGAAGGAAGCCGGCAAGGCCGCTGAAAAAGCCGCAAGAAAAAAAGATGAAAAGAAAATCGCGCCGGGCCGTGAACCCGCACGACGGATCGTACCGGCGCGGCAGAACAGGAAGAAAGATAAAACTCCGGGAAAAGATGCCCGGAAAAAAGACCGTGGCGATAAAGCGGATAAAAAAGAAGACAAAGGTATCCTGAATCCGCTCGAATCGCTCAACACAAAACTTGTCGAGGTCGCCAATTCGGTCATGCCGTCAGTCGTGAGCATACAGGCAATCCGGACCGTAACGGACCAGGAATACAGGGAGCGGAGCAAAGCCGTACCGCGCGATCCTTACGCCGTCGTGAAGGAACCGAATAAGATTCTTTTCCGCGGTTCGGGAATCGTGTACGACGACAAGGGCCATATCCTTACCAACCATCACCTGCTGCTCGATTCGAAAGATATCAGGGTAACGCTATCCGACAAAAGGGAGTTCAGGGCATCACTGGTGGGCTCTGACCCCGCGACCGATATCGCGGTGCTGAAACTTGTCAAAGTTCCGGATAAGCTTCCCGTTATCGCCCAGGGCGATTCTGAAAAAGTCCGTTCCGGTGAGATGGTCATCGCTGTCGGAAGATCCCTCGGCATTCCTCACACGGTCGCGATCGGTGTCGTGAGCGGCCTCACGCGCCAGCATCCGGGGCTTGCGGAATACGAATATTTTCTTCAAACCGACGCGCCGATTAATTCGGGCAATTCGGGCGGTGCGCTTATCAATATCCGCGGAGAGCTTGTCGGTATCAACACCGCGGTCGTATCGCCCGCTGCCGCGTTCCGCGGCGCGGGGCTCGCCGTTCCCCGCAACATGGCGCAGAAAATAGCCGATGATCTGATCGCGAAGGGCAAAATCGTCCGCGGCTGGATCGGCGTCTACCTTCAGCCGGTCACAACGGGCATATCCAGCTCGCTCGGATACGATAAGGAAGGCGGGGTGCTTGTGACCGCCATAGCCAAGGGGTCATCGGCGGAAAAAGCCGACATCCGTTCCGGGGACATCATTACGAAAATCGACACTATCGATATAGCCGACATGAACCATTTCAGGAGGCTCATCGCATGGAAAAAGCCCGGTGAGAAAGCGGCGCTTACGCTTTTCCGTACAAACGCATCGCTCGACATCACCGCCGACGTCGAAGCCGCGCCCGACCGCGACGCGCTTTCATTCAGGGAGCGGATTTCCCGCAGGGACGACCTCGGCATCACCGTCAAGGACCTCGACGAGGAGCTCGCGTACCGCTACAAAATCCGCGGAAGGAGCGGCGTGGTGGTGACCGAAGTCCGTCAGGATTCGCCCGCGTTCGTCACGGGCCTTCGGGTGGGTGACGCGATCATCGAGATCAACAAAACCCCGATTGAAAACACCGGTACGTATAAAAAAGTGATGGTCGATTCCGTTGAGCAGAAACAGTTCCTGCTGTTTATCAGAAGAATGGGAGTCAATCATTTCAAGGTACTTCAGCGGGCCGATTGATTGTATTTCAGTTTACTTTCACCGGGTCCGTAAGTATATTCTGCTGTATCGGAGCAGCACCAGGTATACAGGTTTTTTTTACCGCATCAGTAGGGATGATACAGATATCATAGCGAGGAGGCGCCTCATGAAGAAAGGCGGGTATCTCATTTTATTAGCGACAGCAATAACGTGTGCGTTTATCTTCGCGTCCGGCTGCAAGAAAAGCGATGAAAGCCGTCCCGCACAAATCGAGCATGCTCCTTCAATGCCGGGCGCGGTGATGCAGGAGGCCGACAGGGACCAGCCTTCCACTGCGGCGGAAAGCGGAGCGCGAAAGGGAAATGATAAAGGCGGACCCGAAACCGCTGCCGGTCTCCCTCCCGCGGCCGCCAGAATGCAGACGCTTCTCCAAAGTCCGATGCTTGAGGCGGCCGACAGGTTCCTTGAATACACCGTCGATCTCCGCTACCGTGCCGATGATTTCCGTCGTGCGCGCAACACCCTTTATGAAGTCATTTCGAAATACGGATTCATCCAATCCGGCACCACGGAACTGGGAGCAGCTTCCGAGCTTACGATCCTTTCATCCATTCAATCAGCGAACCTGTACAAATTCCTGCGCGAGATCGACTCGATCGGCACCCTCGTATCCGAACGCATCCACGTCACCGATCTGACCGAACAGATAGTGCTCTCACAACGTGCTCAAAGGCGCGAATCGATACGCATGGAACGCCGCAACAGGGCGATGGGGCAGGCTGGCGCCCGCGACAGTAACTGGCAGGCGATTGAGAACGCGCTTACCATCAGCGAAGACCGCTATGACGGCGCCGAGCACCAGAAATGGCAGGTGACCGACCGCGTCTCCTGGGCAAAGATCACTATCCGTATCGAGCCGACAGGAGAGATAAAAGTCCCGCCTTACAGGAAAGCGCTTTACTGGCTCGTCGAGACCGCGCTTGACACGGTCTACGCGTTCCTCTACTTCATTCCGGTGCTTGTCGTGCTGCTGCTCATCTGGTGGCAGTGGCCGAGGATTTCGAAGCCTTTCAGGAAAAAATCGGAATAGGGTGGATACAATACTCCGGCACGGACTCAGGCGCGGTTCTGGTCGTCAAGCCACTGCCGCGCGATGTGCCGGTAATACTTGTATTCCGGCGGCGAGAGGGGAAGCTGCTTGACGATCAGCGTGCGCGCCCAGCGACGCTCCGTTGATTCGCAGATGTCCTTGATCGTGCGACCTGAAAGGCCTTCGCTCACAGAAGCAAGCCCTGCAAGCTCCTCTTCCGAAAGGTGCTTTGCGTAGTTGCCGAAAATCGAAGCACGCTCCTTATCGTTGGGCAGCGGAAAGTGGATCGTCTGGTCGAAGCGGCTGATGAGCGCGTGATCGAGATCGTTCTTCCGGTTGGTGGCCCCGATGGTAACCGTGCTGGTCACCGAATCGATGCCGTCAAGCTTGCGAAGCAGCACCGAAAGAACCCGGCGTGTCGCCTCAAACATGTTCTGGTCGCGCGATCCGGCGAGCGCGTCGATTTCGTCGAGGAAAATGATCGCCCCTCCGATTTCGTCGGCGGTCTCGAATATCATCGAAAGGTTCTGCGACGACTGCCCGTACCACTTTGACATGATCGATTCTATCGGCACGTACACCAGCGGCACTTTCACGTCACCGGCGATGATGCGCGCCACGGTTGTCTTGCCGACGCCGGGGCTTCCCTCAAAGAGGATGGCGCGCGGGCGGTTCGATTCGAAGCTACGCCTGGTGAGCTGCGCGATCGAGTCGTAGAGCTCCGGGTTCTGCAGCGGCAGAATGATCGACTCGCGGATCCTGCGCTTCACTTCCTCATATCCGGCGATGTACGACCACTCCATCTTCGAGTTATCGGTATAGACCGACGCGCCGAGCTTCTTCAGCCGGGATATCGGATCGTCCCCCGCTCCTGAATGCGCGGCGCGGTAAAGCTCGATGACGAGGTTCACTTCCTCCTGGCCGAGATTTCCTTTCTTTGAGATATCCGCCCTGAAGTTGGTCGTCAGGCCGAAAAACTCGATCTTGATGTTGTCGAGGATATTATCCGCCTTGAAAAGGCTCCGGTTCAACGCCTGAAACGCATAATACCCGTCTCCAAAAGAATGGATGCGTATGTTTTCAAGAAAGCTTTTTATGAGGGCCACGAATTTGAAAAGCAGCGCCTCGTGAAGGACCGGCACGGGGAATGAGATGACCGTCGAGGTTTTTTCAAAGGATATTTTCAGCGCGCTGTGATCGACATCCCCGCCAATAGCAAGTACCGCCTTTTCTATCTGCTCCTTCATCCGGTCAAACGGAATAAGCTGTTCTTCAACCGTTGTGCTCATATCCCCTCAAATTATGTCTCATATCAGACAGAATAACCGCTTCACATGTAATGTCAAGCCTGTTTTAGCAGGAGCGCTTGATACCTTCTCGCGGCGGGGTCAGAGCCCTCTATGCGGGAATAAAATTTGTCTTTACATACCATTATTTTCAGTAACAAGTAAGGGAAGTGTGCTACTTATAATATTGTTAGCCATCACGCATGACGAGTGCTAATATATATAAAGACCGGAGGTTCCATCGATGAGAATGGATAAGCTTACTTTAAAGGCCCAGGACGCGGTCTATTCCGCTCAGAATATAGCGACAAGCCTTAACCACTACGAAATCCAACCGATCCACATGCTTAAAGCCCTCATCGAGCAGGACGGAGGCATGTTTCTTCCTATTATTCAGCGAATCGGCGCCTCGATAACCGATATCCGTAACGAAGTGGAGGCGGATATAACCACGCTGCCCAAACAGCACGGCGGCGGGCCGGGAGGCGGATCCATGTCGTCGGCCATGCGAGATGTGCTGAACCAGGCATGGAATGAAGCGGTATCGCTCAAAGACGAATATCTGAGCACCGAACACCTGATCCTCGCCCTTTCCTCATCCGGGGATACGAGCGCGCGGAGGATACTGAACGCGCACGGCATTATCCGCGAAAACATCCTCAAGGTGCTTATCGACGTAAGAGGCAGCAAGCGCGCCACGGACGAGAACGCCGAGGAAAAATATAACGCGCTCGAGCGCTACGGTAGGGACCTCACGCGCCTTTCCCGCATGAACAAGCTTGACCCGGTGATAGGCCGTGACGAGGAGATACGCCGGGTGATGCAGGTGCTCACGCGGCGCACGAAAAACAATCCCGTGCTTATCGGCGAGCCGGGCGTCGGCAAGACCGCGATCGTCGAAGGGCTCGCGCAGCGCATCGTATCCGGCGATGTCCCCGAAAACCTGAAAGGAAAGCGCGTCGTCGCCCTCGATATGGGAGCTCTCGTGGCCGGCGCGAAATACCGCGGCGAGTTCGAGGAACGCCTCAAGGCCGTCATCCAGGAGATCGAGGAATCCGAAGGAGAGGTGATCCTTTTCATTGATGAGCTTCACACGCTGGTCGGTGCCGGCGCGGCAGAGGGCTCCATGGACGCGTCAAACATGCTCAAGCCCGCTCTCGCACGGGGGGAGCTTCGCTGCATCGGCGCGACGACGCTCAACGAATACCAGAAGTACATCGAAAAGGACAAGGCGCTTGAGCGGCGCTTCCAGCCGGTCTTTACCGGCGAGCCTTCAGTCGAGGACACCATAGCGATATTGCGCGGCCTCAAGGAAAAGTACGAGGTGCATCACGGCGTGCGCATATCCGACTCGGCAGTGGTCGCCGCGGCGATGCTTTCCGACCGCTACATCACCAACCGCTTCCTCCCGGACAAGGCGGTCGACCTTATCGACGAGGCCGCCTCGCTTATCAAGATGGAGATCGATTCGATGCCGATTGAGATCGACGATATCGAGCGCAGGATCCGCCAGCTGACCATCGAAAAACAGGCTGTAAAAAAGGAAAAGGACAAACCGTCGATCGAGCGGCTTGAAAAAATCGAAGAGGAGCTCGCAAACCTCACCGAGGCAAAAAACGAGCTGGTCGGGCAGTGGCAGAACGAGAAGAAAGTTATCACCGAAATCCGCCGCATCAAGGAGGAGATCGAACGGCTGAAGATCGAGGAGCAGCAGGCCGAGCGTGAAGGCAACCTTTCACGCGTTGCGGAAATCCGTTACGGCAAAATTATTGAGCTCGAAAAGACGCTGAAGGCAAACAATAACCGGCTTCACGACATCCAGAAGGAACGCAAACTCCTGAAAGAGGAGGTCACCGAACAGGAGATCGCGGCCGTTGTTTCACGCTGGACCGGCATCCCCGTTTCCAAAATGCTCGAAGGGGAAAAGGAAAAGCTCATCACCATGGAAAAGATCATCGAGCAGCGCGTCGTCGGCCAGCACCCGGCAATCGGGGCGATTTCCGACGCGGTGCGCCGCTCGCGCTCGGGGCTCCAGGACCCGAACAGGCCGATCGGCACCTTTATCTTTCTCGGGCCCACCGGCGTCGGCAAGACCGAAACCGCAAAGGCCGTAGCCGAGTTTCTTTTCAACGACGAACGGGCGATCGTTCGCATCGACATGTCCGAGTATATGGAAAAGCACGCGGTGGCAAAGCTTATAGGCGCGCCTCCCGGCTACGTGGGATACGATGAGGGCGGGCAACTCACCGAAGCGGTCCGGCGACGTCCCTACGCGGTGATCCTCTTCGACGAGATCGAAAAAGCGCATCCCGACGTCTTCAACATCTTCCTTCAGCTTCTAGACGAGGGGCGGCTGACCGACTCGAAGGGACGAGCCGTGGATTTCAAAAACACCCTCATCATTATGACGTCGAACATCGGGACCGCCTATATAAGCGATGATTCGATTCCCTATGAAAAGCGGCGCACGGGAGTTGAGCAGGAGCTGAAGCTTAACTTCAAGCCCGAATTTCTCAACCGTATCGACGAGGTGATCATTTTCAATCCGCTCTCGAAGGAGAACATAAAGGAGATCATCGTCCTTCAGCTCAGGCAGCTTGCCGAAAGGCTCGCCGAGCGCGGCATCAAGATCGACCTGACCAAGAAAGCACTCGAGTTTCTCATTCAGGTCGGATACGATCCGCAGTTCGGGGCCAGGCCCTTGAAGCGGGCCATACAGAAGTATATCCTGAACCCGCTCTCCGTCAAACTTCTCGGCGGAAACATCTCCGAGGAACAGCACGTAAAACTCGACAGCGACGGAGAGAGTATCGTTATCAAATAAAATTCTCTTTTTCTCCTGCCGGAATATATCCCACTTATCCGAAAGAGGGATATATTCCGGCAAAAGTCAGTCACCTCACGTCATAAAAATTTCCAACCCCGCCGTTAAAAAAAGTTGCATTTATACAAAAATTCCTGTTTATTATATGAATATTACACACGGAACGCATTGATATTGGTTTCCGCTCAAAGGATTTAATATCAATCGTTTCGGATAAAATTCGGGGGAATTATTTCAGGAGGGTTTATGAAAAAGCTTACAATGATACTCTTGACGGGAGTATTTATTTTCGCGGGAGTTGCGGCACAGCTTGATGCGGCGACGGTTACAGGAACTCCACCGACATCGGGCAATGGCACTCTGGATCCTTTATTAGCGAGTGCATTTAACAGTGCTCTGGCAGACGTTAATGCTAATTCGGCAATAAGCAAATTCAACAATCAAACCGATCTTGCCCGTGGATTCGCGAATGCAAGCGCGTATGCGTCTCATGCCGGCACCCTGCAGGGATATCAGAATTATGACCTGTTTTTTGTTTCGGTCGGTATGATGGCCGGGGTTCAGGCCCCTTCAGCGGATTCCAGTTATTATGAAAAATCCACTATCGAAGACGACTTGAGATCCGACGGTGACATACACGCCGGGGTCGGCGCGAGCGTTGCGATCAACGCCGGCATTCATGCCCGGTTCATCGCATACGGCCTTTATCTGAGCGGCATTTTCGGTAAAGTAAAGGTCGGTGATGCCGATACCGATGATTATGAATTCGAGAGCACAATAATCGGAGGAAGGATTAATTATGCCCTTATTCAACCACACGGAGTTTTATTCGGGCTTTTGAACTGGAGAGGATTATCGCTTGGGACAGGATTTATTTACCAGAAATCGAAGGCAAATTTTGAATTCGCTATTGATACGGTTTCCAAACCGTTTAGCGGCGGCGGTTTTACCGGAACTCTTTCGGTTGATCCAACCGTTAATTTCGGTTTTGAAACGAAGACCTACATCGTGCCCGTTGAAGTTGTCACTTCATTCCAGCTTCTTTGGATATTAAACATAACGCTCGGTGCCGGGGTTGATTTCGTAACCGGAAAGACTGATCTCAATCTCAGTTCGGCAGGCGATGTGAACGTCTCTTTTACTTCCGGTGCAACGGCACTAACTCCGGGAAGGGTCCAGGTCGATGGAAGCACCCGTGACGTCAGCCCTGACCATATCCTCCCCAAACTGATGGCAGGTATCGGACTCCAGCTCGGCCCGATCAAACTTGACGTGCCGGTCATCTACTATCCCGATGCGGGAGCCGCGGTGGGCATTACAGCAGCCTTTGTCTGGTAACGGTGAATTCAACTGAAACGAAAAAGGCCGGGGACTTTACCCCGGCCTTTTTATGCATTTACCTGTTTGTTATGTTCTGCCTTCGTTGTTATTTTCCTGTAAACTTCGCTTTTCTTTTCTCCATGAGGGCGGTCGCGGCTTCCATGAGATCCGCCGAAGGAATGATGTTGGCGCTGATCGAGGCATTGTACAGAAGATTCGCGTCTATCTGGCTCGTGATGCCGAAATTCAGCACGTTCTTCGTCGCCTCAATGGCGAGCGGCGAATTGTCGAGAATCTGGTTCGCCGTCTCCTCGGCCCCCTTCATCAGCGCGTCGTAATCGTCGTACACTTCACTTACCAGGAGCACTTCCTTGGCGCGCTTCGCGTCGATGAACTTCGCGGTATAGGCAAGCTCACGGGTGATCCCCTGCCCGCAGATGAGCGGCAGGCGCTGAAGCACGCCGACGTCGGCGACGAAGGCAACGGCGGCTTCCCGCAGCGAAAAAGTCGCGTCTTTTGTGCACAGGCGGATATCACACGCAGTAATCATATCGAGCCCCGCGCCGATGCAGAATCCGTGGATCGCCGCGATCACCGGTTTGCGGCACCGTTCGATACAGGTGTTGGTCCATTGCATTCTCTTGATCGTCTGAAGGAGCGAAAGCTTCACGCTTCCCGTCTGGGATTTGTCCCAGAGCTCGGGAAGGGCGGTGCCCATGTTCGGCAGGTCAATCCCGGCCGAGAAACATTTCCCTTTTCCTGAAATGATGATGATCCGGATATCCTTGTCCGCATCAAGGTCCGCGATGATATCCGGCAGCTCCCACCACGCGGGCGGATGCATGGCGTTGAGCTTCTCAGGCCGGTTCAGGTAGATATAGGCAAGCGGCGGTTTCTTTTCGACGATGTAAAACTCGTATGATCCCATGGTATTCACCTCGCGTCGAGATATGGATAATCGCGTTATTTCCCGCACCCGGACGTTGCAAAGCCTTCGCGAAATACAGCGCCACAGCGGAAAAAATGATTCCGTATTCATTAAGGAAGAATGGTTAAAATTGATCAATGAAAAAAAGTAAAAAGTACGCGCCGCATCAGGAAAGATATTGACTGGTCCCCTTCCAACCGATATTACAGAAACCTGTAGCGGCGATGCCCGGCGTTACAATTCTGCCGCATCGGATTATCCATAACGGCGACATTTTCCCGGCAGCCCGATATTAATGTGATACGGTAACATCATGAACACAGGATCCATCGTCGTCTTCTGCACGGTCCCTTCCGAGGAAGCGGGACGGACCATCGCCGAAAAGATTGTGGGAGAACAGCTCGCGGCCTGCGTCAACATCACGGGTGAGATACTGTCGATTTACCGCTGGAAGGGCGAGTTGTGCCGCGATCCGGAACGGCTGTGCATCATAAAAACGAGAGCCGATCTTTTCCCGCGGCTTGAGTCCGCGATCCGAGAAGCGCATCCGTACGAAGTGCCCGAGATCATTGCGCTGCCTGTCGTCGACGGGCACGAGCCTTACCTGCGATGGATCGGCGAGTCTGTGACACGATGAACGCTCCCGTATCCAACCCCGAATCCGCATGAGGAATAACCGCAATGGGACAGTTCAAGGTAGTATCAAAATTTAAAACATCGCGCGACCAGGAACGGGCAATTGATGAGCTCGCAGACGGCGTCAAAGACAGGATGAAATATCAGACCCTTCTCGGAGTCACCGGCTCGGGAAAAACATTCACGATGGCGAAGGTGATCGAGCGGGCGCAGAAACCGGTGCTGGTGCTCACCCACAACAAGACGCTTGCCGCACAGCTGTATCGCGAGTTCCACGAATTCTTTCCCGAAAACGCCGTGGAATATTTTGTTTCCTATTACGACTACTACCAGCCTGAAGCCTATGTGGTTTCGGCCGACCTCTACATCGAGAAGGACGCGTCGATCAACGATGAGATCGACCGGCTCCGGCTCAAAGCCACCTCGTCGATCCTCGACCGGCGCGACGTGATCGTGGTCTCCTCGGTTTCATGCATCTACGGATTGGGGAGCCCGAAGGAATACGAGGCGATGCAGATCGCCCTTCATGTGGGGGATACGGTCAATCGCGACGACATCCTGCGGAGGCTGATCGCGATCCACTATGAGCGCAACGACCTCTCCTTTGTGCGCGGGACCTTCCGCGTGCGCGGCGATGTGGTCGAGGTGTATCCGGCCTACCTTAAAAACGCGGTACGCATCGAGCTTTTCGGCGACGAGATAGAAAAGCTCTCGCAGGTCGATCCCCTGACCGGCCGCGTGATCAGATACGAGGACGCCTCGTACATCTATCCCGCAAAACACTTCGTCTCGCCTCCCGATGAAATGAAGCTCACGGTGCAGATGATCGAAGAGGAATTGCAGGAGCGCCTCACGGTGCTTCGAAGCCAGGGCAAGCTCGTAGAGGCGCAGCGCCTTGAATCGCGCACCCGCTACGACATGGAGATGCTGCTCGAAATGGGCTACTGCAACGGCATAGAAAACTACTCGCGCATCATCGCGCGCCGCAGGGCAGGTGAGCCGCCGGAGTGCCTGCTCGATTATTTCAAAGGCGATTTCCTGATGTTCGTCGACGAGTCCCATGTCACCATCCCGCAGGTGCGCGGCATGTACGAGGGCGACCGTTCGCGCAAGCTCAACCTCGTTGAGTACGGGTTCCGGCTCCCCTCGGCGCTGGACAACCGGCCGCTTTATTTCGAGGAGTTTGAAAAGATGCTCGACCAGGCTGTGTTTGTGTCGGCGACTCCCGGCGAATGGGAAACCTCGGTCAGCTCAAAGGTGGTCGAACAGGTGATACGCCCGACCGGTCTTCTCGATCCGGTGATAATCGTGAAGCCGGCCAAAAACCAGATCGACGACCTGATCGGCGAGGTAAACCAGCGCGTCAGCCGCAACGAGCGCACGCTCGTCACCACGCTCACCAAAAAAATGGCAGAAGACCTGAGCGAGTATTTTTCAAACGTAGGCATCCGCGCGAAATACCTGCATTCGGAGATCGAGACAATCGAGCGCGTGGAGATCATCCGCGACCTTCGCAAGGGGGAGTTCGACTGCCTGATCGGGATCAATCTCCTGAGAGAAGGCCTTGACCTTCCAGAGGTTTCGCTCGTGGCGATCCTTGACGCCGACAAGGAAGGATTTCTGCGCTCCTACCGGCCCCTCGTTCAGACGGCGGGAAGAGCGGCGCGCAACATCAACGGCACCGTGATCATGTACGCCGACACCATCACCGACTCAATGCAGAAGGCGATCGACGAGACCGGACGCCGCCGCGCGATCCAGGAGGCATACAACCGCGAACACAATATCACCCCCCGCTCCATCCAGAAAGAGATCCTCGACATTCTTGAGCGCGAATACCACAGCGAGGACAGCTACGCCGACTATGTGGCCGAGTACCGGAACAAGTACAAAACCAATAACCTCAAAGAGCTCGCGCAGATGGTGGATACGATCCGCGGTGAGATGCTGGCCGCGGCGGAAAACCTGGAGTTTGAGAAAGCAGCGGTGCTGCGCGATCAGATGCGTGAGATGGAGCAGAAGATGGAACTCCTGAAAAAAGCGAAGTAGGCCGCGCTGGAACTACACTCCCCGAAGTTCGCAGACGGAAGCGAAGGTGCGCACGTAACGCTGGAATTCACGCAGCGTCGATACGGGATACGGCACGCAGGAGCGAAGCGTTTCATCCAGCGTCTTGCTGTTGACGAACTGCTGCAGGTAATACCGCGGCACAGGGCCGATCTCCCTCCCGATGCTTTTCAGGTCGTCAAGCGTCACATACGAGGGGATGCAGGTCGTGCGAAGCTCAAATTCCACATGCGCGGATTTCAGTATCTCGATCGTCCGCCTGACCTGCGGGAACGCGTTCGTATCCCCCGTCAGGGAGCCGTACTTCTGAGGAGAGGTTTTTACATCGACGGCAATGTAGTCGAGGAGGTTCAGCGACAGCAGGCGCTCGATGACCGCGGGATTCAGCCCGTTGGTGTCGATCTTCGTGGAAAGCCCCATCTCCCGGAGCGACCGCAGAAAGGAGACGAGGTTTGTCGACATCGTCGGCTCACCTCCCGAAAGCGCGACACCGTCAATGAGGCCTTTACGCTTCCGGACAAAATCGAGCACTTCATCATTTGAAAGCCCCGCGACCTCGCCGCTGTCGCGGGCGAGCTCGGGATTGTGGCAGTAGCGGCAGCGAAGGTTGCAGCCGCCCGAAAAGACGATTGAGCAGATCTTTCCAGGGTAATCAACAAGCGACGTTTTGTGTATTCCCTTGATATTCATATACGGTCCGCCCGGCGGCCTCATCGACACGATACGTCTTGCGCTCGTTGAATTCTTCACGCTTTCCCTTGTTCCACTGGTTAACAGGCCTGAAATAGCCGACCACGCGGGAGTAAACTTCTACGGGGATTCTTCTCTGTTCCTTCATAATTACATCTCCTTTCTCAAAAATAGTTTAGTATATCTCTATCTGTATTAATGTCGGCGATACGACCTTCATCGAATCGGTTACATCGCCATTTTATGCATCCTGGTATTAGTATCGGCATCCCGCTCGTCAGTCTGAATACCGAACTGTTCGAGTTCCGCGTCCGTATGGGGATGGGGGCAGAATTTATGCGCACCGGGGATATATCCGTGGACCGGGCATATGCTGAACGTCGGAGTAATGGTAAAGTAAGGGATCGAGTAATTCTCGGCGATCCTTCTGACCAGCGTTTTTACCATCTGCGGATCGTCGATCTTCTCGCCGATATAGCAGTGCACCACCGTGCCGCCGGTGAAAAGCGCCTGGAGCTCGTTCTGGTGGTCGAGCGCGTCGAACACGTCGTCTGTATATCCGACCGGGAGGTGAATGGAATTCGTGTAGTAGGGCTCGTGCTTTCCCGCGGTGATGATATCAGGATGGAGCTCCCTGTCGTGCTTGGCGAACCGGTAGCTCACTCCCTCGGCGGGGGTCGCTTCGAGGTTGTACAGGTTTCCCGTCTCCTCCTGGAAGCCGATAATGGTGTCGCGCATGAATGTGAGTACGCGCATCGAGAAGTCCTTTCCTTCTTTCGTGGATATATCCCTGCCCAGAAGGTTCAGGCACGCCTCATTCATCCCGATCAGGCCGATCGTGGAAAAATGGTTTACCCAGTACTTGCCGTTGCGCTCGTAAATGTCGGCGAGGTAGTGCTTGGTGTACGGATACAGGTCGTACTGGGTGAAGTTCTCGAGCACCTTGCGCTTGATCTCAAGGGAATCGCGCGCGGTCTCCATCAGTTTTTTAAGATCCGAAAGGAACTGCTCCTCGGTCTTCGCGGTGTACGCAAGGCGCGGCATGTTGATCGTCACTACTCCAATACTGCCGGTGAGCGGGTTCGCGCCGAAAAGCCCGCCGCCGCGGCTGCGCAGCTCCCGGTTATCAAGCCTCAATCGGCAGCACATTGACCGCGCGTCCTCGGGGTCCATGTCCGAATTGACAAAGTTCGCGAAATACGGAATGCCGTACTTCGCCGTCATTTCCCAGAGGCTGTCGAGTGATGAGTTCTCCCATTCGAAATCGCGCGAGATGTTGTAGGTCGGGATCGGGAACGTGAATATCCGGTGCCGCGCGTCGCCTTCGGTCAGACACTCGGCGAACGCCCGGTTGAATATATCCATCTCGTGCTGGAACTCTCCGTACTTCATATCCTGTATCTCGCCGCCGATGACCACGAACTCCTCTCCGATCGTGGAAGGAACTTTAAGATCGAGCGTGATATTGGTAAACGGCGTCTGGAATCCCACACGCGTAGGAATGTTCATATTGAACACGAACTCCTGAAGGCACTGCTTGACTTCCTTGTAGGAAAGATTGTCGTATCTGATGAACGGCGCGAGATAGGTGTCAAAATTCGCGAACGCCTGGGCGCCGGCCGACTCGCCCTGCAGCGTATAAAAGAAATTCACCACCTGGCCGAGCGCGCTGCGGAAATGCTTCGCCGGCGAGCTTTCGACTTTGCCCGATACGCCGCCGAATCCCCTCATCAGAAGGTCCTTGAGGTCCCACCCGACGCAGTATGCGGAGAGAAGGCCCAGGTCGTGCAGGTGGAAATCGCAGTTGGTATGGTGGTCGCGTATTTCGGGGGGATATATCCGCTCCAGCCAGTATTTCGCGGTGATTGCCGAGGCGATGTGGTTATTGAGCCCCTGAAGCGAATAGCTCATGTTGCTGTTTTCATTCACGCGCCAGTCCGAGCGGTCGAGATATTTCTCTATGAGCTCGATCCCCTCATTGAGAAGGCTTTTCCCTTCGCGGATCTTCCGGTGCTGTTCACGATAAAGGATGTACGCTTTTGCGACTTTCGCGTGCCCTCGCTCGATGAGCATCTTTTCAACGAGGTCCTGAACATTCTCGACGGTGGGAATACGCTCGTCCTTGTAAATAACATCGAGGATGCCGCAAACCGAATACGCGATATCGCGCGCGGTTTCGCTGTCGCTTCCGCCCACCGCCCTGGCTGCCATGAATATGGCTTCGGTTATTTTTTCCGCGTCGAAATCAACAACCCTTCCGTCTCGTTTGCGGATGTATTTCAGGGAAAAGATTTGGTTATGCATACAGGCTCCAGGACACGCACATGATGAAAACACCCATTCCATGCGAACGGACTTCCATCCAGAGAAAAAGCAGGAAATGCTCAAGCGTGTAACGCTTCAGCATTCATAAGGGAGGTCGCAGAAGAAGCTCTTCTCCGATCACCCGCCAATGGAAGTAAGGATAGATTTAATCGTAAAACGAGGAGGAGCAATACGTCAATAAAAAATATTATGTCGCGTCAAAAAATTTCAACCGCTTTTATAAAAACATGCCGAAAATAAAAGCATTACAAATATTCGCAAGCAATTTATTTAACGGATTTTTCATTTTTTATTCACTCAAAATTGCTAAAGGCCATCAGGCCGGGAAAAAATGAAATCCGCAACATTGATCAATGAGTTTCTTAACACAGACAATTAATCTCTACGGAAAACGATCATGAAAACAGTCAACACCATCATTATTTCTGTCATTGGGGCAATCTGTCTGGCAACATCCATCCATGCCTCAGAGTTTAACACCGGCATAATCGACGAAATAAGAATCCAGGAGAAGGATCTCCCCAATAATTTTATGTTCGGAAAGATCCCGCGCTTCGCGCGCCCGGTGCTGAAAGATAATCCGTGGGCGATGGACCAGAAGGCGATCCGCACCCTGGCGGGAAAGATATACCCCGGAGGAGACCACAATCGCATATCCGGCATTTACTCAACGATCATCGCCGAAAAACAGCATCCCTATGGTGATGATATAGTCTGTTATATCATTCTGTACAGAAACGCGTCAGCAGCCAAGGAAGAACAGAAAAAACTCAAAGGATACGCCGACATGAATCCGCTGAGAACACTTCTGCTGCAGAAGGATAATCTGGCTGTTTTCATGTTCGTAGATGACGTAAAAAATATCGGCCGCCTTCGGGAGATGGAAAAGATCATACTGGAACGGCTTGAAAAAGCGTCATCCTCAAAGAAATAGCGATAAAGCCACCGCTGCGCTATTGCCGCGGGGAATGGCGATCAATGGACATTTTTTTTCACAAGTATCTCTTCGATTTCGTCAGCCTTTGCCGCAATGTAGGTGAGCGATTTCATGAACCGCTGCGGTTCGCAATCCTTGAGCAAAAGAGAATCCCGGAGAATCAGTGTGCCGTTGAGAAGGCTCAGCGACCCGTATACGAGGGTGGCGTTGAGCTGTAGAGCCCATTTATAAAGTTCATAAAAATCGTCTTTCAGTTTTGCAACAATGGAATAGTAGTTGATGATCCGATCGCCGGTTTCGTCCCGGGACAGGGTAATAAGCACCTCCTGGCTCCGGCCGTTGTCAAACTCGATATTGGTGGTGTAGACACTTTCATCGTCTTTGTGAAATTTTATTTTGAATTCCGCGGCGATGGCGGCGATGAATCCATCAAACATTTCCATAAAAAACCTCTTTCCCGGTTATTCGAAGATTACAGCAACGGAAGAAAAATGTCGCATAACCGGAACATTTAATCAAGCTAAAAAATTCTTTACCGATTCAACCGGGATCGCACTGTGAAGATTTGCCGCTCGATCGGGATTTTCCGCGATAAACAACGCGACCTGACGTACAGCGGTTTCAGGGACAAATTCCCCGCCGGTTCTTTCGTCAGCGACAGAATTTCTGACGGCTGTTTCGATCTCACCGAGAGATACGGCAATTCTATCGCGTTTTGCCAAAAGGGTCTCCTCAATATCCGAAAATCGATCGGCCGTGACGGAATTACCCGAAAGAAGAGCATTCCCCGTTTCATGAAGCTGGTCTAATTCGCGCTGTGGTCCGGGAATCTCCATTGCTGTTTCGCCGCCCGGCACCAGTGCCGGCGTAATAACCGGCGAGGCATTCGCTACCGGCGCTGTCGTCATGGTCGCCTTGATCTCGGACATGATCTGCGCAACTTCATGGTAATTTGTCTTCCCGGCAACCATAGCCTCCCCGGCCATATTCCTGAGCCGTGACGTGATCTCGAGAGCCCGGTGAATGAGCGCCTGTGCTGTTTGCGCGAGAGAAAGCGCATTAGAGAGATTTCGGAAATTCTGGATTGAAGAAGCCTGAATCTGGACCGGTTGCTGCGCTGAAGCGGCCGTGTGGGTCATTTCCGTATGTGCTCTGACTTCGGCACCCTGCGCCGCCGCCCTCGCGCGCGCGGGAACCTGATCGGATAAATTTGGTTGTATCCTCATCGCTTAGATCCCTCCCTGAATCTGCAATTAAGATACTACCATATCCCCCCATGCTGTCAACCAATTAGTGAGGATTACCGCGGAGAATCCTTTAATTCAACGTTTCATTTTCCCGGCGGCTTTAAGCACCCCTTTTTTTGTTGTGGTAAGCTTGCTGTTGTGCCGGCTGTAGGTAAAATATATGATAAGGCCGAGCGCCATCCACGCCATAAGGCGAATCCATGTGTCGAGGGGAAGGGCGGCCATCTGGGCAAATGATACAAGTGCACCCAGAATTGGGATGAAGGGGACAAAAGGCGTCTTGAATGCCCTCGGCAGATCGGGCCGCGTGTAACGGAGCACGATAACGCCAATACATACGATGACGAAGGCGAAGAGCGTACCGATGGAAACAAGTTCTCCGAGAAGGCCGATCGGGAAAAGCCCCGCCATGATCATCGCGAAAACGCCGGTAATGATCGTGGTGACATACGGCGTTTTAAAGCGCGGGTGTACTTTTGAGAATTTTTCAGGCAGGAGCCCGTCTTTCGCCATAGAGTAGAATATTCTCGGCTGTCCCATGAGGAGCACGAGAACCACGGAACTGATACCGACGATGGCACCAAGCTTTATAACAGGCCGCAGCCAGAAGAGCGAGGGACCGGCGGAATTGACGCCAACAGCGATCGGGTCCGGAACGCCGAGGTGCGTATACTTGACCATGCCAGTAAGCACAAACGACACCAGCACGAACAGCACCGTGGAAAAGCCGAGCGAGCCCAGTATTCCGATAGGCATGGTCCGTTTCGGATCTTTGACCTCCTGCGCGGCGGTCGATACGGCGTCAAATCCGATATAAGAAAAAAAGATCACGCCCGCGCCGCGGAGAAGACCGCTCCACCCGAAATGTCCGAACATACCGGTATTGTCGGGAATGAACGGCCGGAGATTGTCCATCCTTACATAAAATATACCAAAGCCGATGAAGAGGAGTATCACCCCGACCTTGATGAACACAATCACGTTGTTAAAGTGCGCGGATTCCTTTATCCCTATGACCAGGAGTATTGTCATGAGAAGCACGATAAAGACCGCAGGAAGATTGACCAGAGCCCCCGTCGCGTGAAGACCGTGTATGGGGTCCTGGGCAAAAGGGGCGCTCGCAAGTTTCTGTGGGATATGAATGCCCAGGTCGCGGAAAAAACTCACCACATAGCCCGACCAGCCAACCGCGACCGTTGACGCGCCGAAAAGGTATTCTAAAATGAGGTCCCAGCCGATGATCCATGCGATGAATTCGCCCAGTGTGGCATAGGCATACGTATAGGCGCTGCCGGCTATAGGGATCATCGAGGAAAACTCCGCGTAGCAGAGGCCGGCAAGCGCGCAGGCAAAGGCCGATATCAGGAACGATATCACAATACCGGGACCCGTGTACTGTGCCGCCACCTGGCCGGTCAGGACAAAAATGCCCGCTCCGATAATCCCCCCGATGCCGAGCAAGGTGAGGTGGATGGGGCCGAGTGCTCGATGCAGGTGGTCGCTCGTGTGAGCTTCGTGTATCAGTTCGTGGATCGGTTTGCGGGGTGATCGTTTAATCATCGCTTCCTCAATTGAGGTCAAATAGGATTTTCCTGCCGCGGCATGATCACCGTAGATAAAGCCGCGCGCACGTGATGTCAAGGCTTTTCATGGTTTTAAAAAGAGGTGAAGCAAATATTTGTCTTGAATTCAGCGTTTCTTTATCACACATTAATAATATCGCAGTCTACTATCAGACTATTCCATTCCGCTTCGACGAGGACTTATGATAAAACGATTTTGGGCGTTACTGCTTATCGCCGTTATAACAATTGGTGCGTCGGCAGGGTGTAAAAAGAAAACCGCAAACAAAGTACCGATCGATCAGATTAATCCCGACGGCTCCACGAACTATGAGTACCTGTTTCAGAACTCAATCGAAGAAGAGAAGAAGCGGGATGAGCGGCTCCGGAAGAACCCTTTCAGGGAATAGCGAAATAAGTCAGTCAACCAGGACGATTGAATCCGGAATTTTATACGCGCAGATGTGCTCGCGGCACCACGCGCGAAAAGAACTCTCGTCAAGCTGATGCCCCTTTCGTCGGTATACAGTTGCATCGAGCCGTTCGGAAAAAGTGTTATCCGCCTCATTGCGGACCGAAACCTGGTTAACCGTCACCCTGTCAACAGAAGGATGTCTGGAAAGAATGCGTGTTACTTCAGCCGGATACACATTAAATCCGTTACGGATTATCATTTTTTTCAGCCGGCCTTTAATGAAATAGTAGCCGTTTTCATCTTTCACGCCCACGTCGCCGGTATGGATCCATCCATCCTCAAAAATTCTGCGCGCGGCATCGTCCTGGCGATAATAACCGGAGATAACATTCATCCCCTTTACCATGATCTCGCCCGGCCCTTTATCGGTCACCTCATTTGTGGACCGGTCTACAAGCTTTACCTGGTTATACGGCATCGGTGTTCCGATAGAGCCGAAAACATTCGGCCTTTCAAGCATGTTCCAGGTAACGATCGGGGATGCCTCGGTAAGACCATACCCCTGCCGGATGTCAATATCGTACCGCTCTTTGAAATCCCTCTGCAGGCCGATAGAAACCGCCTCTCCGCCGGATATCCACGCTCTCACCTTATTGAAAGCCGCTCCGTCCGGAATCACCCGTTCGAGCAGCTCAAACATTTTCGGTACGCCGGGAAAAATGGAAACATTGCCGCCCTGGAGGAGGTCGCAAACTGTTTTTGGGGAAAATCTGTCGATAAGATAAAAAGGCGTCATATTGAAAAGCGGAATGAACAACGTGGTCGTGAGCCCGAACGAATGAAACAGCGGAAGTGCCGCGAGAAATGCGTCGTCGCTGCTGAAGAGAAACCGGCTCGCGGCCGCGGAGGTTTCAAGGATGGCCCGATGGGTGATAAGCGCGCCGAGAGGAGTTCCCGACATGGCCGCGGTATAAATTATAACAGCCGGATGCCGATCATCGAGCGCCTCAACCGCCTGATTCTGTTTTCCGCGCGCCTTGATATCCATGAGCGATAATCCGCTTTCACTTTCATCGGAAAAAATTACCCTTTCAGGATCTATGATCGGTGTTGCGTCGATGAAATAATTCACCATCCCGGCGCCTGTAGTGACCGCAAGCTTCGGTTCAGTTTCTTCAATCAGGTGCTGCAGTTCAAAGGCGCGGTATGCCGGATTTGAGAGTACTGATATCGCACCACGCTGGGCGGCCGCGAGAAGCACATAGATGAATTCGGGGATGTTCCCGATATTGAGGAGGATCCTGTCGCCGGGGCCGATTCCTCTTTCGGCAAGAAAAGAAGAAATAGTCTGCACACTTTCAATGGCGTCCCGGTACGATATTTTCCTGTTCCGGTATATGAAAAAAGTCCCTTCCGGATTTTCTTCCGCCGCTTTGAGAATTAGTGTGTATAAATTATTTACCATGTAATCATTTGACGCATCACAGATGCGTATATAATCATATTTTTGTGACCCGTCTATCGCGATCAAATACAATTCATTTTTTAAAGACGCGTCAAATACTTTTTATTGATACATCTGACAGGGCGTAACGCTCTCGAGTTATACATAAGGTTTTTTTCTTGAAAAATTAAGGTTTAAGCTATACGACTTGAATTGATCCTCCTCTAATAATAAAGGTGAAAAAGAGATGGCGCCCCAGGAAAGTAACGCGAAAAAAATCGAGAGAAAAGCTAAATCGCTTCTTTTAGATAAGGACATACCGGCCTCAAAGATGGAAATCGTCCGTTCACTCATGCAGAACAGCTCGCTTGTTGCCGAAGAGAAATATCGTGCCATTATCGAGCTGATCCAGTCATGTCCGGATAAACCACGCAGCACTCCCCGTCCCTCGAATATCGAAGTAAGAGGTCGCTTGAAGCGTCAGGCTCCGCCGGTACAAAAGCCTGAGCCCGTCGCACTTCCTGCAGGAGCAGGAACTCATCTCAGTGAAATAATAGGTAAATACAAGAAGCTCAGGCTTTTTAAAAAAAGATATCTTATTAATTCGGACAACCGTTTCGGTATCAGCTTCAGGAAGCGACTCGTCCCCGCAAAACGTTTCTTTGACGCAGTTGAAGTGATCGGAAACCACCAGGAAGCTCTCCTTGAGAACTATTCCGCAATACTCATAGAGATTTTAAAAGACGATTCAATCGAAGACCCCATGCTCTTTAATCATCTCACCGCCATCAAACCGCTATTTACCTCGTTTCCGCTCGAAAAGTACAGCCTTGGTACGGTAAAATGGATGGACCGGCGGGATTTCGAAATTGAGCTTCGGGACTATGTCAGGTTGTTTTTTTCAATTCGGTTTCTTGACGCCGAAATCAAGGAGCAGATGCTTGCTCTTGTTGACCAGAAACTGCGGGCCATCGAAGGATTCAACAAAAGTATAATAAATGAAAAAGATTCTTCGCTAACAAAAGCTGAAAAAGAAAAACAGAATCTCAATAGAGATAGAAAGGCGTTTGATTATCTCCTCATTATGAGGAGTTTTATATCCGCCGGACCCGAAACCGATAATGCCCTCTCGCGCGTATTCTCATCAAAATTTGGCATACCCTCGCTCTCTTCTTTTCTGATAATACTCCTTGAGGCGCTTGTTTTCCAGTGCGAAATGACGATCGACGATATAAAGGACTATTTCCGTATATCCCCGCCCGCACCAAACAGTGAACGGTGGAACTACAGCATCGACATCCTCCGCCAGTTCGGCAAAGACCCTGAATCCCGCAAGAAACGTCGCATCATGGATCTGAGAAAAAGGCTGGAGCAATACGAGGACATTTATATATTTCTTAAATTCGAAACAAACGGGCGCAATATACTGGAAAAATGTTTTGATGAACAGTGGCGCATTGTGGATAAAAAACGCCAGGATTCGTCCGCCGTATACGAGGAAGATTTCTTTTCTTTCATTGATGGGTGCGTCCATTACTTCAACAATGCCTGGATGCCGCTTCTTGACGGGTCAATTATCACTTTTGAGGAAAGCAACGGCAGAACGGTCGAAGGCAGACTGTTCTCGAAGAACTATTTTGAACGAGACCGGCAAACCCTCGATGACATCCTTGCTGAAATTTATTATTTTCGCACGAACAATCCGAACATGGTTATCAGCCTCCAGGAAGCTCGCCGGGTATTGAAAGGCTCCATAAAAACGCTTGCGCATATCGAGGTGTTTCTCAAAAGGATCGGGGGCCTCTTCTTCGCGGTAGGGACAGAGCTTCACCGGATCTATGACCTGCATCGCATCTGGGCGCGCCTCGGCAATTCTCTCTCGGACAGCAAACTTATCCGCATTCCTTTAACGGACCGGGGATCTCTTGATGATAAAGAAACGAACGGGCACCCGATCCCGTTTTATGATTGCAGGATAAAAAGCTTTCAGGAACCATCACCCCTGATGAAAACGCTGGCCGGTTCAGGAATCATTAACGCGGATTTTAACGAAGGGGTAATCGTGAATATCATCGCGTTCTGCTATCAGCTTGCGTACCAGTGCCAGGACGACAGCCTCTCCCGTGACCTTGACACAAGAAAATCAATTATCGCGGAAATCAAAGATCTTACAGGATAGCGGCAGTGAAGCAATTTCTGACAGTATTAATTCTGTGCGCCTTTATTTTCTTCATTCCTTCCGGGTCGCGAGGAGAGGGGACCGCGCCAAAACCTGTCGCAGTCGTACCGGGCCAGTACGACAAGATCGAGGGGATTCTCGATTTCTACCGGATCCCTTACGAACGCCTCTCGTACCGGGATCTCGATAAAAGGGAAGTATTTCCGAAATACCGCGCGATATTTCTTCCCTGTGGTGTAAAAAAAGCTCCGGAAGATAACATTTCAGTGTCTGCCCAGGGGTGGAGCATACAGAACGTAATCCTCAAGCAGGATTACGACAATGTTGATACAGACCGCGTAATCGAACACCTCTACTCGTTTATTAACGATGGAGGTTCGGCCTATATCTCCGATTACTCCTATTTTCTTCTTCAGGGAGATTATAAACCTTTCTCCTTTTTTGACGGCTTTCCCAATATGGGAATATCGGGAAGTTTTCCGGCCCGCCTTGAAGGCACGCTGCGGGATTTCTGCAACATTGAATCCGTTCCCGTTTCATTCTCCCATTCAGGGTGGATCGCATTAAAGACAATCGGCAACGCGCAGATTCTTGCCGAGGGTGAATTGAAAACGGCCGGTGGAGATCGGAAAGGTCCGCTTATCGCCCACATGGAATGGGGCAGAGGCGATGCGATCTACACGAGTTTCCATTCCGGCGAACCTGGAAATCCGCTCATGCGCTTCATCATTTACCGGCTATGCTTCCGCTACCTTCTCGACCGCCAGCAGGATGATATATACCGGTGGGAACAGCGGATCAACGGCAGCATTATAGACGCGGTCCATACAGGAGAAAGCTCGCGGAGCTATTCCGTCCTGATACGAAAGGGGGCAAACAGCATTTCATTCCTTTCAGAAGGAGGGCTGTTTCAGATTGACCTTTTCGACCCGCAGAACGGCCTGCTCATTTCATCCGACCGCCCTGACCGCTCCTTTATCCTTGAAGTGCGCCTTCCCGAGGACCGGCGCTGCGTTCTTCGGATATATCCATCTCACGGTGCGTATCACGCTCCTTACGCGATCACCGTAGCGTCGGGAACCAGGTTTCTCCCCCATTTTTCGAAGATTATTTATCTTTCAGCCTTCATATTTGCTTTGACAATTATCATACTGCTGGTGAAGCTGTTAAACCCGAAGCGGACACCCGGTCGTCTGTATCACACGTTCGACAGATTCAAAACCCGGTAATCCCCCTGACCTGGAGTACAAGATGGGCAGAGTAATATCCATATCCAACCAGAAAGGCGGCGTGGGCAAGACCACGACCACGATCAATGTCGCCGCGTTCCTCGCCGAAAAAGGAAAGCGCGTCCTGATCATTGATATCGATCCCCAGGCCAACTCAGGCTACGGCATAGGCATCAACGTCGAGGAGATGGACAGCACCATTTACGAGGTGCTGATCGAGAAGATCAAGATGAAGGACGCCATTTACAAGAGCGAGATAGAGAACCTCTATATCTCACCCTCGAACATTCACCTCTCCGGCGCGCAGATCGATCTTCTCTACATCGACAACAAGGAGTTCATTCTCCGGAAGGCGATCAACACCATCAAGGACGACTTCGATTATATTTTCATCGACTGCCCGCCGTCGCTCGGCATCCTTACGCTCAACAGCCTCGTCGCCGCCGACACGGTGCTCATCCCGCTGCAGTGCGAGTATTACGCGCTTGAAGGGTTGAGCCAGCTTCTGAAGATCATCGCGATGGTGCAGGAGAAGCTTAACAAGAACCTCCGCATCGAGGGTGTGCTGCTTACGATGTTTGATTCACGCACCAATCTTTCACAGCAGGTGGTGTCGGATATAAGGGCGCACTTCAAAGACAAGGTGTTCGAGACCATCATTCCCCGTAATGTGAAACTCTCCGAAGCGCCGTCGTTCGGCAAGCCGATCGGACATTACGACCGCCACTGCATCGGCAGTGAAAGCTACGAAAAACTCGCGGAAGAGGTAATAAACAATGGCTAAAAGGGTGCTGGGTAAGGGACTTGACGCGATTATCGCGGCATCGGCCACTCCCGTCGAGGATCTCGAGAAGGAATTCATTGCCGACCGTGACCGTATCGTGGAGCTTGATGCCGATCTTATCAAACCGAATCCGGATCAGCCGCGCACCCGCTTCGATAAAGAGGAGATCCTTTCGCTCGCGGAGTCGATAAAAAGCGTTGGACTTCTCCAGCCCATTATCGTTAGAAAATCGGGAAGCGAGTACTTCGTAATCGCAGGTGAACGCAGGCTGCGCGCCTCGAAGATCGCCGGCGTAAAGAAAATACGCTGCATCATCATGGAGGCCAACGAGGAGGAAAACCTCACCTTCGCGCTTATCGAAAACATCCAGCGCTCCAATCTCGACCCGATCGAGGAAGCGAAAGCCTACCAGGTGCTCATAAACAGGTTCAAGCTCAAACAGCAGGACATAGCGGAGAAAGTCGGAAAAGACCGCACGACCGTTGCCAACACCCTGCGCCTTCTCAACCTCCCTGAAGAAATCCAGGCCGGCATTTCCGCGGGCGCCATCACATCGGGTCACGCCAAAGCGCTTCTTTCGCTCTCCAAAAAGCAGCAGCTTTCGGTGTACCGCGAAATCGTCGAAAAAGGATTATCGGTGAGGGTCGTTGAGCGGATGGGTGAAACGGGGGAAGAAGACCAGTCATCACCGGCAAAAAAAGCAGCCTCGAAAAACGCACATGTCCGCGAGATGGAAGGAAAACTCGTTTCGCTCCTCGGCACCAAGGTCGAAATCAAGCATTCAAAAGACAAGGGGCAGATCGTCATTCACTACTATTCGCTGGATGATTTTGAACGGATACTTGAGCTGATGATGTAGCCGGTCAGGCTCTGACCCGGATTTCGGATCAGAGCCTGTTGCCCGGATTCGGGCTATGACTTCTTGAAGATATTCTTTATAGACTCGATCACATCCGCGGGCAGTATTACAACTTTGCCGTTCGGCGACTCGCCCAGACGCACCATCCCTTTAACATATTCCTGGCCGAGAAGATAGATCAGTGGATCACCTCCGCTGGCCTTTAGAGAATCAGCCACCGATGAGATTGCCATCGCTTCTGCTTTTGCAAGCCGCTCCCGCGCCTCCGCATCCCGCTCCGCTGATTCCTTGCGGGCTTCCGCCTGCAGGATTGCCGCGCGCTTGAGTCCTTCGGCTTCGCGTTCAGCAGCTTCCTTTTTCGCTTCCGCCTCGAGAATACGCGCCCGCTTCTCGCGTTCCGCCTTCATCTGAAGCGTCATCGCGTTGACGATATCCGTCGGCGGTTCAATATCCCTGATTTCCACACGGGTGATTTTTGTTCCCCATGAATCGGTCGCCTCATCCAGCACGCGCAGAAGATCGGCATTGATCTTCTCCCGTGAGAAAAGCGACTCATCAAGGGTCAGTTTCCCCATGATGGATCGCAGTGTGGTCTGCGCAAGGTTCTGGATCGCGTATGCCAGGTTCTGGATTCCGTAATACGACTTATACGGATCCATGATCTTATAATATACGATCCCATCCACCTCGATCGAGGCGTTGTCGCTGGTGATGGTACCCTGCTTCGGCAGATCAAGCACCGATTCACGGATATCGATACGGCAGGCGATCCGTGAAAAAAGCGGATTGATGAGATTAAGGCCCGGATTGAGCGTATCTGCGTATTTCCCGAACCGCTCGACGATCCAGTTTTCGGCCTGCGGCACTATCTTTACTCCTTTGAAAACTAGCAGTACCGCCATTATGCCGATAGCTATTACGAGATAAAACATGGTGTCCTCCTTTTTCTTTATTTATTTTAATTTTGCGACCAGAAGCCTGATGCCCCGTGATTCTACGACGCGTATTTCCTCATTTTCATCGAGAACCTCATCGGATTCTGCCTGCCAGCTTTTAATTCCGTGGAACACGCTGTACAGCTCAACCTGTCCCGGAATTCCGGGGACTATCGCTTTCGTCACACGGCCCCGTAACTCCGTGATGGTCGGGTCCCGCACATCATCATTATTTTTTCCCTTGAAATGCTTTTTCATGTAGAAATGCCACAACGCGAGGAACCCGAGTGATGAAAGGAAGAAAAAGCTCCACTGCAACACAGCAGAGTCTGCGGGAATGACATGGAAAAAAACCATTACCGCGGTAAGAATAGCTCCTGCTCCAAACCAGAAAATGACAAACCCGGGGACTACGATCTCAATCCCCATTATTACAAGGCCTGTCGCAAGCCAGATCAGCGGTGAAAGTGCCATATACTCCTCACAGAAAAGTAGTCGCAAAACTTTCCTGCTTGTATATATGGCTTTAAAAAATTTTTCAATTATTTAAAAAAGCCGCAATGACTTTTTTTACGCAGTGCGCAAGCGTATCCAGATTATATCCACCCTCAAGAAAGGCGATTATCCTGTCGTTGGAATACTTTTTGGCTACCTCTTTAAGCAGTATGGTAAAAGTTTCGTACACATCGGTCGACAGCCGGATTGACGAAAGCGAGTCCGTATGATGCGCGTCAAAGCCAGCTGAAATAAGAATTATCTCAGGCTTATAATCATTGAGAGCGGGCAGAACCTTTGATTTGAATGCGTCAAGGTACTCCGCGTCTCCGGCGCCGTGGGGCATGGGAACATTCATCGTATAGCCCGACCCTTTCCCTGTCCCTTTTTCGCTTTTCGCGCCTGTGCCGGGGTAGTGGGGATACTGATGAAAGCTGATATAAAAGACCGAATCATCATCCTCGAACGCGTGCTGCGTTCCGTTGCCGTGATGGACGTCCCAGTCCACGATAGCGATTTTCCCTACACCGTGCTTCGCCTGCAGATAACGCGCCGCGATAGCGATATTATTGAATATACAGAACCCCGCCGCATAATTTTTTTCCGCATGGTGACCGGGGGGCCTGATCGCGCAGAATCCATTCTTCGCTTCATCCTTCATTATCACATCGCACATATTGCAGCATCCTCCGACCGCATAAAGGGCCACTTCATATGAGCGCACTCCCACTGTCGTGTCAGGATCAAGCGCGTGCACACCGCCTTCTATCATCTTTCTTACTTCATCGATATATTCCCTGCTGTGTATCATCTCTATATATTTTAGCTCGGCCTTTCCGGGTTTGATACGGACCAGATCATTGTAAAAGGTGCTCTTTTTCAGCCGCGCATCAATCGCCAGAAGGCGCTCCGGACATTCAGGATGCCCGAAACCGGTATCATGCTCGAGGAATATTTCATCATACAGATAGGCGGTTTTACTCATAGGCTCACTCCAGGCCATATAAGGTGAGAGGCTCGCTGCGGGTGCGATCTTTTTTTTTACACGTACCCTTTTCGCAGCGTATCGGCCCTCAGCATACAGGATATAAAAGAATATGCAACTATATTTCATTAAAAGAGATTCTTTAATCAAAAAAAATGATAAGTTACAATATATATAAAAACAATAAAATTTGACTTCTTTTATGCTGACTATGTATATTCAGTATCATCCTGAAAGCCACTGTCATCGTTAATAATTATTACTTGACGGTCGGTAACCTGTAAGGATAAAATATCGGAAAGTCTGAAATATTCTGTATGTCCAGGAGGATCGCATGAAGAGGATTGCAACATTATGCGCGGTCATAGCATGTGTTGCCTTTGCCATCGGATGTAAGCCGAAGGCCGACAGCATTGTGCCGCGAGAAGGTTTGATTAATTTCGTTACCGGGGATGTAAAGCTCGTATCAGAGCAGGGCCAGGAGGCTGACGCAAAAATCGGAGACGCCATCAAGGAAGGGATGAAGATCACCACGAAAGGCCCCAAGTCTTCAGTGGATATTTTCTTCGGCGAAAACGCCATCAAAGTGCTTGGCAATTCATCTATCGACGTCAAGAAGCTTATTCTGAACGCCACCAAGAATTCGGAACAGACGGAGCTTTTTGTCAACAACGGGGCTGTATTCTCCAAAGTTTCGAAGCTGTCCAAGTCCGACGACTACAAGGTCAAATCTCCCACGGCAACTGCCGGTGTGCGCGGTACTGACTTCATTCTCGAAGAGCGCGAAGGTAAAGCCAATGTAGCCTGTCTTGATGGCAAGGTTGAGGCCGTCAACAACACAGTTCCAAACGCCCAGCCCGTTGTACTTGACAGACGCGAGGAAGTCGACATCCAGTCAGGTCAGTCCGATATGGTGAAAAAGCAGATCAGCCAGGACAGGTTGAATATGCTCAACATCAAACTAACGATACAACAGATGAGGGAAGATATACGTCAGCGCTATCTCCAGCAGAAGGAGGAGATGCAGAAGATTCTTGACGACCAGCGTCAGCGCAACCGCCAGATGGTCCAGGACCAGAAGGACGCCGACAGAAAACGCGTCGAGGACCAGAAAGCCCTTGATCGCGCGAACGTCGACGCGATAAAAGGAGAAGCAAAAGCCCGTCAGGACGAATCCACCGCTGCGGCGCGAGCCGTTATGGATAAATCACGTGACACATCGGCCGCTCAGAACGTGACCTCCGGTTCCAAGAGCCAGGTTGATGCTATCAAGAGCTCAAACAAGCCCACAACCGCCAATCCTTTGCAGCAGTTCAAGCAACAGCAGCAGAAACAGTAAAAACCTGAAATTACCAGCATACCCCGAAAGACCCTCATGATTGTCATGAGGGTCTTTCTTTATCAAACGGCAAAAAAAGGATTTACAACGATTGCGAACCGTGGATAATAATCTTATCCGCTATTTTTTCTTATTCAAATCCAGGCAGAATGATCATGGAACTTCAGCTTGCATTTCTCGGAACCGGTACCTGCAATGCATCCGACAGAAATCCTTCATCACTGGCGATCACCGATGGAAGCGATCTGCTCCTCCTTGATGCCGGCGGAGGGGCCTACCACCAGATCGCGAGGCTTGCGAATCCTGAATTCAATTATCGGAACATTTCCACAATTTTTCTGACCCATTTTCACATCGATCATATTTCAGGGCTTCCCGATATACTGTGGGGCGAGATGTGGGACTCGACCGGTCGCCGCAGTGAGCCGCTGACGATTGTAGGCCCGCGCGGCCTTAATAATTTCTATTCCGACAGGCTCCTGCCGTTCATGGGAGACTACCCCCTTCCCTTTGAAGTGCGCCTTGTGGAGCTTGCTGACGGGGAATCATACACCGGTTCATTTTACAGCACCAAAGCCTACCACCTCGAACATGTAGAATACTCCTCAGGGTACCTATTTGAATTTGAGGGCCTCAAATTCGCCTATACCGGGGATACCGGTTATTGCGAGCCGCTCGTACGGCTTCTTTCCGATTCCGATATCGCGGTCATGGAGTGGAGTATCTCCGACTATAAATCGTTCCCGGGGCATTTATCAACCGGAGATATTATTACTTTTATTAATTTAGGAATATTTCCGGAAAAGGTATATATTAATCACATGTATCTCCCTCACGGGATTTCATTCGAAGATCAGGTTCGAAAAAACAAGGAAATATTCAAGGATATGGATGACCGTGTTTATTTTCCACGGGACCTGGATATTATACGGCTCAAATAAATTCATGATAACAAAGGGATACCAGTATGAACTATTTTAAAGGGACCGACGATTATGTTCTCTCTCCCGAACTTCGCGACAGCGTCAACGTATCTATCGCCATCGGAAGGCCGCTGCTGATTAAAGGCGAGCCCGGAACCGGAAAGACCCTTCTCGCCCACTCGATCGCCAAGGGCCTCGGCAAGAACCTCCTCATCTGGAACATCAAATCGACGACCAAAGCGCGCGAAGGCCTTTATGTGTACGACACCGTCCAGCGGCTCAACGACTCGCGATTCGGCGACAGGGATATATCCGACATCAAGCAGTACATCAACCTCGGCAAGCTCGGCCTTTCCTTCAACGCAGAAGAACAGGCAGTGCTGCTCATCGACGAGATCGACAAGGCGGACATCGAGTTTCCCAATGACCTCCTCAATGAAATCGATGAAATGAGTTTCTATATCCCCGAAACGGCTGAAACCATCAAGGCGAAAAAGCGACCCATCGTTATCATCACGTCCAACAGTGAAAAAGAGCTTCCCGATCCGTTCCTGCGCCGGTGCGTGTTCCACTACATCGACTTCCCCGGAGAGGAGCTCATGGAGGATATCGTCAAGGTCCACTTCCCTGAAATCGAGAAAAAGCTGATGAAGGAATGCCTGAAGAAATTCTACTGGATACGACAGTTCGACATGCTCCGCAAAAAACCGTCAACGAGCGAGCTCATCGACTGGATACAGGCCCTTGTCATTGGCGGTGTGCCCGCCAAATCCGTTGAAAATGAAATGCCGTTCCTGGGAACGCTTCTCAAGAAAAAGGAAGACAGCGATCTCGTCGTCAACTCAGGCAAAAGTCATTACAGCTACAACACCAGCACGAGGACGAGGAATGTTTATTAACTTTTTCTTCAACCTCAAGGCGGCGGGCGTTCCGGTTTCGCTGCACGAGTGGATCATGCTTCATCACGCGCTCGCGCAAAACCTGAATGACTGCAACCTCACGCGGTTTTACTACATCGCGCGGTCTATCCTTGTCAAGAATGAGATCCATTTCGATAAATACGATATCGCCTTTCTCGATACATTCAAGGACGTCGAAACGACCGACGAGATGCTCGAAAAGATCCTTGAAGGCCTTAAGAAAGTAAAAGAGTTGAAACTCTCGGAAGAGGAAAAAAGAAAAATCGAGGAGCTCGATCTCGACCAGATACTTAAAAATTTCGAAGAGCAGCTGCGCGAGGGTCACTACAAAAATCACGTCGGCGGCAACAAGGCGATCGGCACCGGCGGACGCTCCACCCAGGGGGCGTGGGGATACAACCCTGCCGGGATCAGGATAGGGCAGGGTGAGTCACGCCACAAGCGCGCCGTACAGATTGCCGAGAAAAGGACCTTTCGCAACTACTCGAGCGATATCACGCTCGATACGCGCCAGATGCGTGTCGCGCTTTCACACCTGCGTTCGCTTCTTCCCATCGCCGAACAGGAAAAGCTGAACCTCGATAAAACGATCGATGAGACCTGCAAGAACGCGGGAGAGATAGAGCTCGTCTGGGAAAACAAGGAAAAGAAGGCATCCAAGGTAATCCTGCTCATGGACACCGGCGGGTCGATGACCCCTTATTCCACCCTTGTCGAGCGGCTCTTCTCGGCGGCCTCATCCCAGATCAGCAGATTCAAGCATTACTATTTTCACAACTGCATTTACCAGGACCTCTGGACAGACATCGAACGCAGCCAGTCAATTGCCACATTCGATTTTCTTCGCAATGAGGACAATGATTACAAGGTTATCATTATCGGTGACGCTGAAATGGCCCCTTCAGAACTGACCTGGGTCAACGGCGCGATCGATTACTGGTATTATAACGACATCCCCGGCCAGGTATGGCTGCAGCGGATAAAAGACAAATTCAAGGACGCGATCTGGCTTAATCCTCTGCCGAAGCGCTCATGGAATTTCGTGCATACTATCCGCATCGTGAATAACATCTTTCCCATGTTCGAGCTGACTCTTGAAGGCCTTGACGATGGGGTTAAATTTCTCATGCAGGGGAAAAGCAAAATTTATAATTGATAACAAAGCGTCTATTAAGACGCTTTTTTTATGCCATCAGAAAATTTTTGAACAAAATGCCGAATATTTGGTTTGACAATTTTTAAAAGGAGATATAGTAACTGAATCTTGATATGGCTGGATTAAACAGAAAAGACCTTCTTGATATTCAATCCCTCACCGCCGATGAAATAAAACTCATCTGCGAATCGGCTAAATATTTTAAAGACCTTTTTACGAGGACCATCAAGACCGTTCCGGTGCTTCGCGGCAAGACGGTCTGTACGCTTTTTTACGAACCATCCACGAGGACCAGGGTCAGCTTCGAGCTTGCCGCCAAACAGCTTTCTGCGAATATTGTCAATCTCGCGGTCGCCACTTCGAGCACGGTAAAAGGAGAGTCTCTCATCGATACCGTTCATACCTTTGAGGCTATGAAAGCTGATTATATCATTATGAGACATGCGGTGTCGATGGCACCGCATTTTTTATCCAAGAACATCAAATCATCTGTCATTAACGCCGGCGACGGCTTTCATGCGCATCCGACCCAGGCGCTTCTTGACGCGTATTCACTGCTCGAACGCCACGGAAGCCTCGAGGGAATGCATATTGGAATTGTGGGGGATATCAAGCACTCCCGCGTGGCACGCTCTGATATCGAGGCATTCAAAAAGCTCGGCGCAAAAGTATCCCTCTGCGGCCCGCCGACACTTATCCCTGACGAGTTCAGCGTATACGATGTCGACATCTATTATGATCTCGACGAGCTTCTTCCCAAGCTCGACGCGGTCCAGATGCTGCGGATCCAGCGTGAGCGCCAGAAAGGTTCACACTTCCCGTCCATCCGGGAATACCACCGGCTCTACTGCTTCACTGCCGATCGCCTGAAGCGGTGCCGAAAGGACATAATCGTAATGCATCCCGGTCCCATCAACCGGGGCGTGGAAATCGATGACGCGGTTGCCGACAGCCCCAACTCAATCATCGACGAACAGGTAACCAACGGTGTAGCGGTAAGGATGGCCATATTCTATCTCCTTGCTGGCGGCGCATCTCTTGAAGGAATCGACAAGGACTGAGACTGACCATGAGTGTATTTATAAAAAACGGAAGAATGATCGATCCCGCTTCCGGCACAGACGCGAAACGGGACATACTCGTTGAAGACGGCGTCATTTCCAGGATCGGCGAATCGCTGTCGGCGCCAGCCGGGGCTCAGATTATCGATGCAGACGGTTTCCTGGTTCTGCCCGGCCTTATCGACATGCACGTTCATTTCAGGGAGCCGGGCCGCGAGGACCAGGAAACCATTATCGGCGGCAGCATAGTCGCCGCGAAAAGCGGTTTCACTTCCGTCTGCACCATGCCCAACACCAAACCGGTTATCGACAACCAGGCGCTTGTCCGTTTTATCAAGCTTGAGGCAGAAAACGGCCCGATCAACGTGTTCCCGATAGCGACTATTTCAAAGGGTGCCAAGGGCGAGGAAATATCGGAAATGGGCGAGCTGGTAAAAGGAGGCGCGGTCGCGTTCTCTGACGACGGCAAGCCGGTGATGAACTCGCTTTTAATGAGACGCGCGCTCGAGTACGCGCGCCTGTTCGACGTGCCGATCATCTCCCATGCGGAAGACCTTCAGCTGTCAGACGACGGCATCATGAACGAAGGGAAAAATTCAGTCCTGCTCGGGATGAAGGGAATTCCCCGGGAATCCGAGGAGATAATGATCTCGCGCGATGTTATTCTCGCGCGACTCACGAAAGGCAGGGTCCATATCGCCCATGTGTCATCCGCGCATTCGATAGAGATCATAAAACAGGCAAAAGCGTCGGGAATAAAAGTAACCTGTGAGGCAACCCCCCACCATTTTTCCCTGACAGACGATGCCGTCGAGGAGCACCTCTCAATGGCCAAGATGAACCCTCCCCTGAGAAACGAAGACGATCGGCGTGCGATCATCGAAGGGCTTCGCAGCGGCGTCATTGACGTCATCGCTACGGACCACGCTCCTCACAGCCCCTTTGAAAAAATGCAGGAAATAGAATATACGCCATTCGGCATCGTGGGACTTGAAACGGCCGTTCCGCTCATCATAACCGAGCTTGTAAGAGAAAACGGTTTTTCGTTCATCGACGCGTTTGCGAAAGTCACCATCAACCCTTCCAGAATTCTCAAGCTTGACAAAGGCGAGCTGAAAGAAGGAAAGACAGCTGACATTACCATAATCGACCCGGAAAAGAAGATCGTGGTGAGCGATGAGTTTATCATCTCAAAATGTAAAAATACGCCATTTATCGGAATGGAGCTTTACGGTTCGGTCGAATATACAATCTGTTCCGGGAAAGTAGTCTATTCCCGATAGATCATGCCGTTCAACATCTGCCGTTCCTCTCCATCAGCGTTCCTGTATCAACCTGTCGTTTAGAAACGTTCCCCTGATTGTTTTTCCGTTATATTTTAGTATACCTTCGCCGTGCCGTGTGCCGTTCTTCCATTCGCCTGCATAACTGCTTCCGTCTTTCCACAGATAGGTTCCTGCGCCTTCCCTTCGGTTCTTTCTGAATTCACCCCGGTATGTATCCCCGTTCCTCCAGACATACACACCCTTGCCGTGACGCATGTTCGATTTCCATTCCCCGTCATAGCTGTTCCCGTCGGTCCACGATATTTTTCCGTGCCCTTCCATCGCGTCATCTTTCCACTGACCGGTATATTTAATGCCGCTGTTCCAGATGTACGTGCCTTTTCCCTCACGCCGGTCGTTCTTCCAACCGCCGGTATAACGATCTCCGTTGGTCCACACTATCATCCCCTCACCATTAGCGCGGTCATCAGCCCACTGTCCCTGGTACCTGGTGCCATGCACGTAGCGGTAGGTACCGTATCCCTGTTTTTTCCTTCCGGCAAATCCACCGCTGTAACGGTCGCCGTCCGACCAGATAAAAATTCCTTTCCTTACAGGAACTCCGCGCTGCCACTCGCCGGTATACTCTTCAATCGCGGCCGCAGCCCCTTCACGCCGGTCATAGTTCCACTGAGAAAGGAAGGTGCGCAGGTCAATGGCAGCCTCTTTTTTTTGTGTATCTGCTTTTTCAGGCGCGGCGGATACAGCCTGCTGTTCTCTGGCAGGCAGCTTCAGTGTTCCGGTTCCATGCGGAATACCGTTGGCCATATCTCCCGTGTAGGATGCGCCACCCGCGATTTTTTTTGCTGGCCTTCTCCGTTGCGCCGCTGCTGCTTTAGACATCTCTTTATCAACAGCATCTGCTTCAAATTTTCTACCCGAAGCACCAGCCTGGGGGGATTTCTCCCTGCCGGGATCAGTAATGCCTGTCCTCCTTTTCGCAGCCGTGTCCGATTTTGCGGTTTCGCGCTTCTTCTCGTCGTAGGCGGCAGTTCTTTTCTCCGGCGCTCCTCTTCCTATCTGATCAGATTCGCTGTCCGAAGCGCGCCTCGTTATCTCGACTGGCCGGGTTCCTTCAGTTCCCGCAGACTTCCCATCGGCGGATTCGGATACATGCTTTGCGGCCCTGTTATCCGGCATTGCGCTTTCCTCGGAAGGAACGGCCGCCTGCCGCTCACGGCCCAAGGTTGATTCCTGATCATTGTCACCCTGTACTGCAGTATCTTTTCCTGCAATACCCGTATCACCGCTCATCCCTGAATCCGTGCGCGCTGTCAAGGTTACATCCGCTTTTTGGGTTCCCAGAACATTTGTTATTCCGCTCCTGAGGCACTGGTTATAGGTAACAAACAATCCTAGAACGACAAGAATAATCGCCGCGCCAAGGCGGCGCTTAAACGGCTCCAGCAGCGGCACAAGTTTTGCGCACCCGCTTCCGATCGGCGGCGCAACGACCAGGCCTGCAAAAATGAAAGGAAGCAATACTAGGTAACTTTTCTGGCACGATCCGACAGTAACGGCAAAAGCTCCAGTTGCCATCAGGAAAAAAGATAGTATCCATTCATACATTGCAAAATCCCCCGGACTGAACCGTAATTTCAGCGTGTTCCATTTGTTTGAGACTCATTCAATACGACTACGGAGAGAAGATACGCACCGAGAGTATTATTATATCCACGTACCATGATCCTGTATTGCCCGGGCTGCAGATCCCGTTCAATTGAAGAGTTCGTAGTCCCGCTGCTGTCATCATTGGACGCGATGAGGCCGCCGCTCTGATCGAATAGCTCGAGATAGGTATCAAGAAGCGAAACCCCCCTCTTTTTAGCGCGTATCAAGACCCTTGTGGCAGCGGTAATTGTCATAGTATAGGAATCAGCGTGTCCCGCGCCTGTTAACGTACCCATTCTTCGCTGTCCCGGAGTGATGGTGCTCTGCTGCCCCTGAACAGACTGCCGTGATTGCCGGGGCGTTGCTTTGGATTCGTCGCCCGCTCGACGAATGCTGAGGCTGTATCTTCCGCCACTGTTGCCATAGCCTTTTGCGATAATGGTGTACTGTCCAGGCTCAAGGGTGTGCATTACCTTTGCGTTTCTTTCACCGCCGCTGTCATCATCGCTCGCAATGACTTTCCCGTCGCGTGAATGAACTTCCAGGTACGGATCATACCCTGAATCCCCATCCCTGACAAGATCAATAACCGCGTTTTCTCTTCCCTTCATTGTCAGTTCATACGCGTGTGATTCCCCGGGTTCAATCTGATCGATTTTTGTATCCCCCATCCTTATCGACCGGATCGCCATTTCGCGCACCGAAATCCGGTATAATCCGGCTGACTCACCAAGCCCGCTCGCCTGAATGAGATATTTTCCGGCCGGTAGTATCTGGGTAATCCTCGAATTCAGATTCCCGCCGCTATCATCATCAGTCTTTATCAACCTGCCGACATCTGTTTTTAAAGTGAGGAACGGATCAAGTCTGGACTCACCTGTCCGTTCGTAGTAAATAGTACAGTAACTCCCTTTCGAAAGATTAAGTGAGTAGAGGGCGATGTCTCCCGGGCCCAGGGCGCCTGTCCTGCTCTGACCGAGAGCGATCGGTTCTGTTTTAACCTCTTTTGCAATCAACCGGTATTTTCCGCCTTTATTATCGAAACCATTGACGATGAACGAATAGCTGCCCTGATCGAGGGTGGCTATTATCTTTGAGTTTTTCCCGTTGCCGTAATCGTTGTTGCTCTCTACCGTCTCATCTTTCGAGTTCTTAATTGTCAGATACGGATCAAGCATTGAATTTTCAGCCGCTTCCGCTCTTACCATGATATACTGTTTGCGCTCCATGTTGAACCTGTAAGAATGTTTCTGGCCCGGAATAATCCACCCTTCACGGGTATCACCGAGCCCGATTTCCTGCGAAGCCTGTTGCGGCACCCTGCTCCTGCTGACGGTAATTCTGAAATTGCCGCCGTAGTTGTCGCTTCCTCCGGCATATATCAGATAGGTTCCCTGCTCAAGATAGCCCGTATATCCGGCGTCCAGGCTTTCATCAGTATCATCAACAGCGGCAATTGTTCTGCCCTGTAAATTCTGTATTGTCAGGACCGGGTCAAGCGCGGTGTTGCCCACACGCGCCATATCAATGGTAAATATGCCGCTCTCGCGCAGCTCCAGCATGTATACGGCGCGCTCTCCCTGTTGAAGCACCCCGGTCTGGCCCTGGCCTATGGCGAGAGAGCGGCCCTCTAGGCTCTGAACCCCCAGACGGTATTCACCGGTGCTTCCGGTATATCCGCTCACAATGATCCGATAGCTTCCGGCTTCAAGCGATTGGATGATTCGCGCGTTCAGGTTATCTCCGCTGTCATCATCGCGGGCAATTACTTCACCCGCGGCATTCTGGACCTCCAGCATAGTGTCGATATTGGAGCGGGGCGTTTTCATTGCATCGATTATCACATATCCGCGCTGATCGAGGACAAACTGGTAGACGTCCCTGCCTCCAGCCTGGAGCGAATTAGTCTTCGTCTCTCCCGTTCTTATCGTCATAGCTGCCTGCTGCTGCACGCCCGGCACACCCGTCACGGCCGCCAGTGCCGGTCTGTCGCCGATCGTCAATCGATACTGGCCTGTTGAGTTCCCATACGGCCTTACAATTACGATATACTCTCCCCGTTCAAGGTTTCTCTGAAGTCGCGCGTTTCTGCCGCCGCCGCTGTCATCATCAGCTCCGATCTGCTGTCCGTCTTCATTCAGAAGCGCAAGGACCGGATCAAGCGCGGAATTTGGCGCCGCCACAAGGTCAATCACCACCTCTCTGGGTGTATCAAGCCGGAAAAAGTAAATCGCTCCGCCGTCGTTACGGATGGTGCCGCTTCTCGATTCCCCCAGACGCAGGTAGCGGGTATTCTCTTTGGAATCAGTTTTGCGCAGCGAACCGTCCAGGAGCTGGCAAGACATCATCAGCGCAAGAAGTATCAGAATACCACCTCTCTTCATTTTCATAAACGCAACACTTTCAGCCCTATGCGCACGTGTTCTCATTTTCATATCATGCTCCCTGTACAGTATCTGCATTTCAGAAATTATTACTCCCAGCATCGATACCACGACTGCTTGAATAGTAGGTCCCGGATGATGAAAAATCAAGATAAAAATTTCGGATATGAAACGCCGGTGAATGGGGAAAAAGCGGATGTAAAATGCCCGGGAAGAGCGGATTTTAAAAAAGCTCCATGATCGCTTCAGCCATCAGGCGATAACCTTCCACGCGGGGGTGGATAAGATCATACTGAACGAGGGAGCGGAAGTTGATTCCTTCCTGTATCTTCTTATGCCAGTATTCATGGACCCGTGCGATCGGGATGGTGTTCGACTCGGCCAGACGCGCAAGCATACCATAATATTTTAATGCCATCTCATATTCGCCGTTGTTGTCAAGATACACCGATGTAACAAGGACCGTTTCGGCATCCGTTTCATTTTTTACGGCATCTATCATCGCCTGCACAAAATTTCCGTACCGCTCCACGCGCACGCCCATAAACGCGTCATTGAGCGCGAACTGAATGAGGACGCAATCGGGATCGCAATCTAGCACATCATCCCGAATCCGGAGCAACCCCCCTTCGGCGGTGTCACCGGGGATGCCCCTGTTGAGAATTGCGCATTCGCTTCGCGGATAGCGATCGCGCAGCATCTCGGAGAGAAACGAGAGATATCCCTTCTGAACAAGCCACCCCTGCGTCAGCGAATCACCGATCGCGGCGATGGTGAGTGGTCCGCCTTCCTGCAGTTTAGCGATTGTTTTTTCGGGCCTGGTCATTTTTTTTCTTCGGTAATCAGCGCCACGTCCGAGACCAGATCGTCCCCACCGATGTCAAGCAGCCTCACGCCGATGGTCGCCCGTCCCTGCTCGGAAACATCCTTTGCGAGGAAGCGGATTGTCATGCCGCTTTTTGACGCGATGATGATCTCATCTTCAGGAAATACCGAACGGAGATTAACTGCATATCCCGCCTTGTCGGTGACTTTGAGGAATGTCATGCCCTTGCCGCCGCGTCCCTTCGAGGCGAAATTCTTATACTGCACCTTCTTGCCGTATCCCATCGAGGTCACGGCGAAGAGCATCGAGTTCTCTTTCACCACGTCAAGCCCGATGATCTCATCGTCTTTGGCGAGACGCATCCCGATGATCCCCGCGGCGGCGCGTCCCATCGGGCGCATCTTTCCGAGGTTGGTGCGCAACAGAAGCCCGTGCCTGGTCCCTACGACGATATCGTCGTCCTTACCGACCAGCTTCACATCCACGAGCGAATCGTCTTTCTTGAGGTTGACGGCGATGATGCCGCCTTTCTTCGCGTTGTTGAACTCTTTGATATCGATCTTTTTCAGTATCCCCCCGCGCGTCGCCATGCAAAGATACGCCTCGCCTTCAATATCGGGCACCGAGCAGATGGCCGAAATGTTCTCGTCCTTGGCAAGGTTCAGTATACCTTTGATCGATTTCCCCTTGCCGGCTTTTGAAGCAAGCGGGATCTCGTGGGTCTTCAGCCCGAAAACCTTTCCCTTGTTCGAGAAGAGAAGGATCATGTCGTGGGTCGAGGAGATGCTCATCATTTTGATGAAGTCTTCCTGTTTGATGGTGATCCCGCTGACGCCTTTGCCGCCTCGCCGCTGTTTCTTGAAGGTGTCGATCGGCACCCGCCGGATGAACCCGTCATTGGTGATGGTGATCACCATGTCTTCCTCGGCGATCAGGTCTTCCACATCAAAGCTCGTCGACGATTCCCCGCCGATCTGTATTTCGGTGCGGCGCTTGTCGGCGTACTTTTCCTTTATCTTGAGAAGCTCGTCTTTGACGATGCCGAGGATCTTTTTATCGCTCTTCAGAATCTCTTTGAGCTCTTTGATGAGCTTGAGAAGCTCGTTCAGTTCCTCAATCACCTTTTTGACTTCAAGGCTGGTCAGGCGCTGCAGGCGCATTTCGAGGATCGCCTTCGCCTGGATCTCTGTCAGCTTGAAGCGCTTCATGAGCCTCGACTGTGCTTCATCGACAGTCTTCGACGAGCGGATGAGGCTGATCACTTCATCGATATTGTCGAGCGCGATCTTCAATCCTTCGAGTATGTGGGCACGCTCCTCCGCCTTACGCAGTTGGTATTGTGTCCTGCGGGTAATTACGTTTTTGCGGTGAAGGATGTAGTTGGATAAAAGCCCTCTCAGGTCGAGGACCTTCGGTTCGCCGTTGACGAGCGCCAGGAGTATGATCCCGAACGAACTCTGCAGCGTCGTGTGCTTGTACAGCTGGTTGATTATCACCGCGCTGTTCGTATATTTTTTCAGGCCGATTACAATGCGAAGGCCCGAGCGGTCAGACTCATCACGAAGTTCGACGATGCCTTCGATCTCCTTGTTGTTGACCATCTCCGCAATCCTGGCGATGAGGGAGGCTTTGTTTACCTGATACGGAAGCTCGGAGATGATGATCGTTTCCTTCTCCTTCTTGTCCTCCTCAATATCGACCCTGCCCCGCACGATGATGCTTCCCCTGCCGGTCTTGTAGGCGTTTACGATTCCTTCAGCTCCCATGATGATGCCGCCTGTCGGGAAATCAGGCCCTTTGATAAACTTCATTAACTGTTTAACGGAAATGTCAGGATCATCGATCATCGCCGCCGTAGCGTCGATCACCTCTCCAAGGTTGTGAGGGGGGATGTTGGTTGCCATTCCAACCGCGATTCCCGCCGATCCGTTTACGAGCAGATTGGGGAACGCCGCCGGAAGCACTGTCGGCTCCTGGCGTGAATCGTCGAAGTTGCCGACGAAATCGACTGTTTCCTTGTCGATATCGCTCAGAAGTTCGTCCGCGATCTTGTCCAGCCGCGCTTCGGTATACCGGTATGCCGCCGCGGGGTCGCCGTCAACAGAGCCGTAGTTACCCTGCCCGTCGATCAGCGGATAACGAAGCGAGAAGTCCTGAACCATGCGGACCATAGTGTCGTACACGGCTGCATCACCGTGCGGATGATAGTTACCAATGACTTCACCGACGATTTTAGCTGATTTCACATACGGCCGGTCGCTGCGCCAGGCGCGCACATTCATCGCGTGGAGAATACGCCGGTGGACAGGTTTCAGGCCGTCACGGACGTCGGGAAGCGCCCTGCCTACGATCACGCTCATCGCGTAATCGAGGTATGAACTCTTCATCTTCTCTTCAATTTCGACGCCAAGGACTCTTTCTTTATTTTCATTGCTTTCGGAATTCTTCTTTGGCACAACCGGGCTCCTGATCACATTTTAGAATCTATTGTATCCGCTTTAAAATGGAACATTCCAAACATCAGCCATCTGACATGATCGCTACAGATCGAGGTTTCTGACATTACGCGCGTTCTCTTCGATAAACTTGCGCCTCGGTTCGACCGCATCCCCCATCAGCACCGAAAAGACCTCTTCCGCTTCGATCTCGTCCTCGAGCGATACCTGCAATACGGTGCGCTTATCGGGATTCATCGTGGTCTCCCAGAGCTGGTCGGGATTCATTTCGCCGAGGCCTTTGTAGCGCTGTACCGTCACCTTCTGCTTGTCGATTCCATCAAGTGCCTTATCCCGCTCGTCATCGCTGTAAACATAATGGATATCGTTTCCGGACTTGATGCCGTACAGCGGTGGCTGTGCGATATAAAGATATCCCTTACGTATGATTTCCGGCATATATCTGAAGAAAAAGGTGAGCAGCAGTGTTTGGATATGCGATCCGTCAACATCCGCGTCGGTCATGATGATAATTTTGTGGTAACGCGCTTTCGCGATATCGAACTCCTCGTCGCCGATTCCGGTTCCGATGGCCGTGATGAGCGTCTTTATTTCTTCGTTCGAGAGAATTTTATGCAAGCGCGCCTTTTCCACGTTGAGGATTTTGCCCTTGAGCGGAAGGATCGCCTGGAACTTCCTGTCACGACCCTGCTTCGCCGAGCCGCCCGCGGAATCACCCTCGACAAGATACAGTTCGCACAGCGACGGGTCCCGCTCGGAGCAATCAGCAAGTTTGCCGGGCAGCGTATCGTTTTCGAGCGCGCTCTTGCGCCTGGTAAGCTCGCGCGCCTTTTTTGCGGCGATACGCGACTGGGCGCTTACGATGCACTTTTCGAGAATCTTGCGCACGATGGGCGGATTTTCATAAAAGAACTGCCCGAGGTGCTCATTAGTAGCGGACTCCACGATGCCCTTCACTTCGCCATTGCCGAGTTTCATTTTGGTCTGGCCTTCGAACTGCGGATTGGGCAGTTTGACGCTGACGATCGCGACCAGTCCCTCGCGGACATCGTCGCCGGTCAGCTGCGCCATCTTCTTATCATAGCCTTCTTTTTTGAGAGAATCGTTCAGCACGCGGGTGAGCGCCGATTTGAAGCCGACGAGGTGTGTCCCGCCCTCTTTGGTGTTGATGTTGTTCGCGTAAGTGTAGACGGTCTCGTTGTAGGTATCGATATATTCCAGCGCGATTTCGATATCGATATTGTTCCGCTGGGTATGGAAATAGATCACCTTCTTGCTGATAGAGGTCTTGTTCTCATTGAGATACTGGATGAAGGAAGTGATCCCTCCCTTGAACTGGAACACATGCTCCTTCCCCTTCCCGCGGTCGTCGCGCAGGACGATCTTGATGCCGGCGTTGAGGAACGCAAGCTCCCGAAGCCTTTTGGAAAGCGTCTCAAAGTTGAACTCGAGCGTTTCGAATATATCCCCGTCCGGCTTGAAAAGCGTCCTCGTTCCGAGCTTTTTGGTCTCGCCTGCAACCTTGACCTTACCGGTCGGAACACCCCTTTTATAGCTCTGGGTGTGGATTTTGCCGTCCCGATAGACTTCAACCTTGAGCTCGCTTGAAAGTGCGTTTACCACTGAAATACCGACACCGTGCAGTCCCCCGGAAACCTTGTATGACTGGTTATCGAATTTTCCTCCGGCGTGAAGCTTGGTCATGACGATCTCAAGTGCGGATGTTTTATAGACAGGATGCTCTTCGACCGGAATGCCCCGGCCGTTATCGACCACCTCGATTGAATTATCAGAATGTATTGAAACGATGATGGTGTCGCAGAATCCGGCGAGCGCTTCATCGATAGAATTATCAACCACCTCATACACGAGATGGTGAAGCCCGTTTACGTCAGTTGAACCGATATACATTGCGGGTCTTTTTCTGACCGCCTCCAGGCCCTCCAGGACCTGGATTTTATCAGCACTATATTCTTTCGTCATTCTCTCTTCTCCAGACAAATCCATCCTTGAGGTGAGTTCTCTTAGTTAAAGTAAATGAACTCACTATACTTGATATGGCGTTGTTCTTTTCATCGATTACTAGGGTTTTGTCGCTATCTTTAAAGAATTTAAAAAAGTACCTGTTTTCCTCGGACTCACGAAGCGTTTCAGTATTGAAAATACCGATCAGGCTGGCGTCGGATACTATCGTTCTCTGTCCGATATGTATATGCATACATATAACCTCTCACCATGGAATATCATTTCTTTTTAGCTCCTTTGTTATGCTCGACGCGTATATCGGAAATCATGCTATACCCCATTTCATCATGAAGGCGCTTCAGGATCAACTGTTTCATGAAAAGCAGTTCATTCGCGTATATGGGATGATCGACGGATATAAAAAGCGTTTCCCTGAAAATCCTTTCCGGAACCGAATGCGACGCTATGATCTCATCAACAACGCTTCTCCAGGATCCCCTGATGACTTCTATCATCAACGCTTCTCCGACTTCGAGCTCGCGTATAGCTTCCGTTATAAGAGATGATATAGGTTTTGTGCTGTTGATCCTTTTCTGGTTAAAGCGAAACTTCATAATATACGATATTTTCCCACGTCAATAATATTTACTCCTTTCGACGCATCCATTACAAAACTGTCAATAAGGGTGACATCGGTCATGGTGAATATAACCTGGTTCCCTTCATCAAGCATGCTTACCAGATTTCCTCTTCGAGAACGGTCAAGCTCGGAAAAAATATCGTCAATCAGAATGATTGTTTTTTTTTTATCTCTTTTTCAACATACTGTTTTTCAGCAAGCTTAAGCGCGATTACCGCGGTTCTTTTTTGTCCCTGTGAAGAGTAATCAGCAAAAGAACAATCCCTTTCGTTGTGGAAACGGTAATCATCCCTTTGAGGGCCTGATGTAGTTGTTCCCGCTAGTATATCCTTCGTACGATTCATTCTGAGAGAATCAATTATATTCCGGCTTTCTCCTTCAGCATTGTTTTGGAGATATGTAAGGAAAGGCGATTCTTCTCCGCCCGATAGTGATGTATAACTTCTGATAAAATCCTTCCTGAACGATTCGATAAACGCAGTTCTTTTATGTATGAGATCGGAAGCGTTGTTTGCGAAAAGCTCATCCCATATATCAAGCTGAGAATCGGTATACTTCTTTTTTTCCCTGAGTTCCTTGAGAACCCTGTTGCGCTGAGAAAGAACCCGCCTGAATTCGATGAGCGTCCTGAGATATGAAAGATCCGTTTTTGAAATTACAGAATCAACGAACCTCCTTCTCTCATCAGGTCCGTCCGTAATAATCCGGATATCCTCGGGACAGATGACCACTGTGAGCAGCTTTCCAAAATAATCAGAAAGTTTCCTTGTTTCTGCGCCGTCAATCTTAAGTTTTCGATGAACCCTGTCATTGTGTATCGCGCATCCGACTTCAAAAAGCGAATCATCAGATCCGGAAACAGAGGCCCCGCAAAAGTATGAATCATATCCCCACTGGATTATCTCGCTGTCATGCACTCCTCTGAACGATCGTACATTAGAAACGATTGTAACGGCTTCTATCACATTCGTCTTACCCGTACCGTTTTTACCGACTATAAAGTTGTGGTCCCCCGAAAAGGCGAATGAAGTATCAGTGTAATTTCTGAAATTTTTTACATGAATCTTATCAATAACCATCGTATTCAGATCACGCGTGACGTGCGGTTAATTAGCCGGCTCAGATTTTATCTGTATCGGCATTATCACCGATTTGCTGTCCTTAATCTTTGAAGGAGTGATTACCATGGGACTCAGCTGAGAGGTAAGCCCGAGAATTATCTCATCATCACCGATTTCTTTAACCGCGTCTATAAGATATTGCGCGCTCATTCCAACAGTAATGGAATCGTCGTTATCCATTTCAATCATGACCTCTTCTTCCGCCTCACCGAGGTCCTGCGTCTTCGCTTCGATCTTCAGCGTTTCCCTGGAAAAAGTGAGAACAATCTTAAAAGAAGGTTCTTTAGTGAAAATCATTACCCTTTTGAGGGACTCAAGTAACTGCCTCGTTGGCACTACGGCGTTCATCTTATTCTCATGTGGGATCACCTGCCGGTAGTTTGGAAACTGACCATCAATAACGCGCGAAACAAGCTCGGTTTCTCCGATCCTGAAAAAGCACTGAGTTTTTCCGAGATAAAACCTGCAAGAACCATAATTGCCAAGAAGACGCATTACCTCATGAACCGTTTTTAAAGGTATTATCACTCCCTCCTCAAGCTTTACTGACTTATCAACCGGAATATTCACAACGGATAGCCGTTTTGAATCTGTAGCAACCGCGGTAATCGTGCCGAAATCCTCGGAAACAAAATACACCCCATTGAATGACGGTTTAATAAGATCCGTCGCAGCTGCGTACACTACTTTCCTGATCGCATCTTTCAACAACGCCTGGTCAACCTCAATAGAGTGCTCATCATCAAACTGGGGAATATCAGGAAATTCTCCTTTTGCCGTTCCCACAAGCTTGTACTGGCCCTTTACTCCCTTGCTGATAACACTGACGAGGTATGAACTGTCGATTTCAACAATAACAGTTCCTTTCGGAAGTTCCTTAAGAATACCGGCGAACCTCTTTCCATTTACAGTGAAGGAAAGCGTGCTGTCTGAAACAGCTTCAACTGTGGTTCTGATTCCGATCTCGTTATCGGTTGAAGCAATTTCCAGATGATCTTTTGAAACATTAAAAAGACAGTTGGAGAGGATCGTATTAATATTTTTAGATGATATAACTGTGTCGGCTATTCCAATACCCCGAAGAAGATTATCACGGTCGACTTCGATTCTCATTTTTCCTCCAGCACTTTTAAAACAATATATAAAAGGATATTATTTTATAGTATTAGTAATAGGTAAAAGTATATGTTAATAAATATAGAAATCCCTGAACCGTTGAGGGATTACGGTAAAAACAGATTGTGAACAAAACTGTCTGAAATCAAGCTCTTATGATGACGGCAGATATAAAATGAATTCCATCATATTAAACAGAGATCATTCTTTCACAAGTCCACAAACAATAAACATATTTTTTAGAGATATAAACACGCTACGAACTGCGTAATTCCGATATCATATCTTCAATTATTTCAAGAAAGTATTCATCTTCTTTCATCATTTTTTCGACATTGTTCATGGCATTGAGAACTGTGGAATGATCCCGGTCGCCGAATTCCTTACCGATGTCGATGGTTGTGAGATCAGTAAGCTTTCGTGCTATATACATTGCGATAAAGCGGGGCTGTACCACCTTGCTATGCCTGCTTTTTGATACAAGATCTTCTACCGTAAGCTGATATTTTTCCGCGACGCGCTGCATGATATCGTTGATGGTCACCTTTTTGCTTGTTTCTTCATCGAAAAGGTCCTTCAAGTGCGTTTTTGCATGATAGAGGGAAAGAGGTTCGTTGGAAAGCGAAGAAACGGCCTTGAGTCTTGTAAGAGCCGCTTCAAGAGCGCGGATGCTCGATTTAATTCTTCTGGCAATAAAGTTCAGTACGTCGTCGGATATATCCATATTAAGCTTTTCTGCTTTATTGCGCAGGATCGCCTCCCGTGTCTCTATGCTCGGAGGTTGAATGTCTGTGATAAGTCCCCATTCGAAGCGGGTGCGCAGTCGCTCTTCAAGAGTTGAGAGTTCTTTGGGAGAGCGGTCGCTTGATATCACAATCTGCTTTTTATTGTTATGAAGTGCGTTGAATGTATGGAAAAACTCTTCCTGGGTCTGTTCTTTTTTTTCAATGAATTGGATGTCGTCTATGAGCAGTATATCAACATCGCGGTATTTGATTTTAAAACTCTGAACGGTGTTGGTCCTGATCGCGTGAAGGAAATCGTTCAAAAACTGTTCCGTGGTAATATAGAGAACCTTCATATAAGGCCTTTCGCGTATTATGCTGTGCCCTATGGCCTGCATGAGATGTGTTTTCCCGAGACCTGTGCCTCCGTATATGAAAAGCGGATTGTACTGTGTCGCAGGGGCTTTTGAAACCGAGACTGCGGCCGCATGAGGAAGCTGATTATTGGGGCCAACCACAAAATTTTCAAACGTATATTCAGGTTTGAGAATGGATCCGCTGTATTCCGTGTCGTTTGGCGTTACGGATGGTCTGAAAAGCTCCTGCTGCTCATCGTATTCAGGATTATTCTCCTGCCTGGTCTCTGAAGCATCACTGGAAGTTGTAAATTCACAGAGAATGCTTTTGCTGGCTATTTCACTCACAATGGCAGAGAGGGTGGATGAGTAATTATCTGAAATATGACGCTGTGCAACTTCGTCAGCAACTTTTATTGTCAGCCTGTTTTCCTGTAACATGACCGGCTCGGTATCTTTAAGCCACATATCAAAGGATTGTTTGTTGATAATCCCCTGTATATTATAAAGAGCTTTATTCCAAATATCATTTTTTGAAAGCACCATAAAATTATCCCAATAAGTTATTAACAAATGTTGATATCTTTGTTTATAAATATAAATATTATTTAATATTTTGTACAGTCATATGAAGCTCAAATTTACTGCATATACGACAACGCAAGGGAAAGTTGCCGACTTATAGAGTATATCACAGATCTTTTGCTTTTAAAGAGACAATAAAAGAGAATGAGGAGCGAGTAAGACGGATTGAGTAATCAATCCTTTATTAAAATCTCATATGATCGTGGAAGTTATAACTTTTTTTTGCAAGAAAATATTAGGTAATTAAAAAAGAGATAAAAATTTTTTTAAAAATGTTAACATCGCAGGGATTATCGGTTAATAACATTAAAATCGTGTTGATAAGTGTGGATAAAAATGTGGATATTTCGTGATTATGTTGTTATTTGCGGATAAGGCTATTCTTTTTCTGGCAATGAATAGTGTGCTGCAATATCCTGAATTGAGGTGACAACCTTACATTCGGGAAGTGATTCAATGAAAAGTTTTCCATATCCTTTATGATGCAACCGTGAGTCGAGTACGGCAATTATTCCATGATCTGTGCTTCTCCGTATCAGCCTCCCGAAACCCTGTTTGAAGCGAATAACGGCGTCCGGTATTTGAATGGAGTAGAAAGGATTTTTGCCCAGCGAAATCACTTTTTCAGACCGTGCCTGAAACGGTGGATAATCCGGTACGCTGAAAGGAAGGCGCGTGATGATCACGCCGCGCAGTATATCTCCGGGAAGATCAATACCCTGCCAGAAGGAGTTGGTGCCCATAAGAACGGATCCATCGTCTTCGATATACCTTGAAAGCACTTCGGTAACCGGGTAATCGCCCTGACGATAAATACGATATGGGATGAGAGAAGCAAGTATCTCGAATACTTCCTTCAATAACCTGTATGAGGTAAACAGGATGAGGCAGTTTCCCTGGACGATATTAATGATATTCGCTGAAACCTCGGCGATGTGTCGCGCGTATTCCACAGAGTCGGGTTGTATGGCTGTACGGTCTGTGTAAAGAAGGACGTTGTTTTTGTAATCAAATGGTGAATCAAGCAGCAGAGACTGATACCTCTCAATTCCAAGACAGTCGACAAAGTACGAGAAATCACCATTAACCGAAAGCGTTGCCGATGTATAGAGCGCCGATTCGTAGTATCCGTTGACTTCCTGAAGCATGATTTCAGATATGGAAAGAGGCTGGCTTTTTATCACGATATTTCCATTGTAAACGGCATCGCTCCTCTCGAGCCAGTAAACTTGCTCTTCTTTCTCACGAAAAACCACAGACATGAGGTTCTGGTGAAAGGAGAACAGTTTTCCTTGGGCAATTTCAAGATCGAGCCTGATAAAATCGTCTTCTATTGATCGGGTAGATTTTTCAAGCAAACCGAGGAGTGATCTGATGGCTGAGAGAAGAGTTTCTCCTTCGGGCAGGGGTTCCATCATCCGTGCTGAACTGTTTTTTTTCAGTCGCGGATTAAGATATTCAAAGAACCGGTCGGCTTCCATTTCAACGCGGTTGATCAAATCGATCGCCTCCTTCTGGGAGGAGATGCTGCCGAAATGAGTAAGCAGATGGTGTTTATGTCTTTTGCTGAAAACAGCAAGTATTTCTATCAGATCATCCCTGCTTATTTCAAAGCCGAGCTGTGAGGCGCCGACATGCTCAAGAGCGTGGGATTCATCAAAAATGACTAGATCGAAATCTGGAAGATATGTTTTTGCAGATGCGATATTGGTATAGAATAGATAATGATTCATGATGAGAAGGCGTGATGATGCCCACTCTTTTTTTGCTTTCTGGTAGACGCATCCGTTCTGAAAGGGACAGGTGAAGGAGTTGCACGAATCAGGTTCGCGGCATATGCTGTTCCAGAATGAATTGGTGGAAGAAACGTCGTATCGTGAAAATACTTTCTTCTGGCTGAAAAGCCGACCTATATCTTCCGCGGTTGCGGCGTCCGACTTTGAAAATCTACCGCTTTTAACGACTGCCTCAAATCGCCTTTTACACGGATAATTTGAGCTTCCCAGGCAGAGCGAAAAGGAAAAATCATAGCCGAGCGGCGCAAGAACATCTCTCACAATCGGCACGTCTTTATCGACAAGCTGCTTTTGCAGCGCCTTTGTTTCCGTACTGACAGCTATTTTTTTGTCATTTTCAACTGAGTAGATAATCGAAGGCACCAGATATGCCATCGTTTTCCCAATTCCCGTTCCCGCTTCGATTAGCCCGTTTTCTTTGCAGAACAGCCTGTCCCGGATAAAATCCGCCATCATGAGTTGCTGTTCCCTGAACTCATAATGCGGGAGATGATCCCTTAAAATGCCGGATGTGCCGAAAAATCTTTCCATAATTTCACAAGAGGTTACTGGCTGGAATAACAACTAACAGTATAGCCGTATTTATGGCGAGTAAATAAAAAAAGGAGATGCATTTTGAGGCATCTCCTTTTTCCCGATAATGCGATTCTATTCAAAGCGGAATGATGGATAATGATCAACGAGTCCGATTAGATATGAAAGCACGTGCGCAAGATAACGATAATATCTCACCATAAAATCAAATAGTATATTCGGCCATCTGCCTGTCGCGAGAATACTGAAAAGACCTATCAGTGAGATAATACTGCTTCCGATCGAAAGTAGGCACAGCAGTATGAGATGCGGCACAGCGAGAACAAAGATACCAATTCCCGTCAGGCGTAGAAACGCGAGCAGGCGTGAGGGCCTTGCCGGATAAATTATGTTCATTTGCAGGGAGTGGTCGATGTCTCTGCTTCCGGTGAATCGCGGCATTTCCTCTATCGTGTTGGTGGAGCATGCCCCGATTGAAAGGAGATAGCGCAGGGTCTTTTCCTGGATTATGCCGAAATCAACCATCATCTCACCGGTAAATATGACAATAATCCAGTTAAAAAATCCGACAATGGCCGAGAGTATGGAATAGATTAAAAGAATGATGTAGTGAGGAATAAGGGCTATGGAGAAAAGTCCCAGAAGACGTAGCAGTGCTCCCACCCTTGAGTACCTCAGAGAGTAGTCGATAGAAAAATTAACGGCTCCCCGTGGGACAGAATCTTCAGTTGTGCGGAAATCCTTTTCGATTTCCTGTTGATACTTGCTGTATTCTTCTTTGGTTTCAATATCGAGGAAATCTTCACGGGTAGACGCTGAGGCTGCGGCTGCTCCGCCAGCAAGCGCCGCTGTGCCGAGCACAGCCCCTGCTGTCCGTGAAGGAGTAATTACAGGCTCTTCTTCAAAAACATCATCGCGATGACGCACCGGCTCCTGGATTGACTCTTCAGCGCCGAGCTTTTCGAAGTCTATTTCAGGAAGTTCGTCTACGGGGATTTCATTTGTTATAAGGTTTTCGGAGCTTTTATCGGTTTGCCCGAGGTCCTCCATACTGAGGCTTGGATCGATTTCATTGATATTAAGCTTAAGGTCCTCATCTTCAGCGGTAGATAAATTTTCGGTTGAGGCTCTTCCTGTTTCTATTTCAGATCTGACATTTTCGAGTTCGTCTATGGTTAGCCCGGCGTCTTCAATAGTCAGCCTTTCATCTTCATCAACAACCTCGCCTTCTTTAAACTCCTCAATTTCGTCAAGGGTAATATCGAGTGAATCGAGATCAAGCGTAAGATCCTGTTCGTTTTCGTCAACCGGGGCCTGCTTTTTCTTTCCGGGAACAGGTTCAGGCTCGTCAAACATTGCTTCATCAAGCGTAAGTGTCTCTTCCGGAACCTGGATATCGGATAGGTCAGATTCGGTTCCTGCTTCGAAGTCATCGTGAACTTCAGGACGTTTGCGTTTCGGGGTTTCTTCAGAGGTTGGTGAAGTCAAAGGCTCCTCTTCGAGCTGAATATCAAGCGTATCGAGATCGATGGTAATACTTTCATCAAGTTCGAGGCCTTCTCCGCGACGGGGACGCTTTTCTCCCGCTGCGGGATGTTCTTCTGGAATTTCCATATCAGAAAGCTCGAGATCGGGCAATCGCTCATGACGTCCGGAAGATACCGGCTCCTCAAATGATATGGTTTCTTCTGGTACCATAGCAGGTGCCGCGGGCTGGCGGGAGATGTCTTCCTCAAGCGGTTTGAAATCCTCCTCGGTAATTTCGAGGTTGTCGAGGTCAGGCAGCTCATCTATATCTGCGAACGCGTCCTTTTTGACGGGGGCTTTCTGAGCAGCTCTGGGTGAAGTCGGCGTTTCCGCCTCAAGAAGTAACTCTTCAGCGGAATCAAAATCATCAAGACTGATGGTTTCCTCGGATGAAGTTGTACGGCCTTTTACAGCCGGCCTGTCTATGTCAAACGCTTCGGATGTTTCAGGCATTTCGAGGCTATCTATATCAGACAAATCAAGATCTCCGGCTTTTGCGGAGGGTTCTGCGGGCACCGGTGGTTCTTCTTCAAGCGCCACTATTCTCGACCTTTTTTCTTCGGGTTGCCGTTCCGCTTCATCGAGAATGAAATCGCCAAAATCATCAGTAGATACCGGTTCTCGGGAAGCAACAGGCTCTTCAGCCCGTGGTATAGCTTCGCGAATCGGCCTTTCGAGAGCTGGTTCCTCGGCAAACAGATCGATATCCGCGGAAACAGCCTGCTTGATTCTATTATCAATAATTACATTTACGCCGCATTTGGGGCAGATAAAACCGAATTTTTTATCTTTTACCTTTCCGTCATCGACGGAATATGAGGCATTACATTCTGTACATTTTACAATCATTGTGATCTCCCGACCGTGTTTCTCTGTTTAATTATCTGCCCGGAAAATATTTCTCGTTTACATTATGCTGAATTATCAGGGGGGCAATAAAGAAAAATAATATCAGATGCCACTTCATCTCCCTTCCATTCAGTTCTTCTGATTTTTGCATATATTTTATATTAAGGTATAATCCCCACAATCCAAACGTGAGTATAACAAGCAGTATGTTCGATACAGGATTATCATTAAAGAGCTCACTTGTCCTTGCCAGCCACCAGAAGTAATAAATTCCGCCTGTTAGAATAAATAAAAGAAATAAAACCACAAGATTATTTTCAGGAATATATTCTATTTTCATGCCTCTACCAATAATATAATCATTTTATTCTAAATATTCAATAAAATCATATCGTATATAAAGAGTACGCCAGCAAACCGGCCGAACACTTCTCGAAAAGTTCTCTTTTTAATTTACGGATAGTTGGTTCTTTTTACTTACAATTTTTTATGGATGATTTAAATATTATTTACTCAGTTTAATTATGTCAATTCATAATAAAATCGTTTCAGTTTAAGCTGAACCAGTAAATATAGAAGACAGTTAGAGTCTTCTGGGCACTTCAGCCGGCAAACCGTCAAAAATGTCTTGTAAAATCGGGCTTTGTAATTAGGTTAGTTGCTGATAGCCTGTGGCGATTGATGGATTTCAACAAGCCATGTTCAAGAGGCGGAAGGGCAAAAATCAAAAAAACAAAGATAAACAATGAAATTATTAAAAGAGTTCAGTTATACAGACATTGTTCAGAGGCAGATTGTTTTATGTAACACGTTTTTAACATTTTTTGTGTTAAGCCTGGTTTATACATCAATTGTATATGACTATAACTTATACTTTGTTTATAAAGATGCTTTAAAGCATATCGCGATAGGCGCAATTTCAGGTTTATTTTTAGGCAACCTTATCGGGAAAACACTCCTTGCAACAAGAAGATATCGCCTTTTTTATATAATGTCTGAAGCTGTAATAATAATCGCGTCGCTTATCTATTTGATTAAAAGCAGGCTCGTTTTCATTAATACCACCGGCCTAAATGATTTTTTTCTCCGTCATGAGGTATTGATCCCTGTAGTGTCCTCCGTTGTTCCTTTCTTTACCGGGCTTAAATTCAATTATTTTCTTAAAATATCCTGCGGAAATTTCATAGATGACAAAAAAGGAACAATTGCTTTCTTAGCCTGCCTTGTCACCGGCTTTATTTCGGGGATAGCAATCTTTTTTATCATGACCATGTCCGGCATATCAATCATGTACGTCGGATTGACACTCATTGCTCCGCTTCTGGGCACGGTATTCTTTGTGAGATTACCCTATACTTCCATGCCGCAGTATACCCAGGAAACCAGGGAGGAAATGGATAAGAGGCAGGCCTCGGAAACGATCCGCGACGATATATACTTTACATTCCTGAATTTTTCATTCCTAATCGTGTATCTATACCTCGGGTATCTGATGACGGTGCGATTATACGGAAACCAGATCCTGATACAATACAGCTTTCTATCTCTGACAGGATGCGCGATCATTATCGGATTCCTTGTTGCCAGATATATTAAAAATGCGTTCTGGGTCGTTTATAGTGAAATGCTTTTCCCGGTAGCGTTTTTACTCTATCTCGTACTTGTTAATATCTATGGTGAAAAATATAACGGAGCGGCGATTATTCTTTTTATTCCTTCCGCCATTATTTTCGGGTTTTCAGTCTATACGACAGTCAATAATATTCTCGGGCAATATGATCACCAGAAACGGTTTACCATAATCAATTTTTCTCTTTTTATCCTCCCTGTTCCCATACTTGTCGCCCTGACGTTTATCCAATTCTCCAATATGCTGTATTATCTGTTTCTTTACCTGATCATGATTTTAAATGTTCTCCTGCCGGGTATACATCTTATGCAGCGGGATATCAACGCATACAAAAAAATCATCTATCTGGTATTCTCTCTCGTTTTCATTCCGGCTATAATCGCGTTGCATTTGTATTTTTCGATACCGTTTGACAAGAACCTCTTCGTTACCCATACTCGAGGTTATAACCAGATTTATAACCGGAACTACAACTCGCTGTATTTGGGAAGCAGCGTTGATGTTTATTATCATCGGGTGGCTTTTTTCGACACGTCCGAAAGCACGATGAACAATCTACAAAGGGCATTATTCCCGCCGTTCATGTATTCATCCATTAACGGACGGGAGGGTTCAACGCTCATTATAGACGGGAACCAGAAATTTTTCAGGAATCCGATGATAGGGAACTTCAAGGAAGCAAAGGTCATTGATTATCTGCCGGAGAGAATCGTCGACTACAACACACTTCCATTATCCGGGCGGCATTATTATCTGGTCGACCAGCAGGATGCGGTATCCTGCCTCGTTAAATCAGATGCTCACTTCCATCAGATAGTTGATATCCCGAATCTGTTCGACCAAGCCTGTAACAGATTAAGATTTACGGATAAGTTTTATTCAATCGCAAAACAGAGGCTTGAAAAGGGAGGGGTGTTTTCACAGATAATTAATCTGAATTATAACAGTCCCGATTTAGTTCTCAGCATGAGAGACGGCTTCCGGAAAACCTTCAGTAATACAATAGGCTTTTTATTTTCGAATATCCTGGTTCTTATGGGCTCGGATGATGTAAATACCTTCAAATTCACAGGGAATCATCTTTCGAGGCTTAAAAACCTGATTAAGGATAATCCGGACTATGAAAGGCTGTTTTTCAATGAATACCATGTCCTTTCACATCTGTATTTTCTTAAAAGCGATTTTACAATACATAACAATCGGAGAAGATATTTCAATAACAGACTGATATGGGGACAGCGGCCGGTATTCAATGACCTGGGGATTAATGACGTATCTTTGGATACCACGAACCTTATTAATGAGCTTATTGATGCTACACCTGATCAGGCGGTGCTCAAAAGGGATGTCCAGAACAGTATTTCATTAAACAGCAGGATTTTTTCCCTCTTCAATAAAGCGGAATTATTTCATGTTGAAAGAGAGTATGAGAAAGAGGCGGATGTATTGTTGCAGCTGAAAGAAGCAGGCAGATACCGCGCTGAATTGAGCAAGTCCATCGAGAGGCATATCAGTGACAAAGAGAACAGTTTTTACACCATGGCTCTGAAGCTTGAAAAGGATAAAAACTGGGATGAGGCAAAGCGTGTGTATCTCGCAATGTTGAAAATAAATGATAATAATTTCGACGCGAACTACAGGATCGGGTTGTTGTGCCTGACGCTGCAGAATATAAATGAATCGTTTGAATATATGCAGAAAGCGATGCGTATAAAAAAGGACGACCAGCGGGTTCAATATCAGATGGGAGTGTTGCTGTTTTCGAGCGGCAAAGCAAAAGAGGCGATAGATTATTTCAACAGATCGATCACGCTTAATAATGACAGCGCTTCGGTGTTTTTCTACCTTGGCCTTGCGTATGAAAAAACGGGGAATATTTTTGAGGCGAAATCAAGTTATGAGAAAGCGCTGGTAAAAGATCCCGCTGACAGTGATATCAAGTCAAGTCTTGACAGGATACAGGGTAAGATAGAAGAGGAACAGAACAAATGGAAACAGCAGGAGCCAGCAAACCAGAACGAGGATGAAAGAGGTGAAAGAATCCCTCTTCCGATTCAGAAGTCCGCATATGATTGGCGTATCAGCGACGAAGAGGCGAAAAAATTAAAAAAGAGTGAATAGTATTCCAAATTTACAGGATGTGAAAGTTTTTACTGAATTTGCTTTCCATCAGGGTGACGTTCTTCATACGAAGATAATAATTCTTCTCCGGCATTAAGTCCGCATTGTACCATCAAAATTATTAATTGACATCGTAGAACCAGATGAAAAAACTGCTTTTAGTGGATGCCCGCTGATATGGTTGTTGTGTTCACGGCTCAACTTTATTTATATTAAACGGAAGAACAAAAAAAATGAAAATAATACCCGTAATTCTTGCTGGCGGAGCGGGCACTCGCCTTTGGCCGTTGAGCAGGGAAGATAAACCGAAACAATTCCACAATCTCTCAGGTGAAGGCACGCTTCTGGAGGAAACGATACGGCGTCTGTTGCCGATGAGTCCCGAAACGTTTGTTATTGTAACGGCAAAAAAGCATGAAAAGGCGTCACAGGAAGAGCTGGACAAACTCGGAGTGAAAGGTGTAGTACTTGCTGAACCGTACCCCCGGAATACCGCAGCTGCGGTACTTTACGCGGCGACGTATCTGTCATGCGACGATTCTGAATCGATAATGGTCATGCTTCCCGCGGATCATTATATAAGGGACCAGGTCACATTCAGAAATATCCTGAAGAAAGCAGTCGAGAGGGCAAAGCTCAATAAGCTTGTCGCGATCGGGATAACTCCCACGTATCCTGAGACGGGATACGGATATATCCAGGCGATCCAGAAAGGCGATGATGTGTGTGAGGTCGAGCGTTTCGTGGAGAAACCTGACCTTGAAAGCGCAAAGAAGTATATCGAACAGGGAAATTTTTTCTGGAACAGCGGTATCTTCATCTGGAAAACCGCGGCAATACTGGAAAGTTTCAAGCAGCTTATGCCCGATCTTTATAAAGCATTCGGGCCTCTGAGAAAGATGACCGCTGAACAGCTGATATCAAGCGAAGGCTCCGACTGGGAATTAAAGAAGGAAGTATTTGAACACCTCAGGAAGGAATCGATAGATTTTGGAATAATGGAAAAAGCTGAGAACAGGCTTGTCATACCTGGCAGCTTCGGATGGGCAGACCTCGGGAGCTGGTATTCGATCGACGGGATTCTCGCACCGAACGGAAATAACAACCGCACGCCCGACAAGGAGAATGTGATATTCCTTGATTCAAGCAGTTGCTCGGCATTTCCCGAGAATAAAAGAATTACCCTCATAGGACTGTCGAATGTCGTGGTGATAGAATCGGGGAACGACATACTCGTGATGGATAAAAGTTCATCGCAAAAGGTGCGCCAGGTTGTTGAAATGTTGAAGGAGCGCGAATTACGGCTGTAGTCTGCCCAAAAGAGTGATTATTTTTCTTTTTGCCGTAGTAGCGCTATCAGTGTTGGAAGCAAGAGAAAACGCGACTTTATTTAAGGAATACTCAGGCAGTCCATACTGGAACAGCCCTGAGGTTGTCTCTCTAAGCATTTCCGCGTGTACAGAAAAAACATCATCCATAATACCCCTTACGCGTGCGCGATGTGACGTATCCTCCGCATAATCACAATATTCGCATAATGAGTTGAAAATCCATACGAATCCTTCGGGATCGATAACTTCTATTGAATAGTAGTACCAGTCGTCGGTCATATCGATCAGTGCACGCTTCTGTGTTTCCGACAGTATGCGATGAGCGGGGCAGAGAAAAGAATCGCATATTTTTGATCCGTAAAGGGAGCGGTTTCGCCGGTCGATTCCCAGAAGTGAGGGATGAAGCCTGCATCCGGGCTTGCCCTCCCGGATAAATCCCTGGTACGGACAGATGTGCGAGGTGATATCCCTGATGTCGGTCCTCTTTAAATATTCTTCCCCGTATAAATCCGCCTCGCGCTGCCGTTTTGTTGGAATCGGAAGAGAAAGTATCCGTGAAAGGTTTTCGCGTGAAATATCGATATGGTTGAACAGCCCGCAGCAGACAGCACACCCTTTCTTTGAGTCAGGCTGGCATAAAATAATTGTTCCGGAAGAATTCATAGGCGATAATTAGCAACAGTGTCCGTTAGTGGCAACAATTTAATATCCGAAAAAAAAGATGCGCTATATTATATCTTTAATTATCCGATAAATCAAAAAGTATTACCGTATGACATGGCAGAAAGAGGCACATTGGTAAAAAAATATTGACAAATACAGTTTCAGAATGTGTCTCTTGATTGAATTTATATGATGTAATTGATTATTCTAAATGGATTAATGGTGCGCACGGTACAGAACAATTCCTGCTTCCTTGCACTATATATCCCCCCGATTCCGCATGAACATCATTGAATCTTACTGCTTAAGCATGTAAATGAGCCGCGGCAAACACGAAACGGCTTGTAACATATACCCGATTTATCCGCAATTCACAGGTAACACGAGAGGACGATATGGATTATTCAAAAACCGTAAACCTACCCACAACCGATTTTCCGATGAGGGCGAATCTTCCGAAGAAAGAGCCTGAGACGCTCAAAAAATGGTACGATGAAAAACTATATGAGCGAATTATCGAATCAAGAGCGAATGATGAACTGTATATTCTTCATGACGGACCGCCCTATGCGAACGGAAATATTCATCTCGGCCATGCCCTGAACAAGATATTAAAAGACATTATCGTAAAGCACAAAACAATGCTGGGATTCAAGGCGCCGTACGTTCCCGGATGGGACTGCCACGGGCTTCCGATCGAATTGCAGGTCACCAGGCAACTGGGCGATAAAGCCCGCGAGCTTCCTAAAAGCGTGATCAGGAAAAAATGCAGAGAATACGCCGAAAAATATATCAGCATACAGAGGGAAGAGTTCAAGCGCCTCGGAGTATTCGGTAACTTCGACGACCCCTACATGACTATGTCGCCGGATTATGAATCCAAAATACTCGAAGTGTTCGGAAAGATATTCGAGGCGGGTTATATCACGCGGAGCAAGAAGCCGATTTACTGGTGCCCGAATTGTGTTACCGCGCTTGCCGAGGCGGAAGTCGAATACGATAATCACACCTCTCCATCGATTTTCGTCAAATTTCGTATAGATCCCGCGTCGGTATCCGCCCAGGGAATGAAGTCGAATGATCTCTTTGTTGTCATATGGACCACGACCCCGTGGACGTTGCCGGCAAACCTTGCGGTTTGTTTCCATCCTGATTTCGGCTACTCGTTCTATCAGTACGGCAACGAATACTATGTGCTCGCGGATGATCTTGTCTCGTCTTTTGAAGGTATAACGGGATTGAAGCATACCTCTACGATCAAACTGGATAAAAGCCAGATCGAAAAGCTCAAGGTATTTCATCCGTTCATACAGCGTGAATCGAAAGTTATATTCGGAGGGTTCGTCACGCTCGAGCAGGGTTCCGGTATTGTGCATATCGCGCCGGGTCATGGTCAGGAAGACTATGTTGCGGGACTTGAATACGGCATCGACACATTGTCCCCCGTGGACGACGAAGGCAAGTTCACCGAAGAATTTGAGATGATGAAGGGAGTCAATGTATTTGACTCTAATCCGAAAATCATCGAATTGATGAAAAATAACGGTTCGTTGATCCATTCTTTTAACATTGAGCATTCGTATCCCCACTGCTGGCGATGTAAAAAGCCGCTGATCTTCCGCGCGACCGAGCAATGGTTTTTGCAGGTCGATTATAAGGGACTCCGGGAAACGGCGCTTAAAGCGGTGGATAATACCCGCTGGATCCCGGCCTGGGGCGAAGCGAGATTCCGCAGTATGGTCGAATCGCGCCCAGACTGGTGCCTTTCGCGTCAGCGCTCGTGGGGCGTGCCGATCCCGTCGTTCAGGTGCAAAAAATGCAAAAACAACATGATGAGCGTTCAGAGCATTTACCATTTCGCGAAACTTTCAGCGGAAAGGGGGATTGATAGCTGGTACACGGATGAGATCAAGGACCTCATTCCCGCCGGAACGAAATGTGAATGCGGCAGTGAGGATTTCGAAAAGGAATATGACATCCTGGATGTATGGTTTGATTCAGGCGTTTCGCACTTCGCGGTGCTTGAGAAGTGGAAGCACCATCGATGGCCGGCGGATATCTATCTTGAGGGAAGCGATCAGCACCGGGGATGGTTCCAATCCTCGCTCTGGCCGGCGCTGGCCCTTCGTGGGCGTGCCCCGTACAATACCGTACTCACTCACGGCTTCATGCTCGATGAGCAGGGGAAGGCGATGAGTAAATCTGAAGGCAATGTCATTCCCCCGAAGGACCTTATCGAGAAATTCGGCGGCGATATCCTGCGGCTCTGGGTGTCTTCTGAGGATTACCGCAACGACGTGCGAATCGGCTTTGACATGATGAACCAGAATGCCGACTCATACCGGAAGATCCGCAATACGTTTAAATTCATCATTGGGAACATAGCGGATTTTAAAAATGAAGACATGGTCGCATACGATGAGCTTCCTGAGATAGACAAGTGGGTGCTTCATAAGCTCTTCGCCCTTTCACAGCAGGTTATCGAGTCATATGAGAAGTTCGAATTCCACCTTGTGTACCGGAGGATTCTGAATTTCTGTTCGGTGGATCTATCGTCAATTTACTTTGATATTTCAAAGGATATCCTCTATATCGAGCCGAAAGAGAGCAAAAGAAGAAACGCAACGCTTACCGTATTATGGGAAGCCTATAATACGCTGGTGCGGCTTATCGCTCCCGTGCTTGCATTTACTGCCGAGGAGATATGGTGGTTCATGGGCAACGCGGATAGCATCCACATGCAGCGGTATTATGCGTTGAATAAAACGTATGACAACCCGGATATAGCGAAAAAAATGGAGGATCTGGTGGATTTAAAAAAAGACCTCCTCAAGGCGCTTGAAATAGAAAGGAAGAACAAGATCATCGGCACATCAATAGAGGCGGATGTCGACGTTTTCATTAAAAACGATGCACTCAAAAAAATGATTGCAAGCATGGGCGATGAGGCGAAAAGGTTCTTCCAGGTTTCAAAAATCAGCCTGGTAGAATCAAAAGAAGAACAAATGACCGATTATGAGTTTTCAAGCATCAGGATTGGAAAATCGAAAGGTGGGAAGTGCGTGCGATGCTGGAACTACACCGAATCGCTTGGAACAAACAAGGAACACCCTGAGCTCTGTCCGAGGTGTACTTCGATTATACTGAAAATAATGAAATAATCAGGAAGAGGGGAAAAGCATGAAAAAACATATCATCGCGACGATAGTTCTCATTGGATCGTTGGCGTTGGACATCGCGACCAAATCGATTATCGTCAGCAATGTAGCGCTGCATGAAAGAATTAACGTCATAGGAAGTTTTGTACAGATCACCCTTATCTATAACCGTGGAGGCCTTTTCGGTATTCTTCAGGGGTACCAGACCTATTTTCTCATAATATCTCTGGTGGTGCTTTCGCTTCTGGTGCTGTTCTACATTATGGAGAAGGATAAGAAGATGCTCTTCTGCAATGCGATGGCGTTGATTGTCGCCGGAGCTCTGGGCAATATCATAGACAGGATTTCAGGGAGAAGCGGTGTCGTGGATTTTATTTATATCGGCAGTGATGATGTTTTCAGATGGCCGGCTTTTAATGTTGCGGATTCGGTGATAGTTGTCGGAGCGGTTCTTTTGATGATAGAGTTTATACGTCAGGAAAGGATAAGAAAAATAAAGGAGAAAACCGCTCAATAGGTATCCACAATTGTTATTTCTTTTTCAGAAAGGGTTGAATCATCTTTAACGCTGACTTTTACTACGTAAACTCCATCAGCATAAAATGACAGTGGCGCCGCCACTGTTTTTTTATCTGCTGGGACCTTCAATGAAAAGCTGGTGATCTTATCTTTTTTATATTTCTCTTTTTTATAAATAGTAAAGTCTATTTTGTCAAACGTCGAGGTTTCATCAAGCGCCACAACCGCCGTAAGGTCGCCTGTCGTAAAGGTGGTCCCGCATTTTACTCCGTTGCCTTCGGGAGTAGTTCCCTCGCAGAAGGAAAGCCTGTCCTTGCTCTTGCAACTCAAGAGGAGAAGGACTGCTAATAGAGTTAATAACATCGGGTGTTTCATGATGCTGTTCTCCCGGAGGATTTTTAAACTGAATTATAATAAAGTACCCTGCATATCTTCGTCATCTTCTATTTCACCACTGTCCTCCCGGACATTCACAGTTTTCAGATGTATATCGCCATTATCATTTTTCTGTAAGATAGCTATTTTCCTTTCAGCCTCTTCAAGCTTCTGGTGGCATAATCTTGTTAAAGCGACTCCTCTCTCAAATTCAGAGATAGACTCATCCAGCCCGAGGGATCCATGTTCGAGGCGGGATGCGATTTCCTCAAGTTCGCGGAGGGCATCTTCAAAGGAAGGTTTTGCTTTAGCTTTTTTCTTTTCCAAGGTAATGATCCCCTGTCACATTGTCTACGGTGCAGCCAAGTGACCCATCAACAAGATGGACGTTAATGTAATCCCCGGCGTTTATGCTGTCGATACTTTTTATTATTCTTTTTTCGAAATCGGATATTATAGCATATCCCCGTGCCATGACAGCAAGGGGGGACAACTTCTCCAGACTTTGTAAAAGCAGAGTGAATTTATGTGATTTATTCATAAGAATGTTTTTCATGATAAGCGAAAGGGAAGGGAGAGACAATAAACTGTGTTTTCTTTCATATACCAGTTCCTTCAGACCTGCGGCAATTCGTTTTTCCACATCACCAAGAATAAGCTCTTTATTATAAATGATTTCACGGGGATTTTTGAAAGTTCTGAGATTTATGATGGTATTCAGACGTGTGGTCAATTCACGAAGATAAACAAGAAGAGAGGTATGTGCTCGTCCATGAAGATTATTGATGTAATCGAAGAGTTCGTCTTTGACAGGAACGGCAATTTCAGCCGCTGCGGACGGAGTTGGAGCAGCAATGTCGGCGGCATCATCGGAAAGCGGGTGATCGATTTGATGTCCTACTGCCGAAATTATAGGAATCCGGGATTCAAAAAAAGCCCGCACGACACGCTCCTCATTGAAAGCCATAAGGTCCTCAAAGGAACCCCCGCCACGCCCTGCGATTATGATATCAATATTGAGCTCGGGTAGGTTTAAAAGCTCAATGCCGCTCACAATTGAGGCGGCGGCGTCTGAACCCTGGACAATTACCGGCGCAATAATTATCTCAATATCAGGATGGCGTCTGCGGGATACTTTAATTATATCGCGGACAGCGGCCCCCGTGGGAGAGGTAACGACACCAATACGCCGGGGCAGAAGCGGAAGCTTCTTTTTTTTCCGGGGATCAAAGATACCCTCGAGAAAAAGCTTTTTCTTGAGTTGTTCAATTTTCTTTTGGAGCTCGCCAATCCCCTCGAGTTTTATCTGCGCGACTATGAACTGAAAACTGCCCCGCTTCTCGAAAACATTGAGGTTGCCGAGCGCGAAGACCTTCATTCCCTCTTCCAGTCTGAAGGAAAGGCTCTTGTTGGCATACTTGAAAAAAACGGCGCTTATGACTGCATTTTCATCTTTGAGGCTTAAATAGATATGTCCTGAAGAATGATACGTGATGTTTGATATTTCTCCTACGACCCAGATGTTCTGAAAAGAAGGGTTCCCTTCAATCTCCCGTTTTATAATTCTCGCAAATTCAGTGATGGTATAGATCCGGTTATCCATCCCAAAAGAATTCCTTTTTAAATTTCTAATACTGGCGGAAGATTGAGGAAAGGATTCCAAGTATGGTCACTTCGCTGACCACGATTGGTTTGTAAGCGTCATTGGCGGGAATGAGATGGATTTTATCCCCGGAGCGTTTAAATATTTTCAGCGTTGCCTCGTCTTCCAGCAACGCGGCCACGATATCTCCGTTATGCGCCATCGGCTGTTTCTTAATGATGGCGATATCGCCATTGAATATCCCTTTGCCGGTCATGGAATCCCCTTTTACCTGGAGAGCGAAATACTCACCCTTGCCGACAAGCGATCGCGAAAAGCAGAGATAATCATCGATGCATTCATCAGCAAGAAGCGGCATCCCGGCGGCAATCCTTCCGACAAGAGGGATATTAAGAGCGTCGACAGGGCGCAATTCTTCTTTGTCTATGAGGAGTTCAATTGCGCGTGACTTATTGTGCGTGCACTTGATATAGCCTTTTTTTTCAATCGCCTTGAGATGATCGTATGCTCCCTTTACGGTAATGCCGAAGTGATCCCCTATCTCACGGACGGTGGGCGGATATCCGGATTCGCGCGTGGAATCCTTGATGTAAGAAAAAATAGCTTCCTGTTTAGCGGTAAGAGGCTTGGTCATTTCAATTACCTCCGTTAATAAGAGCCAAACACATGAATAGCAATAATATGTCTGCATGTCAAGGAAAAAAGGGAAGAATTATAAAATTGCAAAAAAGCTAAAAGCCTTTCCTGTAAAGATTATCCTGGATGATGCGGTCGAGATTGGTGATCCTGTTATCAAATTCCTCAAGCTTCCAGATCATTAAATCGATCAATTCAAGTATCTCGGGATCATGCTGCCGGCGATCTATCTGCATAATTTTGTTTCTGATCTCTCGCATGGTATTTCTCCCAAAATCAAAAAATGCCGTGTGTGCTACTGGGAAACGCCCGATTGTTTATCGTTGATATAATTCCCTATGCGCTCAATACCGTCTTTTAATTCGGCAAATTGAGAAACATTGAGGGCAATACCCTTCTGCGACGGCTTGTATACGATATTTCCTTTATCATCGATCGTCTGAAACCATATCCGTAGATTGATCAGTTCCTTGCCCATATATTCGGATATCTCTATACGAATAATTTCTTTTGAGTTCTTCTGAATGTCTTTTATTATAGTGCTCATTTAATTTCTCCATAAAATAGTATATGGTTTTTCTCAGGTTCATCCCTGATGTCAATTACTATATTCTAGCGCAACGCGTGCCGAGTAAAATATTCTAATCGGGTATTTCGTTCGAAACCTATTACAAAAAAAATGCAGGTCAGACGATTCCGGAGATGATCTGATATATTATATCCGCGTAAATAAAATGCCCCGCTTCATTCGGCAGGCGAATATCTGTTTGGAGATACTCCGATATCTTTCTTTGACTGTCCTGGAGATACCCCAGCCATAGAAGATGAACGGGAACCAGTGTACACGAAAGATCAAGCGCAACTTCACGAATCGCTCGATAGTAAATCAAAGCGCTATCCATTTCAAAACGATCCTCGAAAGGATGGGAGGTTAAAAGAAAAATGTCGGGATCAAACAGTTTTCTTGAAAGGCGCACCAGTTGAACAAGATTTTCTTTGAACTCGGACCTGTACACGGGCCGGTAGATATCGTCAATACCGAAATGAAGAAACAGCATGTCCGGCTTGAATTGAGCTATGTCATCATTAAAACTGTTTACACCTTCAAAGCTTGAATCGCCAGCACGGGAACGGTTATGGATCACAACATTCCTGGCGGTAATCCTGTCGCGTACGACTTCGACATAGGATCGCAAGACGCCTTTGCCGGACGGTATGCTTCCACCACGAAACACGATGTTCGTATTGTTTTCGGAATGAGTCATTTATAATTTTCCTCAGGTTCAATGAGAGTATTAGTGTGGCTTATGATATTGTATAAAATGCCATTCGTCAACGGATTATGGGTTAACGAGTATCATTTAGAGGGAAATACCCTAACTGGTGGATATAGTTTTCGCCGTACGACTGCGCCAATCATGAATGCTTTTATAAAAGACGTTCGGAGTCCCTTCGGATGGCGGGATATCGGCGGGGATAACGGGAAGGGGTGGGCGCATTCTTCTTGATGAATATACATGGTGATGTGATGCCGAAACTCTCGTATTCAACCGACGGCACGACTGACCCGCCGAGTTCGGAAGCGTGACGCAATATCGGCTCAGGCAGGGCTTCGCCGTTGATGGCTGAATAGAGAAACAGTGTTCCTCCGACCCGTATAAAAGGAAGGGACAACTCCAGCGCCACATAGGGAGGGGCGAAGGCTCGGGAAAGGGCAAGATCAAACGATTCCCGATATGCTTCATCGGTCAGGATGTCTTCGGCTCTTGCATTCAGGATGGTGAGTGAATGCATCCCGATCGATTTTATGACCTGATCGAGAAATTCAAGCTTCTTGGAGTTGGAATCAATGAGCACCCCGCTGACATCTTCAAAGAAAATAGAAATCGGGATACCCGGTATTCCAGAGCCTGTTCCGATATCGACAAAGCGTGTTCCACGTGGAACACGCATAAGGGAAAGCGGATCAAGGCTGCCTATTATCAGGTTGGATATGATCTCCTCTACGGTCTTAAATGCGGTGAGATTCATTTTCCGGTTCTGGTCGTGTAAAAGGAAAGCATACCGGACGAGTTTGTCCGTTATCGTGTCGGTTATGGGCAGCTTGCGGGATTTTGCCCATCGGGAAATCATATCATGCTGTTCCACGTGGAACTCCCCTGTCTTTTCTGTGTAGCATCTCGATATGGACGAGAAGAATGGATATATCCGAAGGGTCGACGCCGGATATTCGCATCGCCTGGCCCGCCGAAGCCGGGCGAATCCTCTTCAGCTTCTCCCGTGCCTCGTTTTTGAGCCCCTTGATCTCGTTATAATCAATATCGTCCGGAATCTGGAGTTCTTCGATCCGCTCCAGTTTTTTTATGCGATCCATGTCTTTTTTGATATAACCCTCGTATTTGATTTCCATTTCAACGATCGGGGCGATGCTGGCCGGGACGTCCATTGAAAGCAGTGGGGTGATGTCTGAAATGGTAATCTCAGGCCTTTTCAATAGCTTTCCCGCGGTGATTTTATCGCCGGCGGAAACGCGGGAGCCGTTGGATTCAATAATGTTTTTGATTCTTTCATCAATTACGATGGTTGTGCCTGAAAGTTCCCTGATCAGTGAGGAGGCACGGTCGTATTTCTCTGTCATGGAGTTAAGCTGGCTGGCGGAAGTGAGCCCGTTTTCGTGGCCGTACCTCATGAGGCGAAAATCCGCGTTGTCCTGGCGAAGGAGGAGACGGTGTTCGGCCCTCGAGGTGAACATCCGGTACGGTTCTTCAGTGCCTTTTGTAACCAGATCGTCGATCAAGACGCCGGTGTAGGCTTCGGATCGACGCAGGATCAGCGGGTCTTTCCCCTGAAGCTTCCTGCCGGCATTGATGGCGGCGATCAGGCCCTGTGCTGCCGCTTCCTCGTATCCTGAGGTACCGTTGATCTGGCCCGCATGAAATAGTCCTTCGATCCGTTTGGTTTCAAGAGATGGTTTGAGTTCTGTGGGAGGAACATAGTCGTATTCTACGGCGTATGCGGGCCGCATTACGATTACGTTTTCAAGGCCGGAGATCGTTCTAACCATCTCAAGCTGGACATCCTCCGGGAGAGAGCTTGAGAAGCCGTTGATGTAGAATTCATTGGTGTTGAGTCCTTCAGGCTCCAGAAACAGCTGGTGGCGTGATTTGTCCGCAAACCGGATTACTTTGTCCTCTATTGACGGGCAATAGCGCGGCCCGGTGCCTTTTATCTTTCCTGAATAAAGCGGAGAGCGGTGGATATTCCCGCGGATTATCTCGTGGGTCCTTTCGGATGTGTAGGTTATCCAGCAGGGCAGCTGAGGACGGGTTATCCGTTCAGTGGAGTATGAAAACGGAATCGGGTTATCGTCGGGATGCTGTATCTCGCAACGGCTGAAGTCGATTGAGTCGCCGTTGACGCGGGGCGGGGTGCCGGTTTTCAGCCTTTTCACGGGAAACCCGAGTTGCCTCAGGGAATCGGAAAGTTTTTCCGCTGAGAAATCGCCGAGCCTGCCGGAATGTTCATTGTATTCCCCGATATGGATAAGGCCCTTGAGGAAGGTACCGGTACACAGAATTACCGCCTTCGCGTGATGTTCCTGGCCGCGTTTGGTAATAACACCTCGTATAACTCCGTTTTCGGCGAGAATCGTTTCAGCTATATCCTGTATTATGATAAGCTTCTGCTGTTTTTCCAGGACTTCCTTCATCCTGAACTGGTAGGTTTTCTTGTCTGCCTGCGCCCGGGGAGCCCAAACCGCAGGGCCTTTGCTCATATTAAGCATTTTAAAATGGATGCCCGTAGCGTCGATGTTCTTTCCCATCTCGCCGCCGAGAGCGTCTATTTCGCGCACGAGATGTCCTTTGGCAAGTCCACCGATCGCGGGATTGCAGCTCATCTGACAGATGGTGTCGAGATTGCCGGAGAGTATGAGCGTCGAAAATCCCATTCTGGCCGAAGCGAGCGCGGCTTCGGCGCCTGCATGACCGGCGCCAATTACAATAATATCAAATTCCCGTATCATTATGAAAAATCCGTGTGTATAAATATGCTGGTATGTGTGTTTTCATTACAGTCAGGCTGATAAAAATCCATGATTGATGGAAATAATGTATCATGTAGAAAGGCGGTTGCCTAAGAAATCAATACAAATTTAAAGAGGCTGGTCAGGGATAAAGATTCTCCTGAATCGGCCACTTCCCGCAGAGGTATATAATTGTTGACATTCGGCAGTTCAGGCATTTAATCAAGACGATGGCAATTGAAAGCATGGGCTGATGAGGCGACATATTATTAGTGCGGAGAATGGCGCGTGTATGATTAAGAAAAGGATATTGCTCGGTGTTTCTTTGATTGTATTCGGAATGATGAAACCGGTGTCTGCTGAAGTAGTCGTTCTGGATAATCCGGCGGTGCCGGGATATACGCCACAGCATCTCGAGTTTCTGGAGGATGCGGACAAAAAATATTCGATATCCGATGTATCATCTCCGTCGTTTTCATCTAAATTTAAAACTTCCGTCGGAAAAGTGCCGAATTTCAGTTTCACAAAGTCGGCCTACTGGATAAGGCTGTCGGTGAATAACCGGGCAGCGGATGATGTGAAGTGGTTCCTCGAATGCGGTTATCCGCTGATCGATGATATCCGCCTCTATCTGCCTGATGAAAAAAACGGTTATCTGGAGAAAAAAAGCGGGAGGATGTATCCTTTCGATGGAAGGGAAATCCGGCACCGGCGTTTTTCTTTCAGCCTGAACAAAACAGGCGAGGGGCCGCAGATGCTCTATTTGCGTGTTGAATCAAAAGATTCACTTGTAGTGCCCGTATCAATCCTAAGCCATGAGAGCGTCCGTAATCGCGACCATAAGGAGCAGTTCCTGCTCGGTGTTTATTACGGGCTGGTTATAGTGATGATCCTCTACAACTTTTTCATTTTCTTTACCATAAGGGATTTTAATTATCTTTACTACCTTCTGACCCTGGTTTTTATGCACGGGCTTTATCAGCTTGGCATTAACGGCCTGTTTCCTGAAACGCTGGGCCTGACATCATTGTGGTGGACCCGGACTTCGATTGCGGTTTTCTTCTGTGCGGGAATGTTTTTCTTTCTCCTTTTCAGCAAGGAGTTCCTCAGGCTGAAAAGCGCGAGCAGGGCATTGAATTATATCCTCGGCGGATTCATGGTGGTCGCCGCTTTCCAGGCTATCCTTTCATCATTCATTGATTTCCATTATGCAATCCAGATTGCTGTTATAGTAGGTCAGTTTTCGGCCGTGCTGACACTGCTCGCGGGACTTGTCAGCTACTTTAAGGGTAACAGGATAGCGCGGTATTATCTCCTTGCGTGGACCGCCCTGATAATAGGGGGATTGATATTCTCACTCAAAACCTGGGCTGTCCTCCCCAGCAACGCGTTTACAGAATATGCATGGCAGGTTGGATCGGGGATGCAGGCGATTTTGCTTGCCATCGCCCTCGGGGATAATATCAACTTTCTGAGGAAAGAGAGCGATATCGCCCAGAAAGAAGCGCTCGAGAAAGAACGTCTCGCAAGAGAAACGCAGGAAAAATTCAGCGAGCAGCTCGAGAAGGTGGTTGAGGAACGAACCAATGAGTTGAATCGGGTTCTTGAAAGCCTCAGGCAGAAGGATAAAATTATACAGGAAGAGTTGAATCTGGCTGCGGACATGCAGCGCGGGCTCATGCCCCAGACGCCGATCCAGCATAACGGGATAAGAATTGTATCATACTACAGCGCCATGGAAAAGATCGGCGGAGATTTTTATGAAATCTTTTACATGAAGGGCGGTTATATCTGTGTGCTTGTCGGTGATGTATCAGGGCATGGCATTCCGGCAGCGTTTATCACCGCGATGACGAAAATCACGTTTACTGAAGCGACACGGAAGTACCTATTCCCGAAAGACATTTTCCGTTACGCTAACGATCAGCTGCTCAATATCGTCCATACCCAGGATTATCTTACGGTCTTCATGGTGGTAATCAGCCCTTCCTTTGAGGTTTTCTATTCGAATGCGTCACATCCGAAAGCCCTGGTGTTCAGAAACAGGTTTAATGAATTCGAGGAATGGGATACCAATGGCCTTTTTGTAGGAGCGGTTAACGAAGCGAATGAGCTTTACGAAGAGAAACATGACATGCTGGATTTCGGGGATCGCATGGTGTTGTATACAGATGGACTTTTGGAAGCGAGAAACGATAAAGGGGATGAATTCGGAATCGAGCGGCTGCAGGAGATTATGAGGAAAACGAAAGATCTCCCGCTGATGGATGCAAGGGCGGAGATTATCGCCTACTGGTATAACTTTACCGAGGGGGAACTCATAAAGGATGATGTAACGTTCCTGATTCTGGAGGTAGGGAAGGAGTACCGGGAATTACTTGAACACAAAAACCTGGGGCTGGAGTATCTCTATCAGGATAAGAGAAAAGAGGCAATAGAAGAATTCAAGCTCGCCCTTTCTATTGATACTACTAATATTGACCTCCATTATCTTCTGGCAAAATCGTATTTTAAAAACGGGGAATTCGCGAAAGCCGCCGGGCATTTTATCGAATATTTGAATTTCAACACGGAAGATGCTGACGCGCTTTCAATGCTTGCCGAGGCGCAGTACCGGTGCAACAGATACGCTGAAGCGATCGAAACTTCCAAAAGGACATGCCAGATCAGGCCTGGTTCTGAACAGGCGTTTCTTGTCTGGGCGCGTGCTCTTGTAGGCATGAAGAAAATTGATGAGGCAAAATCGATTTTAAATCAGGTGCTTCGCATTAATTCTCAAAACGCCGAGGCTATTCATGAATTAAAATCTCTTGGGTGAGGTGCTTCCCGCGGTTTAGCATTTTTTTCATTGTAGACGTGCGTTGAATCTTTATCCCTGAAAAAAATTGACCGATTAATAATATGACATTATTGTCTTTTATGTCATATCCTGCGACTTCCAGTGACCGCTTCAATTATTTACAAAAAATTGTTATTGAATTATCTCATATCTGCTGATAATTTCACCTTTTATCACAAAGAACCCTGTTTTTGGAAAGGCACTCATATGAAATACTCAAAAGATCTGCTGGATCATATAGTCATTAAACAGGGCGATATAACCCTTGAGGATGTTGACGCCATTGTTAATGCCGCCAATCCGAGCCTTCTTGGCGGCGGGGGTGTCGATGGTGCGATCCACCGTGCTGCGGGCCCCGGCCTGCTTGAGGAATGCAGGAATCTGGGCGGTTGTCGGCACGGCGAAGCGAGAATTACAGGCGGATACAATCTGAAAGCCCGTTATGTGATACATACGCCAGGTCCTGTGTATCACGGAGGCCGGAGCGGGGAGAAGTCAGTTCTAATAAGCTCGTATCGGAATTCAATGCAGCTTGCGCGGGAATACGGATTGAAGTCAATTGCCTTTCCGGCAATCTCTACAGGGGTGTATGGATATCCGAAATCGGAAGCATGCGAGGTCGCGGTAACGACGGTGATTGATTTCATGCTCGAAACAGGCGTCATGATAGAAGTAAGATTTGTGCTTTTCGATAAAGAGAATTTCGATCTATACAACGGTTTTCTTAATCATCTTAAAGTCAGTAAGTGAAAAAACAGGCTGCATTACTATTTTAAACAAGAGAAGGAGCATACAGTGAATTATATCGAAAAGTTGCGCCATGCGTCCGAAAAATTCAACAGTATCGTGTGTCTCGGCCTGGATCCGGTGATTGAAAATATTCCCCTGACGGAAGGGACGCCGGGAGAGCGGATAGTTGTTTTTTATGAGAAGATATTGAATAAAATGCTTCAAAAGCGCAGCTACGCGGCCGCGGTGAAGCCGAATTACGCGTTTTACGCTCAGTATGGAATGGATGGGATCGAAGCACTTGTCAGGGTGATAGGCATGTATCGCGGAGAGGGATTCCCGGTAATCCTTGATGTGAAACGCGGAGATATAGGCACGACCGCGGAAGCATATGCGAAAGAGGCCTATGATTTTTTTGGTGCCGACTGCGTCACCCTTTCGCCGTACCTCGGATATGATTCAATATCCCCCTTCATAAAAGGGTACCCGGACAAGGGGTGCTATATTCTTAACAAGACATCCAATAAAAGCTCGAGCGAGATCCAGGATGTGATAATGAACGGGGAACCGTTTTATCTGCATGTATCCAGGAAAATAATTGAATGGCATCATCCCGGGATGGGCGCGGTTGTCGGTGCCACCTATCCTGAAGAGTTAAAAAGAATAGCCGGTTTGTTTTCATCGTCAGGGAAGGATATTCCTCTTTTGATTCCGGGTGTTGGGAAGCAGGGAGGCAGCGCGAAAGAAGTGGTCGAAATTCTCAAAGCGCTGTCTGACCTTAAAATCCACAGGATTAACTCCTCCAGCGCCATTAATTATGCATACAAAGATTATCCGGGGGTTTCCTTTGATGATGCTGCCGTACGGGCGCTTGATATGTTGAATAACGAGATAAACGGCTGATATGGAACAGACATCAGAAGGATATATCAATACTGTTCTGATTGTGGTCGATGATGAGACTCTGATCGGGCAGATTACCGGGGCGCTGACAGGATATGGATTTAATTTCATAACAGCGAAGTCGGTATTTGAAGCGTTGAGCAATATTACGTATAAGCTGCCGAATATCATTATTTCTGAGATCGATCTCCCGGGAATAAGCGGGCTGGATTTGCTTCGCAGAATCAGGAGGGGGATCAAAACGCGCCTGATTCCTTTCATTTTCCTCTCTTCTTCTCAGGATGCGTTCAACAGAGTTGAGGCTTACCAGATCGGTGCCGACGCATATCTGGTGAAACCGATAGTGCCGGAAGAGCTCAGGGCACTGACGATATCTAAAATCCGCCAGCTGAATGAGTTTTACCAGATGTCAGTCACTGACGAGCTCACAAGCCTGCACAATCGCCGGGAATTCATCAAACGTTTCAGCATTGAGATAAATAATACGAACAATGAAAGGGTATCCCTGGGCCTGATTGATGTTGATTATTTCAAAAGGGTAAATGATTTTTACGGACACCAGATGGGCGACAGCGTTCTGATGACGCTGGCCGATATCCTGAAGGAAGAATCTTCTACGGCGATGTTCCCTGCGAGGTTCGGAGGGGAGGAGTTCGTCCTGCTTTTCCCCGGACATTCTGTTGCGGAGGCCCGATCCATTGTTGATGGTATGCGCGACCGTTTTCGTAATATCGATTTTAAAAACGGTAAAGGCGAAGCATTCCATGTATCCTTCAGCGCGGGACTGGCCGAGTATCCGACAATGGCGGATAATCTTTCCCATCTGCTTTCACGGGCCGATCACGCGCTCTATGCCGCAAAAGAAGCCGGAAGAGACCGGACAATTATTTATAATTCAGTAATGGCCAGAAATGATAAATTCTGGGAATATCTCAAAACCAGAAAGGGCGTGTACCTTGACGCGAATGGCGCTGATAGCGTAACGAAGCTTTTTTATTTGCCAAATATGCTTGAAATAATCACACGACTTGATTTCGAGATCGAGAGTATCGGAGTGATGTATATCAGCACTGCCCAGATAGCCGAGATTGAAAAAGTCCGGGGAATAAAGAATTACCATTATGAGATAGAAAACATTGCGCGGATGATATTACTTGCGTGTCAGTACCACTTCCCATCCGATACGTATCTCGCTCTTGGAAATTTCTTTGAATACGAGTTTGTGGTGCTCTTCCCGAGCATAGTCGATTTCAGTTATAATGTGCACAAATTCAATGAGTTATGTTCAGAAATCGCGGTCGACATGGTAGAGCGTCTTAAATGCTATAATTGTGACTTCTCTTTTTCAAGCGATGTCGTGTATTATGACAGGAATAACCCATGGGGCCTGATGCGGGATATTCAATCAATTAAATCCGGCATCCGCCTGCTGCGGCAGAAAAAACAATGCGTTGAACAGGTCTTCAGCGATTTTAACAGCTCTCTTGCGGGAGAGAATTGCGATTTTGCCTCCCTCCTGGAATTCGGGTTTTTTATTAATAGCGAGAGTGGGGCAAAACAATATCGTTATGTAAGGTTTCGGGAAAAGGAAAAAGGGTGTTCGATTCCCTTTTTCGATGTGCTTATCAATTCCTGTATCCTTGATGAAAGAACTTTCGAGAAATTCCTGAAGTCGATAAAAAAAAGCCTGAAGGATGAAATTGCCTGCCCGTTCCTGTTACCGTATATATCCTCGATTGACATAAAAAGATATGTGGAACTCCTCGCTTCGGAACTCACGGATACAGAAATAATCGTATTAATAAATGAATTCCAGATAAAGGATATAAGCGATTCACTTTCATCAATGATTCATGATGTGCCAGAAAAGCTCTCATTCGGCATCGATAACAGCTATATCGGCAATGAGATTCTGAATTATCTTTCACTCCTCGAGATAAAGGTACTTTGTTTTTCTGAAAATCTTACCAGAAGCATCCACAGATTCAATGAGAGGATAAAAGTAATAAATGGGGTGAAGGTTTTCGCCGATCAGGTGGGGATACAGGTGCTTGCATCAGGGATTATCTGTGAAGAAGAATACCAGGTGCTGAGGGACCTCAAAATCGACAGCTTTTCCGGGCCCCATATCGAGTGCAAAGCTGCAACCGATTAATCGAGATCCATTATTTTAAACGAAGGGAGTGCCACGAATTCACGGTCGGTTCGCCGGTAAAATTCTTTCTGCTCGTTCTCGTTTTCAAAAGAAATATTTTCCACCCTGTCAGAGTAGTGGTCTGACAGGTGCTCCGATACCAGATAAAACGCGCCATCCCCCAGGATAATATTTTCAATTTCATCGCCGTTCATCTGCAGAAAGGAGCCGTAATTCCCTCTTGTGATCTTAAAAACAGGTATTATGAAATCATATCGATGCAGAGCTTTCTGATAAGCCGACATTTCGTCAAAAACCTGATAGATGACAATGGTGAATCCGGCCGATTCATCTTCGAATATTCGCACTCTCGCAAAAAGGGAGTCCGACTCATTTTCTTCTATAAGATTTCTGATTACACGGTCATCAACGAGTGTATTGGTGTGTATCATGATGTTATAGAGCTGATCCTCTCCGGGCAGTCCCCGGAGCAGAAGCTTTAAGCACGCGGCCAGGTTACGATTTTCCTTTACTGTTATTATAAATGAAAATACGTTTGTCTCTATCCTCCCGGCAAATTGTGCCACCTCCCATCTCTCAGGAACATCGCCGTCAAAACGGATTCCTTTACAAAGGGCGCCATTGGGATCCGATGAAAGGTCAGGAAGTGCCCGGTATGAGTGCGTTAGCCCTGTTTTGTCCTCGCAGTATCCCGCGATAGCGCGGAGTGTGGGGAGATCAAAATTCCAGCCATTGAGCAGATAGTAGGGAGGTGCGAGCTGAAAATCCACTCCTTCTGTCTCAGCCCTGTCGCGAATCCCGGTTCCGGGCAGCACCATAAGGGGATAGTATTCAATTGATTCAGAAAAACCCAGTTCGCACAGGCGATCAACCGTGGCAATGAATTCATCGGGGGTGTCGCCGGGAAGGCCGGGTATTACGCCGATCTTGAGTTCAATTCCCGCGGCCTGGAGCGCATCCATGCCGCGAAGCTCCGCATCAACGTTGGTTTTACGGCCGATGGTTGCGAGAGAAACGCTGCTCATGGTTTGAAGGCCGATTTCGAGGCTGCGGAATCCTGCCTGATAGAGGAGCTTCGCCGTGGGCTTATCTATTCCGTCGGACCTCATCTCGGTATGAAGCCGCACCGAATGATGTAATGATGCGAGAACACGAAGCTTTTCGAGGAAGTCTTTTGTCCGGTTGAATGTCGGTGAGAGAATATAAATTTCATTTAAATCATGACGATCCGCCATGCCAATGGCTTTTAACAGGAGATCAAAAGGCATCTCCCTGACTTTCTGTGCGTTTTTTGAGTAATAACAGTAGTTGCATTTATACGGGCACCCCCGTGTGAGCTCGAGAAAAATGCTGCCGTCTGACATGCTGTTGAGCATCCGATGCGTGAATGGCTCAACAATTTCTGATGGAGGAAGCAGCTGATCGGCAGGCTGGGTAATGGTCATGTTCCGGTTTACTGGTCTGGCATAACGCGAAAAGTCACCCTCCATATACCGTGAAAAAAACCATTCTCCTTCTCCCTGAATGAAAAAATCGACGGTTTCATGGTATTTGCTGAGCGCCCATGAATTTTCACTTATCTCAGGCCCGCCAGCGAGTATTATCACACCGTGCCTGCGGTTTTTTATCATCCTGGCGATTCTCATGTTCCTTTCGACATTCCAGAGATAACAGGTAAAAGAAACAATGTCGGGATTTATGGCGAGTATGTATCGGGCAATGATCTCGTTTGATGCAAAATTAGATAAGATAAAGGGGAGATATTCGATATCGACCGAGTTCCCGAACGCTCTTTTTATATATCCGGCCATCGAGGCTGGCGCGTATTCCACGTTTCCGGCAATATAGGAATGGCTGTGGTCAAGAAGCGGGAGCTGTACGAAGAGTATTTTCATAACGTTTCTTACACGAGGTTGATTTTGATATTCTCACACAGAACAGTATATCCACAAAAAGCGCTTCAGCACAATTTCTTGTTTTCCTTAAAAACGGTAAATTGACTGAAAGGTCAAGCATATGTATATTGTAACAGCCACAATCAAGGACCGGTGCTATTGCCTGATGGAACCTTACGACAGACAAATATCTGTTTTGCTGATAAGCGAGGATGAAACATTCAGCCGATCGTTGGTGAATATCATCATGCAGTTAAAGGAAAAAGCTTTTTCGGCGTACAACGCATCGTCACTTCGCGAGGCGCTGGGACATATTCACAGAAATTCTCCGGATATCATAATTATGGATTTTGCGGATAGCGATGCTGAAATGTCTTTCGGCGCCATTCGTCATGCGAATCCGGATATCCCGATCGTGATTCTTGCGGATGGGGAAAACGATCAGTATGTTATTAGCGCAATGAAAGATGGAGCAGCGGATGTTTTATTGCGAAATAAGATGGAAGCCGGATATCTTGCGAAATCTATCCGCTATTCGATAGAGCGCAGCAGAAGGTCTGGATTTATCCGGCGGCTCCTGTTTACGTTTGAGCAGATAAGCGCGTCTGTCGTCATTGCAGATAAGAATGGCGAGATCGAGTTTGCAAACGACAGATTCATTGAAATGACGGGACTTAACAAAGGCTGCAGTTTGCGTAATGAAAGGTCTATTCCGGAAGGGCCAGATTCAGGAATATTAATCACTAAAATCAGGGAATGCCTGGAAACTGGGAGCGCGTGGAGCGGTGAGGAGCAGAATACCTGTAAGAATGGAGAGACGGGATGGGAGTGCGTATCCATATACCCTCTGAAAAATAGTGAAGGCGCGGTAACCCATTATGCGGGAGTAAGTCAGGAAATCACTGCGTACAAAAGAGAGGAAGACGCCCTCAGGAAAAGCGAGGAACGGTTCAGGACGGTTATCAATAATATTAATGAATATATTTACAGCGTAGCATATAAGAACAATGAGGCAGTATCGACGTATCACAGTCCTAAATGCCTCGAAATCACAGGGTATACGGTAGAGGAATTCGGCGCGAATCCAAACCTATGGTTTTCCATGATCCATTACAGCGACCGCGACAAGGTGGCGTCATTCATTGAGGATGTATTAAAAAGGAAAACCCACGGGACCATAGAACATAGGATTGTCAACAGGAACGGGGAAACGCGCTGGGTGTCGAACACGTGCGCAGTTCAACTCGATAACAACGGTGCGTTGACCTATCTGCACGGATTTGTTCTCGACATAACCGGCAGGAAAAGAGACGAGGCGCAATTGAGGAAATTTTTTCAGACGGTTGAACAGAGCCCTTCTTCTGTTATTATTACCGATACAAGCGGTAAAATTGAATATGTTAATCCGAAATTCAGCGTCCTCACCGGTTATTCGCGTAACGAGGTGATCGGGCAGAATCCCAGAATCCTGAAATCCGGAAGGCATAACATTGACTTCTACCAGGACCTGTGGACGACGATACTGGCCGGCCGTCAATGGCAGGGAGAAATACAAAATCGGAAAAAAAACAGTGACCTTTACTGGGAATTCGCGTCAATAGCCCCCCTTAAAAACGCGAACGGGGATATTACGCATTTTATCGGGGTAAAACATGATATCACAGAAAAAAAAATTGCCGAGGAAGCCCTGAGGCGTAGCGAAGAAACCCTGAGAAAAAGAAACGAGATCATCGAACGGGATCTCAAACTCGCGCAGCTTATACAGAAAGCGTTCCTCCCACGGGTCATTAAGCGGTTTGAAAATCTGGAGATTGAATATCGCTATTATCCGCTTGAGAAAATAGGAGGTGATTTTTTTTCAATTAAGCAACTCGGCAGGGATCATGTGTCCGTTTTAATCGGGGATGTTGTCGGGCACGGTGTCAGCGCCGCGCTTTTCCTTTCTCTAGTTAATTCGGCGACCCAGAGGATATCAAAAAAGCACGGCCAGTACCCGGAGAAGTATTTGTCCGAGCTGAATAAGATCCTTTTTGAGGAAATGCCCTCTTATTTTATTACCGCGATTTATGGTATTTTCAGATTCGACCAGGATAACGGCACTGTTGCTTTTACGTTCTCAAATGGTGGCCATCCATACCCGATCCTCTATCGCGCCGATTCCAATAGCTTATGCCAGCTGAACCGGAGCTCGACGATCATCGGCAGTTTTGAGAATGTGGTGTATGAAAAAACAGAGATCATGCTGTCAAAGGGCGACAGGCTGTTCATGATGACAGATGGCATTATCGAAGTAGAAAACGAACAAAAAGAAATCATCGGGTTTGACGAGAAGCTCCTCGATCTGTTCCGGAGGTGCTATCGTGAAAAATTGAATGAGACGCTTGACGCGGTTATCGCCGGCGTCGATATGTTCAGGGGCGGCAATCCTGTCGACGATGACATTGTGCTGATGGGATTCGAGGTGCTGTGATTTCACTTATACGGGCTTTTTCCGCCGCAGGCGGCGCATACACCTGATCCGTTTTCGGGGAATGCCTCATTGCAGGACGGGCAGATGACGATGCGACGCTTGTCCCTTTTATGCGTGGTGATATAATCCGGTTTTACCTGTACCCGGGTGATGGTGTAGATCGACGACCCGGCGCGAACAATCTCCCGAATAAGCGCATCGAGGTTCTGATCGTGCTTATCCTTCAGGCGGAGATACCAGTCACGGATTTCAGGCCACGGTGTAAGCTTTGAGTGGTCGAGCGATATTCGGGTGCCTTCTCCGGTATACTTGTTGAAGAAGGTCATGGCGATGCGGCCGGTATCAACGACTTTGAGCCATCCGTTGCCTATGGTGCATGGCGTCAGAATCTGGACGGCATCGGGCAGGCAGTGAGAGGATTCGCAGATCACATCAAAGAACTCTCCAGGCGGAAGGTTGTTCTTCAGGATATCAACCATCATCCCGCCTATAATAATCCCGGGCGCGATAGATCCGTGAAAGGATCGTATCCGCTCCAAAAACTCTTCAAGTGTATGATTTCCGATATTCATAGCATGTTGTTCCTTATCAGGCCGGGACTTCGGTTGAAGCGCCATTGCGAATGGACCCGATCGCGGGGATTATCGTGTACTGTTCAGGGCGATATTTCGCCAGCACGTCTTCTAGATACCGGTTGCGGACGGTGATATAGGCATCGCGGCCGGAGGAAAAAACACGCTGCAGGCACGGATGGAATCCGCGGCCTGAAAGCTCCAGAAGCCCGATCTCATCAATAAAAACAGGAATCCCGGGCCCGTTAAGGGTTTCCAATACCGTCGTGGCCATGAAACTGACTCCTTGAACAGAAAAACTGAACTTTCCGAAACGGTATGCTTCGTCCCATGCTTCCGGAAGCGCGCCGGATAGCATTGCAAGAGGAGCCTGGCTACCGGTTGAAAGACGCTCGGCATAATACCCGATACAATACTCTCCGGAAAACACCTTCATGGAGACGATACCATCCCCTTTTCCGAGGCGATGATACAGTGCCCGCAGAGTTTCTGTTTTTCCTCCGTTCTGAGCGCCCGTAATAATATGAAGCATCTGCTCAGTGGCCTCGTGAGATTGAAAGCATAATGGTAAATAAAAACAGTAGAATTGTAACAGCCGATCCGCTGTAGAGCAGGCGCGGCGACGAATCTTTCATTCTCAGGACATGTTGTTGTACCGATGTGCCTGCCATGAATCCCGCGGGAAGCAGTATCGAAGAGAACGCCGCCCACAGAAGTCCTTCCCGGAGCATGAACAGCGGCAAGCCGGCTGAAGCCTGGAATGAAAGAAGATAGGCGCATGGCGCAAGACCAAGGCCGGCGTAATAGAATAGCAGGGATGAAATCAGCGCCGAGCCGAATCCGATTGCGCCGAGAACTTTCGGGGTGAGCCGGTTTTTCCGGGCCGCATACATTATCGGTGCCGAGAGTATCGAAGCGTGAAGCAGTACCGCGAGGTTTGAATTCGCTTTGCAGAGCGGAGAGCAGTGCAGTATCGGTACCGCCAGTTGCATGGCAGCTGCGGTGACGAGCGATGCCAGAATAAGATGAACAGGCTTTCGTGTTATTCCAAACAGGCAGCCCATTATCCCCATCGCAATACCGGTAAGCAATCCCGCTCGAATGACAGGTATGGAAGACCGGATGACAGCTCCTCCGGCGGTTTCGCAAAGCCCCCATAGTGTGCCGAAAAAGAGAACGATGAGTATCTGGTCGGTAGCCGATAGTGCATTTTTGTTTTCAAATGCAGTCATGGTTGGCCTCATTTTGTCAGTTGTCATGATAAGAGTTCTATCCTGCAGGGAACATACCGGTGCAGCGGTGTCGCCGCGAGCGGATCGCGATGAGTATTTTTCGTAAGCCGGTTCACATTTACTCCGTACGCTTTTCCTTCATGCACAAGGCCGAACCCGTGAGGAATGAGAACCTGTCCTTTCCGGACATCGGCAGTCACTTCGGCTTCAACGGTTGATTCACCGGCTTCAGTGACCACGCGCACGACCGTGCCGTCTTTTATGCCGAGTCTGTCGGCGTCTTCTGGATTAATCGCTACCGCGCAACCCCGTTTTCCCTTGAGCCAGGAAGGGTCGCGCATCAGGGTGTTGGCGACATTACGCGTATGCCTCCCGGCGTTCAGGATGAACGGATATTCATCGCTGGGAGCCAGTGCCTTTTTTTCTGATTCCGCCTCTATCGACTTCAGCCATTCTTCCAGTTCGGGGATGTGGATATTGATTTTCCGGTCGCCGGTACGCAGCTCTTTCATGTTGCCGTCAAGTTCGAGCCTGCCGATCCAGATCCCTTCAGGGTGAGATATGAGCGTGTTGTACAACGCTTCGCTCTGCCGTATCGCCGGGGAGAGGGCCATGAGCGGAGCGATACTCCTGTATCGGGCCATCGCGAAAAGGGCCCGCAGAACCCGAAACGGCCTGAGAAGCGTCCCCCACCACGACCCAAGCGGGAACCCGGCGCGCGCGGCGTTCCTTCGGCCCGAGGAGGGCATAGCCATCAGTATCCCCCATAACGTCGCGAGGTTTGCCGAATCAAGAAATTCACCCCGCGTTTTGGCGAGGATAAAGGGCACCGATTTTGCCGCTTTCGGGTTTTTCCTTAAATATGAGAACAACGCCATTGAATATCCAAACAGGTCTTTGGAGGAAGCTTTTTTCAGGTACTCCGGGATCGCGGGAATGAGTCCGGCTTTGTCAGCTATTTTCGTAAATATCTGCCCGCACTCCAGCCGTTCTGCCTCCGGAGTAAGGACCGGCGGGCGCATGTGAAAGAAAATTTCCGGGTAGTTCCACGAGAAGAAGCTGGTGTCCCAGCTTTCATAGGCCGAACGGGCCGGTAGCACATAGTGGGAAAGGGCGGCGGTTTCAGTCATCGAAAGTTCAATGGTGACCAGCAGGTCCAGCTTTTGAAACGCCTGCTCGTACGCGGTGGTATCTGCGTATGAGCGGAGAGGGTTTGATCCGCATACGATTACCGCACGAGGCCTTTCAGGGTGGTCGCTCATAATTTCCTCCGGAAGCACGTTCGGCGGGAACGAGCCGGTGATTGCAGGAAAACCTGTTTGTACCGTTTTCCACGATTTCGGGTCCCGCTCATCGCTGTGGCTTCCCAGAGGCACAAACGTGCCCGGGATAACATTGCCTCCCTGAACGCAAACCCTTCCGCATACGACCGCCAGTATAATGTGCAGGTATGAAACGAGTGTGCTGTGGCGGTTCATCAATGTGCCGAGATCGGAATGGAAACACCAGCGGCGCCTGGAAAGTTCTTTACAAAGAGCATGCACGTCATCATACGCCACTTCGCATAGTTCGAGGGCGGAACGGGGATCAAAATTTCTGAAAGTAGATTCTATCTTTTCAAATCCGCTCAGGTTTTTCTCATTATACTCACGGTTTTCCCAACCCTCCTGAAGGATGATCGCTATCATCGCTTTCATGAGAAGTGCGTCTGTGCCGGGACGAAGTGCAATGTGGATATTGGCGATCTTTGCGGTTTCTGAGGTGCGCGGATCGATCACCGCGAGGAGCTTCTTGGGATCTTCGGAGAATTCACGCAACACGAGAGGGGCGCGCGGCATCTGGTGGCTTTCCATGCCGTTCCAGCCGATCGCGAGGATCATATCAGCGTGGGCTTCATCGGGTATGAGAAAACGATTCTGACGCCCTACGATGCGCCCGCACACCCAGAAATAGCCTGTCAGCTCCTGAGCGAGTGCGGAGTAATGGTAGCGCGAACCAACGGCTTTCATAAGGCCTGTTCCGAATGCCGCTTCAAAATGGCACCCCTGTCCGCCGCCCCCCATGTAAGCATAACTGCGGGGGCCGTGCTGGGATACGATGCTCTTCAGTTTATCAGAAATCTCGCTGAATGCCTGATCCCAGCTGATCTCAACAAATCCGGCGTCCGTTTTCTTTAATGGCTTTGTGAGCCTTCCTGCATGTTCATGGTAATAGCGGATGTTCATTCCCTTGACACACACATATCCCCGGCTTCTGGGATTGGATTTATCCCCCCTTACCTTGATGATCCGGTTGTCATCGATCTCTACTTCCAGCCCGCAGTTCTGGGCGCAGAGTACGCAGCTGGTCTTTTTTGTTTCACCCATGAATATGCTCCTTTGCGGTTAATCTTGTTTAGCTGAAGATACGGATAAATACCTGACGAGATATCTTTTGAAGGATTCCAGCGGAGATACCGTTTTGACTACCTTCATATGCAGAAGCGCGCCTTCAAATCCCTGAAAGATAAAGCATGCCGTATCATGTGGATCTATATCAGAAGATATCTCGCCGCGCGAGATGGCTTCTTCGAGGCAGTCCGCAAGCTGACCTATCAGGCGGTTTATCGCCGAATTGAGATGATGCCTGAAAAGCTCGTTTGCATCGGAGAGTTCAAGGGAAAGGTTGCCAATGGGGCACCCCATCGTACACAGGTTGCCGCTGAAGAAGGAAATATAAAAATCGAAAAGCGCATCCAGTCTCTTTAGTGGCGATAACGCTGTATTTCCGAGATGGCGGTCAAAGATACCGGAAATGAACTCTGAAAAATAATCGATCAACTCCGCGCCGAAATCATCCTTGCTTTTAAAATAAAAATAGAACGATCCCTTGGGCACCGAGGCTTCACTCAGGATATTCTGAAGTCCGGTTGCGTTAAAACCGCGGGAGTGGACCTGACGCGCCCCGGTTGTGATGATCCGTTTTCGTGTGTCCGCTGTCTGAGTCATCCTGACAATACCTGCTTTTATAATGGTAAGGAATCAGATGAAAACAATAGTAGACCGGTCGTCTATATGTCAATTACTTTATTTCCATATTTAGTGAATTTTCAATGCCCTTAGTTGGTGGCGTTATCAGGGCTTTTTTTTGCGGATGTGCATTACTTTTTCGACGGTGGCAACTACCTGGTTGGATTCATCGATAATATCAACAGAAAAGACAGGGTGAAGCTTCTGTTTCTTTTCAGCCTGTTTACGGATCCGGGCGTACACTTCCTCGCTTATATGAAAGTGCGCCCTGACTTTTCCCTTTCCTGGTTTTTTGAAATGAATTGTCGCGCTTTTGTCCCAGACGATATACCCGCGGCCGAGGTTTTCCATGAGAAGAAACATGAAAAACGGATCGCACATCGAGTAGAGCGATCCGCCGTAATGCGTGTTCACGTAATTACGGTTCCAGAAACGCAGCGTGAGCGAAACATCCACTGATTTGATGTCCGGGGCAATTTTGACCTTTATCCCCGCGCCGAAGAAGGGGGGATAAAAATTAAACATTCTGAAGAAAATATGGCGCTTTACAAATCGCTTCAACCCTTTCATGGCACCTCATTATCCCACCCATCAAAGCGGATCACGGGCGGAACCTGTTTGCGATAGGAATACGCCTCCCGATCCCGAAGGCCTTCGAGGTCACCTTTAGTCCCGGGGCCGCCTGTATTCTTTTATACTCGTTCCTGTTCACCATCCCGAGCACGTACCGCACGGTTTCCGGGGAGAATCCCTGCTCGATAATTTCATCTGAAGAAAGCTTCTTTTCGATGTAAAGTTCAAGGATTGCGTCCAGTATATCGTAGGGCGGAAGGCTGTCCTGGTCTTTCTGGTTTTCCCGCAACTCGGCAGAAGGCGGTTTTTCGATCGTCTCAACAGGGATAATCTCGCGCTCTATGTTGATATGGCGGGAAAGTTCATACACAAGTGTTTTGGGCAGGTCGGATATAACCGCGAGCCCGCCCGACATGTCGCCGTAAAGGGTGCAGTATCCGGTTGCAAGCTCTGATTTATTGCCTGTCGTGAGAAGGAGGCTTCCGAATTTATTGCTTATCGACATGAGTAGATTGCCGCGAATGCGCGCCTGAATATTTTCCTCAGTGACATCTTCTGCCCTTTCAGCAAAGATTTCTCGAAGCGAACCGGTGAACTGATTATAGAGGTCGATGATCGGAATCGTGTAAATCTTTATGCCAAGGTTCTTCGCGAGCTTTTCCGAATCGTCCACGCTGCCCCTCGATGAATACATGGACGGCATGGTGATGCCGGTAACATGTTCCGCCCCGAGCGCCTGGGCGGCCAGTGTGGCGGTCAACGCGGAGTCTATCCCTCCGCTCAGTCCCACAATCACGTCTTTGAACCCGCATTTGCGGACATAGTCGCGCAGACCGAGAATAAGCGCCTTGCGGATATCTTCTATTATGAATTCCGAGGGCTCTTCTGTTATGGAAGAATCCGTATCCTCGATAATAAGGAGATCTTCTTCGAATCCGCGCCCTATGGCTTTGAACGCACCGGTCCTGTCCACATAGAAGCTATACCCGTCGAAGATCAGGCTGTCATTGCCGCCGACCTGGTTTACGTATGCGATGGGAACGTTGTGCCTCTGAGCTATTTCAGCGATCATTCTGCGCTTTACGGTGTTTTTGCCGCGCGTGTAAGGCGAAGCCGAAATATTCACCAGGAGATCGATGTTTTTATCAGCAAGGCCCTTTACCGGATCGGCAAGATAACGGCGGCGTTCCATGTATTGAAAATTGTCGCAGTCGATATCGTTCCAGATGTCTTCACAGATGGTGAGTCCAATGCGCTTGCCGCAGAAGGTTACCGGTTCCTGCAGAACTCCCGGAGTAAAGTATCGCATTTCATCAAAAACGTCATAGGTCGGCAGGAGAATTTTGTGGTAACGGGAGACAATTTTTCTGTCGTCAATAAATGCGGCCGCGTTGAAAAGCATGGGGGGATTGTCGCGGTCAAAATCAACAAATCCGACTATAGCGGCGATACCTGAACAATGGGAAGCAATTGCGTCTAGCGAGGCAAGGTTGTCCAGAATGAGCTTTTTGTTCTCAAGGATATCCATGGGAGGATATCCGATCGTGGACATTTCGGGGAAAACAACGATATCGGCGTGCGCGTCGCGCGCCCTGTCGATACAATTCAGTATCTTTTCAAGGTTTCCGCTGATATCGGCGATGACCGGATTGATCTGTGCAATAGCCAGTTTCATAGTATATTCGCTGTAGAAAAGTAGTTTGTGCGTACAGATAGCAAGAATAGCGGGATGCGCAATTAATTCAATTGTTTTTACAGAAGATGGATGAAATCAGTAACAGCGATATGCAAGCTCTGATGAAAATAGCTGCCGCAAGAAAATCAGAGTACTCCCGTAATCATCTGACGGATGACATTCTTTATCTGTTCCTTGAACACCGCATCTTTTTCAACGACATACTGATCGAACAGGGGAAGAATGGTTGTTTTGTCCCTGATTCTCTTAATCGAAAACAGAGCCGCGCTACGGACGTACGGCGTCGCATCGCTTTTTATGATCTCAATAAGCGGGTCGATGGCTGTCTTCATCTTATAGTATCCCAGGGAATTGCACGTTTCCGCACGCACGGTATTGTCCCTGTCGTTCAGCGCCTTTACAAGATATGGGATTGAATTACGGTCATCGATCTGACCGAGCGCATGGCTGGCGCGTATCCTCAACAGGACATTTTCATCATTATAAAGTACTTTTGAAAGGCCTTTAAACCCGGCTCCGCTGCGGAAAGAAACGAGCGTATCGATGATAAGCTCTTTTACGCGATCCTCTTTTTCAGCCGCAAGTATGTCTGAAAGCCTGTGCGACGTCTGCCTGAAATCGAGATCGCGGATGGCTTTTATCGCGGCAAATCTCACGTCAGCATGCGTGTCGGAGAGGCTCTGATATAATACCCCATAAGGGTTGTTTGCTTTTGATTTTCCTACAATTTCAATGGCCTTGACGCGGACTTCAGGGTTGCTGTCCTGGAGCGCGGTGTTGCGGATATGGTTGAGGGATTTGGACAGGTTGTTTTTTTCAAGGCATTTCAACACATAAAACCGCACTGAATGGTTTTCATCCTTCAACATATCGATAAGAAGGTTATAGAGCCGCTGATCGTACAGATGGTAGATTGCCTCGAGGGAATATAGCCTCATCACGGGATTTTTCCCTGTCGCCATATTCAGAATGCGGGGATAAATACTGTCATCGTTGAACCGTTTGAGAGCGAAAATCGCCCGCTCGCGAACAGGATAATAAGGGTTATTGATCTGGTCAACGATCGGGATTATGACCCGCCTGTCTTTTGTTGAAGCAAGATAGTCGATAGCCTGTTCTTTTACCGCAAAAGAAGGTGTTTTCTCAAGGATCTCGATCCATTCATTGATAACTTTATTAACAGGATAATATTTCAGTGCTTTGAATGATGTAAGAAGTGATTTTTCATCATTTCGCGATACGAGTATCGTTTTTAACTGAGGTATTATTTCTTCCGGACGATTTTTTTCTATAAAGGCAAGAGTGGCATCAACTTTTTGCTGATCGTCTCTCATAAGACCGGATATGATTTCCTGCGGCTGTTCCTGGGCATTGGCTGTGAAAAAAAAAGCGATAAATAATAGTGAAAAAAGAATAGTCTGCCAAACGGATTTTTTCATATTCATTACCGGTAGAAATATAAAAACAGAACCCGGTATTCGCCGGGTTCCCCTTTACTCCTGACTGTGAAAGTTAAGAATGCTATTTTAAAACACCCGTGAGGTAGTTGTTAACAAGAGATTCTATGATCTCTTTATTAAGGACATCCTGCTCATTTTTAAGGTATTCATATACAACAAAGAGAACACCCCCGATCAGCATAAGGGAAGTAACCTCAGGATTTGTAGTCTTCTTGTAAACGCCCTTCTTTTTGATCTCTTCAACATCTCTTGTAATAATCTTGGAAATATACTCAAGGAATTTATTAACTCTCGAAATGACTTCTTCGTCAATGCCGACAATGTCTTTATAGATAAGCTTAATAACTATCGGTTCCGTTATAATTACGCTTATGGTTGCGGATATCCGATCAGAAACATATTTTACAACAGCTTTCTGGCTGGGGTTTGTTTTATAGAAATCACGAAGGTCATCCGCATCGAGTATATCATCAATCCGCTCTTCTACCTGTTCAAGAACAGCATACAGTATTTCACGCTTATTCCCGAAATACTGGTAGACGGTCCCACGCGCAATATTCAGTTTTTCGCATACCTGCCCGATATGAGTGCTCTGGAAGCCGTTTTCGATGAACATATCCTTGGCTGTCTCTATGATCTGCTGCTTGCGCTTCTGTCCTTTTGCTGGCATCGTAATACCTCATTATGAATTTATTATATGTATTATGGATTATTTGCCGGGTTTTTCAGTGCATTTTAATTTCTTAATTTCCTCGCTGATGGGAATGAGACAGTCATTGAGCTCTTTAATCAGCTTGTCGGATTTTTCCTGAAGGTCTTTGCTCATAGCCGTATATATCTCTGTGAATGGATTTTCTATATTATCGCTAAAAAAACAAGGAATCACAATTAAAAAATGATAAGAATACTGTAAAGAACTCACAAAACATTCATAAACAGAACAGACTCATTTAGTCAATATATTTTTAAAATTGTAGCAGATTTATGCGTGAATAATGAGGCAGATATTTTTTTTTTTAAGTTTATTATTTAGTAACATTACCCGCTAAATGTCAATTTTGTCAATCGTATTATACGGTTTTTTTTGTTTTAAGCTAATTTGTTGACATTACAGCCGATTCTATCTGAATCAGAGACGAGTTCTACCGTTTTGCCGCGCATCATCATATAAAGCAACCCTTTGATATCTTCAATATCCATCAAAAGGTTTTCTATTTTAATATCGCTTTTCCTGGCCGTGTGAGCTGATAATTCGGAGCTCTCTGCGGATAAAGCCGTTTCGTTAAAGTTTGATCTGTAGCGGGTTGGTGTCGTGATAAAAGTAGTGGTGACTTCCATTTCAAATACCTCCTTCCGTGGATGATATTTGTTATCATTCTCGACACGAAATTTAAAAAATATAATACTAAAAACTGCAATATAAATAGAATTTCTGTGTAATTTGCTGTACTGATATATATTGAGATGTATTCAGGGTAAACGGCTCTACAGGTATCATGGAGTAATAAGAATTTTTCTTGCCTCGATCGATAGTCTCGTTTGAAATGATTCGGGAATAACACACTTCCTTATATCCCACAGCTCGGAAGATCAATCTGTAATTATGGAGGCCGGAAGCTTCAGTATGGAACATACACATCCTCCAGGTGATGAAATGCTGGAAATGTGGGATTGGGATTTATCCGTACCCACGGGAAAGGCGGTTGCAAGAAAGGTGGCGCACCGGGAGGGTATTCCGCATGAAGGGGTGCATCTCTGGGTAGTGCGGAAATTGCATGAATCCCCCGAAGTTCTTTTTCAGGAAAGGGCGCCGGACAAGGAACAGTATCCGAACTGCCTTGATATAACTGTAGGCGGCCACGTTCCTTTTGGTATGGTTAATAGCAAGATTCAGAAAGAGGCGTTCGAGGAAATAGGCATCTTTCCTGGAGATGATGAACTTATAGACCTCGGCTTTTTTAAATATGAGGAGCGGACTGAAAACCTTTATCACCGTGAATTTCAGCATATTTATCTGTACGAATCGGATATGCATTTGCGCGAATACAGGTTTACTGACGGTGAGGTTACGGGAATCTACGCAATACCGCTGGAATACCTGGAGACTTTAATGCGCCAGGATGCGTCATGTCCTGTTTCGGGGTATAACGGTGTTGAAATTGTCCGGCGTACAGTAACAAAAAAGGATTTCCATCCGCTGCTGTTTGCACCTTCAATGAGCGCGTACATGAAAGTACTGTTTGACGCGATCAATGAACTTGCGACAACAGGATTTGTTACAACGGTTATGCCGTCATTTCGTTAATTAAGCGTGAAGAGAGAGTGTCTCGGCTGGTATGATGGATTATTGTAAAAATGTGATCGCAAAGGCCGCATCGTTGCTACGGGCTCACTATTATCGGTTCGTTCCGGGAGTCGTGGTTCTGCTGCTGTTGTTTTTTGTAAGCATGGTGATGAACCTGTCCATATCATATATGGGCAATACGAACAATGCGCTGGCAGGAGAGATCATCAGACAGTTCTGGGGAACCATACTTTTACAGATCCTGAAAGTTATTATTGTCTATGCGGTGATCGGTGCAATTTTAAGCATGGTTTTTTTCAGTGCTGTGACATCAGTCGGGAAACATTGTTCCGCCCGATTGAGCATGCGCGCAATCATGGTTATAACCGGCTGCCTTGTGCTCCTTTTTGCGTTGCTGCTGTTTTTTTCGAAGCTGATACTCAATCCCCAGTTATATATTGAAAACTTTGCCGCGCATGCGAAAGCGTTCGAGTCACTCCAGGTCTTTCTTACGGATCACATCTCCCCGATGGTCTTCTCCCTTCCGGCATGGATAATGATCTGTGCTGCGCTGATAATTATAGCCGTCGATTTCTTCTCGCGTGAAAGGATCGCGCGCCTGTGGGGCCGGCTGCTTTTGCTTCGATACAAAAGCTTCGTTGCGGTCGCGGCTTTTGCGTGTATCGTGATAGTGTTCCTTTATGAATGCGATTATATTTTTTACAGGCAGGCGGCGCGGCCAAATATCCTTATAATCGCTTCCGATGCCATAAGGCCCGACCATTTCGGAGTAAACGGCTACAGGCGGGATACAACTCCCCGGATCGACGAGATCATCCGGCGTTCAGCCCAGTTCCGCGGCGTGATGACCGCGGTGCCGCGGACGTTTCCGTCGTGGGTCAGCATCCTGACGTCGCAGTATCCGCTCACGCACAACATCAAGCATATGTTTCCGCGGTCACGCGAGCGCAATGTCCGTTTCGATTCGGCATGCAATACGCTGAACGGTCTCGGCTACCGTACCGCGGTGGTGTCCGATTTCGCGGGGGATATATTTCCGCGAATTGACCTGGGCTTCGGGAAGGTGCTGGCGCCGAACATGAATTTTTCGATACTCGTGAAGCAGATCATCCTCGAAAAACAGACATTCCTGTTCCCGTTTATCACGAACAGGCTCGGTGCGCTCTTCTTCCCGGAGATTCGCGGGATCGCGAAATACTCGCAGCACGGCCAGGTGACCGATGAAACGATCGATCTCATTGAATCGACCCGGGGAAATCCTTTCTTTATTACAGTGTTTTATTCGATCACGCATTTTCCATTCGCGGCTCCGTATCCCTACTACGGCCGTTATGCAGAGAGGAATTACCGCGGCCCCTACAAGTACTATAAACAGGTCGTGATTCAGATGGCGGGCGGAACCGCCCAGGCGCATGAAGACAGCCAGGCTGACCGAGACCAGGTGGTGGCGCTCTATGACGGATGTCTTGCGCTTTTTGACAGGGAGGTAGGGCGGCTCTTCGACTATCTTGAGCGCAGGGGAATGCTCGACAACACCATCGTAGTGATAACCTCTGATCATGGTGAAAACCTCTACGACAAAGATCTCGGTATGGGGCACGGAGAGCACCTTAAAGGATATCCAGCTCTGGAAGTCCCGCTTATAATCCATTCACCGAAGCTGGGACAGGAACAGAAAACAACACATGCGGGCATTTTCAGCAGTATCGACATCATGCCTACCGTATTTGATCTTGCCGGGATTGCGCGGCCCGCGTCGTTTCATGGCCGCTCGCTTTTCTCAAAAGAAAGCGCTTCTGCGGAAGGGCGGGTAGACGCTTACAGCGAAACAGGACTCTGGTTTGACAACAATAAGAAGTCGCCGCTCTTCTTTCAGCACGCCCGAATCGATTATCCTGACGTGACCGGTATTTCCGAGATTGATCCCGGACATCACCGGGAGATTGTGATCCAGCAGCGGTATCAGAATATCACCAATGCCGCGAAATACCGCGCCATTTTTTCGGATGGATACAAGCTCATTTATATGCCGCTTCCATCGGGTCCTCGCTTCGAGCTCTATGACCAGATGCGGGACCCGCTGAATGAGCATGACCTCTCTCGGTCGCGCAGCGATCTTGTCATGAAGATGAAAAAACAGCTGTTTGATTTTGTGAATCAGAAAAGCGACGGGAATTTTATCGTGAACAGGGATTTCCTCCTGCCGGTTTTTTCTGATCCGGTATTTTAAGCGAAGATAGTATTCGGAAAGCAACGTATGACAGTATCGAAGAAAAGAAAAATTCTGATATGGGTTATGGCGATCATAGCGCCGCTTGTCGCGGTGTACGCCGTCTGGGCGCTTCTGTTTTTTCCTGACGATTTCAGCATAACCCGCCGCGAGGCACGCGAAACGGCGCCTGCGGGACAATCGCGTACCGTTGATGTCGCATTTGTCGACAGGGTCGGAACGGCAGGTCTTCACGGAGATTTTTCAGGGAAAGCGATTGAATCGCTGGTGAAGTCGATCAGAGAGAAGGAAGGACTTATTAAAAATGACGCGTTAGTGCGCGGCCGCAACAGGGATCTTGTTTTTCGCGCGGGAACGGGTCTTCCCGGCATCTGGGTGGATGAACGGTCTTCCCTGATAATCCCGAAACAGGCGGGCATTTCCTTTCCGGTCACGGTGAAGAAAAATTCAGTCCTCGAGTTTTCGGCTCTATCAATGTGCGGTGATGGAGCGCTGACCCTGGAAATCATCTCAAACGGAGTCGTGAAGTCGAGCACGCGCTTTGATCTCCCGCGGTATCGGCAGGCGCTGACGGCCCGCGATGCCAGGCTTCATTTGAATAACCGCAGCTATTCGCGGGCGCGTGATGATCTCGGCTGGCGGGAATATTCCCTTGATCTCTCCTCATGGGAAGGGAAGGATATCACCGTGCGGTTCTCGTATTCGAGCGGTGAGGGGACTGCATTTATCGGTAATCCGAAAATATTTGTTGCCAATGACGCGCGGCGTTACAATGTCATCTATATCGTTTTTGACGGCGTATCAACCCGCCACTGGAGCTTTTACAATCCCGATTCGAATCTGACGCCCTTCATGCGCGAGAAAGCCGAGCAGGAATTCATTGTGCTCGATAATCTCTTCACGCTCGGCGATAAAACGCGTATATCCACGAGCGGCCTCTTTTGTTCGGTTTTCCCTTTCCTGACCCGGCATGGCATCAACCGCAATTTCATTCCCGCTGAGGAGATCGATCGCTTCTATGAAGCGGTGAGAAGCGGCCGTCTCGCAGCGCTCCCCGATGTGTTCAGGCGCAACGGCTATATCTCTGAACAGTTTGGCAATAGCGGATTCACGGTCCAGATGCTGTCAACGGGCGTGGATTACGGCTTCGAGCGCTCATACGAGTTCTCGTTCAATCCGTACGATTCCTACGGGATAGCGCACCGTTTTTTTAATTTTCTCCGGAAAAACAGGGAGCGGGAGTTTTTTACCTATCTTCATTTCAACACGCCGCACAAGCCGTTCTTCGCCCCTATCCATCATTATTTCAAGGGCATTATCAACTCGCCGCTCGCAAGCCTCTGGAGGCCGGATTTCATGGGCTGCCTGAGTTACACGGATGATGTCTTTAAAAACCTGTACGAGGCGCTGCGGGCCCAGGGGTTGCTCGAAAACTCGATCATCGTCGTCGCGACGGATCACGGTGCGGGATTTGACCTCTCCAAGTTTGACAGCGGATTCCAGTACGCAGATTATACGAGGATGACGTTCATGATCCGCCTGCCTGATGAGCTTAAAAAGCGGCACGGCATTTCGCAGAAGCGGATACCGACCTGGCTTTCTTCAATAAATAACGCGCCGACGCTCTGTGACCTGGCGGGAGTCCCCGTGCCGAAGGCGTTCCACGGAAGGAGTTTTGTGCCGGTACTTGCGGGCAGGCATAAAGATAATTATTTTGACAGGGAGATATGGAGCTTCGGCCGCAAAGAATTATCGGTAATTCAGGAAGGCCGGTACAAGTATATCCTCAACCACAACGAGGCGGCGCGGTATGTAAACAGGAAATACGCGGCATTCGGGGAGGAGCGCGAAGTGCCGTACGAACAGATTTATGACCTGAAGAACGATCCGCTCGAAAAGGTGAACCTTATCGGGCAACGCCACGATCTCCTGAAACGGTTTCGCACCCTTTTTCTTGAGGCCGATATCCACCACCCCGAACGGACTATCCTCACACTGGTTCCTGATGATGATACCGAACATCATGTCAACGTCGCGATTTCCAGCCCCTCAGCGATGATGAGCGGAGAGCTCTACGCCGAAGATCTCAGCAGCCTGCCGGTATCGAAGGTAGCAAAGAACGGCAATTCGGTAAAGATCGCGTTCAATGTGAAGAAGAATCCCGTCTATCTTGTTGTCGAGCATGAGAATGACCGCGCGCCGCTGACCGTTCATTTCAGCGATAACGGCAGATCTGTTCCCGAAACTAATATTTTTACGACTTATCTCAACCTGAATCTATACGCAAATCCGGTGATTATCGCAAACCGGACCGATTTTATCTCTCTTAATGAATTCAGTCTTCCCGACGCGCGAGAGCTGAAGAAGCCGGGTAGAAACGGTTTGTCGGTAAAAGTGTCGCGAATGGACCTTCACCGATGGATAGATATCGATAAACTCGAGCAGAAGGGCATATCCGCAGGAATGAAAGAAACCCTCAAGTCCTGGGGCTATATCCAGTAACGCGATGAATGAGATACGGTATGAAGAGGCTCTGGACCTCCCGTCACCCTGCTTCATCGACGTACGGGCGCCGATCGAGTTTGCCCAGGACCACATACCCGGCGCGATCAATATTCCCCTTTTTGACGACATGGAAAGGGAGGAAATCGGAAAGCTTTATACGCTCGTCGGGCAGGGGGATGCGATCATCCGCGGCGGCGAGATCGTGGGCCGGAAACTTTCAGGAATTCTCGAGCGGATAACCGGCCTCGCTGAAACGGGAACGCCGGTCATTTACTGCTTTCGCGGGGGAATGCGATCCGACTCGCTCTCCTCGCTTCTGACATCGCTCGGATTCAAGGTGTTCCGCCTGAAAGGCGGATACAAGGGATACCGGCGCTCCGTGGTTTCACGCCTGGAATCATTTCAGATGATAAAACCCCTTTTCGTGCTTCACGGCCTGACGGGCACTGGCAAGACGGAAATCCTGCGCCATTGCGCCAACTCAATTGACCTGGAGGAGATGGCAGGGCACAGGAGTTCGGTATTCGGCGGGATAGGGCTCGAACCGAAGACACAGAAGCATTTTGAAAGCGCCTTCCTGAAGAGGATAGATGTGCTGAAAGGCTCGCCGTATCTTCTGTGCGAGGGGGAATCGAAAAAGATCGGTGACCTTCACATCCCCGAAAAATTCTTTTCTGAAATGATGCGTTCACCCGGAATCCTTGTCACCGCGCCGATGGAGAGACGGGTGGATATACTCCTCGCCGATTATACAAGGGTTCTGGATACCCGTGAACTGGAATCGATTGTCGTCTCACTTGAATCACGTCTTGGCAAGAAAAACACCTCGCTTCTTCTTGAATATCTCGGAAAAGGCGAGCTCCGCCTTTTTACGCAATTGCTCCTTGAAAAATATTATGATCCGCTCTACATTCATTCATTAAAAAAAATGCGGTTTCTTGCCGAAGTTGAGAACATGGACAGCGTGCGAGCGGCCGCGGAGGTTATGGAAATTATTTCCAGAAGCGGCGGTTCGAGGTAATGATAAAATAAATATGTATTGCAAAATTATCACGCACTGTGATATATGATGGTATACAGAAAAAGATTTCGTCTCGTCAGTGCCTTTAAAATTAAATAAAACATGACGGTAGCGGCGTGTACTATCTTGATATATTTTGCATACTGATCATTCTGGCGCTCTACACTTACTTTTTTCTATTCAATATTATTCGGCGCTTTGATTCGCCGATCAACCGCCTCCTTTCGCTTACCAGCTTTATTTCGCTGCTGCTTTTTTCCTCGCTCGGGTTTCAGCTTGTATTCTACAGATCGCCGCATCTGGCCCTTTCGGCCAGGATATATCTTGCTTCACTGTTCTTTATTTCCCAGATGATCTTTCACTTTGCGCAGATGTATCCGCGCTTTGAGCGACAGACGCCGGGATGGATCATTTCTCTGTCCGCGGTTCCGGGGATAGCGGTTACGATAGTGACGGTTACCACCGATTTTGTTCTGAAGCAGGCACGGTTTGACAATGTCATCCTGCATGAACTTGGGGATTATTCCTATATCTATTTTGTTTTTTTCGGCCTCTATCTGTCAGGAATTCTTGTGACCTTCTTATATAAATACAGAAATATAGAAAACGAATCTTTTAAGAACCAGCTGATATTATTGTATAGCGGAATCATTGTTGGAGCGCTCATCATCGTAGTATGCACCTTTCTGCTTCCATTCAGATACAGTATGCATACCTTCAAGAATGTTTCGCTCATCTTCTCAAGTATGATGATCGGTAGTGTTATAAACTACGCGCTCTCTGACGTGCGGATACTTGACTTCAAACAGTTTTACCAGAAAAACCTGTACTGGATAACCGTGTTCGTGTTACTGTCAGTACCTTCATATCTGATACTGAAAATGAGCCTCGAATTTCCGGTGCGGGGGTATTATGTTCCGCCGGTCGGCATAGCGATATTCCTGTTCGTGTATCTTTTCCTCTTCTATCGCTTTGTGGGGCCGGCTCTGGAGCGTTTCTTCAGAAGGGGCTATATTGAATTCGAACGGAACGTCACCGATTTTTACCAGGAGCTTACCAGCCTCGGTAATGTCAGCGATCAGGCCCATTTCTGGGAGTTCTTCTTCGACAGGACAATCACCACTCTTGAAAAGCGTTTTTTGATAAGCCGTGCCGCTTTCTACATTTATAATGTGAAAGAGAAAGCGTATGAATACAGTTTCGGGTTCGGTGAAAAAATTGAGGTCAGAAGGATAGAAGAAGCCGATCCGATGGTAAAATGTCTTATCGAATACAAAAAACTCATTGAGATATCTCTTTTTATTACCGACACAAACCTTCAGCAGTACCGCCGCCTCCTGTATAAAGTTTTCCGCAACAACGATATCAGGGTCATGATACCGTATTTTAACAACGACAAGCAGCTGATTGCGATTCTGGCGCTGGGCGCGCTCAAGGAGCGGAAGCCGTACTCGGTCGACCTTCTCTATGTTCTTGACGTATATCGGATCCAGATGGAGCAGATCCTGTCGAACGCGATCATGATAGAGGACGTCAAGGTTACGCAGGTCGTTGAACACGACAAACTCGTGGTTGAGGGTATAAAGAAAAAACTCATCCCCAAAGAGCTGAAAAACATTCCCGGGATGCGGTTGAGTTCATTTTATATCAACAATTCCCACCACGGCGGCAATTACTTCGAGTCATTCGTAATGCCCGGCAACCGGCTTGGACTTTTCATCGCGGATATTTCCGACGTGGGAGTGGAATCCGCACTGATACTGCTCGAGCTGTACACGGTGCTCCATAACCAGCCGGAAAAGCACGAAGGACCTGAAAAAATGCTCAACATCATGAACTGGGTGCTGTCCACCTCGCGTTTTTCCTCAAAATACGCCCAGGCGTATTACACCGTGTATTCGGCTTCCACCGGCGAGCTGTTCTACTCAAACGCGGCTTTCAACGCGGCGATCGTATACAACCCGGAGACGGACGTTTTCACTGAACTTGATACGAAAGGGATTCCTGTCGGAATAGATAAAAACTTTGCCTACGAAGTAAGATCGTGCGACGTTAAACCGGGTCAGATCGGTTTTTTATATTCAGACGGGCTTGTCTCGGCGCTTAATAAAAACGGGGAATCTTTTCCTGTCGGAAGGGTAAAGGATATGGTCAGGCTTAATCATGGCGATTCCCCGGCAGTGCTGTCACGGAAGGTATATGAGGACTTCCGTGTTTTTGTCGGGGATGAGAAGCTTATGAGCGATGTGAGTCTTGTGATATTTAAAATATTGCGGTGAAGTACGGGCTGAAATAGAGCAAAAAGGACTTATCGAATTATGTCTCAAACAGCCCTTGACTGATTCTGATTTAAATCGTATACTATAATGAAAAAGCTTAAATTCTTTCCGGCCTTTTGATGGATAGAGGAAAACCGATGATGAAAGGCGTTCCCGTTCCGAAATTGCTTGTGGCCGTGCTTGTGTGCCTGGTTTTTGCCGTGGCAGAGGATATATATTCCGCTCCGGTTGATATTACGCTGGTGTATACCAACTCGCTGAACGGAAACCTCGATTATTGCAAGTGCCGGGCCAATCCGCGGGGCGGTCTTGTGAAAAGGGCGACGGCTATCCGTACTATCAGGAAGAATTATCCAAACGTGGTGCTGGTTGAAACGGGAGATTTTTTCACGTACGATCCTGATCCTCTTTCGACGAAATATATTTCCGAAGCGATGCGCTCGATCGCCTATGACGCGGTTGCGGCCGGCGATCAGGAATTCACAATCGGCACCGGTAAATTCCTTGAATATGCCTCAAAGCTGCCTTATACCAGTAACAACCTTCTCATAAAAACGGGAGGTAAATTCAGGGAATGGGCGCCCCGCATTCGTATAGTCGAGCGGGGAGGAGTGAAAATAGGTATTATCGGAAGCATATCAGGCGGCGCATTCCAGTATTATCCATCAAAGATAACGCGCGATATAAAGGTTGCCGATCAGTATTCGGAAATCAGAAAGGACGTCAAATCGCTGAAGAGTCGTGGTGCTGGACTTGTGGTGCTTCTTTCGCATTCCGGATACGACGAAGATCTGTTGCTGCAGAAAAAAATAGCGGGGATCGATCTTATTGTTGGCGGGCACACCCAGTCGCTCATTGATAAACCGGTCATGAGCAACGGATCGATCATTGTTCAGGCCGGCACTAATGGAGCGAGGATAGGAATCCTTCAGGTGAAATATGAAAACGGCAGAATCGTTTCCTATAAAAATTCTTTCGAACTGCCCGATGAATTCCAGCCGGAAGACGACGCTTATATCCGGCGTCTGATAAACGATTATAAAAATGAAGTATCCGAAATCGCGGGAAAGGTCCGGTTTAAATGATGGAACGGCGGGAGATGAAAAAAATAATACGTCAGGCGGCGGTTATGATTATCGGGGCCGCGGTGATAGGATTATTTGTAAACATCGTGCATCCGAAAGGATACATCTTTGTCCCCCGGGCAAGCCTGGAAGAAAAGCGTATTGTGATGGTTTCGGTTGAGGAGGCGAAGATCAAATTTGACGGCGAAAGGGCACTTTTTATCGATACCAGGGAACGGGAGGAGTACTGGGAACTCCATATCCAAAGCGCGGACAATATCCCCGCCGCTCCGGAATCCCTGGCGCTGGAACGTGTTAAGGCGCTTTACGGTGAGATCGCAGGCCCCCGCGAACTGGTTCTTTACTGTGACCGCGGCTGCAATTCAGCTGAAACACTCGCCGGGCTTATTGTGAGCCTTGGCTATTCCCGTCATATCTATGTGTTGAAAGACGGCTTTGGATCATGGATAGAAAAAGGATTTCCGGTTGAATCGGATTCGAAAAAACAGCCCCGGCAGCAATGAATAATGATCATGAAATCCATTAAAAATGTATGTGCTGGTTTTATCTACGGGAACAGGCCGCTGTCTGTGCTTCGTATAGTTATGGGATTGCTCTTTATTTATTCGGGTTTTTTTAAAGCGCTCGATCCGGTCGCTTTCGGAAGGGTTATCGAGCTTTATAGAATATCCCCTTCAGCGCTCATTCCATACGCGGCCATAGTGCTGCCGTATCTCGAACTGCTGATAGGGATATTTCTGGTGGCGGGATTGAAAATAAGAGCGGCATCCTTTCTGTCGATGGGGCTGATGGCGGTATTTACCGTGGCGATCAGTATCAATGTGGTGCGCGGCGCTTCGTTCGAATGCGGATGTTTCGAGACGCATCGTTTTGGCATGAGCGAAAAAATCGGATTCCCGCTCATTGTCCGCGATATCGCGTTTTTCATTCTGTTTTACGTTATATTCATCGCAAAAAAACACCATTATTCTCTCGATACCATTATTGAAAAAGACGAACTCTATACCCTCAAGTGATGAAGATACCATTCCACAGACCGTACATTACCGACGATGAAATCAATTCCGTGGTCCAGTCGCTGAAAAGCGGATGGCTCACCATGGGAGAAAGAACGATAGAATTCGAACGCTTGTTCGCTTCGTATGTCGGTGCGCAGAATGCTGTGGCGGTTAACTCCTGTACTTCAGCGCTTCATCTGGCCTTACGGGCCATTGGGCTGGAGCGCGGTGATGAGGTAATCGTGCCAGCGAGTACGTTTGTAGCGACCGCGGAAGTCGTCGTGTACTTCGGCGCGAACCCGGTAATCGCGGATGTTGATCCGCAGACCCACCTTATCGACGTCAGCGATATCGAGAGAAAGATAACCGGTAAAACAAAGGCTATAATCCCTGTGCACTACGGCGGACATCCCGCGGATATGGAAGAAATCCTTGCGCTGGCCCGATCCAGGAATATTTCTGTAATAGAAGATGCGGCACACGCGCTGCCCTCCTGGTATCGGGGGAAAATGGTCGGAACTATTGCTGATATGACCTGTTTCAGCTTTTACGCGACGAAGACGCTCTCGACGGGAGAAGGAGGCATGATAACCACAGCCAGGGACGACAGGGCGGAAAAAATGCGTTCCCTCCGTCTCCATGGCATTTCAAGCGACGCATGGAACCGCTATTCAGAAAAAGGTTCATGGTATTATGATGTGAGTGATGTGGGATACAAATATAACACCACAGACCTGAACTCTTCGCTTGGGATTGAACAGCTTAAAAAGCAGGATTTTCTTCACAGAAAAAGGATAGCTATCGCTGAAAGATATAATGCGGCGTTCAGCGCGTATGACCCCCTAATCCCTTACACGGTAAAACCAGACAGAATATCCTCGTGGCATCTTTATCCCCTGAAGTTGGACACGGACGCGCTTGCTCTGACTCGAGACGAGATTATCGTCGAACTGAAGAAAGCCGGAGTTATGACAAGTGTCCATTATATCCCCCTCTACCGGTTCAGCTTTTACAGGAGCCTGGGTTATCGTGAGCAGGGTTTCCCCGGATCCGAATGGTGCTTTAACAGAATGCTGTCGCTGCCGATTTATCCGGGAATGTCGGATGATGAAGTTGAATATGTAATCGGCACAGTGCTTGAAATCGTAAAAAAACATCGACGTTAAACTTCAATTACAGTGAAGTAACATTTTGACGGTTTTCCGTGCGAACAGGAGCGTGCGGACTATTTTTTATAAAAGGAATTGGGACAATGAATCTGGACAGGAAAACGTACGACGATACACTCACGCCGCTTTCAAAAGCGCTGCTTGCCATTGCCGGTCTTTTAATAGGGCTGATAATGGTACGGATTTTTGTAATGCCTTTTACCGCGCATGACGATGCAATGCTGCCCTCAATTCAGCCGGGTGAGCGGATGTATCTTTTAAAGCATTTTTCGCCTAAAGTCGGCGAGGTAGTCCTTATAGAAAGCCCCGTGGAGCGGGGAAAAGTACTGTTGAGCAGAATAATCGCACATGAAGGCGATAGCGTTGAAATTCAGAATAAAAACATACTTATAAACAACGAACGCGCAATATTTTCATGGAAAACTATCTCAAAAGACCAGAGGATTTTTCCCATGAGCTTTTCTTATCGTGATAATTATCCGATAATAAAACTGAAGCGCGGCGAGTTCTTTGTCCTCGGAGATAATTTTGATTCCAGTATGGACAGCCGCTTTTTCGGGCCGATCTCGGGAAAACGGATAGTAGGCAAGCTGTTGTATAAGTTTTAGATAGCGACAGACAAAAGCCCGTTCCCGTGATGAACCAGTAGAAGATGCTGTCGCATTAATCGCCCGTCAAAGAATTTGAAACGTTGAAATTCAACAGGAATAATCCGCTATAACGTATGAAATCGATCCGTGATAGAATACGAACTATCATAGAAATTCTCGACACCCTCAAAAAGGAGAAGGTCCACCGTCTGGTTCTTCTCCTGTTCACGGTCGTCTCGGTGCTGGGCGCGCTCGTTTATTTTGTAGAAAGGGAAAATCCCGCGTCCCTGTATAAAAATGTTACCGACGGCATCTGGTGGGCAATAGTCACTATTACGACTGTTGGATACGGAGATAAATATCCGCTTACCGGTACAGGGAGGGTTATCGGGATATTGCTGATGGGGAGCGGTGTTGTCCTGACTGTTATCCTGTCAGGTACTATCGCTTCGATTCTCGTAGACCGGAAAATGAAGGAGGGGAAGGGTTTGCAGAAAATCGAATTCACCGACCATTTTATTATCTGCGGCTGGAATGCCACGGCCGACAGGATTCTTTCTGACTTCCAATCGATCTGCAACAAGCTCAAAGAGAAAATTCAGATAGTTCTGATTAACGAGCTTGAAACGGACACGCTGAACGAGTTCCAATTCACCTACTCGTCAAAGCTGCTCCAAATCGAGTTTATTCATGGCGATTACACCCACGAGCAGGTGCTGGAAAAAGCGAATATCAGAAAATCAAAGTCGATCATTATCCTTGCCGATGAATCGGGGGAGCATACAAGGCAGAATTCAGATGAGCGGACAGTGCTTGCAGCTTACACGATAAGTAACCTGAACGCGGGCGCACAGATCAGCGTCGAGCTTATTAATCAGCAGAATGAGCAGTACCTGAAAAGGATGAATATCAGCAATATCATCATCGACGGTCAGTTCAACAGTTTCCTGCTTGTAAGCGCCTCGCTCTTTCCGGGTATACCGCAGGCGGTCAAGGAGATAATGAATTTCGATCTGTACAATGACATTACGACCCGGATGATCCCCGCGTCCATGGTCGGAAAATCATTCTTTGATCTTATGAATTTTTTCAGGCACCGGGAGAAAGCGATCCTGATCGGCATCATTTCAGAGGCAAAGAAGCTTTCGATAGACGACTTTCTCTCACATGATCCTTCGTCGGTTGATGAGTTTATAAAGAGAAAATTTGAGCAGTCCGAAAAAGACTTTTTCAAGGAGACGGGAGGAAATGTCAGCGTGGCAATCAATCCTGGATGGGACTATGTTATCAAGGAAAATGATAAAGCCGTGGTGATCGGCGAGGTTAGTGTAAAAAAATGACAGAATTTGAAAAATTTTACAACATATCAATCCTTGAAGGAATATCGGAAGATCAGGCGAAGCTGCTTTTTGACCAGTGCAAACGGATCACCTTCGACAAGAACGATGTAATCATGGAAGAGGACGAAGATAAATTCAGCATGTTCTTTTTCATCGATGGCGAAGTGATTGTATCAAACGTTATCACCATGAAAGTGAGCAACCAGGCGGGATACAGCGAAGTGGAAAAATCACTTGTGCGGCTTAAAGCGGAAACTGTAGGGATACTGGGGGAGATGTCGGTATTTGAGGCCCAACCCCGCTCGGCAACGGTAAAGGCGTATGAGCCGTGTGTGCTCTACGAGATAGAAAAGGAGGAATTCGAAGAATTTATTTTTAAATATCCGGATATAGGCGTACGGATACTTTCAAATATTGCAACAATGCTGTGTACCAGGGTCCGCCGCGGCAATAAGGATATCCTCAAGCTCACCACCGCGCTCAGCATTGCCCTCTCGAAATAATGTCCTGGCAGGGAGACGGGCTGTACAAGCCGGCCGCTTTTAAAAACCTGAGAAACCGCAGCGTGGTCCAGAAGTCATACCGATGATGACCCTTTGGTTGAGCGTTCCTGCTATAAAGCATTCCAAGATTGAATGATTCAAAAGGCATTGTCCCGTCAATACGCTGTTTCCCCATAATGACATTAAATGCTTCTCCTATCCTATCATCAGAAAAATACCCGGCGAGGGAAATGAAAATAAGTCCTGAAAGGATATCATACTGGCCGAGAATGGGATACCCGGGGAGATCGAAATTTCTGTTCCGATACCGCATCATCCGTGATGAAACATCGTTGTCAGACCGATGGGCGAACAAATGATTTGAAAGAAAAAATTCAGCTGCCCGCTCGATCGCCGTTCTAATATCACCTGTTCTTGGACCATATACAATGAGGGCCGACGCGCATGCGATGGAAGCATAGACACAGCTCTTAACATTTGTATTGATTTCATCTTCACGGCAGAAAGACGACTTTCGAAAAAGCATCAGCCTGATTAGCCCCGATGTAGAATGAACGGAAGGATGGAGCCATCCCCCGTCATGACGCTGGTTGCGGAGTATCCAATTAATGCCCTCTTCGACCCTGTCATTACTATAGCCTGCCAGTAAAAGGTAGCGGGTCAAATCGCCGGTCAGGCAGGCGTCTTCTACAGGAGGAGCGCACTGCGGACTGAATCCTCCTGACGGCATCTGGCATGTGGAGACAATATAGTCTGCTGTAGCGCGAACAGATGGCTCTCGCACCGTGAGTCCCGCGTTGACAAGCTCGGCGAAGCGCCAGATCGTGCCGCGATAGTAGGTGTCGCGATGCTTAATATCCCCCAAAATGTCGTTATGCACATTTGCGGTCAGAGCTGAAATTGAGGGCGAAGAAAGGTTTTCTCGATAGGCGGAAATAAGCCGTTCGTCATCAGGAATAAGTCCGCATATATCGCGCAGGGCAAGATAGGAAACCGTCGGATCGCCTGATTTCAGGAGCAATGGAAGCGGATCATTTTTAAGGTATTTATTCATGTGGCGATATGGAAAACGGAGCAGTCGCTCCGTTTTATTGCTCAGCAGGTTGCAGAAAAACTATTTGTGTTTAATATTTTTTACCCGCTCAAGGTTTGCCGCTATAGTCGGGTTTTCCGGATTGAGCAGGTGCGCTTTTTCAAAATACGGCATTGCTTTATCAGCCTGGCCCATTTTTTCCAGACTGTAGCCGAGATTATTCATAATTTCCGGCGACCTGGAAGCAATTGATAAAGCGGCGACAAATGCCGTATTGGCCTGCGAGTATCGCTCAAGCCGCATCAGGCATATCCCGAGACTGTTATATGAGATGTAAAGCTCAGGATTGAGTGCAAGAGATTTCTCGAAAAGCGCTTTTGCCTGCCAGTAATCGCGGCGCATCAGAACGATTTTGCCATATACATAATATAGGACCGCGTCCTCTTTTATCTTAAGTCCGTGCTGTACAAGCTGCTGTGCGTCATTGAGCTTATTAGCTTCCGAAAGCATAAGGGCGGAGTCGATGTAAGGATCGATGCTGTCCGGTTTTATCTTCATGCATCTCTGGAAATGAAGGAGAGCCGATTCGAAATTGCCGAGCTTCCAGTGGTTGTGGGCGGCGAGATAGCGAAGTTTGTAGTTCGGCGAATCCGGCGCCATGTCATTCGGCGCGTTGAGCTCGCCGGCAATCATGGTAAGCGATTCTTTATGTTTTCCGGTATCATACAGCTTGAGCGCGTCTTCGTAAGAGGCTAAAAGAAGGGAAGGAGCGAAAAACAGTATGGATGCCGCAATGATTAAATGCTTCATGACAACCTCGTATATCAGATAAGTGCGTAAAATACCCCGCCCCTCCATTCGAAAGAGGGGCGGGGCCGGAAACTCAATACTATTTGTTATTTATCGCAGCCTGTGCCGCGGCGAGCCGTGCGATCGGAACCCGGAACGGCGAGCAGCTCACGTAATTCAATCCCGTCATATGACAGAATTCAATGGAGCTCGGCTCTCCGCCATGTTCGCCGCAGATGCCGATCTTCAGATCTGGCCGTACTTTTCTTCCCTTTTCGACGGCCATTTTTATGAGCTGGCCGACGCCGTCACGGTCAAGGACTCGGAACGGATCATTGGGAAGAATCTTCTTATCCACGTATTCGGGCAGGAAGCTTCCCGAATCGTCGCGGCTGTAACCGAATGTCATCTGTGTGAGGTCGTTGGTGCCGAAGGAGAAGAACTGGGCTTCCTTCGCGATCTCATCCGCGGTCACAGCAGCGCGCGGTACTTCAATCATCGTTCCGACATGATATTCAAGCGTGATGCCAGTTTCCTTGAAGACCGCTTCGGCTGTTTTCACGATGATGTCCTTTTGCATGATAAGCTCTTTTACCGTGCCCACGAGCGGGACCATTACTTCGGGCTTTGCGTCAACGCCTTCTTTTTTGAGCTGGCAAGCCGCTTCAAAGATGGCGCGCGCCTGCATCTCGGTGATCTCCGGATAGGTGATGCCGAGACGGCATCCGCGGTGGCCGAGCATCGGGTTGAATTCATGCAGCGATTCCACCTTCGCCTTTATCTGCTCGAAAGATACGCCCATCTCTTTAGCCATCTCGCGCTGGTTCTCGTCCTCATGCGGAACGAACTCGTGCAGCGGGGGATCGAGAAGACGGATCGTTACTCCGTATCCCTGCATCGCCTTGAGAATTCCGTAGAAGTCCTGGCGCTGGATGGGAAGGAGTTTGGCGAGCGCCTTCTTCCTGCCTTCAAGCGTGTCGGATAAGATCATCTCCCTGACCGCCTTGATCCGGTCGCCCTCAAAGAACATATGTTCCGTACGGCAAAGGCCGATCCCCTGCGCTCCGAAATTACGGGCGACTTCGGCATCGTGGGGCGTATCAGCGTTGGTGCGTATCGAAAGCTTCTTGAATTCGTCGGCCCACTGCATGATGGTCCCGAAATTTCCTGAGAGCTCGGCCTCACGTGTCTTCACTTCCCCGAGCATGACCTCGCCCGTCGATCCGTCTATCGAGATAAAATCCCCTTCCTTGATGAGGTTGCCTTTGACCTTCATCTCTTTCTTCGCGTAGTTGATCTCAAGGTCACCGCAGCCGGATACACAGCATTTGCCCATGCCGCGCGCGACAACAGCAGCGTGCGATGTCTGGCCGCCGCGCTGGGTGAGAATTCCCTGCGCAACCGTCATTCCTTTCAGGTCCTCAGGAGAGGTCTCTATCCGGACGAGAATCACTTTTTCTTTGCGGTTTGCCCACTCTTCAGCGTCGTCGGCGTTAAACACAACTTTGCCTGTCGCGGCGCCGGGAGATGCCGGAAGTCCTTTCGCGATAACTTTTCTTTCAGCCTTCGGATCAAATGTCGGGTGGAGAAGCTGATCGAGCGAGTTGGGCTCTATCCGCAAAAGAGCGGTTTTCTTGTCAATTATGCCTTCGTTGACCATGTCGACGGCGATTTTTACAGCGGCTGCCGCGGTGCGCTTGCCGTTCCTGGTCTGGAGCATCCAGAGTTTCTGGTCCTGGATGGTGAACTCTATATCCTGCATGTCGCGATAATGCGATTCGAGGCGTTTGTAAACGGAAACCAGTTCGCCATACGCCTGAGGCATCTGCTCTTCAAGGGACGGGAACTTAGCCTTTCTGTCGGCTTCCGCTATCCCCTCGCGGGATGACCATTTCTGCGAGCCAGCGATGGTGATCTGCTGAGGCGTGCGAATACCGGCGACTACATCCTCGCCCTGGGCGTTGACGAGGTATTCCCCGTAGAACGCGTGTTCGCCGGTGGCGGGGTCGCGGGTAAACGCGACTCCCGTCGCGCAGGTGTTGCCCATGTTGCCGAACACCATCGACTGCACGGTTACCGCCGTTCCCCAGCTGTCGTCAAAGCCGTTGAGCTTCCGATACAGGGTTGCGCGGGGATTTTCCCATGATCCGAATACAGCGCCTATTGCTCCCCAGAGCTGTTCCATCGGATCGGTCGGAAAATCCATGTTGAGGCGTTTTTTGATGATTGCCTTAAAGCGTTTGACAAGCTCTTTGAGATCATCCACCGTAAGATCGAGGTCCGCTTTCACGCCGCGTTCTTCTTTGATGTGTTCCATGATCTCTTCGAACGGATCGATGTCCTCCTTATTCTCGGGTTTTAATCCGAGAACAACATCACCGTACATCTGAACGAAACGACGATAGGAATCCCAGCCGAACCGGTCGTTTCCGGTCTTTTTGATGATGCCCTGCACGGTCTCATCGTTAAGGCCGAGGTTGAGGACCGTGTCCATCATACCCGGCATTGACACGCGCGCACCGGAACGAACGGAAACAAGAAGGGGATTTGAGGCATCCCCGAACTTGGCGCTCATAATGGTTTCAATATGGGCGAGTCCGGCTTTAACTTCTTCCTCCAGGCCTTTCGGAAACTGACGATTGTTTTGATAATATTCGGTGCAGACTTCAGTGGTGATGGTGAAACCTGCGGGAACCGGTATTCCAAGGTTCGCCATTTCCGCCAGGTTAGCGCCTTTGCCGCCGAGAAGGTTTTTCATATCCGACTTCCCTTCGGCTTTGCCGCCACCAAATGTGTACACTCTTTTACTCATCTTCATTCTCCTAAAATCTTTTTTTCAAAGACACACGATACAATAATGTATCATTTAATTGTAATGACTGAACGGAATCCCGAATAGGGAGATTAAGAGATTATGATTAAAATCAGGGTGATATATGAGTGTGCAATAGCAATAGACTGCAATCCCTTTTTGTAAAGAACAAGATATATGCAATACCTCATTGCGGCCATCGGGCCTTTACGCGCCGAATAAGCGTACTTTCTCTATATTTTGATGATAAAATTTATTATTTTGTGATAACTAAAATAGGTCAAGCTGAAATATCGACAGTGTTTAAAAAAAATGGAAGTCAAGGGAGTTATTATTTTGCTTGCTATTTTAGGCAATAAGGATAGTATTTACAGGTCATACTAGGCACTTATCCGGTATGATATCTGAAAATCGGGGGCATGCGATGAGTACATCACAAAAAATTGCCGTTATCGGCGCTGGCGCTATAGGAGGGGTTGTAGCGGCATTTATGGCTAAAGCGGGATATCCGGTCGAGCTTGTCTGTAAGTACCCTGAGCTTGCGGGAAGGGTCAGGAGCCGGGGTATTCACGTGACCGGCGTCAGGGGCGATTTTTCCGTAGCGATGCCCGCGGTCGCGAGGATACAGGAATTCGCTGAAAAGAAAGATGTCGTCTTCCTTGCAACAAAGGCAACAGACATGCTCGATGCCGCACGCGATTTGCTCCCGTTTTTGAATCAGGATTCGATCGTCGTATCGCTTCAGAACGGCATATGTGAAGAGGCGATCGGAAGGGTCATCGGAAGAAACAGAATAGTCGGCTGCGTCGTGGGATGGGGCGGCACCATGCATGACGCTGGCGAGCTTGAGATGACGTCAACGGGAGAGTTTGTGATCGGAAATATTGATAACCGCCCCGACGATCGGCTGCCTCTTATCCGGGAGATGCTTGGCAATGTGGTGCCGGTGCAGATCTCTGAGAACATTATCGGGAACCTCTATTCAAAGCTGATCATCAACTCATGCATTACCTCGCTTGGCGCGGTGTGCGGTCTGTATCTCGGACAGATGCTGGCAAGTAAGAAGGTCAGGAATATTTTCATTCAGATCATGGTCGAAGCGATGGATGTTGCGGATGCGATGAAACTGAATGTCGAGCCGTATGCCGGAAAACTGAATTATTATACATTTATTGAAGGAACGGGCATGTTGAAGCAGGTCAAGCGCCACGCATTTATCCGCCTTATCGGGTTTAAATACCGCCGCCTGAAATCGTCGAGTCTTCAGTCGCTCGAGCGCGGACGACCCACCGAAATTGATTATCTGAACGGATACATTTGCGATAAAGGCAAAGAGCAGGGCATACCTACTCCTGTCAACGACACGATAGTTAGATTTATAAAAGAAATAGAGGCGGGCCAGAGGCAGATCACTCCTGAAAATTTCAGGGATCCTTTTTTTAAGAAATTCGGGTAATTTCCGCGTAAGAATACCAGCTTGCAGGCTGTTATTCCCGCAATTGCGGCCGCCAACGGTATTCTTTTATCATGATATTCGGCATGGTAAAACTGAAACGGTTGTACAGGATGAAAAGTAAAAAAGGCGAAAGAATGCTCAATAATCATTCAGGCACCTGCAGCGCATTCAAAGGTGAAAACCGTTCCTGCGGATTGATGGATTTGTCTTCGGAAATAATCACCATCGTGGATAATTCTGGTGTTATTTGCTATATAAATAGCGCGGTTCATTCCATACTGGGGATAGATCCTCATGAAATTCATGGAACCTCTGTTCTGGATTATATTGGAATTGATGACCGGGATATCATAAAAAAAGACCTTGAATCACTGTGCAGAAGCAATCAGAGCCGGGTTGAAAGGCAGTTGCGACTCCTGCATTCGGACGGAACGGTCAAGTATGGAGTTGCATCGCTTCAGAACAAAGTGCATAACCAGGCAGATCAGATTGTGATCGTTATCCGCGATATTACCGATCACATTATCGCGGGAAAGACGATAAAGAAAAAAGAGCGGCGGTATCATTTGCTCTATGATAATGCGCTGGTAGGAATGATTACCTCCGATATTAAAACCGGACTGGTTATCGCCACAAATGATCTCGGATACCGCATTTTCGGCTACCCTTCGCGATATGAATTTATTGGAGGATCGTTTTTTGATTGTTTCGCCGATTTCAGCCTGCGCGATGAATTCATATCGGACCTTAAACAAAAGGGTGAACTTGCAAATCAGGACATCCGCTTTCGGAAAAAAAACGGATCGCTGTTCTGGGGAGAGATATCGGCCAAGGTTTTTCCTGACATGGGAACCATTGAACTGGTGATTGAAGATGTGACCAAGGCCAAAGAAGCCGAACAGCATGTGTATGAGTTGACTTTTTACGATCCGCTTACGGCGCTTGCCAACCGGGACATGTTTAAGAACCGGATACGCGCGGAAATGCTCAACTCCCATCGTCTTGCTTTATTGAGTATCGGGATTGATAAATTCAAGAATATTAATGAAATGTATGGCACTGTGGCCGGCGACAAACTCCTCCAGCAGATCGCTCTCAAACTCAAAAGCCTTTATTTCAAAAAGGATATGGTTTCGCGGTACTCAGGGGATCAGTTCATGGTGCTCCTTTCCGAAATCGGTCTTCGTGACATTGAGATTAATTATGATGGGCTTGATAAAATAGTCCAGAAAACCAGAGAACTCTTCAACAGTCCTTTTATTATAGATGGAAGTGAAATCGATGTGACGGCAAGTATCGGCATATGCATTTACCCGGATGACGCAAAAGAAGCAACGGCGCTTATCAAGCACAGTGAGTCGGCGATGTATATGGCCAAGGAGCGCGGTAGAAACACATCATGTTATTTTGACGCTTCACTCAACCAGAGAATGATCGACAAGCTGAAGCTGGAGCGCGAGCTGAAGGAGGCGATAACACGGGAGGATTTTCTCGCGCACTATCAGGCGAAGGTGGATTGTAACGGCCGGATTATCGGTATGGAGTCGCTCATCAGATGGTATTCTCCCGCCCGGGGAATACTGGTCCCGCCCCAGGATTTTATCCCCCTGGCGGAAAAGAACGGCATGATCGTTCATATCGGTACTATAATCCTGAAACGGTCATGTGAAGACAACAAACTCCTCCAGAACCTTGGATATGAACCGAAACGGGTCGCGGTAAATATTTCTCCCTACCAGTTCAGCCAGGCCAACCTGATCGACACAATTAAACAGACCATCGATGTAACAGGGCTTGATCCCCAATGGCTGGAGCTTGAGATCACTGAAAGCGGAATTATGCAGAACGAACGGGAGAGCATTCGCAAATTAAAGGAGCTTGCCGAGATAGGCATTGGCATATCGATCGATGATTTCGGTACGGGGTATTCGTCGCTCAGTAAACTGAAGCTCTATCCGATCAGCACTCTCAAAATAGACAAGTCGTTTGTTGATGATCTTCCGCTCGATCCGCTCTCGGTCAAAATTGCGGTATCAATCATCGACCTCGCACATAACCTGGGCTTTAAGGTTGTTGCTGAAGGGGTTGAAACAGTGGAACAGCTCGAATTCTTAAAGGAGCACGGCTGTGACCAGTTTCAGGGATACTATTTTTACAGGCCGCTGCCGCTCGACGATTTTAAGAAGATGCTGTAACGAAATAATATCCGAAGCGGCGCTTCGTTTATTATGAAAAGTATTTATTTACCTTCCTGACAAAGCAGGCATCAAAGTTCTCGCACTTCAAGCAGTAAGGATCATCCGCATTAAAATCCATCTCGTTGCACATCCCCTCGGATTCGCCGTGCATGATGCGCATATAATTAATAAACTGTATATCGTCATCGGACAGGGCGCCGTATCCTGACTGTTCAAGTTTTTTTAATAAGGATATTTTGTACTCTTTCTTCGTGTCCGCATCTCCCGCAGGCGCGGCAGGTGTCTGGCTTCTGGCCGACGAAATGTTTTTCATGATCTGTGATTTGATCAGCCGTGATTTAAAGGAAAGAGAGCGTCTTCTGAAAATAAGAAAATAAAGCAGTCCGAAAAAAATACCTCCGAGGTGGCCGACGTGCGATATGTTGGAGGTCGGGCTGGATAGTTCAAGATAAAGCTCGATCAATCCGTAGATAACAACAAGGTATTTGGCCCTGACCGGTATGAAAAAAAAGATCAGCAACTGCGCGTTCGGATAGAGCATACCGAACGCCAGCAGGAGGCCGAACACGGCTCCGGATGCGCCGATGGTGGGATTGACGTATCCTGGTCCTTGTGTGATCAGATTTATAAAAAAGATGCTCACGCCTGCGCCAATGCCGGTAAACAGGTAGTACAGCAGAAAACGCCGGCTTCCCCACTCCTGCTCAATAGGGATGCCGAAAATGAGAAGAGCGTACATATTGAAAAAGATGTGGAGCATATTGCCGTGAAGGAACATGTAGGTCGCGACCTGCCAGATGTACAATCGATCAACGACAAGGGCCGGAGTAAGCGCGAAATACTGGATGAGAGGGGAAAGAAACTGGTTTCCCATAAGTATCTGCAGGGTAAAAACCGCGACATTTAAGAAAATCAGTTTAAAAACGATTCCCTGATTGGCATTGTTCTGTTGTCTCAGCATGGTTCCGGATCCTGTACGACTCCTCTGTAGTAATGGAAAACGGTCAGCGGATCGCCGCCTACTCCTGTTTGCTGGCCGGTTTTTACGCACCTTAAACAAAAACAAGTACGCGTAAAGTCATTTTTCAAACAGTGGGCAGATTTCAGAAGAGCCCGGGATGTAGTCTCTGCATACCTGCGGCCTGGTTTGATAAATGTCGCATATGTAAAACTCCTCAGAGCGCCTGAGAAATGGGCATTCATGCAGATAATTGCCGTCGCGTCCGGACACGAAGTGGTCTCCCGCCCAGACCGCCCCTTCCGTTTCCATCGTGCGCAGTATATCGCTGCGTCCTTCACGCACCCATCTGGTCCGGTCATCGTCGCTGATTGTCCCTGAAAACGCGGCCATGTTGGCAAGGCAGCAGGTTCCACACCTCCGGCATTTTTCCTTTTCACTTACAGGCGGCATGCCCTGACTCCCGCCTGTCGCTGGTATAGTAATTCCCTTTTGCTGTATCCGGACATGCGCATTATCCGCTGCTTTCTCCATACGCCGCTGAGATTTTTATTTGACATATGATAAATTATGGCGGTATTTAAAAAGCAACTGCTTCCTTTAAACAGAATCATGTATTGCGTTTCATATCATGAAATATATGTCAGTGAAAGGATAAATCAAATCATTTTTGAAAAACAACCGGCGCTGGTCGCTTTCCTCAAGCGATTGCCGGATGAGGAATGAATTATGGATTTCGTTCGAAAAGCTCTTCTGACGTTGCTGTTCCTTTCATCCACCGTTGTACCTGGAGTTTCTCAGGATGTCGGATTGCGTATCGAACCGGGGGAAATAGCCGTGCCACAGGGTGCGTCCGGTGTGATTGCGATAAATGCGGAAATCCCGGCCGGCAAGTATCTGTACGCCAATCCTCACGGTCCCGGAACCGGACGGGCAACGCGCATCTGGGTTACCGCACCGGAAGGATTTTCTTTTGAACAGACACGATACCTTCCCGGGAAAAAATACACCGCGCCCAGGGAAGATAAACATGTGTGGATTTATGAAAACAGAACCCGCTTTTTTCTTCCTTTTTCCGTGGAAGGAAAGGTCAATCCGGGGCGTTACTCGATTAAGGTGAATTTTGAAGGTCTTATCTGCGACCACTCAAGCTGTATTCCCCAGTACACATCCCGGGACTATGTTATCGCGGTTGCCGGGCCGGGCGAACGAGCGATTGGGTTCGATCCCGTCCTTAAAGCCGATTATCTGAGAGCCCGCGCGCCCGGTGATGCCGGGACTATCGGAACGACGGAAAGAGCGCCGTCGGGAGAATTGTCCGCTGCAGCCTTTGAGGGGCTGAGGTTTTCCCCGCGCCATGTCGAGAGCGTGCGGATATCCAATATCGTGCAGGCAGTCCTTTTCGGATTCATCGCCGGGTTCCTCCTTAATTTCATGCCGTGCGTACTTCCGGTTGTGAGCCTCAAAATCATGGGATTTATCAAACAGGGCGGGGAAGACCGGCGGGAGGTGATCGCCATCGGGACGCTGTTTTCATTGGGTATTCTCACAGTGTTCAGCATGCTTGCCTCGCTCGCGGCCTTTCTCGATTACGGATGGGGAGACCTTTTTAAAAATACCTCATTTCTCATAGCCATGATAGGCCTGGTGTTTGTTCTTTCGCTTTCCATGTTCGGACTGTTCGTGATCGGCGTGCCGGCGATAGCGGGAAGGGCCGCTGCCCCGCGGAAAAACAGGTATATTGACGCCTACGTGAAGGGGCTGCTGGCGACGCTTCTCGCAACGCCCTGCAGCGGGCCGTTCCTCGGCGGTACGCTTGCCTGGGCAATGCTGCAATCTTCGGTGATGATTTTTGCGGTATTCCTGAGTGTGGGAGCGGGTATGGCATTTCCGTATATTCTTCTCTCCGTGCGGCCCGGCCTGATGAAATTTATCCCCAGGGCGGGCGAGTGGACCACCACGCTCGAACGCATCATGGGATTCCTGCTTCTCGGGACTGTCGTCTATCTTATCGGCATACTTGAGGATAAGTATCTTGTGCCCACGCTCTGGTTCCTTCTTTTCCTCCTTGCCGCGTTCTGGCAGTATGGCAAGTACGGCTCCATAATGATGCAGAGAAAGAAGAGGATAGCTTCCACAGTCGCCGTTGTTGTCATAGTCGTGCTGGGAGCGTTTATTTCGTATGGCCTCATCAAAAGAGGAGTCGAGGAATACAGGTCGTTTGAAGATCAGACTTTTTCGACAGGCCGCCTTCTTGCCAACAGGGACGCCGGAAAAATTTCCGTTGTCGAGTTCACCGCTGACTGGTGCCCGAACTGCAAGCTCGTTGAGCGCACTTCGCTTCGGACGGCCGGTGTCGCAAAACTCATGAAAGATTCCGGCAGCGAGTTTTTTGTCGCCGATCTTACAAGGCAGAATAAGGCCGCCGAGAAACTGCTGCGTGATCTCGGCAGCCGCGCCATTCCGTTTCTGGCGATTTTCCCTCCCGGAAAGGCGTTTGAGCGGCCGATCTGCCTGCGAGACATCTATTCAGAGAAGGATGTGATCGATTCGCTGCGTCAGGCGGTGAAGGATGCGCGCGAAGGAGATGCCGGCACCATCCAGTTTTATCAAAAGGGAAAATAGCTGCTCTATAAAAGGTTTTGCTCACGTTGAACAGGCGAAGCAATGAATATTGATGAATTAAGAAAGAAGCTTTTTGACACAATCAGCGGATTGAAATCGCTTCTCATCTTCATACAGGGAAGCCCCGATCCCGATGTGATAGCCTCATCCTATGCGCTCAAGCTGATCTGCGAACGGTTCGGTGTGAAAGCAGACATCTATTCAATTTCCGGTCTTTCCCTGCCTCAAAACCGCGCTATTGTCGAGCTGCTGAAAATTCCGATCACCTACGGGATTCCATCTGCCATCGATCGTTATGACGCCTATGCGGTGCTGGATTTCCAGTCGGCCTATGTGAAGGGGATATCTGAACGGCTTGCCTGCGCGGTGCATATCGATCATCATGAGCCGATAACAGAGCAGATCAGTGTCGCCATGAAGATCGTTTCTGACGCGGTAGGGTCAACCAGCACGCTCATTGCCCTTATGATCCGGTCATCCGAGCTTGCCGGCGACAGCGCCTTTATCAGAAAAGTGGCGACCGCGCTGGTGTACGGCATTCAGACGGATACGGACCGCTACCAGCATGCAACTGATCTTGATATGCAGGCAATTAATTTCCTGAATCCTCATTCCGACACTGAACTTATCAAGAAAATAGCCGCTATTCCTCTTTCGGATACAATCGCGGCGCTGATGCAGAAGGCGATCAGGAGCCGGATTCGCTATAAGGACTGGGTAATCGCGGGGATAGGATATATCGATGAAAGCGTACGCGACAGCATCGCGATTATCGCCGATTTTCTACTTCAGGAAGAGGGTGTCGCGGCGTCGGTTGTTTTTGCCGCGGTCGAGAAAAACCGCAAACACGGTCTTGCGCTGGATGCATCATTCCGCACCAGGGATGAAAATCTCGATCTCAACTATCTGATAAAGAAAATCAACCCTGAAGGTGGCGCGAGAAGATTCAAAGGCGCGTTTCAGGTCAATCTCGACTACTTCGCACAGACTCCCGAAAAGCAGATGTTATGGGAGGTTATCAGCCGCACGACGATCGACTACCTGAAGAAGCAGCGGGATGCAATCTATATCGCCGAGCTGAAAGGTTTTTATAACCGGATTAAAAAAAGACTTCGCAGCCTGTTCGGGAAAGAGGCCATCTTTTTTATCGTGGCTGCCGCGGCGATTATTTTGACGTCCGTGAACTGTACTCCACGGTTCGGGATTGACCGGGGGACAATTCCGACAGAGAGGATCGATGTCGATATCCGGAAAGGAGGCTGCGCGCTTATCCACGGCAGATATTTTGATGTATCGGCGGAAGCGATTGATGAGGAGCGATGGGCGAACCTGGTCCGGAGCGCGAGTTTTGCCCGGCAGCGCGATTCAAAGGCCGAGCCTCGTACGCCAAGGATACCATTTTTTAACATTGTAGTATACAATGCTGACAGCGAGCCTGTGGCAGTAAAAAAAATCACTGTCCGCTATGGTGATAAGGAAATGGCGGCGCTTTCCATTGAGTCTGTCAGAGAGAAGTGCAAATCGCCGTCGTATAAACTTTATGATTTTGATAAACTGCTGAAGAACAGGCGGCTCCTGCGTGATGAGGTCTGCCTGAAACAGATCGATTTTGACAGGGACTCGCTTGAATACAGATTTGATTTTATTAACCCCGGAGAGCGGGTGTCGCGGATCATCGCCTTTGACTGGCTCCCTGTTGAATACCGGAATTTTGTTCTCAGCGTTGAGATCGTCTCATCAAAGTTTAAAAAAGTTATTGATTTTGATTTTCACAGATTTGAGTATAGAAAGAAAGGTGAAGTTTTCAGGAAAGGGCGATAACTCCGGAAATACAGAACCGGGTTCAGGAAAAAAGTATGAGAATCGACAGGGATTTGATAATCAGGGTCGCCGAACTTGCGCGGCTTGAGCTTTCCGAAGAGGAGATGGGAGAATTTTCAAAACAGCTCTCCGAAATCGTGCAGTATGTTGAGAAGATTAATGAACTTAATACTGACAGCGTCGAACCGACAGACCACATCGTAGAACTGAAAAATGTGTTTCGAAGCGATAAAGTCGGGGCTTCGCTTCCTGTCGAGTCCATTAAGGCGATAGCTCCCTGTTTCGAGGAAGGACATGTTGTCGTCCCGAAGGTCATCGAGTAACAGGTATGAAGCGCCTTTTTGCGGCTTTGCCCATTGAAGGAGAAATACTTGAATCGCTGCAGGAAGTGTACCGGTATTTTGCGGGGCAGCGTGCGTATCTGAAAGCGGTATTGCCGGAGCATTACCATATTACTGTAAAGTTTTTCGGAGAGTGCGCTCCGGCGATTGCAAAGAGTGTGGAAGACGGGTTCAGGATGGTTACGGTGGATACAGGCCGCGTTCCGTTCCAGATCACCGGTCTCGGGGCATTCCCGAATCCACGGCGCGCAAATGTGCTGTGGCTCAGGATCAAGGCTGATCCTGCGATGATTGGCCGGATAAAGGAGCGAGTTGAGAAATTTTCCTCCGCGCTTGGATTCAAAGAGGAAGAGCGGGATTTTATCCCCCATCTGACTGTGGCGCGCGCCCGAAAGGGGGTTGCCCTTCCTGAGGAGCTTGTGCGCTATGTGGAGCAGCGCGGCGGGACGCTCCTGGGAGAGTCATTTTTCAGCAGGCTGGTGCTCTATTCGTCAAAGCTTACGCCTGATGGGCCGGTCTATACGGAGTTGCACAGCATATCGCTTTAGCGGACTATTTATTCCGCGCCGACAGCGGGTGAGCCCGCGGGCGCAACGATTTTGAATGTGAAAGGTATGGAAATCTCGATAATTCAAACAATTGACTCTCTTACAGTTATTAAACTTTCCGGAGTGTATGATATTGGAGAGATTTTCAGATTTGAGAAGTTTTTCTCGGATAATATCAAGTCCGATACAAAAGTGGTCGCGCTCGATTTTTCAAGCCTCGTCTTCATCGATTCCTCGGCGATCAGTTCGCTTATCAGGCTTAAAAACAACAGTAAAAAACGAGGTATAGACCTCATTATCGTCGATATGGGCGATGAGGTGCTCAATGTGTTCCGCCTGGCGTATCTCGACAAGTTCTTTACGATTATTCCCCGAAACGAGCTTCTGAAATATATTGATGAACGGGCAGGATAAACCCTTCGGGAAACAATTGATTTCCGATTCAGCCGTTATCACGTATCTCACTTTTAAAATGAAAAGCCCGCTCATCTGAGCGGGCTTTAGTTTTGAGGTATTCCCTATTGGTATTTTCAGTTTTTGTGTTGTCAGACTTAACCGCCGAGAAGCTGTAAAATGGTTCTGGTTTTCATATTTGCTTGAGCCAGCATCGCAGTACCACTCTGTGTAAGAATCTGATTCTTGGTCAGATCGACCATTGTTTCCGCCATATCCGCGTCACGGATTCGACTTTCCGATGCCTGGATATTTTCGTAGGCGTTCATCAGACCCCTGGAGGCGTGTTCAAGTCTGTTATAGTAGGCGCCGAGGTCCGCGCGTTGCTTGCCTACCCTGTGAAGCGCGTCATCAATGATGCCGATGGTTCTGTTCGCGCCGTCAGCGGTACTCAGGTTTGCAAGGAAACGTCCGGTTCTCTCAGTGAGTCCGAGCCCGACAGACGTCATCGTCTGTATGTAGATCCTCTCCCTCTGGTGCATGTTAGCTCCCATATGGAACCACATACTTGCTTTCGGGTTCGTACGTGAGAAATCGCCCTGGAGCAGCCTGAATTTGTTAAACTCTGCCTGTGATGCGATACGATCGACTTCGTCTATCAGTGCCGAAACTTCAACCTGAATGAGCTGCCGATCCTGCTGGGTGTAGATGCCGTTTGAAGACTGAACCGCAAGGGTCCTGATCCGCTGAAGAATGGCGGCAGTCTGATTGAGGTATCCCTCAGCAGTCTGCACCATCGACATGCCGTCTTCAGTATTTCTTTCGGCCTGCCTGAGACCATTGATCTGTGATCTCATTTTTTCCGAAACGGCCAATCCAGACGCGTCATCACCGGCGCGGTTTATCCTCAGACCCGAGGACATTTGCTCCATGCCTCTGTCCACTTCCCAATGCTTGAACTTGAGCGTCTTGTTCGCATTGATGGCACTCATGTTGTGGTTTATTATCATACGTAAACACTCCTTTGTTTTTTTAATGCCCGATCTCCCTATCAGGCCTTTGATACCCAGGTTGCATTGGTTAGGCAGGGAATACCCTTCTAATGCTGCAACCGTTTATCCCTACAAAAAATTATAGGAATAACAGGTTTCAGCAGGTATTCATTGGTTTTCAAAGATCTTTACCGCGTTTCCGGCGGCGGGCGTTTTAACCCTTACGATTAGATTATCGTATTTGCATACTGATTTATTGAGGTCGATTATAGGCGTTTATGGGTGATTATAAAGGTTTAATTTTGAATATTAGCTTATTTGGAGTTGTTTTAGGTATTTATTGCATTTTTTAGCAGATTTTCCCTTATTCTTTATTTCGGCATCTTGAATTTTTCCATGAGTACTTTTTAAATTTTTTTTCAGGAGGAGAAAACGTTTTTTGGTTAGCGGAACGATTTTTCTTATTACAAAGCTATCCACTTTGCCTCACAAGAAGAGGTATTCCGCCATCAGGATAGTGGAATCAGTCTCGATCAAAAGTGTCACTGCTGGGATACATCCTGTCGATTATTTCCTTGTAATTCTGCTGGATAAAACTGCGCTTGAATTTGTAAGCCATGGTGAGTTCCCCGGTTTCAATTGAGAACCGGTGTGCGATCAGTGTGAATTTCTTGATCTGCTCGTAGCGCGCAAGGGATTCATTGACTGTTTCGATCCGTTCCTTGAAGAATTTTTTTATCGCCTCGCTGTTGATCAGGTCGTTGTTGGTGGCGAATTTAATATTCTGAAACCGCGCAAACCTCGACAGGTTTTCGAAGTTCGGGACAACGAGCGCGGTCAGATATTTTCTTTTATCCCCGACTACACAGAAGTAATCGATATACTCATCGTTTTCGAACATCTTCTCAATGCGCTGGGGCGCAATATTCTTTCCGGCCGAGGTTATGATGAGGTCCTTGAGCCTGCTGGTGATAGTAAGAAATCCCTCTTCATCCACTGTTCCCACGTCTCCCGTCCTGAAAAATCCATCGGAAGTGAATATTTCATCGTGCTGGGAAGAATCGTCTTTGAAGTATCCCCTGAAAACCATCGGTCCCTTGATCAGGATTTCACCTTCGTCCGATATTTTTTCCTCTACCCCGGCGATGGGAGGCCCGACGGTGCCCGGTTTGTTTTTGCCCGGTCTGTTTACGTTTACAATCGGGGATGTCTCGGTCAGCCCGTATCCCTCAAGGATGGGGACTCCTATCGCTCCGTAAAAATACGCGACTTCGATTGAAAGGGGGCCGCCTCCCGAGAAAAGTATCCTTGTGCGATCCATGGTTATCGATTTTCTGATAAAATAGAAAACCGGCGTGAAAATGAGTTTCAGTACCGAAACCGTTATCGGAATCCGGCGCCCCTTAACTTTTCTGATGTAGTGTATCCGCCCGATCCTGATGGCAAGATTATAGAGTGCGCGCTTGAGCGCCATCGAGCGTTCGATTTTATGGGTGATGTGTATAAAAAGCTTTTCATACATGCGGGGAACCGAGCACATAACTGTTGGATGTACCGCTGCGATGTCGCGGACGATTTCCTCGGTGTCGAACGTGTGTGAGATCGCGATGGTAGTACCGATGAGAGCCGAAGCGAAAAGGTCAGCCGAAAGCCCGAAAACGTGGCTGTAAGGGAGGTGCGAAAGGCGGATATCATTAGCGGTGATGTCAAAGTGTTCTGTTACCGGCACCTGGGCAATAAAGTTCCCGTGCGTCAGCATCGCCCCTTTCGGGACCCCGGTAGTCCCGGGCGTGTAGAAGATCGAGGCAAGATCATCACGTGATATTTTTCTGATCGATTCGATAATCTTCTCGGTTTTGTCGGATCGTCTTCCTATTTCAATAAGCTCTTCATAGGAAATAACATTCTTGTGTTTCTTGTCAGTAGGGAAGTTTACGATTACCCTCCGCAGGGGTGACCGCACCTTGTCGAGAATGCAGACTGCCTTCTGGTACTGTGAAATATCTCCAACAAAAAGGGTTCGGGTGTCAGAGTGGTCGAGAAGAAGGCCGGCTTCTTCAAGGGTGAGTGTCGGATAGACGGGGATATACACTGCTCCGAGAGAAAGGGTGGCGAATATCTCAACAGCATACCTGAGAGAATTGAAAGAAAAAATACCGACATGAGATCCGGATTCGACACCGAGTTCCAGAAGCCCTGACGCGACCAGAAACTGCTGTTCAATAAATTCTCCGGAAGTCGTAGGAAGAAAATCCGTGGCCGGCTGGCCGTTAAGTTCTTTGGCCAGAAATGTCTGCTTGTCCCACAATTTGAGGAAGGTAATCAATTCGATCGCCGGGATCGAATCCTGGCCGAATTTTTCCTGGAGCAGTCGCTGCTTTAGAATATTCATTCCTTCACCCCGTACTATGGGAATAGTAGTATATCCGGATAACGACAGGCTAATTCCCTGAACATTACCATAGTTTATTTGGTTCCTGCGCTATCGTCCAAAAAAAATAAAGGCCGGGCTGTCTGTGCATAAAGATTTATTTATTTTCATAAAAATTAAATGGTCCTTCGCGTTTGGTCAATAATATTTTAACAACAACTCAAGATAAAAAATGAATGAATAAAGCTAATTATTTGTCCTGTTAAGCTTGACAGAGGTGGGGTGTTCCGTATAATTAGCCCACCTTACGTAAGCTGTATTCATTATTAGCTTATTGGTATATAAATATAAATACTTTTCATCAATGATCGGAGGTTTGTAACATGTCAGAGTTCAGAACTATCACTATAGGAAACCTTCTCCGGGAAACAGCGCAAAAATATCCCGAACACGAGGCGCTTGTGTACCCGGAGCTTGGGCTGCGCCAGAGCTACCGTGAGTTTCTGGATGGCTGTGCGGGTGTGGCAAAAGGATTTATGGCGCTCGGCGTGAAGCGCGGCGACCATGTTTCGGTGTGGGGGACTAATGTTCCCGAGTGGGTATACCTGCAATTCGGGCTGTCAATGATCGGGGCAGTGCTTGTTACGGTCAATACCAACTACAAATCCCATGAGCTGGAATACATCCTCAACCAGTCGGATTCAACGACGCTGGTGCATATTCATGAGTTCAGGGATACCAACTATTACAACATCGTCCGCGAGGTTATTCCCGAACTTGCGAGCTCGAAAAAAGGTGACCTGAAAAGCGGGAAACTGCCCATGTTGAAAAATGTCGTTTATATAGGTAAGAAAGACGCATTGCCAGGCATGCATCGTTTTGAGGAAATAATCTCACTGGGAGCTTCCGTGTCGAATGAAGAGCTCGCAGAGCGGGAGCGTTCGATCGATGTGCATGATACGATCAACATGCAGTATACTTCGGGAACGACCGGGTTTCCGAAGGGAGTGATGCTCACTCACTACAATGTCGTCAACAACGCGAGAATGGTGGGGGATGTTATGGGGATGACGGAAAAAGACCGCCTGCTCATTCAGGTCCCGCTTTTCCACTGTTTCGGATGCGTGATGAGCACACTGAATTCAGTGTATCACGGTTCTACGATGGTGGTCCTGGAGTTCTTTGATCCGGGCAAGGCGCTCAGGGCGATACAGGACGAGCGCTGTACTGCGATCAACGGCGTCCCGACAATGTTTATCGCCATGCTCGCCCATCCTGATTTCAAAAAATACAATATGTCATCGCTTCGCACCGGCATCATGGCAGGCGCCCCGTGCCCGGTTGAAACGATGAACCTGGTTCGAACGGAAATGCATTGTGCCGAGGTGGTGATTGCCTTCGGGCAGACCGAGTCTTCGCCGGTCATGACTATGACGCGGCGCGATGATCCGGTAGATTTGCGTGTATCCACCGTGGGGCGTCTCCTGCCCGATATCGAGGGAAAGATCGTCGACCCGGAAACGGGAGACGACCTGCCGGCCGGCGTGCAGGGCGAGATTGTGACCAGGAGCGAGTGCGTCATGAAAGGGTATTACAAAATGGAGGACGCGACGGCGGCGGCGATAGATAGGGACGGATGGCTCCACACCGGGGATCTCGGCGAAGTGGACGCGAACGGATATTTCAAGGTTACCGGCCGCATCAAAGACATGATCATCCGTGGCGGGGAAAACGTCTATCCTAGGGAAATCGAGGAGTTCCTCCACACGCACCATAAGGTGAACGACGTGCACGTGGTGGGCGTTCCTGACGCCAAATACGGTGAGCAGGTGCTCGCCGCGATTCAGCTCAAGGACGGTGTTTCCGCGACAGCGCAGGAGTTTTTGGAATACTGTACCGGGAAAATAGCCCGTCACAAAATCCCCCGTTATATCGAGTTTGTGAAAATATTCCCGATGACGGCCAGCGGCAAGGTTCAGAAGTATAAACTTCGCGAGATGTTCGCCGAAAAATACGCGTCATGAAAAATGCTGGACGGGCGGAGCCATCGGTGAAAGATTCGAGCCATGCAGAAAGAGAGTGAAGTACATTATTCGATCGGCGAGGTCGCGCGCAAAACAGAGACAAGCCTTCGCACGATCCGTTATTACGAGGAACTCGGGCTTCTGAATTCGGTCAAAAGGCTCGAAGGAGGAAAGCGTGTCTACACCGGCGATGATGTACGAAGGCTCAGGTTTATAAAACGCCTCAAGGTCCTCGGGCTCTCACTTTCAGAAATGAAGGAGCTCGAGGACATATGGTCTATCCATAAGAAAAATGAGAAAGTGCTGAAGCGGCTCCTCGAAATTCTTGAAAGCCATCTGCGGCGTCTTGACGACCGGATGGCCGATCTGGACATCCTGCGTAACGAGATTGTTGAATACCGCGGGCGGGTAACGACAAAGATTGGTGAGGAGCACAGGCAGTGAATACATCGGGTGAAAACAAAGTGCTTGAGGCAATCCGCGGGCGCCGCTCGATAAGGCGGTATCAGCAGCGCGCGGTACCGGATGATCTGGTTCGCACCGTGCTCGAGGCGGGCAGATGGGCGCCTTCCGGCATGAACAACCAGCCCTGGCGCTTTGCCCTTATCCGTGACAGCGGAATAAGGGCAAAACTCGCCGCGCTTACCCATTACCGCGGCATCGTCAGGAAGTGTGACCTGTGCATAGCGGTATTTTATCATATCGATTCAGGATATGACCGCGACAAGGACTGCATGGCCCTTGGCGCGTGCGTGCAGAACATGCTCCTGGCCGCTCACTCACAGGGACTGGGCGCGGTCTGGCTCGGGGAGATACTCAAGAGAAAACGGGAGTTCAATGAGGTGCTAGGCGTTGACGAAGGGTGTGAACTCATGGCCGTCATCGCCCTCGGCTGGCCCGATGAGGCGCCTGAGGGCGAACGGAGCGGACTTGATTCGATGATAATCAAAAACCTCTGAGGAGCCTGAAAGAGCATCCGGCGTAACCGCGGCTGTATCCAACACCCCGAAGAATGCTTCTTTTGTATCAGCAAATATAAAAATGCTTGCCAGAATTAATTTATTATCCACATCATATGGCAGTGTATCTTTCTTCGGTTCAGTGAACCAATTTCATGGATTTTCCATCAAGGGGGGAAGTCAAGTATGATGATTACCAGAAAAGGAATGTTTGTGCCTGTTCTCCTTTTTTCGGCCGTGCTGATGGCAGGGATCCTGTCATGTAAGGGCAAGGCGGATACTAACGCCGTTGTGGTCTGGAGAGTGGGAAATGTTGAATTGCAGCGACAGGGAGAAACGCCCCGCCAGCTTGAGCTGAAACAGGTTGTGAAGCAGGGAGACCGAATCCGCTCGTCGGCGCAGTCTTTTGCAGTGATCCAGATCGGTGAATCGGTAACGGTGCGGATACAACCCGATACCACGGTTGACCTCACTGCGCTCATCGATCCGTCGAAAAAGGAGATTTCGCTTACCGAAGGACAGGTCCTTTCGAAAGTACAGAAACTGCATAAAAATGAATCCTACTCGGTACGCATGCCTACCGCCCTCGCTGCGGTCAGGGGAACCGAGTTCAGCTCGACCTACCGGTCCGGCCAGGGAGTGGTCGCGGTCGGCACGGGAAAAGTGGTAGTCGAAGTCAGCGGCAAAGCGGCTGAAAAAACGCCCGGCGCCAGAACAGTGGCCGACGGTATGGCGGTGGTCATCAGTGACGAAGTCAGAGAGCGGCCGATCGAGAAGTCTGAATCGCTTGAAATTCAGCTTGTATCGATCGTGCCTGTAGTGCGGGACGCGGAATCGAAAAGCGTTCAGGAGATTGAAACGATCGATCGTCAGCTGATGGAGCAGCAGAAAAAGATCGAGGATCAGCTCAAAGACACATTTACGCCCAAGAGCCTTGATGAAATAAAGGCAAAATTCGAGCGCATCGACGAGGTTACGCTGTACAACGGCCGTGTAATTCGCGGGGTCATCGTATCACGGGGCGCGGAATATAAAGTACTGACTCCTGAAGGTCAGATAACCATACCTTCAAGTCAGGTGAAAAAAACGCAATTGATGAAGTAAGAGCGCTTACCTAAAAAAGCAGGACCGATCGGTCCTGCTTTTTTTGCTTCAGGAAGGAATAAAATAGTAATGCCTCAGGATAGATGAGTTGAAATCGACGTAATTATTTGTTATCCTGGAATGAGTATGTATGAATGCGATACAACGGTGTATCGCATTCATGTTCCCGGAGGCCCGAAATGAAATATAGCTTTCTGTTGTTCCGCATATCCCAATCATATAGAACAACCTGCATCGCCGTGACCGTGCTTGGAATCATCTGTCTGGCTTCAGCCGCGTCTGGAGCGCCGAACGATGAGGACAAGGGTATCAGAATCCGTTCATCCATAGGCGAGGTAATCGTGTATAAAGACCGGGCGGCGATCGAGAGGACCGCTCAGGTGGAGCTTCCCGAGGGCCATGCGGAGATCCTTTTCCCCCATCTTCCCGAAGGAGTTCTGGACGATACGGTGCGCATTAAGTCGAACGGGGAAGCCGTCACCATCATGGGCATTGAGGTGGAAAAGAAATATCTCGTAAAATCCCGCCAGAAGCGCATCCGCGAAATCGAGGAAAAAATTGATGATCTGCGCCGGGGGGACAACGCCCTTGTCGACAGGATGAACGCGGCCAGGAGCGCAATCAGGTTTATCGAATCGGTGAACGATTTTGCCGCGAAGCGGGCGCATGAGGGCATTCTCTATAAAGGGATCAACCTGAACGAAATGTCTGAAACCATGGCCTTTGTTGAAAGGAACCTGCTGAAAGAGCAGGAAAAGATACGCCAGATCACTGAAAAGAGAAGGGAGATATCGGACAGCATACGCGCGCTTGAGAAAAAACTCGGCGATATTGCAGGTACGCGATATCTGTCAAATCGCAGCAGCTTTTATAACAGGCAGACGGAGATGATCAGCAAGTCGAGCGTTCAGGGGCTCAACCAGTACAATGACGACGCGATCCAGATGGAGCAGGAGATAGCTTCGGAACGCCAGGGTGATCGCGAGAAATGGGCGGTGGTCTCGCTCAAGGCGAAAAAGGCCGGAACCTACACGCTGAAGCTCAGTTATGTGATTTCAGGCGCGACGTGGGATCCGCTCTACGACGTGCGCGCCGACATGAAGGAGGGGAGGATAGAGCTTTCCTACTATGGGATGGTGAAGCAGAAAACAGGCGAGGAGTGGAATAATGTCGCGCTGTTTCTCTCAACGGCGGATCCTCGCAGGGCAGCAAATCCGCCCGATCTCACCCCATGGGTCGTTGCGCGGTATATGGACCGATACGATATAGAACGGGAAATCGGAAGACGTCTTGAGGGAGCGGCGGGCGCCGCGGATTATGCCTCGACCGGCATTGCTGTGAGAAAAGAACTGGAAGCCAAGATTGCGGTGACAAGAATACAGGAGCGGGGGACATCGGTAACTTACCGGGTGCCTTCACGAAGATCGATTACGTCGGGTTCAGAGCCGAAAAAGACACCGATAGAGGTAATACCATTCGACACCAGAAACGCTGCGTTTACCTATGTCGCCGTGCCGGAACGGTCGGAGTATCCATTTTTACGGGTGCGCATTAAAAACGGATCGGACTACGCATTCCTGCCGGGAAACGCCAACCTTTATCTTGACGGTGATTACGTTGGCAGAGCTGCTTTTGCGAAAACGGTGATGCCGGGCAAGAGCATGACGTTTCATTTCGGCACTGACCAGGGTATAAGGATCACTAAAACCCTGATGAAAAAATACAGGGAGGAGAAGGGTCTTCTCGGCGGTGATACCAGGGTCAGTTTTCATTACCGTATTAAAATTGACAACAATCGCAAAAAAGAGGCCTCACTGCTGGTCATTGACAGAATTCCGTTTTCCCAGGAAAGCAAAATTACGGTTGATATAGACAGTATCGATCCGGCGCCGCTTGGAGGCGATAAGGAGAGGAAGCGGCCTGATTACGGAAAGGGTATCCGGAGATGGCGAGTGGCGGTACCGGCACTGACTTCAAAAACAATTGATATCAAGTTTCATGTACAGCACCCGAAAGATATGAAGGTTGGCGGGGGGATATGATCAGTTCTCTGGTTTGAGAATGTTGTGACTTCATTAAATTATGTGACATAAGATGCATTTTTTTCTTGATTTGCTCGGGCCATGATATATCAAGGTGTTTTGTTGAAATCGGCCGTGTGCCGTCCGTATCGATGCGGGAATTCCGGGGCTCGAATGAAAGGAGTTTTAAAATGCGTCTGAGGAACTGCCGTGAATGTGAGCATTATATTATGGATGACGGACATGAAGTATCCTGCCATTTTGCCGTCGATGTTGCCTATTATGAAATAAAAATTGCCCATGGTGGCGCCGATGTGCTTCGCTGTCCCGTCGATATAAACGGGATCATGAACGTAAACAAGAAGGGCAAAAAAGCCGTGTAGTTCAGGCTCATCCTTTAACCTTAAAAAGAATCCCTTGAAAAGTACTCAATCCGTTCGAATGACCGCGTTGATCATCCGGTATCGCGTGGCGATAGAGATATCAGCGATAGCCGGTAATATCCCACCCTTGGAATATTGTTAGCATATAGCTAAACTCAAATTTCCCGGCGTACTGAGTGCCGCTGTTTTTTTCATGATGGCGTCGCTTTGCCGGTTATCAGCGCCGTTCCTCCTTTTCACGTTCTTTATATCCCCCCGTCCGTTTTTTTTGTCAGTCAGGACAGCTTAATCGCACTTACTACTGATCCATCCCTCTGAAAACTGCTGCAGGCGTATGGATCAATTCATCGCTGTTGGCATGGTGAGTGTGTGGCAGAGCTTTCAAGAATCGACATAACCTGTTTTGATTTGGTTCCATTTTTTCCGGAAATGCGGGATAGCGGAGTAATGCCATGTGTCATGTGAAGACCGTATACACCGCGTGGCTGGCTGTTTTCATGATAGCGGCGCTCTCCGTATCGCTCGACGCCGGGGACCGTTTCAGGAGCTTCAATGAAGATCGATTTCGTTTTGACCGGGTGATCGAGCGCGCTTGCCAGCAGCCCGATCTCGATGCATGGAACGAGTACATGGATCAGGCATCCAGCGCGCTCAGGGCGGAATGGGAGCGCGAGGCCGATTATGTCATTGAGTCAGAATGCCGCTCCGCGGGAGACACCGGGCTTCGCCTCCAGTTGGTGCGCCAGAAATCGACGGCGTCCGCGGAATGGGAGCGCGGGCTGGAATCAGCGATAGCGGAAGAAAAAGGAAGATGGTACGCCGACAGGCAAAACCTGCTGTATATCCCGATTGATCGGGAACGGATACAGGCTCTGCTGGAAGAAAGTGTACAGGGTGGAGACACCGGGGCAACCGGCCTGGCCGACCGGCTACGGCAATTGGATGAAGCTGAACAGATGATTTTTTCCGAATACGGTTTCCGGTGGGAATCGTCGATCGGGGAATTGTTTGAGTCGGCGAGAATGCGCGGTGATCTGCTCGATGAAAAGGCAAGAACTGTTTTTTTACATGAGCTTGAAAAAGAGGAAGAGGAATTTAAAGAGCGGCTTCGGGTAGAGCGCGCCGAAGCGGTCCTGTCAGGGCGCAACAGGATCATCCACGATGCGATGATCGACGACGGTTCGCTCAGGAGCGAGAGTGAGAATGAAAGCGCGGAAACGGTCGCTGACAGGATTCTTTCGGCGACACTGCTGTCCCTTGATCGTGAGGAAAAAGCTATCGCTAAACCGGCAGCCTTTGTGAGTCGGGCCCCGGCGGATTTCGATGTTTCGATAGCCGGAAAATCATGGATGGAGGAGATAACACAACTCCTTGAACAGGGGAATAAGCAGTGGGAGAGGGCCTTTTCCGGCCTTTCAGCCGCCATCAATCAATGGAGAGATAATGCGGCGGGAGGGGTAGTGGAAGGGGAGAAGAAGTGGAGAGAAGCGTATCAAAGAATAGAAGCAGCACGGGAGGCGTGGCGCGAAAGAATAAGCGGAGAGATCGACAGCGGTATCGAGCAATGGCAGAAAAGTGAGGATGAGCTTGCCGCGCAGATAGAGGAGTCCCGTCTCCGCGCGAATGAATATCTGGGCTTGCAGCGGGAGCAGTGGGCTGAGTACTCGCAGCAGCTTGCCCGGCTTGCCGATGAAGGCTTCAGGAGCGTCATTAATTCAGAATCATCATTATTATGTTACACTGAGAACAGCAATAAATACCGCGCAACCGGCTTTTACAGCGGTTCCTTCACCAATTCATCGGCCAACCCTCAGGACGCGGCAAAGTTCAGCGATTTGTACGAAAGGCTGAATCCGCAGGTCAGGAATTCGCTTGATGCGGCGCGCGCGATGTATCCGGAAGACGACTGGAGCGTGAAAACCGGTGAAAAATGCTGGAGCAGCAAATATAATATTCATTGTGAAAACCAGTATGATGACTACATCAGAAGGTTCTTTCCGGAACCGGGGATATCGATCAGCCCTGTCCTTGAAAGCGCTGAATTTGATCCGGCAACCGGCAGGGTGACAGAAACATATAGCGTCACCATTACGGTACTGGTTGCCGCCGAGACGAACACCTCTCAGAATGTCGTCACCGCATTGAATTATTATTCCACGTCGACAACGCTCACCAATGTAATCACGCCCGAAACTCCACCGGACAAGAAATCGCGTTTTTATTATTACGTGACCGAAGCTGAAAACTGGAAGTCGATATTGAGCTCCAGCACCGCAGCATTTTCCGAAATGGAAAAGACGCTCCACGATAAAAATATTCTCGGCCTGGATTCCGGCCAGGGATTTCTCGCCAATACCGATAATGCTTTCGGCCTGAAATATGACGCTTCCGGCGGGCTTGAAAACGATCCGTATCTGATGACCCTGCCCGAGATGCGGTATGAATACGCAAGACGGGACAGGGAGTTCTGGCAGAAAAGGCTCGTGATCGCGCAGGATGTTTTGAAATACGCGAGCCCAGAATTGTTCCTGATCGACAATGAGTTCGCCCCGAATGGCATGCGTGAGGAAAAGTTTATCACCGAACAGCGCGTCAATTCAAGAAAAGAAAAGATGACCGTGCTGAAAAGCGAGTATGACACCCTCAGAGCCGGCATCACTGAAAAGGTCACGGCGATCAGGGAGCGAGGATTGAGCGTTTCGACCATAACAGGGGGACTTGCGGGAAGGGAGTCGATACGCACCGCGGCGCGCGAGGCGTATGAGGAAGCGCGTCAGAAAGCGATGCAATCCGAGGCTGCCGGAGGAGCTGACGGAGAGACATTAAAGGATGTGGAAGCGAAGGGAACGGCCTTTCATGAGGCGGACACATCCTACAACGCGTTTTTAATGGAACTCTCGTCGGCGCGCGAGGCGTATGATCTGGCAGTGAAAGAATATTCCGAAATGATGAACCATGCAGCAGCAAAATACAGGGATTATAAAACAGCTGAGTTTGAGTATGAACGGGCCGTGGCGGTCTGGGAATATGCCAATACTCCCTATCTTGGAGACAGCGCGACCCGTGAATCCTCACTCGGCGGGGGAATGCTCGCCAACGGTTCAGAAGTGAATTACAGCGATATCACTCCCCCCGACGTGCGGGAGAATTACGATTATTTTCTGTCATTGTACGAAGCGGCAGACGAGCGGTTTCAGTCTGCCGGTGAGGCGCTGCAATCACAGGAGACAGTGGAAGATCTTGCGATTGATGGAAGGTATAACCTTCTTAGAGAAAATCTTCGGAAAGCGAACACGGCGCTCATCGATCGCCTCTTTGACGGGGTGGATAACGAGACCAGGGAAGGCCTGATATCCGAACGCGCCGCGGCGCTCGAGGCGTATCGAGCCTACTGCGCGCGTTCCGAACGGGAAGGACTGCATGACGGCACGGTGCTTCTTCGCGATGAGGAAGCGTTGCTCTGGGAGGCTCTCGGCTACGCAAAGGGAAAAAAATGCGTGGAAGCGTATGCGCGTATCGTGCGTGATCTGGTGAGCGATGGCGAAAGCGGCTCAGTGGATGACCGGATAATAGCCCGGTATTCGAATCAACGTATTGCATACCAGGAACAGGCGTGGGAGCAGCAGCAGGTAGAGGTTTTTATCCGCAGGAACAGGTGGCTTGAAACCATAAGTTTCATCAACGCCCGCGGCGAGCGGACATGGACTGCCATTGCGAATGATATGAAAAACCGGTGGACCCGCTGGCGGAGCGACCAGGATGAAAGAATATCGGAAGGCGAGAAAGAATGGGGATCAGCGGTTAGAGACCTGCAGCGCGACGTGTTATCGTGGAATAAAAACGCCTCGCGCGAAGCGGTCGCGGAAGGGGCAAAGAGGATATCAGAGGATGTATCCGGCCTGTTTGAAAGCGGGATAAAAAATGTCATAAACACAATACAAAAGAGTTCAGTCAGGATAGATCCTCTCTCACCGACATATTTGTATCCGTCATTAATGAAAAGTGTTTCATCGCTGGGAATATTCAATTCACTGCCGGGCATGTTTGAGGTCAGTGCGGGCCTGACCGATCTGCCGGAGTTAGGTATTTCCGGCGGCATGTTCCAGCAGTATGAACGGCAGTTCGAGCGGTTTAATGACAGGATGGAGGTAATGCAGTCGGTAATGATCGGCGAGTTCGCTTACGACGCGTTCACTGCGATGCTCGCGCAGTTCAACAAACAGGTCGAGGAAGCAAACAGGGCGGTGGCGGAACAGGTGAAAACGGGCATCAGGGACGCCGACCCGTTTGTTGAAGCTCCTTTCGAGCGGGGTAACGGATTCTGGAAAATCAGGTATGTGAGCGATTATTCCCTTGTGACCGGCCGAACCTATCAGCAGTACATGTTCAGCGACTATTCCGCGTATGTCAATACTACCGTCTTCCTCAGGCCGGCCAGAGGGATCGGAGGGACGATCGATTTCAGCAATCCGTACAGCTACGAGCGCATGATGCCGGATGAGATCAATCTCTACGCCACAATGGAAAAAGACCGTCTCGGGCGCGAGATCGAGAAAGTATTCGGCGCGGGAGGAACGTTCGAGCTTCACAGCAAGGAGCAGTTTGAGACGCTCGGCAAAAAGTTCACCGAAGGATATACCCGGTACGCCGAGGGTGAAGTGATGTCACGCGGAGCCTGGTATCGGACCCCGATCGTCCCGAACGGTCCCGATCCGATGACGGTCACCAGGGTGGCGGGCAGTATCGCGCTGAGCACAACGCTCGGACCGTGGGCGGCGTTTGCGCTTAACATGGCGCTCACCGGCGTGGATGTGGCCGACGGCACCACCGCCTGGAAGCATGCCGGGGTCCAGGTGGCGGTCGGGGCCGCGTCGACAGCCGTGGGCGGGATCGGCGGCCAGGTAATCAACATGGCGGCTTCTGGGATTGATTACGAGCAGGATGGGGATATAGGCTGGAGCAACAGGAATCTACGGCAGGGAATGGTGAGGGGAGCGGTGAGCATGATGCTTGCTCCGACCCTGCAGGGAGCGATGGGAGAAGGCTCTCTGGCGACCGTGCTGTCGACAGGAGCGACAACGTTTGTCACGAACAGCGTGCAGGCGGGTAATGGCTGGAAGGGACTGTATAATGTCGGATGGGATGAGGACAACTGGCAGCAACATCTGACTGAAGGGACCGCGTCGGGAATAACTGCCGGCCTGACTCGGCCTGACGCGCAGGGAAATCCGAGTACGGGAGATGCTAATCACCCCTCTCCGAATGTGTACGGCGACCAGTTTGTCAACAAGGCGATAAGCGGCGGATTGCACAGTACAATTATGATGGCGGGCTATCACGCGTTCGGAGGGCAGGGTTTTGAAAACAGTTCATTTGGCAAGTTCAACTATTCCTCGATGACGTACAGCCCCTACGATCTTGGCGCGTTCCTGGGGGCTAAATTGAATACCTGGACGACGGAGAACGCGAGCCCGATTTTTTCGAATTCTGAGAAAAATGAAAATGCAGAGAAAAGCTGGACACAGTATGGGATAGATGTGGCGGCGAAAGCGATTGAAGTTTCCAATAACGTAGATCGTTCAATGAAGAATTTCTTCAATGCTATAGGGAAAAGCGCGGTTGATGGGATTAAGAATTTCGGTACTAGTGCATATATTGGAATACACAATCTGTTCACGTTCAATAGTGCTTCAGTTGCAGGTACTGAGGAACGCAAACAGTGGTGGGGCCGTGGAACTAAAGGAGAGTGGAGTCCTATCGAGAAGGATATGGTAGAGAGGTATTCCAAAAATCCGGAAGTTTTAAAGAAGTTTATGGATGTCCTGATAGCTATTGGATACTCTGAGGAAGAAAAGAACAAGTTGTATAACCTCGCGAAAGATATGAGCCGTGTAATTGAATATAATGAAAATAAGGATAAAAACTTTTCACCAGATAAAGACGGTATATCGTCACCTAAATCTCACCGTGATTATGCTGATTATTTTGACGCAAAAATGCGGCTGTCAAAGGAAATGGGAAGTGAGTATGACATTACTGAAGAGGATAAATCTGATCTTGTGCGCACCGTCATGCAGAAATCTGGGTATTCCTTATCACAGGAGGTTTTTGATGCTATAAAAGGAAATGAATCGTACAGGAAAATGCTTGAGGGGAAAGGTGTGAATTTGAATAGCGAACAGGATATTAGAAATTATGCAAATAGTATTGCCCATGATGCTTGTGTAAATGCGAATCTGTGGGTATCGCTAAAAGCGGCAGGAGCTAATGTAGAAAGCTATTATGGTGATTTCTACATGAAGAATGTTGAAAGAGGTGATTTGGTAAAAGACAGCTCTGGTTTAATCATAAATGCACGTAACGATGGTTGGGGAATTGATTATCAGAGGGTTGCGAACAATTATTCAATTGATGGAAATAAGATTGAAGTAGTCAGGGGAAGTGATTATAATAGCTTCCTCAATGACATGTCAAAATATGATGTGGTAGTAAGAGGAACGTGGGGGCATAACATGAGTATTATTGGAGGAAACCTGTATGATACAGGATTAGGGAGAAGAGATTGGGGTGGTGACCCCTCTATATTTATTGAAAGAAAAAATATTAGTTCTTATTATTATCTAAGAGTTAAAAAATAGGGAGATTTTCATGTATAAAAATATTCTTCTACTTCTATTTATTTTTTGTATTTTATCAACTATTGAATTAAGTGCAGAAAATGGTTTGCAAGATTATTATAAATCAATCGGGGCAATAGTTCATTTAAGGAAGGGAAAAGTATTATTAGATTTCGGTGGAATTAAAAATCTTAAAGATAATGATTTAAAAAGTATTGCCCGTATCGAGAATATTAATCGGATTGCACTCAGCGAAACGAATATTTCAGATATTGGAATTAGCTATTTATCAAATGTGCAAAATCTCGATTCTCTTCATGCTTCATCTACCAAGGTTAATGGTATTGGGTTTAAGGATTTTAAAAGGATTAGATTAACTCTATTGGCTTTAAACAATACTATGGTCAATGATGAAGGATTGAGGTATATAAGTGATTTGCAAAATCTTGAAGAATTACAGATTGGTAAAACAAAAATAAGTGATAATGGGTTAAAATTTTTAAGCAAAATGCCAAAGCTTAAAAGTTTATATATCAATCATACCAATATAACAGACACCGGATTGCAATATTTAGCAGATATGAGAAAGTTACAATACCTATTCGTAGTGGGGACAAAAATAACCAAGAAGGGATTAGATTACATGAAGAAAAAAATGCCTAACTGTATTGTCGAAGATAGACTTCCCGATGATGCGGGACTGAAATAACTAGGTGTATAGATATAGTAATCATCTGTAATAGTTAAGACAATATCTGACATGACCGATAATAATTAAAAGGAGATGTCAGATCATGAGAACACAAGACAGAGTGATTAAACCTAAACTGGGAGTATTGAAACTGGCGCAGGAGCTTGGGAATGTGTCCCAGGCGTGCAAGATGTGTACAGATATAGTAATCACCTGACAGTCACCTAAAAAAAGAGGTGGCCAGA
>CAZVKE010000007.1:0-290920 GCA_964627815.1 uncultured Leptospiraceae bacterium
TCTTGACGGACAATGGACGGGAATATTGCGGACGACCCGATCAGCACCCGTTCGAACTCTTTTTACAGCTTGAGGAGATAGAGCATCGAACGACGAAAGTGCGTCGGCCGCAGAGTAACGGATATGTGGAGCGGCTTCACCGAACCTTGCTTGATGAGCATTTCAGGATAGCGGGAAGAACAAATTTCTATGAATCAGTTCAGGAAATGCAGAATGATCTCGACACCTATCTTGTGAAGTACAACACGCAGCGATCGCACCAGGGCAGGAATATGAACGGACAGACTCCGTATCAGGCATTTATTGCAGGAATGCGGCCAGGGGATCCTGATGAAATGAACTCAAATAGTGTAGCTTGAACATTAGCTTTCAGAGGAATGTGTCAGGTGAATACTGTATCAATACAACCCGGGTCACTCCCCGTCCTTAAACGCGTCCTTATCCACGCGCTCATAAATTTTGTATTTAAGGAAGAGCTCGAAAAGCTCGGTGCTGATCTTTCCGCGGTCGGCCTCTTCTTTCAGAATGGAAATCGCGCGTTCAGTGGGCAGTGATTTTTTATAAGGGCGGTCTGACGCGGTAAGGGCGTCGTAGATGTCGGCAATGGCCATCATCTGCGCCTGAATCGGAATCTGGTCATTGCCTTTAAGGCCGTACGGGTATCCGGTGCCGTCGAGCTTTTCGTGGTGCTTGGCGGCTATCTCAGGTATGTTCTTGAATTCAGGCGGCCACGGGATCTTGCTCACGAAGTTGTAGGTGTGGATCACGTGGCTTTCAATCTCCCTGCGCTCCTCTTCATTGAGGCTTCCCCGCTTGATTTCGAGATTGAGCCGTTCCGCGGCGGTGATCACATCGATCAGATTACCTTCTATATCTACGCATGCGATCGTGCCTATCTCTTTGACGATTTCCTCGAGGACCTGGTGCGGGTCGAGGTCCGTAACAGTCGGCTCGTTCAACTGAGCTATGGTCTTTTTAATGTGCCTGATGCGCTCCAGCTTGCCTTTTTCTTTTTCGACGAGTTCGGCAAGCTCCTCCTCGGAAATCTCTGGATTGCCGCTCATCTCGATGGTGCGTTTCTTCTCCTCGGCGAAACTCAATTCGAGGATACGGTAGAGATAATTTATTTTGAGCATCACATTCTCGTAATCTTTGGGAAAGAGCTTTTTCCCCTTCATGAAGATTGCGAGATCGATATAAACTTTGCCGAAGTCATGAAGCAACGCCGCGTATTCGATTTCCTTTATCTCGGTTTCGGAGAATTTCATTGCGGCAAATGGGCCTTCCGTTTCGCTGTTAATGGCGCGTGCGAGTTCGGTGCAGATTTTCGCGACGCGGAAGGAGTGACCTGATGTCGCCACGTCCCGGGATTCGATTGCGGTAACCGATGCCTTGACGAACTCCTCGAACTGGTGCTCGATCTGTTTGATCATCCGGTTGTTTTCGATCGCGATGGCCGCCTGGCTCGCCACCGCTTCGAGGAGGCTGTTGTAGCGCTCGTCGAAGGGAACTACCTTGTTAAGGAAATCCTCCGGTTTTTCGAGCCTGATCTCAAAGGCTTCGTTGCCTGTTATCCGGGTGCCGGTTTTATCCTCTTTGCTGTTGATGAGCTGGATGACTCCGATGATCTGGTCGAGGTGATTGCGCATTGGGACAACCAGCATCGTGCGGGACTGGTACCCCTGCTGTTCGTCGATTGACCTGTTGAAGGAAACCGGATCGCTCGCTGAAAGATTGTACACATCCGGCAGGTTGAGTACCGTCCCGGTAACGGCGACATACCCTGCGATTGATTTTGTGTCGTAGGGGAGGATGAATTCCTCGATCGGGATCTCTTTTGAGAAGGTGTGGGAATATTTAAAACGCATCTGCTTTTTGGAATTTTCGAGCTCTTCAATCAGGTAAATACTGCCCGCGTCGGCGCCGGTGATTTTCTTGCTTAGAAAGAGAATGAGGCGCAGGAGCTTGGCGGGATCTTTCTCGGACTGAAGGGATTTGCCTATGTTAATGAGGTCTTCCTGGTCCTGCTTCATGTCGAGCAACTGGACCATCGACTCGTGACTGGATGAGAGGAACTGATGGTATTCCTCCATCTGGTGAAACGCCTTGGCGACGGTGAACCGGTATTCGGGGATGCTGAGTGCCGAAGTGCGAAACTCGAGAATGTTTGAAAGAAGACCTTTGTCGATCTGATGGATAGTATCCTGGTGAGAAAAAAAGACCGCCCTGGTTAAGACATTATCACGGTCAGTACCGGATATGAATTCACCGAATAATTGAAGTTCGCGGTCACCAAGAAAGAAAAGGATGAAGCAGGGACTCTCGGTCCTGTTGAGTACGAGATTTCTTGCGGTTTCTATCGGATCGTCCGAAATGACAAAATCGGTAGTGTCAGCGGGTATATTAATAAGCCCGATAATATGCCTGGATATCAGGATCTGTTTCATGCTTGTTTCCGCACTCAAATTATATTTAAAATACTCTCAGATGATGGTGCGCCTGTATCTAATATCGGGAATATTATCGAATTTTTCTATATATTTCTTCTTCTATCGCAACTCCCCTGACGGTGATTGTAGCAGCGACCTGACCATCTCAAAGTCATGATGGGCATATGCTATAAGATACTCCGGGAAATAGCAATTATTTTTAATCACATTTTCAAAATCGACCGCTGATCCGCTTACATAGCGGACGCTGCCACCGGCTTTTTCTATGACAGGTATCGCTCCGGCCCAGTCCCAGAGACAGGCTTTTCCGAAGAACGCGAGCGTGCGGGTTTCGCGGCTTGCTGCGACAAGGCACCCGTGCAGGGCGGTTGATCCCAGATTACGGACTTTTCCGGGAAAATCGATGATGCACTTTTTGATGAGATTAGGCGGAAGAAAGACGTTCGTTTCCGCTTCGATTTCCATGTTGCGGTCGATAAGAAGCGGCTGCCCGTTCAGGTAGGCGTTGTCGGCGTCGTTATGAAACAGCATGCCGCATCCCGGCGAGTAGACAAAGCCGTGGAGCGGAGTATATCCCCGGAAAATGCCAATAGAAATACACCAGGTCGGAAGCATCATTGAATATATGGCGGTTCCATCGATCGGATCTATGATGGCGATGAGGTCGTCTTCCCCGATATTGTTGACGGCCTCATGCGATCCTTCTTCATGGATGAAGCGGATATTTTTGTATCTACGCCGGATCTCCCGTTCGAGGAGTTGCTGTATTTCAAGATCCGCGGTGGTAACGATGGATCTGTCGTCTTTGCGTGAAGCGTGTATGCCCTTCTTCTGAAGGTTGCGCGCCTTTGTGCCCGCCTTTTGTATAATGTCAGTGAAGAACCGGATGTCGCGTGATGTAAACAAGCGGCACTCTCCGTGAGGTAAGTTAACGCCGAAAAGGGGCTTCCGGCGCGCGCTCGGGTATGTGCTGGCTATATCCGGGCAATCCCCGCTTACCAGAGCCTGGTGCCGGGAATGCCGTTAACAAGAACGGTGACTTCGGTAACCGATGGTATGTTTTCAGCTATAGTCTTCTCAAGGGCCTTTTTAAAAGCCTCTTCGGCGCCGGGAACGACAATGGCGGCCTCTTTAAGCGGCGAGAGGGCGACATCGAAAACACATCGGTTCTCAATGAACCAGATTTTTCGAAGCTGGGTGGTGATTGGCACAATGTGGGAGGTGTTATCGAAACGCGAGCCTCTGACCACGAAATTAAAGAGGGACCCCGCAAGCTCATCTTTGCTTTCCGGCATGGATATCCTGCGTGTTTCCTTCATGATTGTCCGGGCTGAAGCGTCAGGAAGATAGACGTTGATCTCTCTGCGCGAATCGAGAACGGGGAATGTCGGGAATATATTGAAAATGTTCTTATCAGTATGGAAGCAGAACATCAGATAGTCCAGTATCAGGGTCAGCGAAAGCACAAGAACAAGGAACCGCGTTTGTTCGACACGGCTTTTGGATTTATAGTTTTGATAGAACGCAAGAGCTTTCTCGTAGAATTTCTGCGAGATGCGCCGGATATACTCTTTTGCGTTCCTGTAGTGTGCTGAGATAGATTGCATGATAACTCCCCGTGCGTAGCAAACTAATGCAAAAACTGGATTGCTGTCACTAATTTTTTATCATGCCATTATATTTTTTTATGAAGGTAACAATTCCCTCACTGATCCCTTCAGCGATTTTCTTCTGGTATCCCTGTTTTCGAAGCGCCGCGGCCTCTTTCCCGTTGGATATATATCCGATCTCGGCGAGGGCCGCAGGCATCAGCGCGCCGCGGAGGACGAAAAAGTCGGCTTTTTTCACTCCACGTGATTTAAATTCGCTGATGGAGCGGTCGAGACGGTCCTGTATCGACTGGGCGAGCATCGAACTTTCCTTCTGAATCTGGGTGGTGAGCATCAGGGCTTCAAGGTAATCGACAGCGTTATATTTTTTTCTGGAATCGCTGTGCTCCATAACCACCACTGTATTTTCCAGCGTGGCGGTAGTGCGAGCATCGTCGTTTGACGGATTCTGTGACAGAAAATAGGTTTCAAAACCTGAAATCCTGTTCGAAATCGAAGCGTTGACATGAATGCTGACGAAAAGGCCGTTGCTTCCCTGCTGAAGCTGTTTATTGGCGAATTCAGTACGGCTTGAAAGGGGGATAAAAACGTCCCTGTTGCGGGTGAGTCTGACACTGATGTCTGAAAGTCGTGCCTTGAGACTCTGTGCCACGATACGGGCGACTCTCAGGGTGATATCCTTTTCTTTCAGGCCCGATCCGATGGCGCCGGGGTCCTTCCCGCCGTGGCCGGCATCAATCACAATGAATGTTATGGCATCATTGGACGCTTTCTGGAGAGGTTCTTTGCGGTCCGGAGCGGGCTCCCCGGATATATCCGTTGTAAAGGAATTACCTTTTCGGATGATTTCGGTCCCCGGGAAAAAGCGCGCCGCGGTTTCGACAAAAAATGGCAGGGGGAGGAAAATTTCCCCTTTTTCGCGCATAACAGGGTAACGCGATTTCAGGAGGGATCCATTGATCAGCGCGACAGAAAAGCCCACCTGATATACCAGCGTTGAGCTTTTCCGGTAGAGCCTTCCCCGCTGAGTAATAATATCGAAGGAGTTGTCGATATCAAAGCTGCTTATAACCTGGTGGAGAGAGACATATTCGTTTCCGTTCTTCGTGACTATATCAACCGATTGCGGATTGCCGCCTGCCGGCAGGAGAGCGGCCGTTAAAAGTATTACAACAGGCAGCAGCACTTTCACAATCCGTATAAAAGGAGTTTTGCTGTTGTTTTCCCTGATAGAGCCCATCTGACCGGTATAATAAAGTGATTTTTCTGACGAGGCCATTCTTATCCGTCTAGAATGAACAAAAGCTTCTGCGCCGTAAAGAACAATTGGGAAAATATGATCGAATTGAAAAACGGGGGAGGGGGCCCCTGCCGGAAGCAGGAGGGCCCCCAATAATCTTAGTTCAGGAGTTTATAGAATGGATATGATCCGATATGGGGGAAAAAGTTACAAATATTGCTTCCGTGGTATTTTTTTCTTTTCTCATTTTGGAAGGGGTTATTAAGGAGGGTCATGACATGATCGACGTAAAAATGCCAAAAAGATGATTGACGGTGGGATATAATGGCTCTTGACTATACGGTGCCGCCGGTGCTCGAAATGGGGTGCGGCATACGTGCATTGCTATGGTAAATGAGGAATAGTATGTGGAATAACATGAAATTGCTGCTCCTGCTTGCGGCCTTCATCGTGCTCGGCGGGCCGGGATGCAAAAACAGCTCCGGGGACGGGCTTTTATCCGGCAAAAAAGAGCTTGCGGTAATCCTGAACGAGGATTCGGTCATGCGGATAGATCCGATGCTCTATTCCGGACGGGTGACTCTTCTGAAGAAGGCCGAAGTGGTCGAGGTTGTCGGGAAATCGAAAGAAAAGGGAATTGTCGGCAATGCGCAGGACTACTGGTACCAGGTTAAAAACAGGGAAGGCTTAAGCGGATGGGTGTTCGCGTCCAACCTGAAACTCTTTTCGAACACAAGCAAAAGGAGTGTTGACAACTATATCTCCAGTTTCTGGGAGAAGGAAACCGAGAGGCTGAAAAAAGTCATTGAGGGCAAATGGTGGAGCGTTGATGAAGCGGGCGATTTTACCGATCACGGCATTGAGCTTTCGGCGGACGGTAAATACCGTTCGTACCTGAAAGGCGGCAGGGAAATAAAAGGGGAATACAACATCAATTATAACGACAATGAAGTCGTATTCCTTCAGGGAACCACGTTCAACAACAACCTGAATATCGTCCGGCGGGGAACATTCCTCTACCTTGAACGAAAGGACGAGAAAAACCCGATCAAGTTTTCAAAGACGTCGGATACGATCGACGATCCCAATGATAAAAAGCAGGCTATGCCCGGCCCCACGGAAGACAATGAGAATAAATAAATACCTTTCATTGTGCGGCCTCGGATCACGGCGGAAGGTCGAAGAGCTTGTGGAGAAGGGCCGCGTGCGGGTCAACGGTTCCGTAGTGCGCGACCTTTCATGCCGGATCGATCCGGATGCGGATATCGTGGAACTGGACGGCACGGCGCTGAATCTGCAGCGTTACTATTACATCATGCTGAACAAGCCGAAGGGATATATCACCTCCGTAAGCGATGAGATGGGAAGGGCGGTGGTAATGCACCTGATCCCTGAGAAATACCGAAGAGCCGGCGTGGTTCCGGTAGGCCGGCTCGACAAGGATTCGGAAGGGCTGCTGCTCCTGACAAACGATGGTGACACCGCCTACAGGCTTACGCACCCGCGCTTCGATATTGAAAAACAGTATCAGGTCACACTCGATAAGCCGCTCGATGAAAAAGCGAAGAAAAGCATTGAAAAGGGCGTGTATCTTTACGGCGAAAAGGCGAAGCCGGCCGTCATCACCTCCCTCTCCCTGGACGAGCGCAATGTAAAAGTCGCGATACGGGAAGGGAAAAAGCGCCATATACGGCTTTCGTTTGACAAGTTTGGATACAAAGTCAGGAAGCTGAAACGGATTTCCTTTGGCCCCCTTACCCTCGGCGGGCTTCATTCCGGTGATCACCGTCTGCTTCACGAGAGAGAGATAAAGGCCCTTAAAAAAGTTGTATCCTCAGCCTCACCTCAGGTATAAATATCTAATCATTTCCCCTTCCAATGACGAAATTGATAGAGTAACGGGCGGATACTCATCTATCAATCTCGAGGAAATAATCTGTATGCAGAACATCGATTTCTACGACGGGAGAAACGCGCGGATATTAAACCAGCCGTTGAATATGCAGGAAGCCGAGTACTACACCAGGATGGATGCGCTTCACCGGAGCGAGGCGGATAAGAACAGGCATCGTGCGTCAAGGATGATGTCTTTTATCATAGGGCTTTGTATAATATCATTTACCGCCGGACTGGTTATCGGTATCAAGTTCGCTTCAGGGTCAAAGGCCGAAATCGTCGATCCGCAGACACGGCAGGCGGTTATGAATATCCGTGAAAGGGTATCGGGGATGATGACGGGAACAAATGCCGCCGCTGCCGCCAACGAAACGGATTCAAAATCGAGAAGTGATGTCTTTCCCCGTGATGAGTTCCCCTTTGTAATACGGCTGAATGGAAAATATGATGAATCGAGATCAAAAGAGATTGCCTCGCTTCTTTCGAAACGGGGCCACACGGTAATCCTGTCGCGGCAGCATCGGGATTTCAAGATATACGTCGGCCCGTTCAGGACGCAGGCGGTCGCCGAAACCTCTCTTAAAAAGATAGGCGAATATTCTGAGAAGGCAATGTTCTCGGGGATGCAGATAGTCAAACGATAGCATATAAAACGATGGAGTTACGAATCCCCGCAAAATTGCGGGGATTTTTGTTTTAACGTGGTATAACATGGTAGTAATAGATGTTTTTACTTGCGGTTTTAAAGTATTAATTGTAATGGTGGTGCATGGTCAGGAGTATGGTCATAAGAAAGGCCCGTAAGGAAGATATAGACAACATCCATGTTATAGTTCGTTATTATGCGGAGAGGGATATCCTCCTGGCCCGGACGAAGGAGGATATCGCCGGAGCTTTGGATACATTTCTTGTCGCGGAAGAGGATGAATCGTTCAAAGGCGTCATATCTTACTACGATTATGGCGAAAAGCTTAAGGAAATACGCTCTCTTGCGGTGAAACCGGACGCCGAAAGAACCGGTGTGGGGAAATCACTCGTGTCAAGCCTTGTAGAAAGACTTCGCGAGCGATGCGGAGACCCGAAAATATTCGTGCTGACGTATTCGCCGGGATTTTTTGAAAAAACCGGGTTCATTTCCGTTGATAAATCGACGCTCCCGGAAAAAATATGGAAGGATTGTCAGAATTGCGCTCACCGCGACAATTGCGGCGAGACCGCACTTGTGTATCAGCCAGTTTGATTACAGCAGGATCGGCTTATGGCGCGCTCCATTGAAAAAAGACGGCACTCACGGTTAAAAACAGAGCGCTTTTCTGTCGAATACATGATAAAAGGGTTCGACACGGTTTACAGCGCGGAAGTCATCAACATCAGCGCGGGAGGGCTCTGCTTTGTGCGTGACGCTATTGTCAGACGCGGCGATTATCTGACGCTTAAGTTTCCATTCAAAACCCGAAAGCTGATCTTTTCCGGAGAAGTGTTACGGGTCGATGGGCGCGAGGTCGGAATCTCGTTTCACGAAAGCGAGGAAAATATCGAGAGGCTTGTTGAGATATTCAATCATGAATATCCATCATATCACCGGGCGGGGCCGTCAAAAGTTGAGAAGCTCTATGCGCGGGATTCAGACAGAAAAGCTGATAACAATGATAAAGGATTTCTCGATATTGAGCCGTAAAAAGCGGATCAGTACTTCAGCGACTCAAGTATTTTCATGACTTTAACGCGCTGGATTTCAGTTAAGTTGCGGGCGGTAATAAACCGCAGGAAAAAACCGCTTTTACCCCTGATACAGTATTTTTCATATCCCCAGTACTCCCCGGACAACGGGCTCCGGTATTCGAACATGAGTGAATCCTCCTTTGACAGGATTGCTTTCCTTTCAAAAGAATCCCCCCCAGATGTGTTATCCCAGTGAGATTTAAGCTGGCCCGCGTTTTTCAGAGTCGATTTGAACCGCTCGGTATCAAGAGCGATGAGGGCATCATACGTGGTGGTTTTCTCTTTGTTAGACGGAGATATATCGAGGTTCAACCCGGTCAGTATCCCCGAATGAAAATAATGCGGACGTTCTTTCATGGTGTGGCGGATGATTGTAGCCCGGCAGGGGAATTTTATAGAATAACCAGCCGATACGTTGATAAGTGACAGCTCTTCACCTTCCCGGAAAACCAGGAGTGATGACAACCGGTCAAGTTTGGCATATCTCCCTCCCTCTTTCTTCTTTAAGCGGTCGATTTCGCGCGCGGTCCTGGCCTGGGCCTGGAAAATCCGGTCATCTTTTTGCGGCAGGGCCATAATAGTTTTTAGTATAGTCAGCCCCTCTGCGGGGCGGTGTTCCTGGAGAAGTTGAAGCCCCCGTGCGAGGTAAAAATCTATGCCTTCAGCGGATACAGGACCCGAAGGAAATTCATTCGCTCCGTCAGTATGTATCCTGCCTGATCTGTCAATATAATATCTGTTCCCGTCACTGTCATGCACCGTACGCCAGCCCGGAAGCTGTGCGAAGACGGCAGTTTGAAAAAGAATGTATGTTGAGGAAATAATTAAAAATTTTTTTGTGTGTTTTTGAATCATAAGATATAATATTTTAAGTAATAAATTATTAAACTTAAACGGCTATTTGTCAATAAATATAAAGTGGTTATTTCTCAATATTGAATTGACTAAATAGATGATATTGAAAAATATGGTCATATTTATAATGGGGTTCTTTTTTTTGCAAAAGAATTACAGTTAATGTTGGAAGTCCGGTATTTCTCATAAAACTTATAAGAAGCACATATAGAGCTATTTTAGTACAAACGCGGAAAGTTGAGGGATGTAATGAATACTAAAAAGGAAAAGGTGAATATAATGAATACCACCAACAGCAGAGGAAGAAAAAAAGCGGTTAAATTGCCTGACGATTATCTTACACTTGACAAGGTTGTGGAAAAAGTCGAGAAAGATTATATCGTCAAGACGCTTGAATTAACCAACTGGAACCTTCAAAAAACGAGCAGGGTTCTTGATATCGCGCGAAATACACTAAAGGCCAAAATAAAGAAATATAATATTCAGTAATTTATTGTACTGACGAAAAACAAATCTAACCCTGCTGCGGCAGGGTTTTTGTTTTATAAGGCTTCAAAAAATGTGTTATTAAACAAGAATCATGATAATAGCGATTGCGGATACGATAAGACCGATCAACAGACCGATATAGATTAGAAGGGATTTGCTGTCAGATTCTACTGTGTTAGGGGCATTCCCGGGATTGTACATTTCTATTTTAACGTTTTCTTCTTCAATAACTTTCACCAGAATATTTTTTAACGGGAGCCCGTATAAAATACATCCACCCCCTTCCAGGGGAAGTTTTGCTTTTAAACGGGCTTTTATGGGAAGGAATTCATGGTCGCTGGTATAGGCCTTTAATGTTCTGGCGACTTTTATCGAAATTTCATCGAGGACATTTGTCGGAAGGATTTGAATATATTCTCCCGGTTTTATATCGTTGATATACTTTCCTTTAACCGGCGAAACAATCACCTTGCCTTCTATCACGAACTCAGCCTGACTTTCAATCTCCCGTGACTGCTTTTCAAGGTCCGTCTCCTGAGAGGAATCGGAAGCACTCTCCTCCTGGCGTGTTTCTCCGTATTCGGGCGGAGGTTCGAGAGGGATCCCCTCGAGATCGACCATGATTGAGTTTGTCTTCTCGAGATCAATCTGTAACTGGGCGGATTGGTAGTCTCTGTATTTCTGAAAGATTTCCCTGACTATTTCGGTGACCACGTCCATGTTGAGATTTTTTACGTCTTCATAAATCTGATAACCGTCGACAGATGCAAGCAGATGCTGGATGAGGGGATATGGGTCGGATGCGGATCCGGGCTCGGATTTGTTTGCCTGCAGGGTTTTAGCTATTTCTGAGCTGAACGATTTCCATCCGGAAGATATGCGGACCTTGTCATATTGCGGTTTTGAAGCGAACAGAGCGGCGTTCGCATTCATGATGTAACCGAATTCGGTATTGATAAATATCACGAATATACAGAACAGGGAGCTGTCCATTGAGGCGCGACCTTTCACCGCGACAATATCACTGATTTGCCCGGAAACTATCTGTCGGGCCTTTTCCTGATCGCCGCGGGTGTATTTCAAAGCTAAATTGACAAGCTTGGCTTTTTCTCCGAGTGAATCAAACTGGTTATCGGTGCTGGGCATCAGGCTATCCTACGCTCATGTCGCTCAGGCATTTCTCAAGGATTTCATATTTCTTCTGAGGCGACAGGGTTATGATTTTTTTCAGTGTATAGAGCAGCTCGTGCTTAAACTTCAATGATGTTTCCAGGATATAGTATCCGTCCCGGGCGATATTGTTTGTAATTGTTGCTTTTTTTGAAGGGAGGTTTATTCCCAGCATCAGCCCCAGGGCCTTTATGAGATGATCGGGCGCGAGGTATTTTACTGACAGCTTCTGGACTCCGATTTCCAGGCGCCGGAGGACCTTGAATCCGGGATAATTGTCTTTCGGTATTTTAAGCCAGTTTGCGGGATTGTCCGTTATCTGAAGGACAATCCTGTCCTCGGATGTGGACTCCAGGACCCTGAAATAGGTATTGAATATTTTATAAGACGAAAGCAGACCGAAAAGGCTGTCATCCTCGGGGCGCCTGGTCTCTTTACTTTTTCTCATTGTCATTCTCATGGTGCTGAAAATGTCCGAATTTGAATTAAGAATTCTTCAATGGAGAGCCGCAATTTGCATTATTACGGATTCATCAAACCATAAATTCATCATCAACGAAAAGCTGATTTTTATCAAGTCGAATTTTATATATGCGGGGGATGGGGCCTATGACATCTCATCAGCTGATCAGATAGCGTTGTAGACCGGCCCGCTGCCCTGGGATGTTTTTTTTATGAGCCTCAACCCGTACATGGAATCAAGTATGGAAACGGTTCGGGCGTGGTCTATCTGGAGAAAGTCTGACAACTCTTTTGAAGAAGCGCTTTTATTAATATTAAGATAATTAATGATGTCCTTTTCCTCTTTTTCTGCTATCCCTATGAAATAGCTTTTGTCGATCAGCCGGTCGGTCATTACAGCTATTTTCCGGCTGTTGATCGAATGGTACGACCTGAAGACGGAATCGATGTTAATGACCGCCGGGTCGGATATATTGGCGAGTTTTACGAAAAAGGGGCGCTCGTCAGTACGGGAGCGGAGAAGAAGCTTCATTATGTATTCATCAATGAACGAGGAGTCGATCACCTGAATGCCGGCAAAATCAAGGAGAACTGTTTCGTCTTCCTGAATAATGGAGAGTGCCTCGCTCGTTCTGGCATACATCTGCCTCCCCACGGGCCGTGTAATGAGGTCGGGGGTGCGGATCTTCAGTTCGCGTGCCATTTTCGCTATGGTTATAATCATGTGCAGTAGGTAATGTTTCAGGGTATTGAACGTCTGTATCTTTCATCGGCCTGAAGCTGATAATAATTAAAAAATTTTTCGTGAAGCGGGGCGGATAAGAGGACGGGCTATGAGGAAAGAGTGATGGCGATCTGGGTCCCGGGAAAAGGGGAAAGGCCGTTTTTTTGAAACGAATAGGGAGCGCTTCCCTGCCTGCGGTTGTGCATTACTGTCAGAGAGGCGTCGCCAGAACGGATATAAATGGTCCCGCCGAGCTTTTCGATTATTGTATTTACCTGGCAGAGTCCGTAGCCGAATTCGCGTTTGCTTGAGAGTGGGGTGGTCAGAGCCATTTCAATAAGGCTGGCGGTCGATTCATAGCTGATTTCCTTTTTCCCGGTAAAGCTTTCCCTGATCCCGATCCCTGAATCGGCGATGGCAAGACGGAAAATGTGAGAACCGCCGCTCACATAGGTCTGCATGGCGCAATAGCCCGAATCAAGGCTGTGCTCGAATATGTTCTGGCAGATCTCTGAAATGACGGTTACGAAGTAATCGATCACGGAAGACGTTATCCAGTATTTAAGGATATAGTCGGCCCTCTTGCGGAAAAGCGTAATGATGTTGGTGATAGCCCGGATGCTTTCGCGCTCCTTGTTGGGGATATCGGTAATTTCAATGACGCTGCGGCTTAAGGGACTTCGCTTGAGAAAATATTTCGGATCGAGATTGTCGACAGGGGTAAATATGTTTTTTTGAAAAAAATCCATCCGGTAAAGGTACTGGTGGATGTTGAAAGGTATGTTAACCAGGCCCAGCTTCTCTCCTGTGTTGCGAAGGTGCTCTCTGCCCAGTACAAGCAACCCTATCATGGAATACGGCTCAATAAAATCTATTCTTGAAAGATCGAGGTACTTTTTTTTACCTGAATATACGGCATCCCGTAGGTTGATTATTTCTTCAAAAGAGTATGAATCCTTAAAGCCGTTAGGTGTCTGTATTGTCTGTTCTCGTATCACGTGTTTTACCGGTTAGATGAAAAATGAAAAAAATAATTAATATATTGACAAAAAAAGCGATGTATCCTGTTGTGGTTTTGTGCTGTCCTCCTATTTTTTGGCGAACCTCCAAATTCTTTATTTTTTAACCTTAAGGGGAGTAACTCCCCTGTTTTTTTGATCTTAATTGTATCCAAATTTTGATATTCCGCCAGGATATATCCCCTTTCTGTGACCCGCCTGGTTTTATTTATCGCAACAAAACTGATTTAATTCAATCATATTTTAGTATACGCCTTCCCTGAAAAATAGGACCCTTTTTATAAGCCGTTTCGGGCTGTGAAGAAAGTGAGGGACGGCGGTTTTAAAGATTTGTTGAAGGACCGTAAAAGGTGCTTGATTGCCAGCGTTGGATATATAATATCTGTATCGGCATCAACATAATTGCAGGAAATACGCAGGACGGCGATGGTCAAGCACGATACTCCATCTCGCCGAACGAGGAATCCGGGAAGGGAAAATGGCGCGAGCGATACGGCAAATTGAAGACAATATAGTCAATAGTATAATAGGGGAAGGGTCTGAATTTAAAGGCGAGTTCAACATCAACGGACTGCTCAGAATTGACGGCAGATTCAAAGGCACGATCCAGACCGAAGGAAAAGTGCTGATCGGAAAAACAGGCGAGGCGGTTACGGATGTACGCGCAAAGGTCGTTGTTATCGGAGGCATCGTGCGTGGCAACGTGTTCGCAAGCGAGCGGGTTATCCTGCTGTCGACGGGCCAGGTGAAGGGCAATATTATCACGCCCAGCCTGATAATGGAAGATGGTGTCGAATTCGAAGGCAACTGTATTATCAATAAGAAAAAAGAGGATGCCTGAGCACAGAAAAGGAATCGGCGGCCGCGCATGGTATACATATCATCCACCACTCCGCACAAGGACGAGAAGTCGAAGGTGAAGTCGCGCAAGAAAACGGCGGCATCATCCGGCGTGCGGGAGGCTTTTTCGACTTCATTGCAGAACACCATAGATTTTAATATTCAGGGGACGCTTGATGAACTCCTCACGGACCTCGAAGAACAGGAGAAGCGGTTCCTTGACGCTCAGAGTATTTACGAGCTGAACAGGTATAAGGCGATTGTCCAGAAGATACTCAAACTCGTGCTTGATGAGGGATTCAGCACACAGATGCTGAAACGGAAACGAAGCGGAAGGGCCGATTACGTGATAATAAATGAAATCAACGAGAAACTTAACAGCATCAGCATGCAGATTACGAAAAGTACCGCATTTTCGTTGTTGAAAACAATAGAGGAAATCCGCGGTCTTATCCTCGATCTTGTGTATTGACTTCTTTTCTCTGCCATGAATTTTACCGCCATTACGGGACATGCCGCGCAGCGCAAAAGGCTTAATATGATGCTGTCCGGAAACCACCTGCCGCCCACCATGCTCTTTTCGGGAATTCCGGGGATCGGCAAACGGAAAATAGCGAAGCTTGCGCTTGCGTCGCTCTTCTGTACGGGAGAGAACCGCCCGTGCGGAAAATGCGTGGAGTGCAATCAGATCTCTTCAGGCAGTTTTCCTGATTTTATTGAGCTGTCGCCTAACGAGCGGGGGATCATTCCCATCGGCAGCGAAGAAAAGCGTGAGCCGGGTACGGTCCGGTGGTTTATCAGACGTCTTTCGATGCGCTCGATGTCGGGAAAAGCGGCGGCGATTGTTGACGGGATAGATCGCATCTCGGAGGAAGGGCAGAACGCGCTGCTCAAATCGATAGAGGAGCCGGCCCCCGGAGTCCACATGGCGCTGATTGCGTCGAGCAGGGGGAGTGTGCTGCCGACTATCTCGTCACGCTGCATCGAAATCGCGTTCAATCCTCTCCGCCGGGATGAAGTTATAAAAATTCTCGGCGATCTCGGTGTCAGCTCGAATCACCGCGAAAGCGCAGCAGCGTTATCGGGCGGATCGGTCGAAGCGGCGATATTGCTGTCGGACGAAGATGTATGGAAAGAGCTTCACAGCGCCTGTTTGGCCATCGCCGCCGTTGTCCGTGCCGGTGAAGGCTTTTATTATGATACCGTACCGATGGAAAAGATTTTCGGCCGCGAAGGGTTTCTCGATGCGCTGATCGGTGCTTTCAGGGATGATATGCGGCTCATGGCCGGCGGAGAAAGCGCGGGCAGAAGCGGCATCTGGGATGACGCGCGTATCGGGGATATTGAAAAATTGCACGCTTTGCTGAAAATATTGCTTGTTATTAAGCGCGGTATGGCAAGGAATTTAAATATTAGAAATGCGCTCAAGGGTATGCTATATTCTGATTTCAGCGGTAACGCGTAATTTTAATGTGTGAATGGGGCCTCTGTGGACGTTACTGACGTTAAATTGAGAAACAGTTTTCAGGTCTGCCATGTTCTTACGAACAACCTGTTTGTAAAGAAGTGCGGTCTCTGTATTGTCGAAACCGAGCACGGGATAGATATCGGCAAGGTCTGCAAGTGCCATGTGAATGCCAAAGAACTTGAAGGCGAGGTAAAGGGAAAGCTCCTGCGGGCCCCGACCGCGGAAGACCTTGAGGCGCTTCCGGAGCTTGAGTCGATAGAAAAAAAGGCGTTCGACATCTGCAAGACCAGGGCAAAAGAGAAAAACCTTGAAATGAAGCTGATCTCGGTCAAGTGCCTCTTCGACAAGACCAAGATCATTTTTTATTTTGTCGCCGAAAACAGGATAGATTTCCGAGAGCTTGTCCGCGATCTCGCAGGCATTTTCAGGACACGCATAGAGATGCGCCAGATCGGCGTACGCGACGAGGCCCGCCTGGTGGGTGGGTTCGGTCCGTGCGGGAGGGCGCTCTGCTGTACTCATATGAAAGAGGGATTCGACCCGGTGTCGATAAAAATGGCCAAGGAGCAGAACCTTAACCTGAATTCGATGAAGATTTCCGGCATGTGCGGCAGGCTGCTCTGCTGCCTGAGCCACGAATATGAACTTTACCGTGAGATTAACAGGGGGCTGCCTCCGCTCGGCGTTGAGATCAGGATCGCGCAGAAAGTGTATACGGTGGAAGCGGTCGACGCCATCCAGGAGAAGATAAAGCTGCGCTGCGACAATTATGTTGTGGATGTATCCGCCCGGGACATGAGAAACGAGGGGGGGAAATATCTGCTTTCAGATGCGGTGATGGAAAAGATCGCCAATGTCGGCGAAGAAGAGCCTGATGAAGACCACGCCGCTTCAACACCACGAAGGCAGTCGAGGGTGCGGTAGCGCGCTCCACGCGATATATTCAGTCGGAAGGACCCGTTATAATGGCAAAAAAAGTATTCTATATCACAACACCCATCTACTACGTAAACGCGGAGCCCCATATCGGGCACGCCTACACAACCATCGTGGCCGATTTCCTGAAACGGTTTTATGAGATGATCGGATATGACGCCTATTTCCTCACCGGGACGGATGAGCATGGCGACAAGATCGTGCAGGCCGCCGCGGAGAAAGGCGCCACGCCGCAGGAATATACCGACCGCATAAGCGGAATGTTCCGGAAAACGTGGGACGATATCGGGATACGGTATAACGACTTTATCCGCACCACGGAAGACCGCCACAAGAAAGTTGTCCGGACCGTGCTCCAGAAAATATATGACAACGGCGATATCTATTTCGACACCTACGGCGGCTTTTACTGCGTCGGGTGCGAACGGTTCTTCACCGAAAAAGACATGGTGGACGGCAAATGCCCCGATCACAACAAGCCGCTGGAATACATAGAAGAGAGCAATTATTTCTTCAAGATGAGTAAGTATCAGGGCTGGCTTATCGAGCATATCAGGAAAAATCCTGATTTTATCCGCCCCGAACGATATAAAAACGAAGTCCTGTCGATGCTCGAAAACGAGGCGCTTGAGGACCTCTGTATCTCGCGCCCGAAAAGCAGGCTGACATGGGGGATCCCGCTTCCGTTTGATGAAAACTATGTTGCCTATGTCTGGCTGGATGCGCTTGTAAACTATATCAGCGCCATCGGCTATCCTGACGACCCTCGGTTCGCCACCTATTGGCCTGTGGTGCAGCACATCACCGCGAAAGACATTGTGAAGCAGCACGGCCTCTTCTGGCCCACCGTGCTCAAAGCCGCGGGGATTGAGCCGTACACGCACCTGAACGTCCACGGCTACTGGAACATGGAAGAGTCGAAGATGTCAAAAAGCCTCGGCAACGTTGTCCGCCCGAAAGAGCTCATGGCGAAGTACGGGAACGACCAGATACGGTATTTTCTCCTGCGCGAGATGACCTTCGGCCTCGACGCGAAGTTCAGCGAGGAGGCCATCATCAACAGGATCAATTTCGATCTCGCCAACGACCTCGGCAACCTGATCAAGCGGTCGTTTAACATGACCGAGAAATATTTCGACGGGAAGATACCCGCGTACAGCGACGCCGATCTGGCGGGCCGTGATGCCGTGCAGGAGAAACTCCGTGAGGCGATCGGTGAATATATCAGGAACACGACTGAATTCAAGTTCAGCGCGGGCATCGAGAAGCTCTGGGAATTCGTCCGTTATCTCAATAAATATATCGACGAGAAGAAGCCGTGGCAGGTGGCGAAGGAGAACAACCAGCCGCTCCTCGCGTCGATCCTGCGAACGCTCCTGGAGGCAATTTACGGCGTAGCGGTCCTTGTATCCCCCATCTGCGTAACGATGTCGGAAAAGGTTGTCGCGGCATTGAAGGTCGATAATAAGATGGCGGATATTGACCGGCTTGTCGGCCTCAACGCCCTTCAGGATGGCGCGGGGCTCGGCTCGCTTGATATCCTTTTCCCGAGAATTGAAAAAGCTGCCGAAGAGCCGGTTGCCGCACCAGCGGCCACTGCGCCTGAAAAGCCGAAAGATAAACCGGCCGAAGTCCCGGCCGGGCTTGTCGAGATAGGCGATTTCACGAAGATCGATATCCGCGTCGCAAAGGTCCTTGAGGCGTCAAAGGTTGAAGGCTCGGACAAGCTTCTCGAACTTCAGATCGATGCCGGCATCGATACCCGCACGATCATTGCCGGCATCGCCAAATTCTACGCGCCGGACCAGATAGTCGGCAAAAAGATCCTTCTCGTGGCGAACCTCAAGCCGGCCACGATATTCAAGCGGAAGTCTCAGGGGATGCTTCTCGCCGCAAGGCACCCCGGGGCGGACCAGTTGACGCTTGTGATGGTGGATGACGCCATTCCTGTTGGATCAAAACTGGGGTAGGTGACGGTGCACAATGCTGATCGGGATCGTCGCTGACACGCATAACGACATCGAGATGACCAGAAAGGCCATCGAGATATTCAGCTCCCGAAAGGTCGATTTCATATTCCATGCGGGTGATCTGACTTCGCCGAAAATCCTGGATCTCTTCAAAGGTTTCAGCTGCCGTTTCGTGCTGGGCAATTCCGATATCGATTCTGATCTTATCAACATGAAATCGGAGATGCTCGGCTTCGGAGCTGTTGACAACTGCTGTGAGCTCGAACTTGAGGGAAAGAAGTTCCTGCTGTTTCATGGAAACGATGTTCCCAGGTTCCGTGAAGCCGTATCTTCGGGATTATATGATTATATAATCAAAGGGCATACTCATTTCTTCGAAAACTATGTATCCAACAGAACTCGGATAATAAACCCGGGAACGCTGTACGGAACGGAAGAGAGGACCATCGCGATACTCGATACCGACTCGGATAGGGTCGAAAAAATAAAAATTGACGAAGAATAGGACGGCTTGCCCCATTTATTTCTTGACAATTCGACGGTATTATTATAGTTTTGGTTATCTTGAGGCTCGCGAACGCGGGTTTTCTATTTTTGTCGCATCATGCGGTGTTATTTGCTGACCGAAGTCAGGGCATTTTCCAAGGTTAATCTCCATCTTGAAGTACTGGGTCGTCGGGCTGACGGGTATCACAACATCTTCAGCCTGATGGCGTCAACAAGTCTTTCTGACAGTATACGGCTTGATGATCTTCAGGTGTTCGGCGATGAAAGCCCTTTTGAGATAACCATAAATGCCCGGGGTGGCAGATTCAAGCGTATAATTGAGACCATTCCCATTGAAGAAAATCTTATCGCGAAGGCGGTAAGGAGTTACTTCGCCGGGACGGGCAAAGCGTGCAGGATATCGGTATCAATTGATAAAAATATCCCTGACGGAGCCGGTCTTGGTGGAGGAAGCAGCGATGCCGCCGCGATTCTCAGGATGCTCAACATGCGATGCGGGTTGCACGATTCGGATTCGCTTCTTTTTGTTGGCGCAAAGATCGGGGCAGATGTTCCGTACTGTATCTGCGGCGGTTTTGCGATCTGCGAAGGTGTAGGGGATGTAGTTAGAAGTATTGATTCTTCATTGCGTGCCTGGGTGCTCCTGGTGAACGATGGCATTCATGTTAACACGGGAGAAGCGTATAAGTCGCTTGGTCGCGCAGGGGATTTTGTGATCGACAGCGAGGAGCTTTCTGAAAAGCGCGCTCTTTTCATTAAGGGGTTGTCGCGAAACGATTTTGGTTCTTTTAAGGGCATTCTTCGAAATGATTTTGAAGAAGCGGTTTTCGGCCAGTATCCAGAAATAGCCCTTATAAAAAAGGATATTATGAGCTTCGATCCCGATTATGCGGCTATGACCGGGTCGGGTTCGACTGTTATAGGCGTTTTTTCTGATTTAGAAAAAGCTTCTCGAAGCGAGTATGGCTTAAAAAGTAAGTATCGCAATGTCATACTTGCCGAGTTTGTATAAAGCTTTATTGAGGCGTCGCCAAGCGGTAAGGCACCGGGTTTTGGTCTCGGCATCCCAAGGTTCGAATCCTTGCGCCTCAGAATACGAGATGTAGACAGGAGAAAACCATCAAAGACGTAAAAGCAGTAGTACTTGCTGCCGGCAAGGGGGTGCGGATGAAATCCGACATCCCCAAAGTTCTTCATCCGCTGCGAAACAAGCCGCTCATTCAACACGTTATAGACAATTTACACGGTGCGGGAATCCGGGACATAATAGTTGTAGTTGGCTATAAGGGCGATTCAGTGATAGAGGCCGTGGGTGGTTCCGTAACCTATGTGTGGCAGCGCGAGCAATTGGGAACCGGGCATGCCGTAATGCAGGCCGAGGAGCTGTTGAGTGGTTATGATGGAAGTGTTATCGTTGCCTGCGGTGACGTTCCGTTATTAAGCCCCAAAACGTTTGGCAGGCTTCTCGAGAATGCATCGGGGAAAGATGTTAAAGGCGTTGTCCTTTCGATGATTCAGAATAATCCTTTCGGATACGGAAGAATTATAAAAGAGAGCGATGACGAACTCATAAGGATTGTCGAGGAAAAGGATTCGAACGACAGCGAGAAAGCCATAAAAGAAGTGAATACGGGAACATACCTGTTTGACAGCAGGCTGCTGTTCGAGGGACTTAAAACCATAAAGACGAACAACGCTCAGGGCGAGTATTATCTGCCGGATGTGATACCGTTTATTCGAGAGCGGGGATACAGGGTGAAATCGCTGCTGCTTGAAAATCCGATCGAAGGCAGCGGAATCAATTCGCCCGAAGAATTGAACAGAATTCAGGAATATTTAAATTCCGCGGCGAAGTGATCCTTGGGCTGCGTTTCATCAGGGAATCCTGTTTGCAGCAGAAAGCCGCGGAAATCGGATACAGGTTTTAAAATGAATGATACGTTGAAAATCGTTGCCGGCGACTCAAATCCTTTGCTCGCCAAGGAGATAGCCGATTATCTCGGCATGGAGCTTGCCGAAGTCGAGATGATCAGGTTCAAGGATGGCGAGCTTTCCGTAAAAATCTGTGAAAACGTGCGGGGAGTCGATCTGTTCATCGTCCAGTCGACCTCAAATCCTGCAAACGATCATCTGATGCAGCTGCTTTTGCTTATCGACGCGGCGTTCAGGGCTTCCGCGAGAAGGATCACCGCTATCATTCCGTATTACGGCTATGCGCGTCAGGACAGAAAAGTTGAGCCGAGGGTTCCGATATCGGCTAAAGTCGTGGCTAACCTCCTACAGGCGGTCGGTGTAAACAGGGTGCTTACCATGGAACTGCACTCGGATCAGATACAGGGATTTTTCGATATCCCCGTCGATAACCTGTTCGCATCGCCGAAAGTAGTCGAATACATGAACAGCCTTAATATTGACGACCCGGTTGTCGTTTCTCCGGATACGGGCGGAGTGGTGCGTGCACGTTTCCTTGCCAGAAGGCTTCAGGCCGGACTGGCTATTATTGACAAGAGAAGGCCAAAGCCGAACGTTTCCGAGGTCATGAATGTGATCGGCGAAGTTAAAGGCAAAAATTGCATTATCGTTGACGACATGGTGGATACGGCGGGTTCAATTACTCAGGCAGCCCACGCTCTTCGTGACAGCGGCGCGAAGGACATCTACTGCGTATCGACGCACCCGGTGCTTTCAGGAAATGCCACGGAGAAGTTGAGTAACGCGGGATTCAAACAGATCATTTTTACGAACACGATCCTGGTACCCGACGAAAAGAAGCTGCCGAATATGGAAATTCTTTCTATCGCGTATCTTTTCGGCGAGGCGATCCGGCGGATTCATGATGGGGAATCAGTAAGTTCATTGTTCTTATAGATGTAGAAGACGTTACCATGAAATGATTATTCTATTTTACAATTCTTGAGGTGAGACCATGCAGACACATACTTTAAGCGCTGAATTGAGAGCGGAAAAGGGGAAAAACGCAAACAACAAGCTGAGAAGCAATGGATTCATTCCTGCGGTTGTTTATTCGCACGGAACTGCCGAGTCGATAAAAATTCAGAGCAGGGAACTTTCCCGGATATTTAAAGGACACATATCAGAAAGTGTGCTCCTTAATCTTCAGTTTAAGGATAAATCCGACAGCGTATTCATAAAGGATTATCAACGCGATCCGGTGACCGATCAGGTGCTTCACCTTGACTTTTTCAAAGTGACCGCGGATGAGAAGATACATACCCATATTCCGGTTGAAGTAATCGGTAATGCAACGGGTGTCAGGAAAGGCGGTATCCTTGAGCATATCGAACGTGAGCTCGAAATCGAATGTCTCCCCCGTGATCTTCAGGAAAAAATACAGATTGATGTAACAAATCTTGAGATGGGTGAATCTATACATATTAAGGATCTCAGGAGATTTGAAGGAATATCATTCCTCGGAGATCCGGACAGGGTCATTGTGACTGTGCTTGCCCCGAGCAAAGTAAAAGAGGAAGGCGAAGAGGCGGTTGAAGCGGTTGCCGAAGTCGCCGAAGGTTCTGAATCAGGAAGTTAGGAATAGATGGCTTCCCTGCATTGCTATTCCATGTAAAATAGTAAAGAGGGGGTTCTATAATTGAAATTAATCGTTGGCTTTGGAAATCCCGGAGAAAAGTACGATAATAACAGGCAGAATATAGGATTTAAGGTAATTGATATCCTCGGCAACAATGCTAACATTGATGTGAGGATCAAAAAAAAGAAGTCCATTATCGGCCGTGGGACCATTAACGGTACCGAAGTAGTACTTCTGAAGCCACAAACATTTATCAATATAATTGGGGAATCGGTTTTATATATCGCCTCTTTTCTGAGGATCGATGTAAAGGATATCGTCTGCATATTCGAGGATACGACGCTTGAGGTTGGCGACCTGAGAGTCGATTATATCCACTCAACCCTGAAGCATCCCGGTATTGAATCGATGACGAGGGCGCTGAAGTCGGACCGGTTTGCAAAAGTTCGGGTCGGCATAGGAACACCTCCGGCTCCCGAAAAATACGAGGAATATCTTTATCAGGATTTTACGGACGACGAGAACCTTATACTAATAGATGTATTGAACAAGGCTGAAGAAGTCGTCAGGATGCTCCTCAAAACCAGCATAGAGGAAGTTCAGAACAGGTATAACCCTGAAGGCGCCACAAAGATCGAGAAAAGGATTGTCCGTAAAATCAGGATACGACGCTGACAGGAGTGCATTGTGTTATTTCGGAAGGCCGCGCGGGAAGCGTGGCCTTTTTATTTTTTTTGCTCCAGCTCTTTTAACGCTGCTGCTTTAAGCGCCAGGCAGTTTTCATTGACGGCATCGTTTTCAAACGCGGATTTACCGGCGACCATAATACGCGCTCCCGCACGGGCCGCGCTTCCGATATTACTCTTTGAAATTCCCCCGTCGACCTGAATAAGAGTATTTGGCAGACTTTGGGCGGATATGAATCCGGCCACGGCTTCAATGCGTTTCAGAGAAGAGGGAAGGAACGGCTGTCCGTAAAATCCGGGATCCACTGACATGATAAGCACCAGATCGGCATATTCGAGTGTATCGAAGATAGAAGCTGCCGGGGTTGCCGGGTTGAGTGAGATCCCGGGAGAAACGCCCGCGCTTCTTATGAGATTCAGAAGACGTATCGGGAAATGCGTACTCTCGTAATGTATAGTCACCAATCGTGGCTTCAGCTCGAGATAGCGTTCGATCGACTGCTCCGGATTTTCGATCATCAGGTGGACGTCAAAAGGGATACCGGTGTGCTGCATCAGGTTTCTGATATAGCCGGGGCCTATGGTGAGATTGGGAACGAACCCGCCATCCATGACATCAATATGGATTAGATCCACCGCTGACGGATCAAAAGCACCGATCCTGTTTCCCAGAGTGGAAAGATCGGTGGCGATTATCGAAGGAGATATCAGTATCTCTCTGTCGGAATTACTGGGCATTGATCCGGAAAACCTTCTGGGATTTTTTGTCGGCAAGAATGCTTACGCGAGCGTTGCCGGTCCGCAGGAACACAAATGTGATTTTCTGTCCGGGGCTCATCTGACGCGCGAAGCAGAGGCTCTTTGCCCTGTGGTCTTCGACAACGGCTTCGTAGAGGCCTGCTTTTTCGTCCGAAGGTATGATGTAATCAACTTTTTCGTATGCATAGTATGGATGGTCAGTCATCGGATAATACTTCACTCTGAGCGTCACAACATCGCCCTGCTTGATGTCTGCATCTTTGGCCGGCGTTTGCGATTCGATGATCCCGCTCTGGAGGCGCTCCGTGGTCGCGACGACCTCCTGGTTGATCACAACACCTCTCGCCATGAGCATTGGCGTACACAGGTCGATAGACTGCCCGGTTACATCAGGCATTTTCGCACCGACATCTTTTTTGCCGGCAGAAACAAGGAAATTGATTTTCCTGTCAAGAGTTACCTTCTCCCCTTTCTGCGGGGATTGTGCGATTACCACGTTCTCAGCGATGGTATTTGAGGGTATGTAGGATATGATGCCGACAGGGAGCGTGACCGAGCGGTCGCGGATATGAAGGTTCTTGATCTTATTCAGCGCGAAGGGAAGCTCGATTCCGGTAAGGTTGGGAACATCGATGAGCAGCGCGCTTCTGCTGACGGTCAGCTTAAGCGTGCTTCCCTCTGAAACAATGTTCCCGGCTTCGGGATACTGGCTGAGCACGAGCCCATTATCAAGATCAAAGACGTCATGGAATTTAATAATCGGGCGCAGGCCTTTGCGGACAAGACTGTTGTGTATTTCGATGTACTGCTTTCCCACGAGATGAGGAATTTCAATTTCGGCATCAGGTTTTGTCAGGAAAATGAGGATGATGCTTGAGAAAAGAAGGAAAATGGAAAAACCGATAAAAAATATCAGCGCGATCCTTCCAATGGTCTTGAAATACACCGATTTTGGTATGGGAGTGTTTTCTTCGGATGGCGTGGGGTTCATTTGTTCATTGTTCATATCGTAACCATTAATAATGTAATATCGCTTCAGTCGGAGTGTTCGGCTCGCAGAGCATTGTTGTGCCGATGCTGGAACAGCCTGGCCGCGTACGTGAGCGCGCGGCGTGAATTTTTATCCGTTTCAGATACTTAAAAAAGAAACGGAACAGCCTGTCAAGTCAAGTATAAATAGCGGGGTGAATAAAAATTAAAAAGAGGTTTCAGCAAGCATGCCAACAGCAATTAAAGGCTGCGGGGTGCTCTTTTATGTGCAATCTTCATACAAAACTCACTGGCAAAATTGGGTTGACAATATCGGTTGTGTTGCGCTAATGGATTCGATCGAGTATCAGCATTTTAAAATTTTCTGGTTATTTCTCTTCTTTTTATTTATTCAAAGATTATCAAAAAAAGTCAGGAGTGTTGTATGAATATTGCGAAATTATACAGCGATACCATTCCGGTGACTCAGATTACTCGAGAAAGCTTTTTTAACATCGGTGGTCCTCACGGATTCATGCGATGGGCGGTATACCTCTTCATGTTTGCCGCTTTTATCTATCTCGTTTATTCCCTGATTCAGAGGGTAAAGCTCTGGAGACAGGCAAAACCGGAACTGAGAACAGATTTTCATGAAAAACGCATTATTGCGTTTTTAAAGTATGTTGTTTTCCAGGCAAAGATACTGCGTGAGTCGTATGCAGGTATCATGCACGTGGCGTTTTTCTGGGGGTTCGCCGGCCTTTTCATCGTTACCATGATCATCATGATTCAGGATGACCTGACCGAGCTCTTCTTCCATTACAGGTTTATTTACGGTAATTTCTACCTTTACTGGTCTCTCGCGGCCGACCTCTGCGGTCTGGTGGTGCTTGCCGGTCTCGCGATGGCGTTCTGGAGGCGCTATAAGGTAAAGCCTTCACGGCTGGATACGAAGAATACCGACTCCTTTGCGCTCATTCTTATCGCAGTTATCATCGTAACCGGTTTCACGACTGAAGGACTCCGGATCGCGATGTCGCAGTTCCCCGCGTTTGAAGTGTGGTCACCTGTAGGTTACGTGACCGGTCTTGCGTTCTCATGGATGGGTGATCGCGGACTTGAAATGACACACTACCTGAGCTGGTGGATACACGTCCTCGCGGCGTTCATTTTCATCGGCCTTGTCGCTTCCGACAAGCTCGGGCACATTCTTATCTCGACGCTCAATGTGTACTTCATGAACCTCAAAAACGAGAGTTCGACGACCAAGTTTACCATGCCGATCATTCCTCCCTCGGAATTCGAAACGGCCGAAAGCTTCGGTGTCGGCAGCGTTGAGCACTTCACATGGAAGCAGATGATGGACAGCGACGCGTGTACGCGTTGCGGGCGCTGTCAGGACAACTGTCCGGCATATCTGACCGAGAAGCCCCTTTCTCCGAAGAAGATACAGCAGGACACCAAAAAGGCGATGGACGAGCGCATGCCGAAGATCATCGAGGCGAAGAAAGCCGCCGAGGATCCCGCATCGGTCGACCTCACCGCTATCGAATCGAAAATGCTCATCGGCGAGCATGTGCTTGAAGATGAAATCTGGTCATGTACCAACTGCGCCGCATGTATGGAAGCCTGCCCTGTTAATATCGAGCATGTACCCAAGATCAACGACATGCGCCGTTATAAAGTCCTCATGGAAGGCACCATGGCTACCGAGTTGCAGTCATCTCTCCAGAACATGGAAACCAACTTCAGCCCGTATCCGTTCGGATTCGCGGAAAGGGCCGACTGGGTCACCGATGAGCTCCGCCAGATGGGCCTCAAGACGCTCGAGGAAGATCCCAATGTTGATTATGTATACTTCGTAGGTTGCGCCGCTTCCTTTGACCAGAAGAAGAACCAGAAGGTCGCCATTGCCCTCTGTAAGGTGCTTCTCCAGGCGGGATTGAAAGTAGGTATCCTCGGTATCGAAGAAGCATGCTGCGGTGATTCCGCACTGCGCGCCGGTAACGAGTATCTCTTCCACACGCTCGCAACCTTGAACCTCGAGAATTTCAAGAAGTACAATATTAAGAAGATCATCACCGCGTGTCCTCACGGGTATAACGTGATCAAGAAGGAATACAAGGAATTCGCGAAGGTTGGAATGGATTCGAGCGGCCAGCCGCTTGAGGCGAACTATGAAGTATATCACCACTCCGAAGTTATCGCGGAACTGATCAAGAGCGGAAAGATCAAGGTTAAACAGGCGATTGCCGATAAGATAACCTATCACGATTCGTGCTTCCTCGGAAGATACAATGAAATTTATGACCAGCCGCGCAGTATCGTCACCGCGCTTGCGGGAAATCATAACTTCGTTGAAATGAGCAGAAACCACAGAAGGAGCTTCTGCTGCGGTGCCGGTGGCGCGAGAATGTGGATAGAGGAGCATATCGGAACGCGGATTAACCAGTTCAGAACCAAAGACGCGCAGGCTTCAGGCGCGGCCATGATCGCGACGGCATGTCCGTTCTGTCTGATCATGCTCTCTGACGGTGCCGACGAGCTTGAGATCGAAAACCTCAAGAGCTACGATATCGCAGAGCTTGTTTTCCAGAATATGGAGAAATAACATCGCTTAAAATAGGTCATTCGGTCCCCCGTTTGCCTGGAATGGCAGACGGGGGATTTGTGTTAAATAAAAACAGGAAAAGGAGTGATCCGTTATGGAAAGTAACCTTTTTTTCATTGTGCCAATCGGGTCATTGATCGCTCTCGCGTTCGCTTTCGTCTTCTACCGGATGGTGATGAAAGAGAATCCGGGGAACGATGCAATGAAGGAGATTGAACAGCACGTCGGTGAAGGCATGATCGCCTATTTCAAAAAGCAGTATCTTTTTGTGGGGATCGCTTTTGCCGGTATCGCCATACTCCTGGCCATACTTGCGGTTTTAGGAATTCAGAACCCGTTTGTTCCTTTTGCTTTTCTAACGGGTGGTATTTTTTCGGTCGTGTGCGGGTTCTTCGGAATGAAAACCGCAGTTGCCGCCTCATCGAGAACAGCCGAGGGTGCCCGCCAGTCATTGAACAAAGGATTCCAGATCGCGTTACGCTCAAGTGCGGTACTGGGTCTTGCTGTTGTGGGTTTCGGACTTCTGGATATATCCCTCTGGTATATAGTCCTCAATGCGTTTTACGATAACAATATTTTCAATGTAAGCCAGACGCTCGCTATCAAAGCCGGTCTCATGTCCGATTCAGCGACATTCGATCCGAATATTCTTACGCAGGAAATATTCAAGCATTCCAAACTTGTAGAAATCACGGCAACGATGGTCACCTTTGTAGCGGGTGCCTCAGTTCATGCTCTCTTTTCGCGCGTTGCGGGAAGCATGTTCGCTCAGGGCACCGCTTTCGCCGCGACCTTTGATTTTGGTGTTTCCTCTGATGACAGGAAGAATCCCGTATCAATTGCAAAAGGTGTCAGTGAGCATGTGTCCGGTATTGTCGCAATGGGTGCGGATCTTTATGAGTCATATGCAAGCGTGATTATAGCCGCTGCGGTGATGGGGGCGGCATTCATACTGCCGGCCGCTGCTGATGAAAACGCCGTGGTAGCGCCGATGATTGTAGCAACACTTGCCGTGCTGCTCTCGATCGGCGGCATTTTCCTTGCAACAGCAAAAGATGACGCCGACGCCAAGACGCTCATGGCGACCATTAACAGGGGGATATGGGGCAGCTCCTTTGCCCTGATACTGGTTCTCGCCGCCCTTGCGTATTTCAGGATGATCCCCTGGGGGGTTTTCGGTGCGACGGTTTCCGGCCTGATAACCGGACTGATTGTCGGTCAGTCAGTAGAATTCTTTACTTCTGATGAATACAAACCGGCTCAGGGCCTTGCGGGTAAATTTGTTTCAGGCGTTCCGACCGGACTTCTGGAAGGATTTGCAAACGGTATGCTCTCTTCGTCGATTCCGGTGGCAGCGATCATAATCGGTGTGCTTGCTTCTTACGGGGTAGCCGGTGGATTCAGCGCATCTCCTGAAGCGGTTGCACAGGGCCTTTATGGCGTCGTATTTGCCGCGGTTGGAATGGTTTCCATCCTGGGAATAAGCCTTGCGGTAGCCTCCTTTGGCAGCATCGCACAAAGTGCAGCGTTGAACGCGAAATTGAGCGGCGCAGGCGAGTCGGTTCGCTCAAAGGCGGATTCTCTTTCGCTGCTCGGCAAAGCGACGGGCGCGGCAGGCAAAGGAATCGCGCTTGCGTCGGCGGGATTCGCCGGTGTTGCCTTACTCGCGGTGTATCTGGAAGAAATAAAGCTCTGGATCGGAAAATTTTCTGCTCTTTCCGGCGAGGGATTCGTTCAGATCGGAGCGATCCGTTTCTATAACAATATCGCCCAGGTCGCCATTGATCCGACGGGAGTACTTGTGCAGCAGGCACAGCTTTCCGATCTCGTGCGTGCTTACGAGATGAACGTGATGAATCCCAAAGTGCTGGCAGGCCTTTTCATCGGGGCGATGCTCATCCTTGTTTTCAGCGCACTTACAATAAAAGGCATTTCCAAACTGGCATCGTCGATGATAGAAGAAGTAAAGAAGCAGATCAAAGATTCATCAGGGAAGCCTGATTATTCCGCATGTGTTGGATTATCTGTTAAGCTTAATCAGAAGAACATGATAATTATATCAGCACTCGTCATTCTCGTTCCGGTATTCACGGGACTGATCCTCGGGGTTCCCGGAACCGTTGGACTTCTTGCGGGAATGCTCGTGACAGGGTTTGTCTTCGCATTTTTCTTCAACAACTCCGGTATCAGCGTTGAGAACGCGAAGAGATATATTGAGAAGGGAAATGCCGGCGGCAAGGGATCGGACGCATATAAAGCAGCATGTCAGGGATTTGAAATTGGGGAGCCTCTCCAGGAAGCTGCGGGGCCGTCAATCAATACCATGATAAAGATCATGTGCATTATGGCGATACTCGTATCCGGGCTTACGGTAAAGGCATCTCCGGTTATTGCAAAACTTCTCGGTTTTTAAAATGTATATAATTGCACAATAACAAAAAGGGGGACTCTGTCCCCCTTTTTTATTGTCGAGCGAACGAGTGAAGTGGAAAGCGAAGCTTTTCATTTCCGAGAGAGCGAAGACAACAAGCGGTTTAATACCGCTTATTGTAGAGGAGAGTGTATGTTTGAAGCGATAATGCTTCTTTGCTTCGGGGCCTCCTGGCCTGTATCGATATATAAAACGATCAGCGTAAAAAAAGTAACCGGCAAATCCGTTATTTTTTTATGGCTTATCCTGGCCGGATACGCGGCCGGTATAATCCATAAAGTCCTGAACAATTTCGACGTGGTTACCGCTTTTTACGCTTTGAACGGCATCATGGTGTTTTGTGATATCGTATTGTATTACAGATACCGGGACAGATAATGGACGGAAGCCATTAGTGGTTATCATAAATATCTAATTGACTCCAGATCTTTATCATGCTATATTTGATACATTCTTTTTGGGGTGTGGCAATTTTATCTCTGACCGGGAGATTGGTATGAAGAAACAATTGTCCGTGTACCTGATTTTGGCAGTCGCTTCACTGGGTTCATGTAAAAAGAACGAAATCCAGACGGTGATGAATATTGCTTCGGCTGTGGGTGATGTCAAACTGGTAACCGACCAGGGAGAAAAAAGTCCGCAGGCGGGAGATAGTGTTGCCCAGGGGGATATGATTGTAACAGGGAAATCAGCCCTGGTTGATATCCTGTATTCAACCAGAGGCCTGATAAGAATCAGCGAGAACAGTCAGGTAAGGATTTCCTTGCTCGCCTTCGATTCTGAGAAGGAAAATACACGTCTTGCAATGAATAAGGGAAAACTTTTTGTTACGATATCAAAGCTTACAAAGAGTTCATCTTTTGAAGTCAGTTCGTCTACCGCGGTTGCCGCGGTTCGGGGAACAAGCCTGAGTGTTATTGCTGATGAAAAGAGCTCGCGGATAGTTGTATTGAAGGGAAAGGTAAGCGTTCAGCCTGTGAAAGAAGGAAAAGTGATCGAGGGATCGGAAAGCACGGTGGAAACACGTCAGGCGGTTGAATTGAATATTGATGTGGTGAGACAGATATCTGAGCAGAAAGCGCAGATGCAGGTTGTGATGGTGAAAGAAGCTGAAGTAAAAGAGATACAGCGTGAGATTAGTGATATCCAGGACGCCAAATCAGTGCAACGCCTTGACCCGGAAGCGCAGCAGGAAGCCCGTGAGGTTGTAGCAGGTGCGGGTGCAGATGTTGCCGAGCAGGATAAGGCTCTTGAGCAGAAACGCCTTGATCAGGAACGGCAGAGAAGAGAAAAAATAGAGCGTGAGTTGCGCGAAAGGGAGCAGAAAGCTCGCGAGCAATCAACTGTGGAGCAGAAGAGACCTGAAAGTAAGAAAGGGGCAAATATTCCGACAATTCCGAATATGTAAATATGTAACCTGATGATTGTCTTAATTTTAGAACACAAAATGTCCTTACGAATCTTCCTGAAATGATAAACCCGCTTTATGCAGATAAAACCTCCCTCAATGGGAGGTTTTTCTTCAACATCAGCATGGATCGATTATACGATTAATAAATGGTATATTATTAAGAATTTTTAATTGAAATATTACAATTTCCGGGGAGGATGGCAAAAAATTAAATCTCGTAAGGAGGGTTTTAATGAAGAGATTATCTTTACTTCTCGCTTTTATCGCTCTGGCATTTTTTGCGGCCCCCGTGTTTGCGCAGGATGCGGGAGTTGCGAAGCTTACGTATGGTCCGGATAAATGGATCGCTGTACACATGCTACTCCAGACCCAGTATCAGGGAACTCGCACATGGGATACTACGGCGAAAGAAACCGACTCTGATGCGGAATGGGCAAACAGCATGCGGATTCGCCGGGCTCGCATTATTGTTCAGGGACAGGCCGCATCGTTTGTAGACTTCTTTGTTGAAACTGATGATATCAACAGAGGTGGCCGTGCTAATGATGCTACCGGCACTACTTCAACTTACATTCAGGACGCGTATATCAACTTCAAGATCGCGCCCGAACTTAATATTACGATGGGTATGATCCTTCTTCCCTTTACCCATAATAACCGTCAATCCGCGGCTTCTCTGCTGGGAGTTGACTATGCGATGGTTGACTTAAACTCCAATATACTTTATTCGACAAGAGTATGGAGGGACACCGGTATTGAATTCAGAGGGTTGCTTTTCGGCGGAATTATCGATTACCGTATGGGTGTGTTCCAGGGGCTTTCGAGAAATACGCTCGGGAATACCGACAGATCGGATGATATAAACCCCGATGCTCTGCCACGCTTCACAGGTCGTATGCAGATAAACATTCTCGATCCTGAAGACGGCTTCTTCTACAGCGGCAACTACCTTGGAAAGAAGAAGATAGTATCATTCGGAGGAGGGGTTGATTATCAGGCAGATGTAACAAATCTAAATATTGGCAATACAGATGATCAAGTAGTAAAAGATTATTTTGCATGGACGGCTGATGTTACGATAGATGTGCCGCTTGCTCAGGGAATGGCCTTCGCACTTCAGGGCGCGTATATTCATATGGATAACCAGCCTACAACTACAACCAATACTGCATATTCAACTACAGCTGTGGGTGCAAACGGAATCGAGAAGCAGTATGGATATTTTGTCCAGGCAGGACTTCTGCTCTTTGATACCATTCAACCTGTTGTTCGTTACACCAGGTGGTATACCGGGCATCAGCTGATGACCGGCACAACCGAATACGATAACAGTATAACAAGCTATCTTACCGTTGGTTTGAATTATTTCATCAATGGCCATAACGCCAACATCAAGATGGAGTACCGTCATGGTCTCGGGGAAACACAGAATGGCGTAGATCAGGACGATCAGCCCAACCAGAACGTCTTCACGCTCCAGGGGCAGATTTTCATCTAGGGTTAATACTTCAATGCACACAAAAAAGGCTGTCCGTTGAGGACAGCCTTTTTTATTATAATTAACCCTGCTGTTGGAACCGTATGGTGCAATTGTGTTTATTATAACAAAATTACCATGTTCCGGTTTTTATATATTCATCAATCGCAATAGCGGCTTTTCTTCCCGCACCCATGGCAAGGATTACGGTCGCGGCTCCGGATACGACGTCACCGCCCGCAAAGACGCCCCGCTTGCTTGTTTTCATGGTCTCCTCATCGGCGATTATCGTCCCCCATTTTGATGTATCCAGCCCTGACGTAGTCTTCTGAATAATCGGATTGGGGGAGTTTCCGATCGCAATGATCGCAAGATCTATCGGGATCTGGAAATCAGAATCCTTCACCGGTACGGGTTTTCTTCTGCCTGAATTGTCGGGTTCGCCGAGCTCCATTCTGATGCACTCGACGGCCATAAGCTTTCCTTTTTCATCTCCAATAAAACGCTTTGGATTTGAAAGTATCTGAAAGATTATACCTTCTTCTTCAGCGTGGTGGACTTCCTCTGCTCTGGCGGGCAGCTCATTCATCGAACGGCGATAGATGATATAAACGTTATCACCTCCGAGACGTTTTGCCGTGCGCGCCGCGTCCATAGCAACGTTACCTCCGCCAAATACAGCAACATTCTTCCCTCTAATGATAGGCGTATCGTATTCAGGAAAGCGATAGGACTTCATAAGATTGGCTCGCGTAAGATATTCGTTTGCGCTGTAGACACCCATGAGGTTCTCTCCGGGGATGTCAAGGAACATCGGAAGTCCTGCACCTGAACCGATAAAAACCGCTTCATAGCCTTGATCAAACAGGTCGTCAACGGTTTCTGACATGCCGATAACGCGGTTAAGAATAATATCCACACCTAATTTTCGTAACGCTTCAATTTCATAGTGAACTATATCCTTGGGGAGACGGAATTCAGGGATTCCATAGATAAGAACCCCTCCTGGATTGTGAAGCGCCTCGAAGATTGTTACCTGGTAACCAAGTTTTCTCAGTTCGCCTGCGGCGGTAAGCCCGGCTGGGCCAGAGCCGATAATAGCAATTTTCTTGGATTTCGATTGAGCGATTATGGTTTCGCCAAGATGCTCTCGGGTGCGCTCATAATCTGCCGCAAAACGCTCGAGTGACCCTATTGCGACAGGAGTAGATTTTTTACTGAGCACGCACCGTTCTTCGCATTGTGTTTCCTGCGGGCAGACCCTGCCGCACACTGCGGGAAGGGAATTGGTCTGTTTAACAACGGATATTGCCTGGATGAAATTTTTTTCAGCGATTTCCTTAATAAACCCGGGAATATTAATGCGTACGGGGCACCCCTCGACGCAAGGCGGTTTTTTGCACTGAAGGCATCGTGATGCTTCGGCAACTGCGGTTTGATCATCGAAGCCGTACGGGACTTCATTAAAGTTAAGAATCCTTTCCTTCGCAGGCTGTTCAGCCATCTTGTGGCGGGGAATATTGTTAGCCATTATTAATCACTCCTTCCAGTCGGCAGCGGTGCCGCTCATCTGATATTCTTTCATGATCCTTGTAGGTCGAAAGACGGATTGCCAGTTCGTCAAAATCAACTTTGTGTCCGTCAAATTCGGGACCATCGACACAGGTAAACATTTTCTGGCCGTCTACGGTCACACGGCACCCGCCGCACATGCCGGTTCCATCGATCATAACAGAATTAAGACTCACCATTGTTTTAATATTTTTTGTCTTTGTGAGCTGGCTGACCGCTTTCATCATCGGGATCGGGCCTACCGCCACGACGAGATCAACATTGCGGGAATCAAGAATTTCTTTTAAAATATCAGTGACAAAGCCTTTTCTTCCAATGCTGCCATCATCGGTGCACATGAAGAACTCATCGCCAATTGATTCAAGTTCATCAGCAAGAATAAAAAGCTCCTTGGTTCTCGCCCCGATTATATTAATAGTCGTATTTCCTGCTTTTTTCATGGCAGATGAAATGGGGAAAACCGGAGCGATGCCGATTCCTCCTCCGATACATACCACCGTTCCGTAGGCCGTGATTTCCGTAGGATGCCCGAGAGGTCCTACAATATCCTGAAGATATTCACCTGCTTTTAAAAGCGACATGTGGTGTGTGGTCTTCCCGACGATCTGATAATAGAGAGTGATGGTGCCAGCGGTTTTATCAGAATCAGCGATTGTCAGAGGAATACGCTCCCCGAATTCATCTATCCGAAGGATGATAAACTGACCTGCCCTGCGGTGTTTTGCCACATAAGGTGCTTCCACGATCATCATCCCGATATTTTGCGCGACAATTTCATTTTTCTTTATTAGGTGCACAAAAATCTCCTTATCAAAGCAAATATAATAGTATCACATTTTCACCAGGGCTTCCATAAATCAACACTTTATTAGGAAAGACCACGGACACCCCTTGCGGGTGTCCGTGGTCGTAATTGCAGATAAAACAGTTAAACAACACCGTATGCGAGCATCGCTTTGGCAACCTTGACGAAACCGGCGATGTTAGCGCCCATAACATAGTCGCCTTTCTTTCCGTAAGTGATCGACGCTTCGAGAGCAGCTTTATGAATGCTCTTCATGATTCCCTGAAGTCGCTGGTCAACCTCTTCGCGAGACCAGGAAAGTCTGAGGCTGTTCTGTGACATTTCAAGACCTGAAGTCGCTACTCCACCTGCGTTTGCCGCTTTGCCGGGGCCGTAGAGGATATTGTATTCCTGATAAATTCTGACCGCGTCAGGGGTGGAAGGCATGTTAGCGCCTTCAGATACGCAGAAGCAGCCGTTCTTTACGAGCGCTTCAGCGTTGCGTCCGTCGATTTCATTCTGGGTCGCCGAGGGGAACGCGACATCGATTTTGAGGTTCTGTTCGCGGATAACGTCCCACACCGCCTGGTTTTCAAAGAATTTGACGTTGTATTTGTCGGCATATTCCTTGATCCTTCCGCGTTTAACGTTTTTGAGCTCCATGATGAAGTCGAGCTTGCCGGAGTCAATCCCTGATTCGTCGATGATTGTTCCGTTGGAGTCGCTGAGCGAGATGACCTTGCCGCCGAGCTGGTTGACTTTCTCAACGGTGTACTGGGCGACATTACCGGATCCGCTGACCGCGCATACTTTGCCGCTGAAACTCTTGTTCTGGGTTGCCATCATCTCGGCAGCGAAATAGGTGGCGCCATAGCCGGTTGCCTCGGGACGGATGAGGCTTCCGCCGTACTCGAGTCCCTTGCCGGTAAGAACGCCGGTATGCTGGTTTACGATCTTTTTGTAATATCCGTACATGTAGCCGATTTCACGGCCTCCAACGCCGATGTCACCGGCGGGAACGTCGCAGTCCGCGCCGACATGGCGGTAAAGCTCACGCATGAACGCCTGGGTGAACCGCATGACTTCCATATCCGACTTGCCCTTGGGATCAAAATCGGAACCGCCCTTCGCGCCTCCCATGGGTAATGTGGTCAGCGAGTTCTTGAAAATCTGCTCAAAGCCGAGGAACTTGATGATGCCGAGATTGACTGAGGGGTGGAAGCGAAGGCCGCCTTTGTATGGCCCGATAGCGTTATTGAACTGTACGCGGAAGCCCCTGTTTACCTGAACATTGCCCTTGTCGTCAACCCACGGAACGCGGAACATGAGAGTGCGGTCGGGCTCAACAATGCGCTCATAGATGTTTGCTTTGACGAATTCCGGGTGCTTTTTAATCGTAGGTTCGAGCGTTTCCATAACTTCCTGGACCGCCTGGTGAAATTCCTTCTGATCAGGATCCTGCTTCTTTACCTTTTCAATAATTTCATTGATAAGAGACATAGTATGGTTTTCTCCTTTTTTAGATTACGCTGAATGCGGTGGCGCCTCCGCATTTAGCATGGCTAAAATTTAAATAGCTTTACTTAAAATTACCCCGGAAGAATCAATGTCAATGATTTATAGGCGATATCTGAAGGATGAATTGTTACGGGAATGTAAATTTTTAATGAGGGTTATTTCTTTAAAGGGTATACAATATAACCAAAAACAGTCCAATACTATTTTAAATTAACAGAAATGTCAATATTGTTTTCGTCGTATGATGAACTATTAGTGCCTGAAGCAGATAAGACGCTGGGTTGCGATATCGGACATAAGAAGAAGCGGATCTGGAAGATCATGTACTTTCAGGATGGTGCTATAGGATGAAGTTTCTGAAATAATGGATTCAAGGTTGTTTGGGATGGAATCAAGCCACGACTTATTGAAGATTACTTCTCTGGATTCCGGGAAAATCGCCGCATAAAAAATATCGGTTTCTACAAGGTCCTGGAAGAAATGCGTTCCATAAGAAAGTTCAGGGACAAGATCTTCCCGCATAAGTGCAATTTCCACGAGAACAGCGACATTGTTGATTTCTGAGAAACGGACGGGAACGCCAAGAGACGGAGTTGTCGTTCCCCATCTGCCGGGCCCCATGAGCATTGTCGGAATCAGGTCCCTGTCGCGGCACAGACGGTTGACGCGTCCTATGAGCCGTGCGATATCGTATTTTTGGGTGAGGGGGAGCTCGCCGTATGCTAACGGATCGACGTAAATAATCCGTTTAAGCGGCTGGACGATGCTTCCTCCAATAAAGTTTCCCGAGATTGAGAAGATGATAGTATCGCGATCGAGAGATTCTGGTATTTTTACCGGTCGGGTCTGCCATTTCGTTTGCTGCGGCCGGCATTGCAAAACGTTGATGCGATAGTGTCCGTCAGGAGTGAAATTTGCCGTATATTCGATATCAACAGGATAATCATATGCTTCTTCAAGCGATGTCAGCATATTACGCATATCGCTGCTGAATTGTGTCTCTGTAAGGAGGTTGTCGAAGTTAATAACCCATGCTTCCCTGTCGAGAGTGCCGCGCTCCCGCAGATAGTGTTCAATTTCAGAATCGCGGATAGCAATGAGGTTCAAATCAAAATTAAGTTCATCACCAAATACGGTATCAACAGGAACTGTTGACAGCTCATTGTCATTGATGTTCAGCAGGTCTATCGAGTGCTGGGAGAATTTGCGCGCGTCTTCCATGCCGGCGTAAGATTTCAGGAGGGGGTCATCGAGGGCGATTATCCTCGGGTAGTCGCCTTCTACGCGGTTGACGGCGCGGGTGCCAAGTCCCATGACCATTCGTAACATGCCCGCTTTCGGGTCAAGATCGGGCTTCCAGACAAAAATGTTGCGCGAAAGCCCTACCCCGGCGGTATCCGGGAAAAAATAATGATGGTGATAACCACCTGAAACACGCTGCACCAGCAGGCCCATCTGCTCATCGAGCTTATCCAGTCCGCGTTGAAGACGGTAGGTAAGCGCGTCTTCGTCCATAGTGCTTGCGTAGATTTTCTGAACGACGGTTGTGAATTTTTCAAAACGCTCTTCGGGACTTCCCTGGTTGACGAGAAAGTAACTCTCATATTTGCCGGCGAATGCGTTCCCGTATCCATCCTCAAGAAGGCTTGATGAGCGTACGATGATGGGAGACTGCCCATAATATTCAATTATCTGCTGAAATTTTTCCTTGATTGAATCGGGGAATCTGCCCTGAAGCATTTTTTCATGAAGCTGTGAAGCAGCCGAAAAATAACCTTCGTCTGTTTTGTGCTCCATGAATACTTTCCACCAGCCGTTTTGAACGATATAAGAGTAAAATACATCGGAACCGATATAAAACGAATCGTGCGGCTCAAGTATCTGTTCAAATCGGAATTCTGTATGGCTTTCAAGTATTTTGCGCGCAAGAAGCATCCCCACAGTCTTGCCGCCTATGAAACCGGTCCCGATCAAACGGTCTTTTATACTAACAAAGTCCTCAAGTGTGAAATGTTTTTTAGCGAGTTCGAGGATTCTTTCATCGCGGGTTATCATCGCTTTGCAGATTATCTGATGGATCGCCGCGATTTCATCGGTATTTCCCGGATTAAGGATCAGGTCTTCAACTTTCAGAAATATCCTGTCCCAGTAATCGAGCTTGCGCAGTGTGCTCTCTATGCCTCGCTTCTGGATGTGGGTAATAAGACGGGCCGCATCCACGCTGCTGGTGATAGGGGTGAATGAGTCGCCTTTTTTCAGGTGCGGGAAAAACATGGTAGGCGAATAACGGTTCCAGACCTTGAGCGGATGGACATACAGGTTCCCCTCGGCATTGTAAACGTCAATGAGGAGTTGCGTGGTTTCGCGTATGGTCGCGATCGTATTGAATGAAATGCTGTTGCGGTGGATTGAAAAATAGGCTATTGTATCGAGTTCGAAAAGGAAAGGGCAGGTGATCATGAAAAAGTTTCCGATCATCAGATCGGTTGCCCAGGCGGACTGAAGATCGGAAAGGCTGTCAAAAGCGTAATAGACTTCTCTTCCCTCGCTTTTAATAATAGTATGAACCGCCGCGGAAAATGATTCAAACCCGCTGAAGGAATCGAGAATGTACATTTTATTGTACTGATGCGCCTGGAGGAGCGGTTCATGCCGCGCGAAGCGAAGATAGACGAGTCGGTGTCCTTCCGCGATCGCCTTTTCGGCGAAAGGAACAAGGAACAGCCGGTAATCCTCGTTTGAATCGACCTGCCAGACCACATTGTCGCCAAGGCGAAGGCCGTTGCAGATCTCGTCGAGCCCCTTAAGCCCTGTTGTGTGCTTTGCGATTGTCTTCACGCTGTCCTGATTCTGCCGAACGTTTAGAGTTAAAACAGTTTACTGATGATTATCATCCTGACATTAATATGGATGTGAGTTCACCCGAATGCCAGCTAATTTTTTTATTAGCAATACTATTTTCAGGTTAATTTACAATTTTGAAATATTCGGGCAGGGCTTCACGATGACGGAAAGCGTGACGTTCGTTATCTTATAAATGCAAGCTCTGGTGAAAGGGAAGAAAAATTCGAGATCACAGGAATAAAATGGAATATCCAGTTAACAGCTTTTACTACTGTGACGAAGGAGAACACTGGCAATGGCGGTACAGGTGCGCGGAGGATATTGCCGGCCGTTGTATTGGAGAACGTTTCGGAGTAGGGGCGATATATCTGATCGGCAGCGTAAAGAACGCGACCGCCGGGCCGATGAGCGATATCGACCTGATAATACACTTTCGGGGAACGCGGGGACAGAGGGAAGAGCTCGCAGGCTGGTTAAGGAAATGTGATGCCGAGCTTTCACGGATTAACTGCGCCAGGACGGGGCATGTGACTGAAAGCATGCTTGATCTGCATTTTATCACCGATGAGGAAATAAAAAACCGTACCGGCTTTGCGGTTCACATCGGGGCGGTTACTGACGCGGCAAAGCTCCTGAGATCAGCGGATGAGGCGCACTCCTAATAGTAGTCACGCCGTGCAGAGCCGGGATCGGCGGGATCAAACGAAACCACGCACAACTGCTGACCGTCGTGAGCCGCTGAAAACATCCAGGTGCGGCCGATCCGCTCACGCCACGCCCCTGAAAGGCGGTAAGACTCATGAATATGTCCGTGGAGCGTGATGAGGGGCTGGCGGGACTCAATGAGACGGCGTACGGCTATGCTCCCCACATGCGGATCGAGAGGGACGTGATCTACCATCTTACCGCCTATTCCTGCGAGATCGAGCGCGGTGCCGTACGGCGGCGTATGAAAAAGGAATATGGCGTTCGACAGGTCACCATCCCCCACGAGCGCAGCGAGCTCATCCTGTATGGTGAGAAAATCCATTTCATAATCGCTTGCGGGGATGCTGTGAAAACCGTCCCGGGGATGAACCGATTGCGCATCGACGTAGCGTGAAACATCGTAGCGCTCCCAGTCTTTCAGGAAAAAAGGAGTCGGCGGAACAAAACTGTAGCCATAAACCGGATAAGAGCCGACCTGACAGCGGCGATTGTTGATATAGGAAAGGAGCCCCCGCCCATCGGCGGCAATAAGGCTCTGTTCGGCAAGCCGTACATCGTCGTTCCCGAGTATTACCAGGGTTTCGAAGCTGTGATCGGAAAGCTCGTTTTTGAGCTTCTCCAGGCCCGGGAAGAGGAACGATTCAAGAAAATCCACCGCCGCAAAAGAGTTCTGCCGGTTGATCGGCGCGCCGGAAGGAAGGATGTCGCCGCCGAGAAGAAGCGCCCTGGGCGACGCTTCACGGATAAGATCGAAAAGCTTCAGATACCGGTCCGTATGACCGTGAAGATCGGTGGCAAAATAAAAAAGAGTGTTCCCGTCAGAATTCATCCGGTTCTTCCCCTCAGGAATTGTATCCTTGCGCGCAAACGCAGCCGTCAGAATTTGCAAGTATGAGGATGTTGCGGTACAATGATTGGAACAGTGGTTGAGGAAAAATGCAAATACTTTATCGGGACATCAATGTTGCGGTAAGGCGAAACCAGAGAGAGTTGCGCCGAACATGTCGTGAAGTTGATGTTGAACGAACCGGTATCGAGAAAGATGGCGTGAAATTAATATTAAGGGAAAATTGCAGAACCGCCGGATGATATTTTACATTTATGTAATATAGTCAGACTTATTTACATTGAACTTATACTGTATTTGTGCTTATTTGAATAACACACGTTAGTTAAGTATCGTGTGCAAACCATGACAAGGAGCCTATTATGTGTGGAATCGTGGGGATCATAAATGCCGACAGGAGCCTGATAGACGGGGGCCATATACGCGAAGCGATACGCATCCAGCGCGAGCGCGGCAACGGACTCGGCGGCGGGTTCGCGGCCTACGGTATCTACCCTGAACATAAAGATAAATACGCCTTTCATATCATGTATCAGACCGAAGGACGCCACAATTCACTGATCCACGAGGTGGAGGACTATCTTGAAAGCCGCACGAAAATATACCAGTCTCAGGAGATCCCCGTCTATCCGAGTGACCGGATCCCGAAGGGCCCGTATTTCAAGCGCTATTTTCTGAAGCCGCTTGAGGAGCAGATTTCGCCCGACCAGAGGGAAGAGGACCTGATCGTCGAAACAGTCATGGCGATCAACAAAATAGGCGGCGCGTTCGTGGTATCGTCCGGCAAGAACATGGGAGTGTTCAAGGGGGTTGGATATCCTGAGGAGATCGCCGATTATTTCCGGATACAGGATTACCGGGGGTACATGTGGATCGCCCATAACAGATTTCCGACCAACACCCCCGGGTGGTGGGGCGGGGCGCATCCGTTCACTATCCTCGATAAGGCTGTGGTGCACAACGGAGAGATCACGAGCTACGGCACGAACCTGCGCTGGCTCGAGATGTTCGGCTATTACTGCCTTCTCAGGACCGACACCGAGGTCATCAGCTATATCTACGACAAGCTCACCCGCAAGGATAATCTTTCAGTACGGGACGCGTGCTATGTCATGGCCCCCTCGCTGTGGACTGATATCGACAGAGAAAACGACGGCAAGAAGCGGTCGCTGCGCCAGATTTACGGACAGGCGGTGGTGAACGGGCCGTTCGGCATCGTGCTCACACACGGCAAGGGCGCAATCATCCTCAACGACCGTAACAAGCTCCGGCCCGTGGTATGCGCGCGCGCGGGGAACACCTACTATGCTTCGTCCGAGGAATGCAGCATACGGCTGCTGTCTCCGGCAGTGGACGAGATATGGTCTCCGCGGGGCGGTGAGCCGGTAATCGTCGATCTCATGCCGGAAGAGACGACCGACAGGGAGGTGGCGTGATGGGGCAGATGAAAAACAACTGGAAGGTGATACCACCCTTCCATCCCGAATTTGACCTTGAGCGGTGCGCCTACGAAAACGGCTGCGCGATCTGTGCGCACGAGTGTTCGTTCGGTGAAATAGCGATGAAGCCGATCCGGGGAAGCGACGGATCGATCAAATACCGCCCGTGGGCGAACCTCGCGTCCTGCGGCGCGTGCCAGCGATGCGTGAAGATGTGCCCGGAGAACGCGATCCATATCAGGCGTGAGCCGATGCACACCAGCCACAATTACTGGACGAACGAATACGTCAATAACATCTGGAAGCAGTCCGGATCAAAGGGAGGCGTGCTTCTTGTGGGAAACGGCTCGACCGGGCCGCAGCGCCGGTATTTCGACCACCTGCTTTTCGACGCGTGTCAGGTAACAAATCCTTCAATTGACCCGCTTCGGGAGCCGATGGAGATCAGGACCTATCTCGGCCGCAAGCCGGAAAAATTCGGCGACGGCATCGAGCCGCTCCTCAAACTCGAGATACCGATCATGTTCGGCGCGATGAGTTTCGGCGCGCTCAACCTGCGCGTGCACGAAGCCGAGGCACGCGCGACAAAAGCGGCCGGTACGTTCTGGAACACGGGAGAAGGCGGTTTCCACAAGTCGCTGAGGGAATATGGCGAAAACACCATCGTGCAGATCGCGTCCGGGCGTTTCGGCGTGAGCGAGGATTACCTGAAATCGGCCGCGGCAGTCGAGATCAAGGTTGGGCAGGGAGCGAAGCCCGGAATCGGCGGGCACCTTCCCGGGGAGAAAGTTTCAAAGGCGATTTCGGAAACACGGATGATACCGGAGGGAAGCGACGCCCTCTCGCCGGCGCCTCACCACGACATATATTCGATTGAGGACCTGCGCCAGCTCATTTACGCGATCAAGGAAGCGACAGAATATCGTGTGCCGGTTTCGGTGAAGATTGCCGCCGTGCACAACGTGGCGCCTATCGTGAGCGGTATCGCGCGCGCGGGCGCGGATATAATCGCGATCGACGGTTTCAGGGGAGGCACGGGCGCGAGCCCTCTGCAGATACGTCAGAACACGGGAATTCCGATCGAGCTTGCCATCGCCGCCGCAGACCAGCGGCTGCGCGAGGAAAAGATACGCAACAGCGTGAGCCTTATCGCGTCGGGAGGAATACAGACTTCGGCTGATGTGCTCAAGGCGATCTGCCTCGGCGCTGACGCGGTCTATATCGCCACCCCGGTGCTCATCGCGCTCGGCTGCGGCATGTGCCAGCGCTGTTTCAGCGGAAAGTGCGCGTACGGCATCACCACCAACAGGCCGGGACTCGCTGAACGGATCGACGTGGATGAATCGGCACAGGCGCTGGAAAACCTCCTTCACGCGTGGGCGGAGGAGATGGAGGAGTTGATGGGGTCGATGGGGATCAGCACCATCGAAGCGCTTCGGGGGAACCGGGACAGGCTGCGCGGAGTGAACCTGAACGAAGAAGAGTTGCGCATACTCGGCGTGAAGCACGCTGGAGCATAACGGGGGTTTATACATGACAGCAATTGACGCCAGGAATATATATTACAGAATGCTCAACAGGCTAATACGGGAGAATCTCTCGGCGGGAAAGAACGAGATAGAGCTCCTGAACGTACTGGGCCAGCGCTATATCGGCGCGGGGATACAGGATACCGGCGTGTTGAAAATCTACGGAACGCCGGGTCAGGACCTCGGCGCGTTCATGAACGGACTTGAGGTCGAGGTGTTCGGGAATGCCCAGGACGGGGTCGGCAACACGATGAACGCCGGAAAGATCATCGTTCACGGCAAGGCCGGCGAGATACCGGGGCACTCGATGCGCGGCGGAAAGATTTTTATCCGCGGTGATGTCGAATACCGAGCCGGCATACACATGAAAGAATACCGCGACCAGGTGCCGTGGCTTATCATCGGTGGCACCGCAAAGGACTACTGCGGTGAGTATATGGCGGGCGGCAGGGTGATCGTACTGAACCTTGAAAACCGGGAGGGATCCCCGGTCGGCAGCAGCGTCGGAACCGGCATCCACGGAGGAGCGATCTATGTCCGCGGTACGGTCGATGAGCACCAGCTTGGGATCGGCGCGGTGAAGACCGACCTCGATCGGTTTGACTCTGAATTTCTCCGTGTCGCGCTAGCCGAGTACGCGGCGGCGCTTTCAGTTGATCTTTCGAAAATTCACGCGAACGAGTTTGTCAAAATCACCAAGAAGGGGAGCCGCCCGTTCGCGAGCCTTTACACGCCGGCGATGAACATCAACAGCTATATCCCCAAGCATATGAACCTGACGCCGCCGTGCACCTATACCTGCCCGACAGGCATTCCCACACCCGTATATCTGAACCTCATCAAGGAAGGGAAAATCCGCGAGGCGCAGCTCCTGATGGATGAGTTCACGCCTTTCAGGATGTCGGTATGCGGCACGGTCTGCCCGGCACCCTGCATGGAGTCGTGCAGCAGGAACGCGCTCGACGGACCGGTTGAGATCCAGAAGATCGCGAGAGAATATTATCCCGGGTTTGTTCCCGAGCCGCCGAAGAAAAAAAGAAAAGAATCAGTGGCCGTTATCGGCGCCGGTCCGGGAGGACTTTCGGCCGCATGGCAGCTTGCGAGGCGTGGTTATAATGTGGAAGTGTACGACGCGGTCGATGATCTGGGTGGAAAACTCAGGCGCGCAATCCCGCGTGAACGGCTCACCGATGAAGTACTTGTAAAGGATCTTGCGAGGGTACGTATGCTTCCGATCACCTTCACGCTGAACACGCGGGTTGACGGGTCAATGTTCCGCCAAATCTACGAGAAACACAACGCGGTTGTCGCTGCCACGGGCGTCTATGTTACAAAGCGAATCGAGTTTCCCGGCAGCGAACGCATCAGGTCGGGCCTCCAGTTCCTTGTTGACACCAAAGAGGGAGGAAGGGAAAACCTCAAGGGGAAAGAAGTAATCGTAATCGGCGCGGGCAATGTGGGAATGGATATCGCGTGCGAATCATGGCGTCTTGGCGCGAAACGCGTTACGGCCATCGATGTTCAGAAGCCGGCGGCATCGGGCAAGGAATTCGAGATGGCAAAAAAGCTCGGCACGGATTTCCAGTGGCCGAAATATATCGAAAGGCTTGAGGCAGATACCGTTCATTACAAGGACGGCACGTCCCAGCGGGCGGATATAGTCTTCTTCAGCATCGGTGAAGGGCCGGACGCGAATTATCTTCCCGAATCGGTCATGCTCGACGAAAAGGGATACGTCGTTACGCAGGATAAATCATTCAAGTCGAGCGACCCGAAGGTCTTCGCGTGCGGCGATCTCATCCGGCCCGGACTTATCACCGACGCGATCGGAAGCGGCCGGCTTGCGGCGATGGAGCTTCACGCGATGCTTGCCGGGAAACCGTTCATCTATCCCGAGCGGCATCTCGTGCCGAAACGGCGGATGAACGTGCATTACTTCGGCAAGGAGATGCGCGAGGTCGACCGGTGTATGAGCTGCGGCACCTGTGTGTTCTGCGACAAGTGCATCGAGGCGTGCCCGCAGAAGGCGCTTTCGCGCAACGGCGAGATTTTCACGGTCGATTCGGTTCGGTGTACCGGGTGTTACACCTGCGTCAACGTCTGTCCGCGCGCGGCACTCCAGAAGATGGATTTCGAGGAGTTTGCCCGCGACGCGATCGAGAACGAGGGTTGATCAGAAATTCAGGGCTGAAACAAAGCGGTCATTGAAATCGGGATGCACGGAAAGCTCGATGACGGATATCCGCTTCCTGAGGGCGGACGCGGCCGGGATGAATGACGGATCAAGGCAGGCGCGCTCAGCCGCCTTAAGGCTGGAGTTTCCGACAAATCGGTATTCAGCGTTTCCAAAATCAGGCAGGAGCTTAAGGTTCTGAAAATGTTCTATAGCCAGGTTTTCGCCGAATGCGCCAGCGATGATCACCTGCCGGATATCCTCCGGCCGGCATTGCGCCTCTTCAAGCAGAATTCCCGCCGCCGAAAAGCTCGCGCCCTTCGCAAGCTGCACGCTCCTTATATCCTGCTGAGAAATAAAAATATCATTTGCGACAAAGGCAGATTTCTTCCCGTCGGCGGTTGCAACGCGCAGCCCGCCCTGCTCAAATCCTTCGTTTTTAACAATCCTTCCGTCGCGTGCGACGATGCCTTCGCTGATCAGAATTGAAAGCAGGTCTATAAGTCCGGTTCCGCTTATGCCGCGGGGTTCAGTATCCCCCATGACGTCGTAAACCAGATGCCCGTGTTCCATCCTGCAATGAGTGATGGCTCCTTGCGAGGCGGTCATCCCGCGTGAAATATTCATCCCTTCGAGCGCGGGCCCCATCGCGCATGAGGTGGCGAATATCCGGCCGGCCGGGTCGATAACGCACATCTCGCCGTTGGTCCCGATGTCGATAAAAAAACAGTTCCGGGTAAAACCCTGTTCGAGCAGAAGAGAAACTCCGCCGAGGAAGTCTCCTCCGAGGAACGCCGATACCGAGGGAAAGGCCCGGACATCGGCTGAGGCGTTCAGCCCTAAATCTGATGGGGTAAGCCCGGAAAAATCGATCGTCTGGGGACGATAGGGAAACACTCCGATCGGCGCGACCGGAATCCCGAAAAGGAAGCTCGTCATGACCGTGTTCCCCGAAAAGGCGAGAGCGGCAGGCGGCTGTTTCGATGGCAACCCGCCTATCGCGCGCGCGACGGCTCCCGTTATTGATGACCGGAGAAGGGATACCTGTTTCGAAAAGGCTTCCGGCGAACCGGACGCGGCGATACGGGAGATGACATCATGTCCGAAACGACGTTGCGGATTATAAAATGAAGCGATGATATGCGCCGCTCCGCCCGGTATTTCGACGAGAGATATCTGTATGGTTGTGGTCCCGATATCGACTGCCACTCCAAAGGACGTTCCGGTGAGAATGGGGGCAGGAAGCAGCGGTTTTATACTGCCCTGAGTGTCGATCCGCACAGTGGTGTCGCCGGCAATGCGCGCCTGACAGGCGAGCCGCTGATTATCAGGCAAATTCAGAAGCATCTCCCGGTCTGATCGTGGTGAAAGGCTTCCCTGCGCGTGGACAATACAGCGGCCGCAGATTCCCTTTCCTCCGCACGGCATGGCGATATCGAATCCCATGTCGGAAAGCGCGTCGGAGATCAGTGTGCCGGCAGGGAAATCCTCGCTCCGATTTGAGGGCATCACGGTGAGCCGGGCGATCATATCCACCTTCTTATAAATATATCATCGCCTACAGTCTGTTTGATGGCGCTCAATGCGATTAGAATCATACCGAAGCCATGGCTAAATAGTTGCGTACGTCGTCACCTGCTGAGGAGGGGCTGGTGACGACAGGGTCGATCCCGGACCGCATGAGCTTGACGCGGAGATATTCGATCTGATCATTCCTCACAGGGCAGCTCTCGTCAGTGAGGAAAATCACGGTGTAGATACCGTAATTGCGCAGGAGCCGGTAGAGGAGCTCGAAGCGGTCGGCCGCGGGACGGACGCAGGCGCACAGCGGCTTGTAGGAAAAACTGTTGAGAATTTCATAGTAGAGATAGCCGGATTCATTGTTGTAGGAAAGATCGAACTGGCGCCTGCCGTTGCAGAAATCGTCTTCCATGACGACACAGCCGGCGTCTTCGATTTCATCAAGTATCCGCGGGTCATCAATCATGCCGGCGTAGACCATGACCATCGGTCCGTGATTGTTATGTCCTGATTGCGTGGAATTCATCGCGTCAAGAATGGCCGAAAGTTGTTCGTTGATGAGCCCCACGGGCAGGCAGAGGGCGGCTTCAAAGATAAGATGAAGGTCGGCCTGGGAGAGGAGGTCGGGTTTGTGCTGACGGACCGTGAGAATGCCGCGGACAAGCCTTCTCATAGTATCATACGGTTCAGTGGCCGCTCGAAGCCTTTCGTTATCGATAAGATCAATCTGCGAGACGCCGGTTTCACGCAGCAGCGCGTCGAGCGATTCATGCAGACCGATGGCGGCATCTTCCCCGTAGCCGGTGAATCCGTTGAAAGCGACAGCGTTGGGAAGCGCTCCGATCAGGGAATCGTCGCAATAGCAGCATCCCCGCTGGTATATGATATGATCATAGCAGTTCAGGATTTCAGGGGTGATATCTCCCCCCGGCTCACGTTGTAATAATCGGGATATATGGCTTGCCTGAATCCTGAACGGCTGCATTCCGAATGACGCGAGCACTTCGAAGGGAAGCGATTCACAGACTACGCCGGCCGTCATGACATTGTTTTCTCGACGATATGTCTCGATAAGCGCCTCTCTTTGCGAGAAGAGTAGCTGCAGCGGCTGCAGGAGGTGTGAAAGCCTGGAAAATGCCATGCCGTATTCCTTGAATAATTGCGATTTCAGTATTAAAAAATCAATCGCGGAACGTGTCAATTGGAAAACATGAAGATCACTGAGCAGGCGTAAAGGGCCAGAGCCTCAGGAAAGGGGATAGCGGAGGATTTTTGTGGGGCGGCCTTCGTTATCTACAGAATCGCACAGGAAGCGCCAGCCGCGAAGGGTGTAATATGAAAAAAGATCGATTTCGTGGTTTTCGCCGGTGAAAAGGTAAACGTCAGGAAGTCCAAGACTGCGGCAATGTGTGATAACGGTATTTATAAGGAATCCGGCAGTGCCTTTCCCGCGCTCTCCGGGGATTACATAGAGTGAGGAGAGCCATGGAGACAGATCGGCACGTGCTCTGAGCTCGATTTTTGTGAGGGAAACCATTCCCACAGGAACAGAATCCTCCAGCGCCACCCAGGAAAGCGGAATGTTTACCTGTGCTCGCCGCCTGAACCCTTCCACAACAAGCCTGAAATCTGTAGACCGGGTGCCATACCATTGCCGATAGGCCCAGTCCGCAAGGTGTGGGATGAATTCAGGACGGCTGGCGAGTGTTTGAATTGTAATCATTCCTGTAGCCGGATTCTAAACTTCTGTATTGATAAATCCGGCGCGTATAAAAATAAAGAAATTAAAGAGGAACAGGATAAAAAAAAGAGGTTCATTCAACAAACCTCTTTTGGGGGAGACTTCTTAACTGTGATTATAAGGGATTTTGCTTTCAGTCTATGTAATCCTGCAGGTGCGCGAATTTCTGCCGTATCTTGTTCATCGCACGCGCCTCGATCTGGCGAACGGTTTCCGCGGAAATTCCGAATTCACTTCCGACTTCCTTAAGTGTTACCGATCGGTCATCATCAAACCCGAATCTCATGCGAAGGATCATCCTTTCGTTTTCCATGAGCGAGTCGAGAGCTTCCTCAAGTTCATGTTTGAGGTCGTTTTTATAGAGGGTGAAATCCGGCGACAGGCACTTTTCATCCTCAACGACTTCCATCAGGTTGAAATCTCCGTCATTAAGAGGATATTCGAGTGAGACTGTGGGCTGGAATACCTCGAGAATATCGGAGACGTCCCTTTCGTCTATACCGAGAAGGTTGGCTATTTCATTGTGAGTAGGTTCCTTCCCGAGTTCATTTATGAGTATATCCTGCGCTTTTTTAATCTTCTTGAACATATCGCCCTTGCGGATAGGGACCCGGATAGTTCTGCTCCGCTTGGCTATAAACCTGGTAATATAATGTTTGATCCAGTATGACGCGTAAGTGGAAAACCGACAGCCCATACCGGGATCGAATTTCTCCGCTGCCCTGATAAGCCCGAGGTTCCCTTCCTGAATCAAATCTATAATGGATGGCTCAAGAGATATATAGTTCTTTGCTATTTTAACAACAAGCCTGAGATTGGCATTAATAAGCTTTTCCTTAGCGCTTTCGTCGCCTTGTGCTTTTGCGGTAGATAACGCAATCTCCTCTTCCTGTGTCAGGAGCGATATCGCATTTATTGAAGCAAAATAATTGCTTATGCAGGTTTCGTCTCTGGAATAATTTCTTCTCATGTCGCCCTCCACTTGCTAACGTGATAACCAATAATAAAGCAGTATTCATGCCAAATGTTATCACAGTGGACTTATTTATAGAGATATGTAAAAAATAATCGGGTAATGTTACGATAAAAAGAGATCAGAAATTATACATATAATATTCCTGACATTAAACATTTAAGTGTGATGAAATCAGACTTAAAACAATTGATTTTCGTGTGCAGATGCTAAAAAATAACCGCTGATAGACGATTTTTCTGATACTTTTAAAAAAAAGCTGCTTTCATGGGAAGGAGATTCCCTGGACTTTTTATTTTTTTTGAAGTTTTTTAAGATATGTGCAAAGTCGCATCAGGTTTTTTGTATACTAGTGCGTAATATTTACACAGTGGTCAAATATATATCTGTGTAAATATTACGCACTTTGATTTCTACTTAATATTATATTTCTTCTTGAATTTCTCAACGCGTCCGGTGCTATCGACAAGTTTTTGTTTCTTGGTATAGAACGGGTGGCAGTTGGAGCATATTTCAACGTGCAGATTCGGAACGGTTGAACGCGTCTTTATTTCATTGCCGCATGCGCATTTGATGATGGTTTCTTCATACTTTGGATGTATATTCGGTTTCATTCCGCTACTCCTTGTTAAATATTAGTATTCATCGCCTTAAAGAAGGCTTTGTTGTTTTTCGTTGCGCGAATCTTTTCGATGAGCAGTTCCATCGCTTCTGTAGGACTCATCGCTGATATGACTTTACGCAGTACCCATATCTTATTAAGCTCCTCCTCGTCAAGGAGAAGTTCTTCTTTTCTTGTACCCGATTTGTTGATATCGATCGCGGGGAAAATCCTGCGCTCGACCAGCTTTCTGTCAAGATGGAGCTCGCAGTTACCGGTTCCCTTGAATTCCTCGAAGATAACTTCGTCCATCCGGCTTCCCGTATCGATGAGCGCGGTCGCGATTATCGTCATGCTGCCGCCTTCCTCGATATTCCGCGCTGCACCGAAAAAGCGCTTCGGCTTATGAAGGGCGTTTGAGTCAACACCGCCGGATAATATCTTTCCGCTTGTGGGCACAACCTGGTTATATGCTCGGGCAAGACGGGTGATGGAGTCAAGCAAAATAACTACATCTTTTTTATGCTCGACGAGCCGTTTCGCTTTTTCGAGCACCATTTCAGCCACCTGAACGTGCCGTGAAGCGGGTTCGTCAAAAGTGGAGGATATAACCTCTCCGCGAACGTTGCGCTCCATGTCGGTAACTTCCTCGGGGCGCTCATCGATCAGAAGCACGATGAGTACGACTTCCGGATGATTGGTCGTTATCGCATTGGCCAGTTTCTGGAGCAGAATCGTTTTTCCGGTACGGGGCGGAGCAACGATGAGCGCACGCTGGCCTTTGCCTATGGGTGTTACTATATTGAATATCCGCATTTCTGTGTTGTCGGAAGAAGTCTCCAGGTCAATCCGCTCCATGGGATAGAGGGGAGTCAGGTTGTCGAAGAAAAACCTGCTCTGAAGGTGTTCGGGATGCTCGAAGTTAACCGCTTCTACCCTGAGCAGGGCGTAAAATCTTTCATTATCCTTGGGGGGGCGTATCTGTCCGGTAACAGTATCACCGGTGCGCAGGCCGAAAAGGCGTATCTGGGACGGCGATACATAAATGTCATCAGGTCCGGGAAGATAGTTGTAGTTGGTCGATCTGAGGAACCCGTAACCGTCGTTAAGTATTTCGAGAACTCCGCTTGAGAAAATAAGTCCGTTTTTCTCAGTCTGGGCTTTCAGTATTTCGAAAATCAGATCCTGCTTCTTCAGCCCCGAAAGCCCCTCGAGTCCGCGGTCCTTGCTGATCTGGATGAGTTCGTTTATTGTTTTTGTTTTTAATTCGGCAAGATCAAGCCTGTCTTCCGTGCCTGAAGCTGGTGTGCCTCCGTTTCCATTACTCATTTTCTTTTCAATAGAGCCGTTGGTCGGATTGTTCCCGTTCATTGGATTTGTGCGGTTTTTGTTGATCGGTTTTGAAACTTCAGATATTCGTCCCATAAAACACCTTTTGATTATTAAAATTACTTACATTTCATCTATGTGAAGACCGGGTCAGCAGGATTGCAAGCTGGGCAATGCAATATGCTGAAATCGTCGGGTTTTTAAAAATATTAATTTCTTGATTATCATGAATTCAGAAGCAAAACACCGGCCGTTACTGATCATCAATGAGGAATCTGTCGGACAAAGATTGTTTACAGGGAAGATTAGATATTCACTTTAATCTAAAAACCTTTTGCCTGAAACCGACAGATGCACCGGTATTTACAGACAGACTATCATTTAACCGAGAACGAAAAATAAATCTTTGGATATAGTTGAATATCGATTAGAATTAATCACAAAGGATATAAGATTGTAATAAGCTCTGGATTCTACTCGCCGTTTGTTCCTGTATATATTAGAAAGCTACCTGTTAAAAATATACGGGGCTTGGAGGTTTTTTCGGATATATTAATATCAAAAATAATACTAATTGCCTTTAAGTCAAGAAAAATATTCACTTTTTTTTCCTGCTGCCGGATACATCTACATATTCTATATCATATTTCTCAATTTTCTTCAATAAATTCTGCTTGGTTAACTGTAATTGTTTGCAGGAAGCGTTCAGATCGAACTCATGGGATTGTAGAGACTCAACAATGATCATTCGTTCAAAAAAAGAAAGCTTGTCCGTAAGTGATCCTTTCGAGAACTTTGCGTCTCCCGGCATGAGCGGAAATTGATTTTTATCCGTCGTTTCGCAAAAGATTAGAAACCCTAGCTTCTCGGTTTTATTAGTGAGCGGAACTTTTTCGTAATAAAAATCCATATCACGATTGTAGAAAAACATCTCCTCGTTGTTGTGGCGGTAGAAAAAATCGTTTTTTGCTGAATCGTTTATCGACTTTTCAACAAAATTAATATCAATTTCCCCTTTCATCGCGCGCGAATACAGCTCTTCGAAATGGCTGTTGTAAAATATGGTTTTGCCGTTCTGGTTGATGGCGTAAAGCGCGCGCGGTATATGCTCAAGTATGAGATAGATAATCCATTCAAGCACCTGAGCCTCGCGCTGCTTTTCGATTTCATGCGCGGAAGGGGCCTTTCTGCTTTCCTTTTCGGTGGCTTCAAGAAGTTCGAGACGGGACCACTCGCCCTGGACCTCGCCGAAGACATTGATCACAACAAAACTTTTTGTTTTTGAAACATAGGGGAGGAGGTCGTCAAGTGTGACTTTTTTAATGAGTTTTGAGATGAACTGGTCGGTTTTCTGTTTCCGGGCGCGCTCGATATCGCTCAACTCCGATACCATGTCATCTTTTTTTAATATGCCGACCAGCGCTCCGGTTTTCGAGACTACCGGGATGACCGGAACATTGTTCACGAAAAATATCCGCATGACGTCTTCCGGCCGTGATTTGCCAGGATCGTACGGATTTTCCTCAAACGACTTTAATTCGTCTTTTTTGATTTCGGGAGAATGCTCCTCCATTTATATCCCCAGCACGTCCGACATGGTGTAGAGCCCCGCGGGCCTGTTTGCGAGAAATTCAAGCGCGATGACGGCGCCAAGCGCGAAGGTGTCCCTGCTCGTGGCGCGGTGCGTCAGTTCGATGCGCTCGCCTTCACCGATGAAAAAAACCGTGTGTTCGCCGACGATATCCCCTCCCCGAAGGACCTGGACGCCGATTTCGCTTTTGCTGCGCTCCCCGGTGATGCCGGAGCGGTCAAAGATTTCCGGTGCCTGCGAAAGTGAAGGGACATTGCTTTTTATCACCTCGACGAGCCGTTTCGCGGTCCCTGAAGGAGCGTCCTTTTTGAATTTGTGATGGGCCTCAAATACCTCGACGTCATATTCGTTTCCGAGGATCTGCGCGGCAAGCCCGGTAAGCTTGAACAGCAGATTGACCCCGAGCGACATGTTGGGGGATAGAATGAGCGGTATGTCGCGCGAAGCTTCAGTGACACGGGAGCGTTCCTCGGCCGTGAAGCCGGTAGTTCCGATAACAAGAGGAAGCCGCAGCTCCCGCGCCATCGCCGAGATCGAGATGCTTGCGGCGGGAGAAGAGAAATCGATGATGCCGTCAGTTCCTGAAAGCGCGTCGCGCACCGGGGTGGATACGATTACTCCGACCGGTTTGTGCCCGATGAGCGTGCCGGCATCTTGCCCGATGAAAGGCGAGTTTTCATTTTCAAACGCTGCCGATACCGTATGATTGCGTTCGAGAGCGATGCGTCCGATAGCCCGCCCCACGCGGCCTCCTATCCCGCAGATGGCTGTCCGTATCATAGTCTAATACCGTACTCGATCATGGTTTTTTTGAGCAGTTCCCTGTTCGAAGCGGTCAGGGGAGTAAGCGGGAGCCGGATTTCGGATGTACAGTATCCTAGCATTTCCATCGCAGCCTTCACCGGTATCGGATTTGTCTCAAGGAACATGGCCCTGCACAGGGGAAGAAGCCGGTAAAATGCGTTTCTGCTTCCATCAAAATCGCCCTGGTTGAACAGGGTGATGACCTTCTTTACCTCCGCGGGCAGCATGTTTGACAGGACCGATATAACGCCCTTGCCGCCAATGGCGAGCACCGGCAGGAGAAGATTGTCATCGCCGGATATAAGCGTCAGCCTGTCGTCGCAGAGTTCTATCACCCTCATCATCTGAGAGATGTCCCCGGAAGCTTCTTTGATGGCGACGATATTGTCGACGCGATCAATAAGCGTTTTAATGCTCTCCGGAAGGAAGTTCACGCCTGTCCGGCCGGGAATATTATAGAGAACCACGGGTATCGTGACAGATTTCGCTATTGCTTCAAAATGGGTTATAAGACCCTGCTGGGTCGGCCTGTTGTAGTAGGGATTTACGAGAAGCACGCCGTCGACGCCATGAGATTGCGCTGATTTTGAAAGGCATATCGCTTCGTCGGTTGCGTTTGACCCGGTGCCGGCGATGATCCGGACCCTCCTGTTGACGATTTTTACGACGCGCTCGATATATTCCTTGTGCTCCTCAAAGGAAACCGTCGGGCTCTCTCCCGTGGTTCCCATAGGAACAAGTCCGTCAACGCCTGAAGCGATCTGCATTTCGATAATTTTCACGACCGCGTCATAGTCGATCTTTCCATTTTTGAACGGCGTGATAAGCGCGGTATAAACACCTGTAAACATGGTAATCCTTTCCAGTTTATTTAAAAATTGTCTTCGCGTGGTATCGGGTGTTTTCGGAATGATGCGCGAAGACGGCAACATATGTTTCGCGACAACGTAAAAAGCTATTTTTCCGGTCTTACGTAGTTGTTAAGTTTTTTATCGAAGACTTCTTTAACATAGATGTGTTGTTTGAAGTCCTCGGAGAACATCTGCAGGACAAGGACACGGTTTGCCTTCAGGAAATCGACAGATGAAGGATACGCGTATACCTTGATCGATGAATCGTTTGTCCGCAGATGAAGTTTTACCTTTTCGCCCTTCGCGAGAAGGTGATCATTGTGTTTTATTTCCTTCAGCATTATGTAGTTTCCCTGTTCGAGCTTTTTAAGATCATATACCTGGTTCTCGAGGATGAATGTTGAACAGGCAAAACAGGCTAACAGAAAGCATAGGAAAACCGGACGTTTAAAGAGTATAGCATGCATAATAGTTGTTTTCATTTTGTCAGATGAACGGTAAATAGTGAAATAACGATGGTTCCGACCGTTTGTCCTTACTGTAGTAAGAGCGGATATACCTGTCAATAACTTAATCGGATAAATCTTCCCTTCCGGCCGCTACTTGTGGTACGTGATGCCTTCACAGGTTGCTATGAGGCGATCGTCGCTGCCCCGTATTTCAACATGCCAGGTGCTGATCTTTCTGGATATGTGTACCGGCGTTGCTTCGGCGAAAATGCGTTCGCCGTCGAGAGCGGCGGAGTGGTAGCTCATGTTGACGTGCAGCGCGAGCGCCATGTTTCCGGTTGAGTTTGAGGCCACGGCGAGCGCCTGGTCGGCTACCGCATAAACGGTAATGCCGTGCGCTCGCTCTACGGCGTTCAGGTATTCGGGCTTGATGGTGAGTGAGCAGCGCGCGTAGTGTTCACGCACTTCTTCGACCTCAATCCCGAGAAAAGTGGCCATCGGATCCCTGCCGACGACTTCGCGCGCGTAGCGGATGGGGTCATCTATGATTTCTGACATCTCGTGCCTTCATCTGTTATAAAGTATAGATTTCGCGGATATCATTCTGCGGAGAGACCAGATCCCCTTTTTCGCTCAATATCTTGTTGCGGTATTTCACGACCGAAATCACTTCCTGTGTCTCGAGGTGAAGTATCGATGAGAGCTTTTTGAGTTGATGGAGAAATGTCTTGTAGCTTTCGTAATTGTCGGATATCACCTCGGCGATATAGGATGTTTCTCCCTGGACGTGCAGGAGGGAATAGACTATATCCGTCCTGACCAGCAGCGCGATAAGTTCTTCGCTGTAATGGGGACTGTCAATCTTCATGAAAAAATGCGACTTCGACCGTATGACTCGATAATCGGTCAGGCTGAAATCCTCTTTCTTCTTGAGAACCTCTATGACTTTCTGTGACACGATTGAAAGCACCGCGGGAACGCCGGAAGCGAGTTTAATGGATTTAACATGGTTTATCCACTCTTCCATCTGGTCTTTATCGTCAAAGTTAACGTCGAGCAGATAGCTGCTCTTGCCCATAATGTGAAAAACTGAAATCACGTGGCGGTTGTGGTTGAGCACCCTGATCAGGTCGCCGTTGTCGCCCCAGTTTTGAATGAATACTATAGCGTGAATCATCTGCATTGATTACCTCCGTGCTTTTGGTGAGCGATCAGAAAAACGCGGCGTTTCACGATTTTCGCCGGCAGCTGTATCGTAATCTGTTTTTGATCGCGCTGACAGGAAGTATGAGTAGCCATACAAAAGATTTTTTTCAACTCATTTTATTGCGATCCTGAAAAAAGGGTTGCTGACGAATATGATTTCACAGGACTTGACAAAATAATAGTTGAAAAAATTCGAGCATTTTTTGATAGTGTACAGTGACGTTGACGTAAGTGATTTTTGTTTGTAATTGCGCATGCGGAGAGAGTGGGAAGCCACTCTCTTTTTTTTCCATCCGCGGCGTGGCAGGCAAACGTATGCGGGGAAATGATGTCTTCAGGTGAAAGCGTTTCAAATCCGCTGGAAAAGGCCATTATCGAGGTCGCACAGCGCCTTGGCTATACGGTCTATGAGTCCTCGCTTCTCATGAGGGGGGCGGACACGAAGATCGCCGTCAAGCTTGACAGCGAAAACGGCATTTCGCACAACGACTGTGAGCGATACAGCAGGGAGCTCGCGCGGACGATCGACCAGATGAGTGTCGTTCCGAACTATTCTCTGGAGGTTTCTTCGCCCGGACTGAACAGAAAGATCAGGGGTCTGGCTGAATTCATCCGCTTTGTTGGATCGCCTGTGAAAGTTGTGTATATTATGGAAGGGGTCAAGCAGGTCGCCAAGGGAAAACTTGAGGGAGTTGAGGGAGAGGATATTGTTGTAACCGACGAGCGCGGTGTTTTGCGGTTTCCCGTATCGAGCGTTGAGAAGGCAAACCTGGATTATTAGGAAGGGCGTGCCGGGTATAATTAACTTGAATTTTACAGCTGTTTTATGAAAATAGCCTCAGCAAGGGCCATTTTCATTGTCACTATAAAGATGATGACAATATATCATACTGACATAAGGGTTAAACCATGAGCTTGAATTTTTTTGAAGCCTTGCACCAGATAGCGACAGAGAAGGGAATTCCGAGGGAGTCGATCGAGGAGATCGTCGAGTCCGCGATGATGTCGGCCTATAAGAAGCAGTACGGCATGACCATGAACGTGAGGGTCGTGTTTGACAGGGATGATAACAGCGTCAAGATCGTTTCGAAGAAAATGGTCGTCAGGACGCCCCGCAATAAAGCAGAGGAAATCGCCTTTGATCAGGCAAAGAAAATCCAGCCCCAGGCCAGCCTCGGCGATGAAATAGATGTCGAGGAGAATCCGTTCGATTCTTTCGGCAGGATCGCGGCGCAGACCGCCAAGCAGGTCATCATCCAGAAGATAAAAGAAGCCGAAAAGAACATTGTTTTCAATGAGTTCAAAGGGAAAGAGGGCGATCTCGTCAACGGATATCTGCAGCGGAAATCGAAAGACGCCATGTTCGTCGATCTCGGGCGGACTGAGGGCGTTCTTCCGGCGAAGGAGCAGTCCCCGCTCGAGCATTACAAGATCGGCGACAGGATCAAAGCGATCCTTTTAAGCGTACAGCGAAATTCGAAAGGCCCGGTGGTGGTGCTCTCGCGTGCGCATTCAAGCTTTGTTAAGAAACTTTTTGAAATGGAAATACCGGAAGTATATGACGGCGTGGTGCGGGTCGTCAATATCGTGCGCTTTCCAGGCATGCGCACCAAGGTCGCGGTGACAAGCGACAGGGACGATATCGACAGCGTTGGTGCCTGTGTGGGAATGAAGGGCGTGCGTATCCAGTCGATTGTGCGCGAACTTGAGGGAGAAAAGGTCGATGTGGTCGAGTATTCCCCTGATAAAAAGATAATGGCCGCAAACGCGCTCACTCCCGCGCGAGTAAAAGAAGTGATCGAGACCCCGAGCGGCGGTGTGATAGCCGTGGTGGACAAGGACCAGTACAATCTCGCGATCGGGAAAAGCGGCCACAACGCGAAACTTGCAACCAAGCTGTGCGGGTTCGATATAGATATTAAGAGCGAAGACCAGTATCGCGAGTTCCTCAGCTCATCCGAATCGCGCGCGATGGTCGAGCAGCTTTTCGCCAAGAGGGATGTCGAAGAGACGCCGCTTGAAGAGCTTGGCCTCGAGCCCAGGATAATCAAGCTTCTTGAGGCGGGCGGTGTCCTTTCGGTCGAAGACCTCGTCGAAACCTCGTATGAAGACCTGATCAAGATCGACGGAGTGGGTGAGAAGACGGCCAAGAAGATCCTCGAAATCGTGTCCGAGGTGGTCGATTTCAGCGAGGAGAGCGAGGGAGAAGAAGAATCAGAAGAAGGCGCTGAAGCTTCCGGTGAAAAAGCCGGCGAGGAGGAGAAGGGGGGCGAAGAATAAGACCGGCGTTATTATCGATGCGAATGGATATTGAATGGCTGTGCCCGGGAGGGCATAAAATATGTCAGAACGTATTTATGTGATATTATCGAATACTAAACAGATCAAGGAAATAAATGAAAGCAATAGAGATTGCAAATCAGAATCACGTTTCGTTTGAGGATATTCTCATAATATGTCGGGAGCTTGGAATTACCTGCGATGATGAGAATGCCGATATCCATGATAAGGACATCTTTCTTATCCAGAAGCGCATCGAAACCATCAAAAACCTCAAAGCCAAAGAAGCCCTTGAAAAGATGGAAAAGCTGGTTGATAAAGGCGACAGCAAGAACCGGAAGATAAAGCTGAAAAGAAAAGTCCATGTCGCAAAGGAGCTTATAAAAGAGAAGGGCCACGAAGAGCCCAAAAAAGGCGCTGAGGAAAAAAAGCCCGCAGCAGAAGAGAAAGTGGTACCGCAGCGCGAGGGGGCGGCACGCCCTGCCGAGGAGTCCCGCGGCGCCAGGAAGCCTCCGTTCCGCGGCAAACCCGAAGGGCGTACTGAAGGCGGTCGGCCCCCGCATGGAAGGGACAGAGGGGCTGCTGACTCCCGTGAAAGGCCAAGGCCTGAGCGCAGGGGCGAGGCGGGCGCAGAACCGCGAAAACCTGAGGAAGGAGCAGCTCCGGCTGTTACCGCCGACGCGTTTGGAAGTAAGGAGTCCGCCGCGAAAAGGAAAAAAAGCACCGCGAAGGATAAGGAAAAGGATAAGAAATACGGTAAAAAAGGGAAAGAAGAGGTTGATAAAGACCTTGTTCTGAGAAGGAAAAAAATGCCTCAACGCCGTGAAAAGGCCGAGGCAGTCACCCCGAAATATATTGAGATAACCGAAAGCATCTCGATAGGCGATCTCGCAAAGAAGCTGAACGTCAAGGCGAGTGAAGTAATCGCCAAACTGATGAAACTCGGCATGATGGCGACGATCAATCAGGTCATCGATTCCGAGACCGCTGAAATCCTGGTGTCGGAATACGGGACTGAAGTGAAGGTCGTTTCCCTCTATGACGAAACGCTGATACGGCAGGAGGAGGAGGACAGGATCGAGGACAGGCTGCCAAGGCCGCCGATCGTCACCGTCATGGGACACGTCGATCATGGTAAAACAAAACTCCTGGACGCCATACGCGAAGCGAACGTCGTGGCCGGCGAGTTCGGCGGGATCACACAGCATATCGGCGCCTATTCAGTGAAAGTCAATAACCAGCAGATCACGTTCCTCGATACCCCCGGTCACGAGGCGTTTACCACGATGCGGGCGCGCGGGGCCGCGATAACCGATATCGTGATTCTTGTTGTTGCCGCGGACGACGGTGTGATGCCGCAAACCATTGAGGCCATCAACCACGCCAAGGCGGCTGCGGTCCCCATCATCGTGGCGATCAACAAGATCGACCTCCCGCAGGCGAACCCCGATCGGGTCAAGAATGAACTTACAAAATACGAGCTGATCCCCGAAGCGTGGGGAGGCTCGACGCTCTTTGCCGAAATCAGCGCCAAGCAGAAACTCAATATCGATAAACTCCTCGAAATTGTGTTGCTTCAGGCTGAAATCCTTGAGCTTAAAGCCAATCCCAAGCTTCGCGGCAGGGGCAGGGTGATAGAGTCAAAACTCGATCCCGGGCGCGGCGCGGTAGCCACTATCCTTGTGCAGGACGGTACGCTGCGGGTCGGTGATCCGTACGTGGTTGGTATTTTTTCCGGGCGGGTGAGGGCCATGTTTGATGATCACGGCGGGCAGGTGGTCGAGGCCGGTCCGTCAACGCCGGTCGAGGTGCTGGGAATTTCCGGCGTGCCGAACGCGGGAGACCCGTTCGAATGCGTCGAATCAGAAAAGTACGCAAAGCAGATTTCGCAGAAGCGTCACGATCTGGTACGCCTGGAAACGGCGAAGAAGGTAAAGAAGGTTACACTCGAGGACCTGAACGAGATGATCCGGGAAGGAGAGATGCAGGAGCTGTGCATCATCATCAAGGCGGACGTGGACGGTTCAGTCCAGGCACTCAAGGAATCCCTCGAAAAGCTGAGCACCGGCGAGATCAGGGTGAAAGTGATCCATGCCGTGACCGGCGGTATCAACGAATCCGACGTTATGCTCGCTTCAGCGTCGAACGCCATAATTATCGGTTATCATGTGCGGCCATCGGCACGCGTGCTTGATCTGGCGGAACGGGAAAAAGTATCCATCAAGTTCTACAATGTTATTTTCGAGGCGACCAACGACGTCAGGGCGGCGATGGAAGGCATGCTCTCGCCGGAGATGAGGGAAGAGCTTGTCGGAGGCGGCGAGATCAGGCAGGTGTTCAAGATATCCAAGGTCGGATCGGTCGCCGGGGCGGTGGTGCTTTCCGGCAAAATAGAGCGGAAAAACAAGGTGCGCCTTATACGCGACGGTGTGGTCATCTACGATGGCGAGTTCAAGTCGCTCAAGCGCTTCAAAGACGACGTATCGGAAGTCGAGGGCGGCCAGGAGTGCGGTTTCATGCTCGACGGATACAATGATATTAAGGAAGGCGACGCCTTCGAAACATACCGGATCCTTGAAATCGCCAAAAAGCTCGATTAAAGATTCTGTGATGTTATTTTTCTGGTGGAAATTGCGCGATGGCAGGATACAGGAAGCAGAAGCTCGAAGGGGAGATACTCCGGATTATAGGTGATTCTCTTCTGAAGGAGATAAAAGACCCGCGGATCGGTTTTGCGACCGTGACGAGGGTAACCATAAACAGGGACTACACGATCGCCGACGTTGGAATTTCCGTTATCGGCGATGAGAAGGAAAAGAGAAAATCGATAGCCGGGCTTGAGTCGGCCGCAGGGTTTATCCAGCACATCGTCGGCAAAGCGCTTAAAATGCGGAACACGCCGAGGATCCGCTTCCATCTCGATACATCGATCGAAGAAGGAATTCGGATGGTTGATGTGCTCAATAAGCTCGAAGAGGAAGAATCCGGCGAACCCGATGACAACTCTTGACCAGTAGCGCAAGTTGCCCGACGTGACCATTCAACAGCTACAACACGCGGTATTGCTGATCGATAAGCCCTCCGGTGTGACCTCGTCCGAAACAGTAGGTATTCTTAAAAAGATACTGAAAACGCGTAAAATCGGTCATTCGGGGACGCTGGACAAATTCGCGTCAGGTCTTCTCGTCGTCTGTACCGGCATGTACACGAAGCTCACACGTTTCTTTCTCGACAGCGATAAGCGCTATACCGGTACGGTGAGGCTCGGGGTGACGACCGATACCGACGATGTCGAGGGAGCCGTTATCGACAGGCGTGCGGTGGGGGAAATAACCGATTCAAGCCTTGAAGCGCTCATTGGCGCCTTCAGCGGCAGGATATCGCAGCGGCCGCCTCAATATTCGGCGCTGAAGCTTCAGGGGCGCAGGGCCTCGGACCTCATGCGGTCGGGAAAAGAGGTTTCCCTCGCGGAACGCGAGGTCGAGATCAGGGATTTCAGGATTTCCCGCTCTCCCGGCGATCCGTCGCTTCTATCGATCGAAGTGGCCTGCACCAAGGGTACCTATATCCGTTCGCTGGCGCGGGATATGGGGGCAATGCTCGGGACGGGGGGGCATCTTGAATCGCTTCGAAGGACCGGCTCGGGGGCGTTTTCGGTAGCTGACGCGGTCGGGATCGACGAACTTCGGGCTTTTGCGGAAGGATCAGAGCCGGGAAAGCGGTTCTATCTCACCCCGAGGGAGGCGCTGGCGGATTTCGGCTGCCTGGTGGTAAGCGAGGAAGGGCGGCGAAAGGTGCAGAATGGCGCTCTTTTCACGGCGGACGACGTTCTGGAGCGGGAAAGGTGCGGTGAAAAACCGTGTCTTATAATGGATGAAAAAAAAAATTGTATTGCAATAGTAGAAGTCGAGTTTGAGAATTGGAAAATTAATTATTTAAATGTGTTTAATGGCGTATAATGCGTATACCCTTCCTGTCTGAGGGCCTATTGTTTCACCAAGTCAATTAAAGTCACTGGCGCGCATACGTTTTAATTCATTTGAAAACCAACAATTATGTATAGAGGAGGAAGAGAACAAGCCATGCTTAGCAAGACCGAAACCATCAATAAGTACAAACGGCATGAGAAGGATACGGGTTCGGCGGAAGTCCAGATTGCGTTACTGACCGAGAGAATCAACCATCTGACCGAGCATTTCAAAGTGCATAAGAAGGATTTCCACTCGCGAACCGGGCTGCTCAAGCTTGTCGGTCAAAGGCGAAGGCTTCTTGGATATCTCAAGAAGACCGACCTTACCCGTTACAGAGAGCTGATCCAGTCTCTTGGGCTTCGCCGGTAGTATCCGTAAAAAAGCAGTCACACATTTGCCCGTTTTTCAACAGAACAGGGCACAGCACGAGAGGATTTAATTATGAGTATTGATGTAAATGTTGAAATTGGAAACAGGACGATCGGCTTCAACAGCGGTTATCTTGCCAAACAGGCCGACGGGGCGGTTGCGGTTTCCTGCGGGGAGACAATACTGTTTGCCAGCGCCGTTGCCTCGAAGGAAGTGAGCGAGGGCCAGGATTTTTTCCCGCTGACCGTCGATTATCGCGAAAAATTCTACTCTGCCGGAAAAATTCCCGGCGGATTTATCAAGAGGGAAGGAAGGCCCAGCACCCGTGAGATCCTGACGAGCAGGCTCGCGGACCGTCCCATACGGCCCCTTTTCCCGAAGGATTTTGTTAACGAAGTGCAGGTTATTATCTATGTGCTCTCCTCGGACCAGAAGGAGCAGGTCGATGTTCTCGCGATCAACGCGGCGTCGGCGGCTCTGGCCGTATCGGGAATGCCCTTCAAGGGGCCGGTGGGGGCCGTCAGGATCGGCCGCGTTAACGGCCAGATGATCGTCAACCCGCGGTATGACGAAATGGAAGCGAGCGATATCGACCTTGTCGTGGCCGGGACGAAGAAAGCCGTGACGATGATCGAGGGTTCCTCGAAGATCGTGAGCGAAGACGACATGATAAAGGCCGTTGAGCTCGCGCACGAGAACATTAAGAAGCTCTGCGCCTGCCAGGAAGAGCTTGCCGCGAAAGCCGCCAAGCCTGCCATGCAGTATCAGCCTTTTATCCAGCATGAGCCCCTGGTAAACGAGATCAGATCGCGCTACCTGGGCGATATAAAAAATCTTTCCTCGTACCTCGAGAAGAAAGAGCGCGAGGACGCTTTCGCCGCGATACGCAAGCGCGCCAAGGAAGAGCTCGGCGAGCAGTTCGCGGATTACGCGGGCCAGATCGGCTCCATTATCGACGATCTCGATTATGAAGAGATGCGCGAGCGTGTCCTAACCGAGAAAAAGCGAGCGGACGGGCGCGGATTGAAGGATATCCGCCCGATCGACATCATGGTCGGTCCCCTTCCCCGGCCCCACGGCTCGGCGGTGTTTACCCGCGGACAGACGCAGAGTCTGGGCATCGTTACACTCGGGACCGTCGCGGACTCACAGAAGATAGATGCGATCGAAGGCGAATCGTACAAGCGGTTTATGCTCCATTACAACTTCCCGCCGTTCTCTGTCGGCGAAGTTGGAAAAACCGGAGGTCTCGGTCGAAGGGAGATCGGGCACGGGATGCTGGCCGAGCGAGCGCTTGAAGGCGTTATACCTTCGGAAGTGGAATTTCCTTATACCGTTCGCGTCGTGTCGGAGATACTTGAATCAAACGGTTCGTCTTCGATGGCCACGGTGTGTTCGGGCTCTCTGTCGCTTTTCAACGCCGGTGTTCCGCTCAAAGCCGCGGTTGCGGGTATCGCCATGGGCCTCATCATGGAAGGCGATCGCTACGCGATCCTGAGCGACATCCTCGGGCTCGAGGATCATCTCGGCGATATGGACTTCAAGGTCGCGGGCACCTCGGAAGGTATTACCGCGTTCCAGATGGATATCAAGATCGAGGGCATCACTCCGCCGATCATGCGCGAAGCGCTCGAGCAGGCGAAGGAAGGAAGGCTCCACATCCTTGGAAAGATGAACAGCGTCGCCGACAAGCCTGAGAAAAACCTCTCGCCGTACGCGCCGCGTGTTGTCACCATCACTGTTCCGGTGGATAAGATCGGCGACGTTATCGGTCCCGGCGGCAGGATCATCAAGAGCATCGTCGAGGAATCGAAGGCCGAGATCAATATCGAGAACAGCGGAGTGGTCACGGTATGCGCCTATGACGAGGCATCGCTCAACAAGGCGATCGATATCATCAAATCGATAGTCGAAGATGTTGAAATAGGCAGAATCTACAAGGGTATCGTAAAGAAAGTCATGGAATACGGCGCCTTTGTTGAAATAATGCGCGGCAAGGAAGGACTCGTTCATATCTCAAAGCTCGATCACCGCAAGGTAAACAAGGTGAGCGACATAGTAAAAGAGGGCGACGAGATCATGGTAAAGGTCGTCGGCATTGACAAGGTCGGTAGAATTGACCTGAGCCGCAAAGACGCGCTTGATGAAATGAAATAAAACGCACAAAGAACCCGTGACTCACGCGGGTTCTTATTTCGAACATCTGGCTCGAAAGCGGCCATTTGTTCGAAATCACATCTTTACTTTTCTGTTTTTCAATCTTTTCATGCTTGATTTATAACCGGTTAATGCGTATCGTAGCTCCTCCATCGCGCCGGTGAAAAACAATAACTCGAATCGGGAATGGTTATTAAATATACATTAGACAACGGCATGACCGTGCTGCTTGAGCCGATAGAGGGGGTCGTGTCGATTTCAGCCGGCCTCTGGGTCAAGACGGGCTCCAGGCATGAGAGGAGAGGACAGGAAGGATATGCTCATTTTATCGAGCATATGCTTTTCAAAGGTACCCGGAACTATACCGCCAAGGACATCGCCAGGCTTGTCGACCGCGTCGGCGGCCAGCACAACGCCGCGACAAACCGGGAATACACCTGCTATTATATCAACGTGGTATCCGATTATCTGAAGCTTACGATAGAAATACTCGCGGACATGTACTATCGCAGCCTGTTCGATCGAGAGGACCTCGAAAAAGAGAAAAATGTCATCCTCGAAGAAATCCGTATGTACGAGGACACGCCTGACGAGCTGATCCATGATTATTTTATCGAGGCCATGCTTAAAGACCATCCCCTCGGCCATCCCATTATAGGCAACGCGGAAAACATCAGCGCTACCACGCGCGAAAAATTGATTGATTTTTTTGATCAGCATTATTCAGATTCTAACTGCATCTTCTCCATCGCTGGAAACTTCAGCGAAGCAGAAGCTCGTGCGCTTATCGATACATTTTTCAAAGACCGCAGGGGCTCTCGCAGCTTCCCGGTTGAGCATAGTATGCCGAAGGCCGGCAGAATTTTCCGGCGGCATGTTGAGCGAGATCTGGAACAGGTGCATTTCTGTCTCGGGCTGGAAGGTCTGCACAAGCTGGATGATGACAGGTGGGCTCTTTACGCGCTGAGCACAGTTCTCGGGGGAAGCATGTCATCAAGGCTCTTCCAGAACCTTAGGGAAAATGAAGGCCTCTGCTATTCGATATATTCTTTTCATTCTTCCTATGCGGACAGCGGGATATTCGGGATATATTGCGGGACATCGCCGGAAAATTACGGCCGCGCGCTTGACCTGATAATAAAAGAGTGCGAGCAGCTCCTGAAATGCGGCATTACCGAGGAAGAACTGGCAGACACAAAGACTTACATGAAGGGGAATATCGCACTCAGCCTCGAAAGCACCGAGGTGAGAATGGGCCAGCTGGCGCGCAATGAAATGTCGTACGGCAGGAGCTATACCTTTGACGAGATCGTGGATATCATCAACGGCGTCACAATAGATGATTTTAACAGAGTCTGCCAGAGAATACTGAAAGACCATCAGATGACGCTTGTGTCAATAGGCAAGCTCAAACGGAAGAACAAAAAACCCGTTGAGATACGGCTTGGATAAAAGAACACTATTTTATACTTGATATTTCTCCCGCTGATGCGCATATCTTACACGGGTCTTGTGTACCGGGCGGGTTCGATAACGCTTATTCTTTAAAAGTTTACAGGAGACGGATATGGCAGGGAAAGGCGATGCCGTTAACAGCACTATTGGCGAAGGTTCCATTTTCGAGGGCAAGTTTTATATCAGCGGTTCGTTGAGGATAGACGGCAAGTTCGAGGGAGAGATCAAAACGGATGAGGAGCTTGTTGTCGGCGAAACCGGAAAAGTCAAAACGAATATCGTGGCAAAATCGGTCGTTGTGGCGGGAACGGTGATCGGCAACATTACCGCGGACGATGAAGTAAAGCTGCTTGAGACCGGCAGAGTGCTGGGCGATATTACTACGCCGATACTTACTATTCAGCGCGGCGTGATCGCAAAGGGCGCTATAACCATCACCGGCGGGCAGAAAAAAGATATCAAGAAACTCATAGAAGAATCGTATGGCGATGGCGCCGGCAAGGGCCAGGCCTGATTAATGTAAAGAAATTTTCCATTGCGTTCCGACAATATGATTATATGATTTACAACCGGATGGATTGAGTGAATGAAGAATTTCTACTCCAAAACTTTTACGATCGGGAGATTGAGCGTATCGATATTAGTTGATGAATTAATTATACTGTATAAAGCAGAAGAAAAAGTTTATGTAAAAAAAATATCGCTCCGCCGTCTGATCGCGCTTAAAAGACCTATCCTGTCAATCGCATCCATTCTGGTCCTGGTTATGCTCTATTCCCTGTTTTTCGGCAGGGACTCGCGGGTTACCGAATCACTGGTTATTTCTGATGAAGAGAAAAAAAACCAGATCCTCATGTCAAAAGAAACAGAATATACGGACCCTGAAGAAAATAAAAATCCCCTTGTCATACATGAATATGTCGTGAAACAGGGAGAATCCGTCGCGAAAATCGCCAAGCGGTTCGGCATATCGATGGAAACGATCTGTGGGAGCAACAACCTCAACTCATTTGAATTCGTAAGCGCGGGTACCAAACTGCGCGTTCCTAATAAGGATGGTATTATCTACCGGCTGAACAGCGGCGAGCCGCTTGCGCGGGTAGCAAGGCGTTATAACGCGTCCGTCGATAAGCTGCTGGCCGCCAACAACGTAAGAAATCCCGATTTTTTCGGTGCTAACCAGTATGTGTTTATCCCCGATGCGAAGCCGCTCAATCTTGTAAAAGGGTTTATCTGGCCGATACGGCACGCGGGAATAACCAGCGGATACGGGTGGAGGCGCCATCCGATATTCGGCCAGGTTCATTTTCACAGCGGAATCGATGTGGGATGCAGTTACGAATGGGTAAAGGCCACGCTGTATGGAAAGGTCACGTATACGGGCTGGCTTGGCGGATACGGGAACGCCGTCATTATATCCCACCCCGGACAATGGAAATCACTATATGGACATCTCTCAAAAATCTGCGTCCGTCAGGGCCAGTATGTCAAACAGGGACAGGCCATAGCAAAAAGCGGTAATACCGGTCACTCTACCGGGCCGCACCTCCATTTTGAGCTCTTAAAAGACGGAAATCCCAAAAATCCGTATCCTTTGCTAAAGTAATACCGACTGCGTTCTATCAAAATCCCCGGCTTAACCCCAATTTTATAACCCGCTTCGTCCTGATTTTTTATCCCTATGATATTTTTTTGCATTATTATTGTTGCACTGTAGTATTCTTCATATATTAAAGTGGTACATGTCAGAGAATATGTTGCGGGGGAAGAATATGAAAAAGATAGCTTTTGTTCTTGTGATCGTAATGATCGCGGCGGTTTCATGTTCCCGGATGAAACAGGGAGAGGATTTCGCCACGATTACTTTTTTTGTCGGTGAAGTCAAAAAGAACGGAGTGGATGTCCAGATCGGGGATCTCCTGAAGGACAACGACAAGATCGTTACCGGAAACAGCGCTTCATGCGATATCAGGCTCGGCGAATCGGTTATCCGGCTCAAGGAGAAATCGGTCATGATGGTATCACAGCTGCTGAAAAAAGGCGATCAGGAAAGTGTGGCGCTCGGGCTGGATATGGGGAAGATGCTCTGCAAGCCTAAAAAACTAATGAAGGAAGAGAGTTTTGTTGTCAGAACGCCCACCGCGGTTGCCGGTGTGCGGGGAACGAGATTTATCGTCGAAGCGGACGCGAACAAAACTACCCGGATAAAGGTCTATGACGGGAAAGTCAAGGTCGTAAAACGGATAGACAAGCTTGAGCAGAAAGTGGGACTTGAGGCAATCATGGAACAGGCGACGCCTGTTGAAGAGAGCCAGAAGGTGGTCATTACCCAGCAGGAAGTCGCAAAGGCCGAGCAGAAGGTCGAGCAGGTACTTCAGGCGAAAGCGGAGCCCGGCGCGGCGATCAATGTCGCAGCGGTCATCCAGGAGGTGAAAAACGATGTGGTCGTGGAACAGAAGTCGGTCCAGCAGTTCCGGCCTGAGGAGTTCCAGGAAGAGCGTGATGAAATCATAAACGTTCAGGCACCTCCGCAGGAAACCATGGAGAAGATCGAAAACGTGGTGCGCAGGGAGCGCAAGGCGCCCGAGCCTGACGGCAATCTCGTGGTTACCAGAAGCGAGATATACTTCATCAAAAACGGAAGGGTCGTGCTTGAGCGTAAGGTGATGAGCGCTCCCGCGGTAAGGGAGGGGACGATCTTTATCGCTGCCCAGGATTACATTTTCAGCGCGTCGGTGGACGGTCCCGTGCGCTGGCGGAAAAAGATGAACAATGACGGCAAGGTCGAAATCAAAGACGACAGCCTCTATGTATACTCTGAAGGTCAGGTCAAGCGGTTGAACCTCAATACTGGTGAAACTATTCCTTAACTTGAGATAACAGCGCAATAAGAAGCGCCCCCTTGATTCCGCCATATATCCGATACGGCGGGGCGAATCGAGGGGGTTGTTTTTTATTGTCCGCCTGGCTCTTTTTAAAAAAATGAGTTGAAATAATAGTTCAGAATCAGATACATATCATTCCTGAAATCTTCATCGGCCCGCTTCCCGTCCTTAATTGCTACGGGCACTACCGCTGCCGTGTAACCATGAAGACGTCTGAATTTCTAATGTGTGTAAGAACGCCGCAAAAGTATGAAAAGCCAACGAATAATACTCTATGACACCACCATGCGGGACGGGGCGCAGACCGTCGGGATATCCTTTTCCCTGCAGGACAAGATCCGGATCGCGCAGGAGCTGGACAGGCTCTGCATCGATTACATCGAGGGGGGATGGCCGGGATCGAATCCGAAGGACGACCTCTTCTTTTCGGAGATCCGTAAAGTAAAGCTCTCGCATTCCAAAATAGCCGCATTCGGTTCCACGAGGCGGCCGAACGCGCGCTGTGAAGATGATACGCTGCTCAACGCGCTTGTGGTCTCGGGCGCGCCGACACTCACCATAGTCGCGAAAACATGGGACTTCCAGGTCGAGGCGGCGCTCGGAGTCAGCCTTGAGGAAAACCTGGCAATGATCCGCGAGACCGTCGCCTATCTGAAGGGGAAAGGCCGTGAGGTGTTTCTCGACGCGGAGCATTTTTTCGACGGGTACAAACAGAATCCGGATTATTCGCTTGAAGCGATCCGGACGGCGGAGCGCGCTGGGGCGGATATGATCGTACTGTGCGATACTAACGGAGGCACGCTTCCGACCGAGACGGGCGAAATCGTGCGCAGGGTGATCGCGGCGATCGGCGCGCCGGTGGGCGTGCATCTGCACAACGACTCCGGGGTTGCCGTGGCAAATTCCCTCATGGCCATCGAGGCAGGGGCGGTTTCGGTGCAGGGCACGATGAACGGATACGGGGAGCGGTGCGGCAACTGCGATCTGACGACTCTTATCCCCAATATCGTCCTGAAGCTCGGATATGACTGTGCCTGCTCGGACGCGCTCGTGCATCTTACCGAAACAAGCCGTCTCATCAGCGAGATCGCAAATCTTGCCCATAACGAGCGGGCGCCGTTCGTGGGCGATAACTCTTTTGCGCACAAGGGCGGCATCCATGTCTCGGCCCTTTCGCGCGACACCAGGACCTATGAGCATATCGATCCGGCGCTCGTCGGCAACCGGCGGAAAGTGCTGATCTCTGAGCTGTCGGGCCGCAGCAACATCGAGTTCAAGGCGCGCGAGATGGGCATTGACCTTCCGCAGGGCGCCACACTTACCAAAGACATCCTGAAAAAGATAAAATGCCTCGAGGACAAGGGCTACCAGTTTGAGGCCGCTGAAGGGTCGTTCGAGCTTCTTATCCGCAAATCGACCGGCGAGTTCGTGCCGTTTTTCAACCTTCACGGGTTTCGCGTCATCAGCGAGAACGATGAGAGCAACAATTTTGTCTGCGAAGCGACGATCAAGGTCGAAGTCGGCGGCGTGGTCGAGCATACCGCGGCAAACGGCAACGGCCCCGTGGAGGCGCTCGACAACGCGCTGCGGAAGGCCCTGCTGAAATTCTATCCGGAAATAGCCGATATCCATCTTTCAGACTTCAAAGTCCGTGTGCTCAATCAGAATGACGGCACCGGCTCCATCGTCCGCGTGCTTGTCGACCAGCGGATGGGCCACGAGCACTGGGGAACCGTCGGCGTATCCGCCAACATCATCGAGGCCTCTTGGCAGGCCCTGGTGGACGGAATCGAATACATGCTGTACAGAAAAAAGATGAAGCAAGAGAGAACTATCCCGAATGAACAGTAATCCGATCGGCATTTTTGATTCAGGGGTCGGAGGGCTCACCGTCTGCAAGTCCATAAAAGATATCCTGCCCGATGAACGGCTCATTTATTTCGGGGATACGGGCCGCTTCCCGTACGGGACACGCTCCATCGACACCATTATCCGCTATTCGCGGGAGATCACGGAGTACCTGAAATCGCGACAGGTGAAAATGATCGTGATCGCCTGCAACACCTCCTCGGCGGCAGCCCTCGAGGTCCTTCGCCGCGAAAACGACATCCCGATCATCGGCGTGATTGGCGCGGGGGCGCGGGCGGCCTGCAGGAGTCTCAACGACGGCCTTGTCGGCGTCATCGCGACCAGGGCGACGGTACAGAGCGGCTCGTATGTGACGGCGGTGCGCGATATCCGTCCCGATATCGAGGTGATCCAGCAGCCGGCCACGATCTTCGTTTCCCTCACCGAAGAGGGGTGGATCGACGAGGAGATCACCCGGCTGACGGCGAAAAAATATATCCAGTCGATGTATGACCGGGGAGTGCGGACCCTTATCCTCGGGTGCACGCATTTTCCGCTTCTCAAAAAGGCGATACAGGACGTCTATCCCGACATTTCGCTTATCGATTCCGGGGTAGAAGTCGCCTGCGAAGTAAAAGCGATTCTTGAAGAAAAAAACCTTGCAAATTACAGGGACAATGGTGGGATAGAGCTCTACGCTTCGGATATTACCGATTCCATGCAGATGCTGAAGGAGATGTTCTTCGGCAAAAACGGGATCGTCATAAACAAAATGGTTATCGGCAGCAAAGTGTGATGAGAAAGACCGGATTTTCTGGATTTGCGGTGGCGCTCGCGTGTGTGCTGGTTCCCGGCGTGCTCGGGGCCTGGGAGGAGTATGACCGCGTGGTTGCGGTGGTAAACAACCGTCCCATCATAGAAAGCGAAGTAACGGCAAAATTCAGGAACTACAGCAGGAAGAACAAGGTGCCGGCGGCGAAGGCCTCGTATGTGAAGAGCCGGATGCTTGACAGCTTCATCGACGACGCGCTGTTCGCACAGACCGCGGAAGATGAGTCGATCATCGTGGGCGAGGCCAAGATTGACAACTTCATCAAGTCAGTGATGGAGCGGATGAATATTTCGTCGATAAACGAATTCAAAAAGAAGATCGAAAGCCAGGACAATGTGACCTACGAGGAGTACCGCGATGACTTACGGCGGTCAATGACGCGCGAGCTCGTGATGTCGATTTCTGTCGGTGTGCCGCCCCCATCCAACAAGGCCGCAGAGGAATGGTACCAGCAGAATAAGGGTAAAGTCGGCTTCGAATTCAATATAAAGCACATCCTGTTGAGGCCTGCAGGCGCGTCACTTGCGGAAGAGAAGCGCGTAAGCCAGAAGATGCGGGAGATCCGGGGAAAGATCCTCTCGGGCGCCTCGTTTGAGTCGATGGCGAGGGAGTACTCCGAAGACGGCGCCACTAAAGCGAGCGGCGGCAGCATGGGCTGGGTGAAGCTTTCCGACCTCGACCAGTACATGGCGATGCAGATATATATGATGGGCAGGTCCGGCCAGGTTTCTGACGTCATTAAATCGGGCGCGGGATACCATCTTGTAAAATTTGTCGATAAGCGGATCGTTCCGTTTGAGTCGGTAAAAGGAATTATTTTCAGCATTCTCTACAACCAGAACCTGGCCAAACAGGTTGAAGTCTGGGCCGCGCAGAAAAGAAAAGAGTCTGACATAAAGATATACATGAAAGACTATACCAGGCGATAGGAGCTTCCCGTGAAGGTTGCCGCGCTCATTTACTGCGACTCCAGAATTACCGAATCCGAACTTTTCTTCAACAGCGAATATCTTCCCGACTTGCTTGCCGGCGTCATTTCCGGAATTGATTGCGTGGGGAAGGTCGTTTTTGCCGCGCATGAGTCGTTTTCAGGAAAGGCCTTCACCGGAGGAGAGATCATCCGTTATGCCGGGCAGGGAGATATTCCGATTTTCCGGAAAATCCTTGAAGATGCTTCAGTCGATCATGTGGTGAAAGTGTACGCAGACGCGCCGTTCCTTGACCGCGCGCTGATCGCTGAGATGTGCGATGTGCACCTGCGCTATCTACCCGAGTTTACCTATTCAGAAAATCTTCCGCAGGGATTTACCTGCGAGATCGCCTCGCGCGAGCTTATCGAATCGCTCAAAGACACCGAAAACGCGCCCATGACGCTGGGCGAGCTTGTCCGTACAAATATCCACCATTTCGACGTTGAGATATTTTATAAGGAGCCCGATATCAGGGACAAGCGGATAACGTTTCGAACATCGAGTGCGCGTGACCGCCGGATCATGGAGCGCATTGTCGGTTCTCACGGCAAAACCCCGGATTATGCGGAGCTTCGCGAGATCATTCATCGTGACCCGTCCGTGCTTTACGTCGGGCCTTCGTATGTTGAGGTCGAGCTCACGGGCCGATGCGATCTCGATTGTATCTACTGTTACCGCAAGACTCTCAAAAATATCCACACGGATATGGATGTATCACTGTACCGGAAATTGCTCGAACAGATGCGGGAATTCGCGCTTCCCTACTCGATCTGCCTGGGAGGATCGGGAGAGCCGCTCATGCATGCGAAATTTTATGAGATCGCCGAAGCCTCGCTCGCGGAGCCGCTTCTGAAGAATCTTGTTATCGAAACGAACGGCGTGCTGGCCGACGAGAATTTCAGAAGTTTCTATTCTTCCATGAATGATCAGCGCGTGAGGGTGATCGTGAACCTGAGCGCGATCGACACCGGGACGTACAGGTCTCTGCATGGGGCGGATTCCTTTGACGCGGTCCAGGGCAATGTTCTTGGGCTTCGCGAGACGATCGCTGACCGCGCGGGATTGTATCTCCAGATAATGAAAATCAATGAGACCGAACCGTTTCTCGACCGGTATTATGATTTCTGGGAAAAACATGAAGTGCCGATCGTCCTCCAGAAACAGAATGTCTACCTCGGCAGAGTCGAGGACCGCAGGTATTCTGATCTCTCCCCGATCGACAGGATACCGTGCTGGCACCTGCAGCGCGACCTTTTCATCCTTTCCGACGGCACGGTGGGATTCTGCAAGCAGGATGTCGACGGCGCCTTTTCGCGCCATTCGCTTGCGGCCGTATCTCTGGCTGAGATGTTTGAGTCGCGCCGCGAGAATTTTATCCGCGATTATAAGGGAAATCCCGCTACCGCGCCTGATTGTGCTTCCTGCGACGAATGGTACACCTTCAACCTCTGACCGAAAAAATCGAGATGCAAATAGCACTATGAAAAAAGTAACGGCGATCATTCAGGCGCGGATGCAGTCCACGCGCCTTCCCGGCAAATCAATGAGGGAGCTCGCGGGAAAGCCGCTTATCGCGCATATCATGGAGCGGGCGGGCGCAATCCCCTCGGTCGATACGGTTGTGCTCGCTATCCCCGACGACAGGGAAAATATCGTGCTGGCGGACCTCGCGAAAAGTATGGGGATAGATGTCTGTGCCGGCTCCCTCGATAATGTCCTTGAACGGTACTGGATGGCGGCGCGGAAGTTCGGCGGCGATTTTATCGTGCGGATAACCGGGGACAATCCGTTCACCGACATCGCCTGTGCCGATGCGACCGTACAGCGCGCCATCGAAACCGGCGCCGACATCTGCGCGCCTGAAAAGCTTCCGCTTGGCACCGCCGTGGAAGTAATAGGCCGCGCTGCGCTCGAAGCGGCATACCGCGAAGGGAACGAAACGCACCAGAAAGAGCATGTATCCCCCTTTATAAAAGAACACCCGGAGCGTTTCCGCATAGAGCGCTTTCGTATCGATCTTGAAAATCCGTTCGACAACCTGCGGCTCACAGTCGACACCGAAGAGGATTTGCGGCTTGCCTCGGCCATTTACGAGGCGCTCTACCACGGCGTACCGCTGACGCTCAGTGAAGTGATACGCTATCTCGCAGCCAACCCTCGCCTTGCCGAAATTAATAGGGCCGTCGAACAGCGGACAATGTTCCACTCGGAAAAAAAAGATGGTTAAAAAAATCTGCGTCGTAACCGGATGGGGAAAGGATCTGGGCATGGGCCACATCCAGCGGATGGCCGCGCTCGTAAAGCACCTGAACGGAAGCGGCTGGGCCGAAGCGAAGCTGTGCGCCAACCCGATGCCCTTTTTCTTTCCTGACGATGTTCTGGCGCATTCCGTGAGCGCGGTTCCGGAGGGGACGGATCTTATCGTGCGCGACATGCGCGACTCGACCGTCGGGGATATTGAGAAACTGCTCCAAAAAGCACCGCTACTGGCGGTTGACGATCTCGGAGAGGGAAGGGAGCGCGCGACATACGCCATCGATCTCCTTCCGAACCTGACGCTCGCGACGACAGCGCCTGTCCGGAGCGAAGGGAAGCTTTTCATCCACGGGTACACGTTTCTCGAATCGCTGTACGCGCTCGCAGACACGCAAATAGAAAAATCGATCGACGTCTCGATCTATCCGGGGTTCAATCCTGATCCAAAATCTGTGGAGCGGGTGCTCGGCCTGATGCCGGAGGGCAGCACCTGCGCGGTGCTGCAGGGCGAGGCCTCATATCTCCGGAAAGGAGGGAGGCGCTATCCTGTTCCCGCCGACTCGTACGCGGGAATGCTTCTCATGACGCGCTGCCTAGTCTCGCACTTCGGGATTACGCTGTATGAAGCTTCCCTCTGCGGGTGCCGCCTGATCGCGCTGAATCCGTCAGAATATCATTCGCGCCTTGCCGATTCCGTGGCCGAAGCGCTCGGCGTCATCAATGCAGGAGAGTATTCGCGATTGGATGAGAAGAAATTCGCCGCGGCAGTGGCGGATGCGCTTGCCGGTTGTGCGGCCGATACGATAAGCGCCGGCCAGGTGTATCGGCGCGCGACAGAAGACCTGAACCGTTTCATCGAATACATCCGTTCAATCGTTCAGGGATAGGCCGGCGTTACCCGCGATTAATGCAACGCCTTGAGGTGTTCTTTTATCTCATCCGAACCGGGGGAGAGTGAGAGCGCCTTCTTCAGGAATTTTTCCGCCAGATCCGTCTCACCTCTGCGAAGGTACACATACCCGATCGTATCGAGATAGGCGGGGTTTTCCGGATGCTGCCTGACCGCGCGCGCGGCGGCGGCCAGCGCTTCGTCAAGCTCAGTTCCCGATACCGCGAGGTTGTAGGCGAGCGAGTTGCAGGCGTTGGCGTTCTTCCCGTCGATGTCAAGTATCAGCCGGAACGCGCGTATCGCCTCAGCATGGTTCCCGAGCTTTTCATGGCAGTATCCGGCGAGGTTCAGGAGCGTGGTGTCGCGGGGGGATATATCGAGGCCCTGCCGTGCCCGAAAGAGCGCCGCGTCGTACCGGTCAACTTTTATAAGGGCATATGACAGGAGCCTCATTGTTGAAAGAAAATTCACCGAGGTGAGGGAGAGACCGAGAAGCTTTTCGAAGTATTCGGCCGCGGTGACGAAAAGCCCGGTACGGCAGTAGGTCACGCCGAGATTGTAAAGCACCTCGGGGTTTTCCTGATCGAGCATTTCCGCGGCCCTGAGCTGTTCGATCGCGCTGTCGTAGTCCCTGTTGTCGAAACTCGTAAGCGCATCTGAAAGAAATCCCCGTAGCCGTTCGTTGATGTCCTGCCCGCTCATGCCGTCTTACCTTCTGATATGGGATAGAAATTCGTAGTCGGTCGCATCGAGTTTGAGCGGAGTGATCGATATCAGGCCATTGCGGACTTCGGCGACGTCAGTGCCGGGCTTGTGATCGGAAACGATGGTCCCCTCTATCTGCATTTCGAGAAAATCGTGGCGCTCATCGATGATCCGGTAAGAATCCTGGTATTTGCGCCTGCCCAGCGTCGTATAACTCGTTCCCTTTATTTCGCGCACGGGAAGGTCGGGATAGTTTATATTGAGAAAACAGTTCATCGCGTGCAGGTGCCGCCAGTTGTCCCGAACGAATGCGGACACGAACGACGCGGCCTCACCGAAATAATCCGAGCTGCCCAGGCAGTCAAGCGAGACTGCGATCCCGGGCTTGCCGAAGATGTGGGCGGTGCGGGCCCCCGCGACCGTGCCGGAAAAATACACATCGTCGCCGAGATTGGGGCCGTGATTGATCCCCGATATCACCAGGTCGACGCCCGGAATGATATCGCCGTTGATGCCGATGTTCACGCAGTCGGACGTGAATCCACTGATCGCGAAGCGGCCGGGCGCGATCCTCTCGACGGCGATCGAGTCGCGTACGGTTATCGCGTTGGAACAGGCGCTTCGCTCGATACGCGGCGCGACGATGAATACCGCGTGGTGCTCTGAGAGCGCATCATACAGAGCCCGGATGCCGGCGGCCTCGATTCCGTCATCGTTGGTAAGAAGGATGTTCATGAACTCAAATCCGTTGCGAGTGGTTTGGCGGGAGTGCTTCCGCCTGACGCCGGGTATTGTAAAAAGCGGCGGAGCATTCCTGCAACAATATTTATTGATTGCGGAAAAATAATGGCAGTGGCAGGATATTGAAAAAGGTATACGATGGATATTGCCCGATCGATCGAATCGCTGAACACAATCATTGCCGGATACAGGTCGCTCTGTGTCGCGTTTTCCGGGGGCAATGATTCACTGCTGCTTGCCGCCTGCGCGCACAGGGTGCTGGGAAACAACATGTGTGCCGTGACCGTAATTTCGGAATTTTCGATCCGGCGAGAACTGGAACGCGCGCGCAGGGCCGCGGCCAGGGAAGGATTTATCCATCATGAACTTCCGGCAGGACTCCTCGATGGAGAAGAGATCGTACGTAACGACAGGCAGAGGTGCTATCATTGCAAGAAGCGTATTTTTTCCGGAATAGTCGAATTCGCCCGCCCCGGGGGATTTTCGGCGGTCGCGGACGGCACGAATCTTGACGATCAGGGCGATTACCGGCCAGGTATGCAGGCTTTGCGCGAACTCGGGATTGTATCCCCCCTTCTCGAGGCCGGTTTTACCAAGAAAATGATCCTGGAGGCATGCGGTTTTATCGGGATAGAGGTCGAGTCGCCATCATCAAACTCATGCCTTGCCACCAGGGTTGCCTGGGGTCAGCGTATCGATGCACGATTGCTTGACATGATCGATCTGGCCGAGGAACGCCTCACCGCGCTCGGTTTCGATCCGGTGCGGGTGCGCGTTCATGGCGACCTTGCCCGTATCGAGGTGTCGGAAGAGGCGATAACGCGGCTCACCGGTGATGGCGTGATACGCAAAGAAGCACTGGATGCTGTAGGGGAAGCGGGATTCTCCTTCGTCACGCTTGACCTGGAGCCTTTCAGGTCGGGAAGCATGAACCGGCAGGGCGGAGGTATGCTGTAAAACTATTACTGATCAGTGACGGCAAAATATTATAGAAAACAAATGCTATTTTACTTGACTAAAAGAAACAATGTAATATCGTAATGGGTTGTTGCGTTGCCTGTTGAAGGGACTTTAAAACGGGAAAAAGCGAGGGGTTCAATAATGAGAAAGGGATTTCATGTAATTATTATAACGGCAGTTGTCCTTGCGTCGATGAGCGTTTCAGGCTTTGCGCAGAGGAAGGATGAGACTCAGAGAAATTTTAACCAGCTCTACGAACCGCTTCCCGTGGTCATGAGGCTGAGTTATGAGAACTTCAAAAGCATCAAGCTTTTAAACGCGGCGATTTTAAACTATGGCGGGGGCGAGTCTGAGTTCGACAAGCTCGTTGAGGACTACGCAGAGGCCAGCTCCCTTTATTTCAGAAATGAGTATGTCGCGTCGGCGAATAAGTTTACCGAAAACGAAAAGAATATAAATGAGACCGCAAGACGTATAGCGGAACAGTTCAGGCAGATGACGGAAAAGATACAGAAAGACGCGATCAAGATGAAGGTTAAAACATCCTTCAAAATGGCCCTTTCAGGGAAACAGATCGGGGTGCATCCGGCGGTCGATAAGGCCCTCCAGGACGGCGGATATTCACTGGCAATGGCAAATGACCTGCTGGTGAGGTCGAGGCCGATAAACGCGATCTATCTCTACCGCAGAGCGAAGGACAATTTCTTCAATGTGTACCGTGCGCTTGAGAGGCAGTTTAAAGAACAGGCGGAAACGTCAATGAAGCTGGGCAGGTCCAATGATATGAAATATTTTTCACAGGAAGCGAAAAAATTCGCGCTGCCCGCGGAATATCTGAAGGATGTAGCCGACAACAATAACACCGTGTATGAGAAAGGCAACAGAGAGCGCGAGATATAACTTTCCGGCCCTGCCATGGTATTGACCGGGCGCTGATTCCGGTTTAAGAGAAAGAAAGGGGGTGCTAGTAAACGGCACGCCCCTTTTTTTCATCACGGAGCACATGAAATGCCGTAATCCTTATGCTTTCGTTCTGATGGGTAAGGTAATCGATGACGATATTCCTCGTTTCAGAATCAAGCCGATAGCCGTTAAGCGTAGTGAGCGCGGCAATTATGATTGCGTAATTATGCGGAGATGCTTTCTTGAGTATCTCCGCCGATTTTGCGTAAATGCGTTTGTCCTTTATCTTCACGTTCATAAGGGCGGCAACCGCCACGCTCTCGACGGGATCGTTAAGAGCGTCGAGTACATAGGGTATTGAAACCTGTTTGATCGCGTAGTTGTCGATGGAAAGAAGCCCTCTGACCGCCTCCTCCCGGATAAGCCAGTCTTCATTTTTCAGCGCCTGGACGAATACCGGCGCCGAGGACGGATCTTTAAACGCACCGAGTGTCTTTAAGGCCTGCCAGCGTACATTAGGGTCGGGCTCATCGCGGGCGATCTCGCGGACCCGGGGGATCGCGGTACTCGCTTTTGATCTGGATATTCCCTTGAGCGCTTCTATGCGTACGAGTGAGTGGCTGTCTGAAGTTGCCTGTATCAGCAGATTGACCGCCCTGCCTGACCTGACGCGGGAAATTTTCTGAATTGCCTTTTGCCGTACCGTCCAGTTATCGCTTTCGTACTCGCGGGAATAGCTGTCAAAGTTTGATTTCCGGGTCCGCAAGCCTGTATCCCCCCCGCAGGAAAGGGAGATCAGAAAAAAAAAACGGATACAGGCCCCAGAACTCGTCGGAAATGCTGACGGGACTGCATTGATCTAGAAATCCTTCCTTCGCAGGAGCCTGTCGATAAATCCTTTTTCTTCTCTGCTTTTAATGATGATACGGTTTTCATCGTTGATGTCGTAATATTCAAACCAGTTTTTCATTATTTCCTGCGGTACGGTCCGGGGCTCGGTCGGCGCTTCATTTTTCGTGATGCCCGACTCTTCTCGAGGCCGCAGGAGCACCGATTTGATGATATTTTTATTCGCGTTCGCGACTTCGACTTTGCCGTCAAAAACAAGGATCTTCGTTTCAAGGGACGTGGCGATAGCACCGAAGTCAGTGCCGCGCACGCCGGCGATCGCGGTCGGAGTTTTGAGGATGAGGGAGTGTTCACCCCTGAAGACGCGCTTCAGGGCAATGCGCACCTTGCCGGTAAGGAGTCTGACACGGGTTGCCTTATCGGAATCCTTGAGTTTTAAAGAAGAGATGTTCAGGACGGAGACTTCCTTCATCGAGAGCTTGGTCCCGTCATCGAGGAGTATTTCCACGAACGATTTCTTGCCGGTGCGGATCTTATGGTCGGTCGATATTTCATCGCCTATTGAGGGCACGGTCTTTTTACCGGAGGTCAGGGATGTGATATCAACATTGTTTATAAGCTGGACTATTTTGCCGACCCTTGTTTGCGCTGACCCGATCGCGGTGAAAGTGAATATTAGAGCGAATACAAGAATTGAGTTTTTCATATGGACCCCGCCCTGTCATGATCAGTATGTGGCAGCGATGCCGCCTCTATAAATATACACGGGCCAGGCGGCATAGTGCAATCAATATTTTAAAACAGGTTACCTTGATTTCGGATACACAAGCCTTCCCTGAATGAGGTGCTTTTTTGTACGCACCACGTAGAAACGCGTTTCATCGAACGGTATCTGTTCTGTAAAAACATCGATGTCTTTTTCATCGAACTGCTGGCGCCATCGATCGACATTGCCCGTACCGGCGTTGTAACCGGCGACTATGAGCTCGACGCTCCCCTTGTAGGCTTTGTCGAGCCAGGACAGATAATGGGTGCCGAGAGCGACCGAAGTGCAGGGATCCTTGAGGTTGTAGTCGGTCAGCTTCATCTGCCGCGCCAGCCCCCGTGCCGTGGCGGGCATGAGCTGCATGAGCCCGACGGCCCCGGCGGAGGATTCAGCATCGCTGTTGTAGAGGGATTCGGCCTTGATGACGGCATAGATGAACGGTACTTCGACCCTGAACTGGGCGGCGTTATCATAGACGCATTGCTCGAATGCGGCGGGGAAGAGTCGCCGGATCGTGCGTTCGGTCATGAGGGCGATATTGTGCTTCACATCAAACAGATTGAGCAGTTCGATCGTCGAAAGAGCCGAATGGTGATAATGGCGGTATTTTTCGCCGAAGTGCGCGAGGGCAATGAATTTATCCTTCTTTACGTTCTCGTCATCCGGTAGCGATTCGATCTCCCTGTTTATACGGCTGATGCTTCCGATGGCAAAATATTTTTCCATGCCTCTCAGCACGTCCTCGTAGTCTGAGTCAAGATCAAGCTTTGCTATCCGCCGCTCAAGCGAGTTAAGCGGTCCCGCGCCGCCGGGCCGCAGTTCATCGATCCGCTTTGACCGCTTCTGGAGATCATTTTCGGCGAGCATGAGAAGCGTGTGGTAATAGAGGAGCCTGTCTGCATCGCCTCTCGACGCGTGCAGCGACTGATAGAGCCGGTCCTTCGATGCAGCACGTGCGAGGCGGTCGAAAAGAATCCAGGTGTAGGAGGAATCCGGATTGATCGAAATCATTTCCCGTGCCATTCGTTCGGCGTCATCATGCTTCCCCAGATCGGTATAAATCCGGTGAAGCCAGAACCTCGCGTAGTCGGAATGTTTTGCCCGGGGAAATTTAGCGAGCGCTTGCAGGAACAGTTCACCCGCTTCCGCCATCCGTCTGTTCCGGATTGAATCACGGCCGAGAAGGTAGAGGCACTGTTCTGAAACCGGGTCTTCCGGATATGAAGCGATAAATTTTTCAAGGTTCTGCCGGAAGTCCGGCTGTTTCGACTTTTCCGAATGGAGCGCGATCCGCTTCATCGCCGCCTGCGAGATTGACGGAATGTTTTTGTCGGCAAGCAAGCGATAGACGGCAAGCGCCTCGCCTTTTTTTCTGGCTTTCCAGAGCTCGTCGGCCCTGGTTTTGAGAAGCGCGTTGTACGATCCGTCATTTAAAAAATACTGGAGCAGCATGTCAGCTTTGATCGCCTTGCCGTCTTGGGTATACGCACGGACGAGGTAATGGGCCGCCTCTGTAATTTCGGCGCTTCTTCCGGGCCGGGGATTCAACTGCTCAAGAAACGCGATCGCGCGCGGATACTTCCGTGAGTGGTAGAGCGCTTTGCCGAGGAGCAGGCGCTGATCGTCTTTCAGGTCGATGTGGTTCGCGTCGACAAGTGAGAGTATCTCCGTTGACGCGATGCCCGACTGCCAGGTGTCAGGATCGATTTTAATGACTTCGAAATATTCTGCAAGCGCCCTTTCAGGATTCCTGTAACGGGTATAAGTTGATCCAAGGCGGATGTGGATGAGTGATTTTGAAAGCGGATCGCGATAGAGCGGAAGTATCCTGTTCAGGGAATCGATGGCCCTCTGGTATTCATTCTTTTCACTCAGGGCCCTCGCCTTCAGTATGACCGCGTCGCGGTAAAGGGAGGATTTCCGCTCGCGCATGAGATCGACGAATTTTATTACATAATCGAATTCCCTGTGGAGATAAAATATATCCGCAAGCTCATACACCGCGTCGTCGTAATAGGGAGATTTGATGTGGTAGGAGCCCGCGAATTCATAGACGGTGCCCGGAAAAAGTTTGATCGCCTGGTTGTGTTTGGACGTGAAGCAGCTGTTGGCGAAATTAAAGATCGCTTTCCGGTACTGTTTCTGGTGTTTGTACGCGGAACCGAGCATGAAGTGCTCCGCCGGACTGAGGGGCTGTTTGTCCTGAAGCGCTGTCAGTATTTTTTCGGGAGTTGAATAAAAGCCGAGGTTAGAAAGTTTGCTGTTGGCCGGTTCGTTGTAGATGCAGGCGAAGAAAAAAAGCGAAATGATGAATATCCACGAATGCTTCAGCTTCATAGTGTTCCTCTGTCTCGTTGATCTGCCGGCATAACGGCATTCAGCCGGCGGGGGATATTATTCCGTTGAAAGGTTGTATTTCCTGAAATCATCGAGCTCGTTCAGTGAGGGGGATTCCCAAACGGTCTCATAATACGATTTTCCTGATACAGTCCTGAAATAGCTGTCACTGTGCATGCGAAGGTAGTGTTCGCGCGATTCCGGCGGAGCAAGCAGTTCAATCTGCCTTTTGATTGTCATGAACGATTCGTCCCGGGCGTTCTGGCTTTCTGTTGCCGACTGGAACGCGAGCACAGTCGCGCGATAGGAGTTGAAAATGGTCCCGGGGGCGTCGGCGGTTTTCTTTTCCATGTTCGACAGCAGCGCAAGCATCGCGTAGCGCATACCGTGTTTGGCGGTCTTGATCGCCTCCACGTATTTATTGAGCCGCATGGAATAAAGCGACTCGCGCATGCTGTCGCCCATGCCCATGTAGATGCCGGCAACCTTGAGATCGCGGAAGCCGAGCCGCAGGTAGAGAAGGGCGTCGCGGTCTTTCAGCTTGAAGACTTCCGGCGAAAGCTCATTGAGCATCTTTCTCGTGACTTCGATGTCGCGCGTAAGCGTGGTGCGGTAATTTGAGATCAACAGCTTCTGTGATTTACGGATTTCGCCGTAGCTCTCCTTGAAAAAAAAGCGCATATAGAGGAGCTGCGAAAGGATGCCGCGCTGTATGGCTTCGCGGTAGCTTTTCTTCTCTTCGTCGCTACCGTCGTTGGATATCGATGAGTTTATGAAATAGTAGAAGTATTTATTGTCCCGGAGTCCTTTCTCGGCCTTTACCTGTTCCCCCGCGCGCTGGCTAGATTTGACGCGCTGGGCATGCGCGGCATCAGGAAGGGAGAGCGTGATGAGGCACAGCACGATTATCGCCGCCGCGGCCGGATATATCCGGCCATGTGAAAATTTGTGGTTCATCAGCTTCTATTGTCTCGGAACAGGCTTTATCAGGTATATCCGTCATGTATAGAGGATAGATCGGGTAATTTCAATTAAAATTTGTATGGATGCGGGCAGTCGTTCAGGTAAAATTACCTGAAGCATTAGCAGATGAAATTTCAGTGACGGAGCCATCCGTATCCGCCATAAAAACGGGAAATGGCCAGTAGAAGCACTTGACAGGCCGGCTCGGCCGGGAGATGATACGGGAGCTGGCAATTGTATTCTTCGATTTCGCAATTTTCATGTCTTGAGAGGAGGTCCCATGAAACGTCTGAGTATTGTTCTTATCGTGTTCGCGTTTGTGCTTTCCTGCGCGACTGTCGCGCCGTACATCAACCAGAGACCGCAGGCCTCGATCGAGCGGTTCGATATCGCGGCGATCAGCTTCAAGGATATCGATCTCCTTTTCGATATCGCCATCACCAACCCGTATCCCATCGCGATCAAGCTGGATAAGATCAAAGCGCGGTTTGACATCGAGGGAAAGAAATTCTTCGAGACGGCGACCGTCAAAGGCCTGAACGTGAAAGCGATGGGGAAAGAGCATACCCAGTTCACCGTCAATCTCGAATACAGTAAAATTGAAGGGATTGTGCGCGACTACATGAACAAGGATTCGCTGCGCTGCGACGTGGTGGGTGAGATGTCGATCAACCTGCCGAAGCACAACATCCCGAACGTTCCCCGGCAGCTCACTTTCCCGTTCAAGCTCAGCAGGAACATACCCGCGATCAAGCCGACGATCTCGATCGCGAACTTCAAGGTTCAGGCGCCAAGCGCGGCAGATATCGAGCGCGCGATCCGCGACAGCGGAAAGAAAGCCCTGAGCCCGGAAAAGATCGGCGGCTTCTTCAAAAGTCTGGCCGCCGGAAGGCCCGCCGAGGCGGTCGACGTGTCCGATCTCGACCTCAAGATCAACGTTACCTTCGACCTGAACGTGAAAAACCGCACGAAGGCGAAGCTGCAATTCAATTCGCTTGCCTATGATTTCTCAATGAATGATGTCAATGTCTTCAACGGCAGTACGACGGAAACGAAGATGGCCGGCGATACGCTGGTGCTCAAAGTCGCCAACCAGATGAGCTCGCGCTCGCTCGGGAAAGGCGTCATGCGGTTTTTCCGGGAGCGTACAGGCAACTTCAGGATAAAGGGCGAGACGCGTGTGCAGATGCCGGAAAGCATCCGCAAAGAACCGCTCAAGCTCCAGTTTGACGAACGCGGGGGATTCAATTTCTGACCGTCAAAAACGACTTGACGTAAACGGCTCACGGTCTATGATGCACCAGTCATTAAATGAGAACCGAAACGACGATTTCTCCGGGGTATTGTGATATGCGATCCAGGGCGTTTACAATATCAGGTCATCATACAAAAAGCGCGCATAACGCGAAAGCCCATAGTGAAAACTATGGGCTTTTTGTTTTCTTGCGAAAAACAGATGTCCGTAAGCCTTTGCTTGCGGCGACAAGGGGGTGATATGGGTCTTCACGCGATCTTGAACTCCGATGTGCTTGTTCTGAATTCAGGTTTTATCCCGGTAAGGGTTTCAAACCTCCGTGAGGCGCTCTGTCTGGTCATGTCGGGGCGGGCGATGCCGGTGCTTGAGGAGGACCGCTATGTTCGCTCGCCGTCCATCACGGTCAGAATTCCCTCGGTGATCTCGCTTATCGGATACAGCAGTTTCCCTAAAAAGAAGGTGGCCTTTTCCAAGCTGAACGTGATTTACCGCGACGATATGATGTGCCAGTACTGCGGCAAACGATACACGGTGAGGGACCTTACCGTCGATCACGTCGTCCCGAGGAGCCGGTGGGAATCGGTGACCGGCCGATCGCTCAAGGACGGATTCAACGACTGGAGAAACCTGGTCTGCGCGTGCCGCTGGTGCAACGGGAACAAGGGGAACAGGCTGCTCGGAGAGCTTGACTGGCGCCTTCCGCGCGAGCCGTACGAGCCTGAGTATATGCCTCACATCGTCATCTCTCTCGACAAGGCCCGCAACAGAGGGTGGCTTCCGTTCTGCACCTTCAACGTAAGGCTGATCCAGATGATTCCTTAGCCCTGCTTCTTCGTGTAATTCAGAAGCCCGCCTTCAAGAAGGATCTTCCGCTGGCGCTCGCTCGCAAGCAGCGTGAACTCGCAGTTTCTGCCGCCTATTTCGATTATAATCCGATCGCTTTTGGCAACCTGATCGCGAAGCTTGCGTGCCGTAAAAGATGCGCCCTGGCCGATCGAATCAAATTCAGCGGGATTAGCAAACACGAGCGGAAGAATGCCGAAGTTGACCAGATTGGTCGAATGTATCCGCTCGAACGACTTGGCCATCACGACGCGCACGCCCAGATACATCGGGCAGATCGCGGCGTGCTCGCGGCTTGAGCCCTGGCCGTAGCTTTCCCCGGCGAGGATCGCGGTGAAGAGTCCCTTCGACTTGTTTTCAAGCGAGCGCTCAGAAAATTTCTGATCGACGTTTTCGAAGACGTAGCGCGCGTAGGCCGGTATGTTCGAGCGGTATTTCAGGCGCTGCCCGGCGGGCATGATATGGTCGGTGGTGATCTTATCCCCGACCTTGAGGCCGATAACGCCGTTGATTTCGTCCTTCATCGGCTCGGTATAGGGCGGGTCGCCGATATTGGGCCCGCGGAATATCGGAGCGTTGCCGAAGGTTGGTTCCAGGACCATCGAGTCGTCGATCAGGAACTGATCCGGCATTTTTACATCCGGATAGTCGGATACGGGCAGGTCGATCGGGTCCGTGAGTGTGCCGGCGATTGCCGAAACGGCCGCGGTTTCAGGACTGACGAGGAACACCTTCGCGTCCTGCGTTCCAGACCTCCCCTCAAAGTTGCGGTTGTTGGTGCGAAGCGAAACGCCCTCCGACTGAGGGGCCGCTCCCGATCCGATACAGAAGCCGCACGCCGCTTCCATGATGCGCGCCCCCGCGGCAAGCAGGTCGGTAAGGCCCCCATCACGCACGATCATCTCGAAGACCTGGCGCGAACCCGGAGCCACGAGAAGGCTCACGTCCGGATGCACCTTTTTCCCCTTCAGAATTTTTGCCACGGTCATCAGGTCCTTGTACGAAGAGTTGGTGCAGCTTCCGATGCCGACTTGGTCGATTTTCATTCCTTTGATCGCGGAGATCTCGGTGACGTTGTCCGGCGAATGCGGCATGGCTGCCATCGGGACGACCGATGACAGGTCGATCTCGATCACCCGGTCGTATTCCGCGTCGGCATCGGGAAGAAGCTCTCGCCACGCCGATTCGCGGCCCTGGGCTCGCAGGAACGCGCGTGTGACATCATCGCTCGGGAAGAGAGACGTGGTCACGCCGAGCTCAGCGCCCATGTTGGTGATGGTTGCGCGCTCGGGAACGGTAAGGGTCGAGACCCCCGGGCCGGTGTATTCAACGACGCAGCCGACATTGCCCTTCGTGGTGAGGATCGAAAGCACTTTGAGAATGACGTCCTTGGCGGAAACCCAGGGGCGAAGCGCGCCGGTCAGGCGGACATTTATTACCTTCGGGCAGGTGAGATAGAACGGGCCGCCTCCCATGGCGACGGCGACATCGAGCCCCCCCGCGCCTATGGCGATCATGCCTATTCCGCCGCCAGTGGGCGTATGGCTGTCGGAACCGAGCAATGTGGCCCCCGGTCGTCCGAACCGCTCGAGGTGCACCTGATGGCATATGCCGTTTCCGGCCTTCGAATAGTAGATGCCGTAGCGGCTGTTCATGGTCTGGAGATATTTGTGGTCGTCCGCGTTTTCAAATCCCATCTGCAGGGTGTTGTGGTCGACGTAGGATACGGAGATTTCGGTCTTCACGCGGGGGATGCCCATCGCCTCGAACTGGAGATACGCCATGGTGCCGGTGGCGTCCTGGGTCAGCGTCTGGTCTATCCGTATCCCTATTTCGCTGCCGGTTTTGAGATCACCCTCAATAAGGTGCTCAGCAAGAATTTTAAGACAGAGTGACTGTTTCATCGGTTGTCCTCGTGTTCGGTCTTTTTTCCTGACGCTCGATCGGGCGGTGCGTAGTGCGACGGCGAAGCTGCGGCGACCGGCTGTGTGCCAGTGAAGCGCTGCGGTCATCATCTGAAAATGGAGCGGCAGTTGTAAAATTGGACTTTACAAATAGTCTTCCGGCTGTCAAATTATTTTTCTATGTTCAGAAAAGCACCATCACAACTTCTGATCACTGCGGCCATCGGCACTATTCTCATCACCGGAATTTCAATCGTTCTCGCCTACCAGGAACATCCCGGTTTTCGCGATACGCTGGTCGAGTATATCGACCGCAATGCACGCAGCCGCGGAGCGGTCGTCCGCACGCCTGCCCCGAAGAAAGGCGGTGAGGCGTCTCCTGACGCGCTCGAATATGAAAAAGGGGACTGGGAGGCATTTATTGTCGCTCCGAAATATCGCCTGCGGGCCGAGCGGGGTGACCAGGTCGGCATCGAGGACCAGGACGACGTTAATATGATCTCCTACGGCTCGATGAAGGCGAATCTCGTGTACGGAAAGTCGAAATTCACACGGGGAAGCTACCAACAGTACGATACGGATAAAGCCGTTTCCAAGGTAATAAAGAGCGGCTTTTATCCGGAACGCGAGACACAGCTCCACCTTGAAGGAAACGTCGGAAAGCGCATGACGCTGCTCGTCGACCATGACAGCCGCAAGCTTGATAACACCTATGTGATGAAATACCGCGCGGTCAGGGATGACGAGCTCATCCGTGAGATAAACGCCGGAGAGATCGACATCAAGATGAATAACTCGAAGTACGCCGTCTACGATGATTCGACGGCCAAGGGGCTCGGTATCGACATGACGATCCGCAAGGACAGGCTCAAGCTCAAGCTCTTCGGAAGCGTGGTCCGCGGGCAGTCGGCGGTGGAAACATTCAGAGGTAATTCTTCCGCCAACCACGTGAACCTGAGGGAATATCAGTACATGCGTAACCGGTATTTCCAGCTCGAGCCGTTCAGGCGCTATGACGGGCTTACGTCTGCTCCCGCGCAGAATTCGACAGTGTATAGTACGGTCGCGCTCTCATCTAATCCGGCAACGCCGTCAACCTTTGCTCCATACGCGGTCAATATCGACACAACCGGTTTTGAGCTCTACATGGACGACGCGAACTCGGCCAACAACACGGGCGGTATCACCATCTCCGTTGATAACGGTTACTACAACCGTATGGTGTCAGGCGTTGATTACACCATCAACTTCACCACGGGCCTTATTTCTTTTAAAAGGACGGTGCCGGATAACGCCCGCATCTTCGCGGTGTACACGCTGAACGGGGGGAGCACCGTTTCGTCCGACTGGACCGCCAGGACCGATGTCTTCACCGGGAAACTTTTTGTTTTTATCAAGTACGGATACTCGATCAATGAAGACCCGAACAGGAATTTCGGCGGCGATGTGAACGGCGTGATTGCCGACGGGAAGCTGAACCTTGACATCTACGAAGTGAGATCATTTTACCGCATCGGCGAACAGCAGATATTGAACGAAAATTTCCGGATCGACCTGTATCTGGAAAACTCGCTCCTCACGGCGGGCGAGTCCGCGAAAACGGGCAAGTACCAGGTCGACAGCACCAGCGGTATCATCCAGTTCAACCTCCGCGAGCCGTTCAGGCAGCTTCTCGGATCGAACGCGACCGTTGTCTACCAGGAGGCGCCTATATCCACCAAGAGCAACTCGTCGCGCTACGTGATCAAGGTCAACTATTACCGCGAGGCGCGCAGCTTCCAGCTCCAGCATTCCAACATCATCGCCGGAAGCGTGCGGGTGAGGATCAACGGCCGGGAGCTCGCCAGTTCGCTCTATTCTGTCGACAACACATCGGGCTTTTTTCAGTTTACCGATCCGAACAATCCCGTCATCGCTTCCGACACGAACATTGAGATCCGGTATGAATACCTCCCGCCGGGCGGGCAGTCGCAGTCGTTTGCGGGCGGCATGCGCGCCGATTACGAGATCAACCGAAACCTGAATATCGGCGGCACCTTTCTTTTCTCGCGCGGGGCGAGCGGGACGAACATACCGAACGTGGGCGCCGAGGCCTCGCAGGTGATGGTATTCGAGGCGGACGCGAAACTCTATCTGGGCAGGGAGAAGCTGCGCGAGCTGATCAATACAATTCCGGGCGTGGAGCTCACTTCGATGCCGTTTACACTGAGCGCGTACGCGGAGTACGCGAGAAGCTATAAGAACGTGAATACGTTCGGCAAGGCGCTGATCGACGATATGGAATCATCAGACGACGTCGTGTCGATCTCGCTCAACGAGCGCGACTGGATCCTTGCCTCGCCTCCATCCTCGGGCCTGCAGACCGACAGGGGACATCTGTACTACTATTATTACAGGAATCCCTCGAGCCCCGATTCACTGCAGGGGCCGACATTTTCGGCGTCAGCCATTCCTTACGCGACCAAGCCCGGCCCGTATAATATCGCCACAGGACATGTCAGCAATGACGTCCGGGCGACCGACAGCCAGCGCTCACTGGTGCTGAACTTCGACTTCCAGTCGGGAAGTTATGTTTCATCGGCGACACGCCGCCTCTCAAGCAGCGCCATCGACTTCTCCGGGCTGCAGTACATCGAGGTCTGGTACAGATCGACCGGCGGCACCGGCACGGTGGATCTCGCCCTTGATGTCGGGCGCGTCAACGAGGACTCGGACGGCGACGGCGTGCTCGATACCGAGGACACCAACAGTAACGGGTTTCTCGACGCGGACCCGGTTACCGGGATTTTTGAGGACCGGGGATACGTGTTTAATCCATCGGGCGGAACGGATACGCGCGTCGGGAGCGGGCCGATGCTGACGAGCGCAACGCAGGGGGACGGCATTCTTGACAGCGAGGACCTCAACGGCAACGGGACGCTGGATACCATCGAGCAGGTAATTCGCTTCCCCGGCACCACGACGACGCTCTACAACGGAGAAACGGTGAGCGGTATCGATATGTCGAACACCGCGTGGCGCCGGGCGCGGATATATTTCAACAGGAACTCCGCGGCGTACAAGGCGAGCTCAGGCAGCTATGACGACATCATGCGGCAGGTAAGCTCGCTGCGCCTTTCGGTGATAAAAGGGACCGCATCCACCGGCACCATCTACATCGATACCATAAAATTCGTATCCTCCCGCTGGACTAATATCAAGATCGACGATGCAGTTCTCTACGCGCCCGACGCGTTCAAGGTGACCATCGTTGATACCTACAGCGACAGCGAATATCGCGCCAATGCCTTCATCTTCAACCAGCGTGACGTCTACACTTCGCTTCACGGGCAGAAGAGCACGAGAGAGCTGAACCAGCTTCTCGAGTCGGCCCTTTCGATTGAATATAACCTGGCGACGCTGGGTGCGCATAACGGTTCGGTCACAAGGAAGTTCACCACCGCGATGGATCTTCGCTTTTACAAGACGCTGTCGATCTGGTGTAATTTCAGGCAGTTTACGGCGGGCGATACGGTCGGCATCAGAGTGGGATCGTCTGAGAACAACTATGTCGAATACCGGTTCTCGATGGAGTACCCCGGGTTGTGGAGGGAGATACAGCTCCGGCTGAAGGACAGCTCATCAGGCACGGTGAGCGCGTACACGACGGTCGGCAATCCCGATTTCAAAAGAATTAATTTTATCCAGTTCATCGTCTACAGTACGGCAAGCGGGAAGATATATGTCGACGACATCTATGTGAGCGAGCCGGATACGCTACGGGACAGCGCCTACTGGTATGAGACTGAAATCAATTCGAAAGAGCCGCTGGCCAGGACCGCTTCAGGAGTTCCGATCCTGTCGGATATCAACATAAAGTTCATCACCAAGGGTAACGGCGCGCAGTACAGCACCGTCGGCCAGACATCGAAGGACCTGAGCGAACAGTATCACCAGATTTTCTCCTCGATGAGGATTTTACCGAACCTGAGCGCGAGGCTCGATTATATCGCCGAACGATCGAGCACCGACAGCCTGAACGAAAGCGTATCCGACGACAAGAGGGGCGATACGAACCGGCAGAGCCTCTATTTTGAAACACACTATTTGTCTGAAACGAATGCGGTACCGAGCGTCAAGGTGATGTACAAGCAGGAAAGCTACGAAAACATCAGGCAGCAGTTTATTTCCGATTATACGCTGGTGAGGGAGCGTAAAAAGAGGAGCTACGCGCCGGCGATGATGCTGGAGGAGAAAGTCGCGGATGTTCTGGGCGGCAGCTTTTCGGCGACGATGCTTCTCGATACCTATTTCAGCAACGATACGATCAGCAGGCGCTCCGACGTGCTTACGGCCACTGAACTTTCGGCGCTTGTGACCCCGGAGGAAATCGAGAAGCGGCAGAAAGGCACGACCCGCCTGTCGATGAATTTCCAGAACAAGCTTTTTTATATCCAGCCGACGGTCGATATGTATTCGCAGGAGATTGTCCGCTTGAGCGGAAAGGCGTCCCTCTCCGATACTACCGTGCGCTCCGATGTGGAAGGGGGATATCATATCCCCTTTGTGTCCAATACCACCGACTACCGCCTCGTTGAAAGGAACAAAACCACCGAGCTCAAGGTAGGCTGGAAGGCCCAGGATGTGATCACGCCGAGCATGCGGATAAACATGTACTATCTTGAAAACAATTTCAGGGACTACACTGACGATGAAAAGAAACAGTCGCTGATCTTTGAGCGCGCGAAGAGCGCGCGAAGCTACACGGCGAGCAGAATAGATATACCGGTAAACCTGGGAAGATACCCGGCACTGAAAAAAATAGAGAACCTTGTGGTCAGCTACAGCCGCACGCTCTACCTGCAGGAGAGCGAGATTCCATATGAGGGTGAAGGTGAATCGTTTCTTAACGAAGAATACGGGATAAACAGGACACTGGGAAAGCTTGCCGGTCCCGGGATCAATCTCGTCAGTTACGCACCCTGGCATTTTCTGCGGGGGCGCGGTAATTTCGCGGGCGGCCGCGATTACACCTACCGCAATCTGAACAGCACGCTCTATTATCCCGACGGATCGGCGGTCCAGTACTACACCAATACCTTCAGGCTTATCGACACCTTCTCGCTCGGCACTACCGTCAGCTTTGACGCGGTGAAGGTCAACTACTCCGCGGGATTAAACCATGTTTCCGAACGGACCGCGATAAACAGCGTGCCGCAACAGGTTGTCACCCTGACCAGCAGCGCCAATCTCTCTTTTGACCTTATGCAGATTCTGCATTTTGGATTTTTCCGTCCCAACGGCGAAGGCTTGGCGCACCACTCGGGCACCATGAGCACCGGCTGTAATCTCGGCAGAAACATGATAATCACGTCCAATGTTGAGGAGGACACCTGCGCGCCATCGCTCGGTTTCACTTTCCGCAGGGACCGCGCGAGCTTCGGCCTTCGCGGCAGCGTGGAGTTCAGGAACCGGCGCAACCACGAATATATCGATGACGATGTGACGGCTGAGAATGTGGATTATGTATATGTAACAAATCTTGCGGCCACGAATTCGTTTCATGAGATCGACAAGGGATATAACTTCTCTGTCCTGTTCGAAACCGATGTTATCTGGATGAGCCGGCTTTTCGGCCTGCTCTATGAACTTGCGGCCGATCCGATCTGGAGCATTGAGTACTCAATGCTCCTCAATCGCTACAACTATTCGACTTCCGCTTCGCCCGAGCCGTATGACCAGTATCTTCTATCCAGCAAGCTGACACTCGATCTGCACAGGAACATACGCGGAGGGCTCGTGGGGCGATGCGCGTACGAGCAGTTCAGGAACCGCGAAACGAACAATGTCTACCGTAAAATCGTCTCTTACGAACTGGGGGTCAATTTTACCCTGCTTTTCTGATCGAGGCGGTACAAATACACCCTTCCCCCAAAAAAACTATTGCGAAGAATTTTGAATTTTGGGACAATTGCGCTTACTTCTACTGTATCATACCAGCGTGGCAACGCAATTCCAGGAGAAATCTTTATGCAGAGAGACGGTTATTCAGGCGAAGAGCTATTTAACTCTTCACAGGGACTGGCATATAATGACTTTATAATCCTTCCGGGATATATCGATTTCGCCCCCGACGACGCGAACCTCGAGTCCTGTATCACCCGTAACATAAAACTCAAAAGGCCGCTCATCTCCAGCCCGATGGACACGGTCACCGAATCGAAAATGGCGATTGCCCTTGCGCTGCTCGGCGGGATGGGGATCATCCACTACAACAACACCATTGAGGAACAGGCCAATCATGTCAGGAAGGTCAAGCGCTTCGAGAACGGATTTATCACCGAGCCGATAGTGCTCTCGCCGGAACATACTATCCGCCACATCGACGAGATAAAGGATCGCTACGGTTTTTCAGGAATTCCGATCACCGTTGACGGGCGCCTCAATTCGAAGCTTGTCGGTATCGTCACCAACCGCGATGTGGATTTCGAGGTGAGCAGGGACAAGAAGCTTTCCGAAGTGATGACCACCGAACTGCTCACGGCCCATGAGGGCATTCACCTGAAAGAGGCGAATGATATCCTGAAAAAATCGAAGAAGGGCAAGCTGCCGATCGTTGATGATAGAGGAAACCTTGTATCGCTCATGTGCCGGAATGACCTTTTGAAAAACAGGGAATACCCCAGCGCCTCGAAAGACAGCCGCAAGCAGCTCATGGTGGGGGCGTCAATTTCGACGCAGGACGAAGCGAAAGAGCGGATGGAGGAGCTCGTAAAGGCGGGTGTGAATGTCGTGGTGATAGATTCCGCGCAGGGCAATTCCAGTTACCAGGTCGAGATGATTAAGTTCCTGAAGAAGAAATATCCGGAAGTCGACATCATCGGCGGCAACGTGGTGACCGCCGAGCAGTGTGAGACGCTCATCAAAGCCGGCGCTGACGCGCTTCGTATCGGCATGGGGCCCGGCTCCATCTGCACCACCCAGACGACGATGGCGGTGGGAAGGGCGCAGGCGACCGCGATATTCAGGTGCGCCGCCTACAGCAAACAGCACGGGGTTCCCGTGATCGCCGACGGCGGAATCGCCAATATCGGCCATATAGCCAAGGCGCTCGCGATCGGGGCTTCGGCGGCAATGATGGGTTCGATGTTCGCGGGAACGCAGGAGGCGCCGGGAGATTATTTCTATGAGAACGGGATACGCCTCAAAAAGTACCGCGGCATGGCGTCAATGGAGGCGATGGAGAAAGGCGGCGGAAAGCGGTATTTCGCCGAGGAATCAAAAATCAAGGTGGCACAGGGAGTTTCCGGCGCCGTCGTGGATAAAGGCTCAATGTTCGATTACGTGCCATACCTGGTGCAGGGGCTCAAGCATTCATTTCAGGACATGGGGATACGCGATATCAAAACGCTCCACGAGCGCCTGTACAGCGGAGAGCTCCGTTTTGAAAAGAGATCGATGTCGGCTCAGATTGAAGGCGGTGTACACGACATGTACTCGTACAAAGAACCGAAATACATGTAACAGCTTGCTTTGAAAACGCATTGAAACAATAACGGCGGGGTGTTGCCCCGCCGTTATTGTTATTATTTTATATGCCCTTTCGCTTTTAAGATGCCGATCACAATGTCGGCCACCTGCTCGGTGGTGTAGCGGGAAATGTTGATCGTCACATCGTAGGATACGGGATCTTTCGCATCGAACTTGATATACTGAGTAAGGAACGCATGCCGCTCGCGGTCCTTTGTTTCAACGATGCGCTCGGCTTCGGACTTGTCCTTGATGTTGTTCAATTCCATGACCTTCCTCACCCGGTACGAGAACGGAGCGACAAATTTGATGTGCGTTCCGAACTTGAGGCCTCGGGTGATCACTACGCCGGCGCGCCCGACGATTATTGCCCTTCCGCATTCGGAAAGGCTGCGGATGGTCTGCACCAGCTTTTTGTAGGCGACAACCTGGGGCGGATAATCGGTGACCATTGAACGCACGAGCTCTGAAATCTCCTCGCGCTTTTTGGTGTCGATCGTTTCGATCAGTTTTTCTGACACCTGCCCGTCTTCCACGATTTTATCGATGAGCTCCTTGTCGTACGACTGCCATTCCTCGACTTTTTCATAAGCGTTGAGCCTTTTGGCGATGACTTCGCAGATGGCTGCGCAATTGGTGCCGTACTCGCGCGATACGGTGATAAACGGCCTCGGGGCTTCTTCCGATTTTGCTTCTACTGATTTAGATTTTTCCCAGGAGAGTATCTGTTTGTTGATGTATTTCGCGAGTGTCGATTCTTTAACATAGCTGCTCATACATTTACTCCTTCATAATAACGATAATGATATTTTGAAATAAGTTCAAATAAATATTGCGAAAAGTGATTTTCTAAAAATTGAACAATGGATATAGTTTATGGAACATAAATAAAATGGCCATAGAATATAAGTATGACAAATCTACATATTGCTGTATTTTAATCAATTATTTTTACCGTTATAGGGCGGAATTTTTTATTCACGCGGTAATCAGTGTCATGTATAAAGCCGGTCAGACCGCCAGAACAGGAAAAAGTGTTGATAGACTTCGGTAATGGGGTATGCTGTACTATAAGGTATTGAGATTGCATTCCTTATAGGTATAGTGATAATCATTTTCCGATCAGGGTTTTGTTCGATTGAATTTCGAGTAATAAAAAAAAACAATGCGATGCATGTCCTCTCATGGAATGCCGGGCTTGAACAGTTGACCGCCAGATGAAATATATTTTAGTTACAACAATCGCATGCGGAATGCCGTTCCTTATCCTCCTGCTGTATTGTATTCACCTCAGAAGACTTATGCCGTCGGCCTCGAGGCGTGTACATGAAATAAGCGCATCAACACCATCGAATAATATCGAACTCCTGGGCAGGATCGCGGGGGAACTGGCGGATATTATCGTTATCATCGACATGAAGGGATGTTTTTCATTTGTAAGCCCTTCCTGCCGGGAACAGCTTGGATACGGCGCGGCGGATCTGCTTGGAAAATCCTGTTTTGAATACCTGCATCCGGATGATCACCATATGGTGCGGACGCTCTTTACCGGCGATGTTAATCCCGCCGCCACGACGCGGATCGAGCTCCGTTTCGCGCACGCAAACGGAACCTATCGCTGGTTCGATTGCAGCGCAAATGTCATCAGCGGTGATACCGGCGAAGGCGAAGCCGTCGTAGTAAGCAGCAGGGATATTACCGAGAAGAAAAAGACGGAGCAGGCCCTTCGTGAAAGCGAGGCCCGATACCGCACTATTACCGAAAACAGTTCGGATATCATCTGTGAACTTGACCGTGAGGCGCGCTACATATTTATCAGCCCGAATGTCGAGTCACGCCTCGGTTATGCGGCAGGTGAGATGGTCGGGAAATCGATATTTGGCTACGCACACGAGGAGGATATGCCCCTCCTGCAAAAAGCGTGGGATGAAAAGCGGTACCAGGTCGTGTTCCGTTTCAGGCATAAAGACGGTTCGTGGCGATGGCTTGATAACACGTCACGCTATTTTACTGACGCGCGGGAGGAGCCGAGGATCGTAACGATCTCCCGCGATATCACCGAGAGAAAAAAAGCCGAGGAAGAGCGATGGAGCAACGAGTTGCAGCTCAGGCTGCGCCATATGTCGCTAGCGGAGCTCGCGAAAAACGACTCGATGTACCGCGGGGATATCAAGGCCTCATTCCAGGTGATCTCCCGCACAGCCGCACGGTACCTCGGAGTTGAACGGGCCGGCGTCTGGCTTATCGACAGGGTCAGGGAGCGGATTGACCTCGTCGATCTGTACTGCATGAGCGAGGATTCTCACCTCGATGGAGGATCGGTGCTCATGAGCGATCTTGCCGATTTTCTTAACGATCTGGAAAGCGGAAGGTTCATAGATTCCGAGGATGCCGCCAGCGATCCAAAGGTAAAAAAGCTGTTCGAGAAGGGGCTTCTGTACGGAAAGATTGATTCCATCCTTCAGGTCCCGATCAGACTTGAAGGAGAAATCGCGGGCATCATCTCGTTTGAACACATCGGCAGTGCCAGGAAATGGGACCTCGATGAGAAAAATTACGCGAGCTCGCTTTCGGATTTTGCCTCGCTTGCGATGGAATCATATAATCGCCGTCTCGCGGAGACGGCCCTCAAGATAAGCGAAGAGAAACTTCGCGAACGAAACGCGATGATAGAGAAGGACCTGCGCAACGCGCAGATCATTCAACGCGCGCTGCTGCCGGACGCTGTTCCCAGCCTCGCACAGTTGCGGATCGAGTTCAGAAATTACTCGCTCGATGCGGTTGGAGGGGATTATTTTTCCTTCACGCCGCTGCGCGAAGGCGGCCTGGGCGTATTTATCGGCGACGTTTCCGGGCACGGTGTATCGGCCGCCCTTTTCCTTTCGCTCCTCAAAGCTACGGCCGATCGCATCTGCCGGAAATACGGACAGCAGCCGCGTGACTTTATCCAGCGCCTTAACGATGAGCTTATCATGAACATGCCGCACTACTTTATCACCGGTATTTACGGCTTTTTTAATTTTACCGGCAGTTCGCCGGCCACGAGTTTTACCTTCTCTAAGGGAGGCCATCCCGACCCTGTAATTTATAGCAGATCAACGGGAGAGGTTAAACTGTTGAAATGCAGAGGCACAATCCTCGGGAAGTTTGATTTCGCCGAATATTATGAGGAAACGGTCCCGGTACAGAAAGGGGACAGAATTTTTCTGTATACCGACGGGCTTCCTGAAACGCGTAACGCGCATAATCAGATTTTCGGGTTCGCGGAAATCCCTTCGCTCATCCGGCGCGCGCACAGGGATGATCTCGCTGAAACACTGGATGCCGTCCTTGCCGAGCTCCATACTTTCAGGGGCCATGTGAATCTTGATGACGATGTGGTGTTAATCGGGATCGAAGTGCTGTGATCAGTTTTTATCCGTCGAGCCGCTGTTCACTTTTGAAAGGGTGTCCAGGGCCGAGATAACATCTTCAACGGTATACGGCTTGCGTATCATCCCCTTGAATCCGAATTCCGCGTAGTGGGAAATAACCGCGTCGTCCGAATAGCCGCTCGAAACGATCGCGACAACGCCTGGATTGACATTCCTGAGATGTTCGAGCGTTTCCTTTCCCCCCATTCCCCCCGGAACGGTGAGGTCGAGTATCACAAGATCATACGGCGTCCCGCTGTTAAACGCGTCCATGTAGAGTGCCAGCGCCCGGGCGCCGTCATGCGCGCTTGTGACCTCAAAGCCCAGATGCGTGAAGATGCCGGTTGCGGTATCGATGATGAAATCCTCATCATCCATGATAAGGAGGCGCCCGCTGAAGCGGGAGGATTTTTCCTGCCGGGCTGTGCTGTTCTCGTTTCGGGCAAGTGATGCTTTCAGATATATGGTAAATTTCGTGCCCTTACCCGGCTCGGAGCTGACATCGAGATATCCTTCATGCCGCTTTACGATTGAGTAGGAGCTGGCCAGGCCGAGGCCATAACCGTTTTCTTTCGTGGTGAAATACGGGTCAAATATTTTATCAAGGTTCTCACGGGGGATGCCGATCCCTTCATCGGAAATCGCAATGCTGACATAGAGGCCCGGTGGCAGGGGCAGATTTTTCGGCAGATCACGGATGTTATGCGCTTCAATTGACAGCGTGCCGCCGGAAGGCATCGCCTGTTTCGCGTTGATGATAATATTGTTGAACACCTGGCTTATCTGGTTGATGTCAACATGAACGGGCCACAGGTCCTCCGGGATAACCGGGTTGCATTTGATACGCGATCCAGAAAGGATGAGAGAGGCGCTCTCCGAGACTAAATCACCGATAGAGGCTATCCGTTTGACCGGCTCGCCTCCCCTTGAAAACGTGAGCAACTGCTGCGTGAGGCTGGCGGCGCGTTCGGCGGCTTTCCGGACCGTGTCGAGCATCAAGGCGAGATCGTCGTCGCTGCGGACGCGGCGACGGGCAAGAGAGATGTTGCCCGTAATGGCGGTAAGCAGGTTGTTGAAATCATGGGCGATGCCGCCGGCAAGTACGCCGAGCGATTCGATTTTGCTCATCTTGAGGATTTCCTGCTCGAGTTTGTATTTTTCGGTGATGTCCCTCATTGCGAGCACAGTGCCCGATACCTCACGGGCGTAGTTGCGGATGGTCGATCCCTGTATCTCGATTATTCTTTCTTCCCCGCGGCGGTTTACAAGCAGAAGCTGTCCCCCGCTTTCTCCGAGGCCACCTGATTGAAGGATTGCGTTTACGGGATCGAACGGCATGTGGCCGGAGAATGTCATGAAGCGGACTATCTCTCCGCAACGGCGGTTTATCGCCTCATCGCGCGAATAACCGGTAAGGTGTTCCGCGGCCTCGTTGATAAGCAGGACATTGCCGTTGCGGTCAGTGGTGATGACGGCATCGCCGATCGCCCTGAGCGTTGTCGCAAGCTGTTCCTTTTCCGCGCTGAGCAGCGCGTTTGACTCTGTCAGCTCGTCCTGTGTTTCCACAAGCACTTCGTTCATCGCCTCGAGCTCGGTGTACTGCGACTGGATCTCTTCATACTGCTGTTTTATCGTCTTTTCAGCTTCTTTGACCCGCGAGATGTCGGTGATGATGCAGAGAGAGCCGGTTTTGTCTTCAAGCTGGATCGGGGTGGCGGATATGATCACGTCTATGATTTTACCTTCCCTGGTCCGTACCTGGGCCTCATACTGCGATGCCCCGATCCTGCCTTCTATCCGGTCAATATAATTCTGATAGACCAGGCGCTTCCCCTTTTCTGTATCCGGGAAGAGGTCATTGAAAAAATCGAATGCGTAGAATTCCGAGGAATCAAAGCCGGTCATGGAGAGAAGCGCCCGGTTGGCGTAGGCGACCTTTGAATCCACCAGAAGAAGAATGCCTTCATGCGCGTTTTCAACGAGGAACCGGTACTGTTCCTCGGATTTGTGAAGTTCAATGAGCGCCTGTTCGCGCTCGCGCCTCATGAGATTTATTTTATTGGAAATGCCGAGCGAAAGCAGCAGCACCAGCAGCGACGATCCGATCTGATATCCCCAGTTAACGATAAAACTGCCGGTCCCGATCCCGAATGCCCGCAAGGCCGCAATAGAAACGGTCACTAGGAAAAAAGTCCACGCGAGAAGAAAAATGCGCGCCTGAGGCGACCCTTTAATCGCCATGTATGCTGCGCTGAAAATCATGATTGCCGCGGAAGAAGCGATTAATACCGTGGAAATCTGGGTTGAGTAATAGTAAGGCAGAAAAAGGGGCAGGGGTGTAAAGACCAGCGATATTCCGATAAAAATGGTAAAGACCATATTCAAACGCGGCGCTGATCGCCGCACGCTTAAAAACGCGCGGGTAAACTGAAGTGATGAGGCGCTCGAAACAGCGCTTAACACAGGGTGACTAATGTTGGCCCACCAGACCGCGTGCGGCCAGAGATATTGAAATCCCAGCCCGTTATGGGCCATTGAATAGAGCGATATCGCGACGGTAAAAACCACAAGATAAAAATAACTCGCTTCACGGACCGAAGCCATGATAAAAAGGTTGTACAGGATAAGCGCGAGCATGACGCCATAATAGAGCCAGAGGGCAATTGATTCGGTTTCAATTTTGGAAGCAAAGCACCGTTCGGAGTAAGCGCTCATGTGTACCGTAAGGGATCCCTGAGACCGCAGGCGCAGGTAAAACGTCTGCTCGCCGGGATCCTGTTTTACAGGGAAAACAAACGTCCGGTATCTGACAGGACGCGATTCAAAAGGGTGCCTGTCGCCTGTTTCGATTGCCTGGTACGACGCTCCGTCATGGTAATAAAAATCAATGTGATCGATAAGCGGATAGGCGAAATCAAGGTACCACCGCATACTATGGCCTGTGGGATTAGAAGTGGTCAGGCGTATCCAGAGAGGATGCCGGGAGTAGCCGAAGCTTGGATTATCGGCGGAAGCCCGCCTGAATTTTCCTGCATGGGCGGGGGCGGTGATATCGGCGATCGTAAGCCTGTCCGATTCATCAAACAAATAATCGATATGCTTTCCCGCGGCTTTTCCGTCCATTTCGTTCCCAATGACGAAAGGATTTTCGGAGCGTCCGAAAACATCGGAGGCCGGAAGCAGCAGAAACAGAACAAATACAATCACCTGCTTCCAGGAGATATTTCGGCATAGTGTTTTCATTTCGACCATTTACGCATCACTAAGAAACTGTTTCAGTAATACTTCATCACAACTCCGTTACAGCTTGAAAAAAGCAACAGGCCCGCGTAACTCAAATAATGCGGGGAAAACTCGGGCAGTCCTCATCACGTCAGTTCTTTTTCGCAAACCGGCGATGGCCTGCTGAAATGAAATCTCAAGCCGTATAAACAAAAAAAGACAATCGTTTGATATGTCAAGGGCAATTGTCTATGCTCTCTGTCAGGAAACGTACCTCAATCGCCAGAGATTGACATTATTCACATTATGAACGGGTTATAGTGATAAGAATAGCGCGTGGTCGCGGGTTTATCCTGAAGAAAAGGAAAAATCCGCATTGTTATTCTGTTCCGCACGCAGGATGAGTGATCCAGCTTTCGCTCAGGACTTCACAGTAAACGGCGTACCGTATGAGTTGAGATGCGCACATGATTCGATCGCCCTCCGGGAGGGGCCTTCTTTGGGCGGCAGGGCGGGCCTTCCGACAGGTATTGCGGCGACCACTTCAAATCCTTCCGGAAGCGAAAGAAGCGCTCTGCAGGCATCGTGGTCCATGGATCCTACAATTACCGTACCAAGGCCCATATCATGCGCCCTCAGGCAGATATTTTCGACGGCAAGCCCCAGATCAAACATATACCAGCTGGTAAACTTGGTCCGCTGCACGCCTTCCTTGAAGCCGGATACATCTGTTTTTGAACAGATAACAAGGACCACTGATGCCGAGGCGGAGCATTTTCTCGCGGGATTGGTCGAGGAGTAGGTGTCGGTAACTTTCTGTATCATTTCCCGGTCCTTTACGACGATGAACTCCCAGGCCTGAAGGTTGGCCCACGACGGCGCCCACCGCGCGGCTTCGAGCAGTTCGGCTATTTCCCCATCGGTTACAATTTCATCGGTAAACTTGCGGACGCTTCTCCGGCCGAAAATCGCCTCTTTTGTTTCCATGGTTTGAATCCCCCTTTTTCTGCGGTTTTAATGGAACAGCAGATGTATTAATCAGGAAAGATGCCGCGTCAATCCGATTTACAGCTTAAGTTGCGGATATTCATATGAATTTTGCCTGAATGAGTCCTTGACATCCGGTCAGACACATTGTAATCTGCCGGCTTACCGCGGTACGGGATGATTGATCGTACAGATTTTTATAATGTCGGATAAGCGGCAATGCATGACAGAAAAACATTGTTTCACGAAATACTGCACTGGATTACCGGAATCACGTTCCTTGTCCTTCTGATCCTGACAGCGGCGGCATATAATGTCTATACGGTGAGCGAACGGGGAAAGGCGCTGCCGATGCTCGACCGGCTCGTCATGCGCCAGCCCGCAGCGGTATCATCGCTTCGGACGTCTGAAACATATCAACGCCAGCTTGAACTCATCTATACCGCGGGGCCTGACCGCTTTTTTTCCGGCGCGGGATCGGAGGCGGCCAGAAGGCATCTTTCCCACATAAGGAACGCGCTCTATTTTTTTACCGCTGATTTCCATGAAACCGCGGGGGCGGTCACGATAGTTATCGCCTGCCTTCTGGCGCTGGTTTTTGTATTCCTCGTTCTTCTCGGGCACCGGTACGGCCGTATCGCGGCGCCCGGGGCGGTCATGGCGGCGACAGGAATCCTGTCACTTGTTACAGTCTATGGATTTGACGGGTGCCTTGCGTGCCTGTTCGGACTTCTGTTCGATTCGGGTTCATCTTCATCGTTTCTGTCCCCTGCGGTGCTGGCAGAGGTCTTCCACCCGGTTCTCGGCTCAATCGCGGGGCCGTATATCACTCTCACAATCGCCGGTTCGGTGCTGATGGCAGTTGCGCTGGCGGGAAGAATCGTTTCCGGACCTTATCGAAAGAAAAAATGACATGTGCGGTACAACTGCGCGGTGTTCAAAGGAACCGCATTGCACTGAACAGGATCACGTATGACTGATCGTTCAATCATGAGACTATGGGATAATACCGGCCGTTGATGGCGGATACTTCCACGGTCCGCCCGAATATCCGCGAGAGCATGGCCCCGTTTAGGCCTTCGCCAATTTCCCCGCTGTACAGGCATTCCCCTCCGTGCAGAATGAAAATATTCGAAAAAAGCGGAAGTATCTCCTCAATCCGATGCGTTACATAGATGATGGATAGTGATTGTTTCAGCGCCAGCCGCCCCACAACAGCCAGAAATTCCTCGCGCGCGCCCAGGTCGAGATGCGCCGCCGGCTCGTCGAAAATGATAAAATCCGGATCGTTTATGAGGGAGCGCAACATCAGTATTTTCTGTTTCTCCCCGTCGGAAAGCACTGAAAACAGGTCGCAGGCGCGGTCCGCGATACCGGTTTCCTCCATAAGCGCCATTGCGCGATCCTTTTCCGGGCGGCCCGGTTCGACATAGAGACCGATCGTGGCGTAAAGGCCTGAAAGGACGACAGATAGCGCAGTTTCACGATGAGGAATGGTTTCACGCAGGGGAGAGCTGACATAACCGATACGCTTGCGGACTTCCCGGATGTCGTTTCCGAGCGCGGGCTGCCCGAACCGGAACACTTCTCCTTCCGAGGGGAAATTGTATCCGGTCATGATTTCCAGCAGTTTTGTCTTGCCGGCTCCGTTCCTTCCGAAAAGGACCCAGTGCTCCCCTTGCCTTATTCGCCAGGAGATATGCTTCAGAATTATACGGTCTGACGCCGCTATGGTGAGCGAAACATTGCGAAGTTCTATCATGGTGTATATCCTAAAAAGAACAGGAAGGGGTCAGAGCCCGGAGCGTTTTCCTGTCATTACGGCGATTTCGAGCCGGATGACCACCGTTTTATCGACGCTTTTTTCGTCGAATTCCCACGGTCCGCGATTATCGTACTGGCTCATGATGATTGCAAGCCCCCGGAGTTTATCCTGCTTTTCGGTAAGTATCACGGCTCGTCCTGTGCCGGTGACGCAGTTGAAGCGCATTCCCCATCCGCATGCGTTTTCCGCTTTGATAAAGGCGGTATCGGCGGTTATCGCAAAAGCGACGATATTGTTCTTCCTGATAATATCGAGCTTTCGCCCTTCCGGGGCTGAATGAAAATAGAGTGAATTTTCAGAATAGCCGTAATTCATCGGTATAACGTAGGGGATGTCCTCATCAGAAAAAGCAAGATTACAGATTTCGCCCCTTCGGATGATCTCTTCGAGCTCTTCATGACGGGTTAGTTGTTTATCGCGTCTTCTCATGGAACCTCTCTCTTGTGTCATTTCCGTTAATAATCTTCTGTCTTGCAACGGATTTCCTAAAAAATACGATCCCGGGAAGCAGTTTTAGAACTTTTTCAAAACGATATAACATGTAAACTAAATTATGACAACATACTGTTTTACGAAAAACCGTCCAGCTGGTATTTTTTTATTGACTTGCAAAACCGTTTTGCTATTATGTTCATTGTAAGGCTTAATTCAGGTTTATTCTAAAATGATATCATAAATGTCAGGGGGATTAGGAGGAGTTTTATGAAAAAGTTCATGATACTGTTGCTGTTCGTTCTGATCGGATGTGTCGCGACTCCGATGGTTTTCGCTGGCGGAAGCAGCGCGCCGTGCGCAACGAAATATCCCGTAGTACTTGCTCATGGCATGGGAGCCACTGACGATATGTTTGGAGTCATTGACTACTGGTGGGGGATAGAAGGCGCGCTCGAAGACGAAGGCGCGGATGTATACGTGACCGCGGTGAACTGCATGGACAGCACCCAGAACAAGGCCGCTCAGTTCAGGGCACAGGTTCTTCAGATACTGGCAGCAACCGGGGCCGCGAAGGTCAATATTATCGGCCACTCGCACGGTACTATCTATACCCGCTATGCGATTACCAATCTCGGGCTTGCCTCGAAGGTAGCCAGCCATACGAGCCTCTGTGGCCCGCACCGCGGCAGTTCGGCCGCTGACGTAATCATCGGCGTATGCGGCGATGTCGGGGGATGGCTTGTCGGCGCAACATGTGATGTCATCTATGCTTTCCTCCTCGGCGATGCGAGCCCCAACAGCTACGACAACGCGATCGCGGTATCACGTCCATATATGAACAACGTGTTCAATCCCAACTGTCCGAACGCTTCCGGTATTTACTACCAGAGCTTCGCAACAAGGATCAAAACCATCACCGCGGATATGATGCTTGAGCCGACCTTCTTCATCATTCTCTATTACGAAGGCGCGAACGACGGCCTTGTTTCAGTCGAATCCGCAAAATGGGGCAACTTCCGCGGCGTCGAGGAAGGCGCATGGTATGCTGGCGGCGTATCCCATATCAACGCGATCGGTCACTTCTTCGGAGTCACGCCCGGGTTCGACGCTCCCGAGTGGATGGTGGGAATCGTAACCGACCTTAAGAACAGAGGATATTAATTTCCGTTTAATCATAAAATACAGTCCTGTGAGAACGTTACGGCCGAAGCGAAAGTTTCGGCCTTTTTTTGTGTTGGATACGATTTTTCTCATGCTGTAAAAATAATGACAGGTTTGAATGCGGTCTTTAAAATGTAATGAATTCATCAACGCTGCGACTGAATATTCCGGGATCAGGCAATGAAAGGAAGAGGGAAACTTCGAATTGAGACGCTCGGCTTCGTCGATTATGACACGGCCATGCGTATCCAGCTCGAAGAACGCGATCGGGTAATGCGGGGTCAGAGCCCCGGCACGATCTTTCTTCTGGAGCACGATCCGCCGGTAATTACCCTGGGCCGCAACGCGGATTCCGGCAATCTGCGGGTCACGGTGAGTGAGGCGGCCGCCGCTGGATATCAGCTTCGCCGGTCAAGCCGCGGGGGAGATATCACCGTCCATGAGCCGGGTCAGATGGTGGCCTATTTTGTCATGCCCGTGCAGTCGAAATCCTCGTCCGCCGTGGTGGAATCTGTTCTGGAAATCGCGAAGGACTGTGTGGAACGGTATCTTCCGGACGTGCGGTATGACTCCAGAAGGCCCGGACTCTGGATCTCGGACAGAAAGATATGTTCGGTGGGACTGGATCTTACCGGAGGGGTGAGCATGCACGGCATGGCGATAAATGTATCCAACGATCTCAAAGGTTTCGGCATGATCGTGCCGTGCGGGCTTTCCGGATTCGGGGTGACGAGCATTTCTCGGGAGCTCGGCAGAGATGTTACCGTCAGCGAAGTGAAACAGAAGTTTTCACGGCTGATGGGGGATACGATTGATCGGTAGACTTTTATCCCCCCTTATTAATGACGTCCCTGACAGAGTTCAGGAAAGCGTGAATCGCCAGGCACAGAACCACTCATCCGGATGCGTGTCGGGCGGGCAGCCGACACATTCGGTCCTGATGCGCGGATCGATCGCTTCGGCAAAACGCGTGTATTCGACCAGCCCGGCCGATTTGCACGGATAATCGGCAAGGCCTTTCCTTTTTCGCGCCGACTGGACCCGGCAGTCATTCATGCGGAAAATGATAGAGCCGGGTCCGTCATCCACGATGCTTTGAACATTGATGAGGGCGTACATCCTGAATCGGAGCGCTTTCTTCAGTCCTTCAATGCCGGGCCGCTCGCCCAGCCCCAGGAACCGTTTGATCGACCATGCCTCGAACGGGGAAAAATGGCCCCAGCACGAGTCGTTGCAGCGCTTCGCGTCGTTCATCCCGTACGTGCGCTCGACCGCCTGGAACCAGATGCCGTCCCCTGCCAGCCAGTTCTTGCCGATATCCCCGGCAAGGGCGTCCAACTCTTCCTTCGGCATTTCGAGCAGCCGTTTCGGGAGGCCGTTGCGCAGTTCGAATCCGAACAGTTTTGAAAAGCGCTCCATATGTATCGAAAGGCTCTTTTCAAACACCTCGCCCATGAGGCCCAGCGCCTTCTCGGTGCCCATCTGGTATTCGACTTCGTGAAACCACTGTGCGTGGTGCATTATCGTCCGGTGAAGCATGTCGATAATAAACTTTGCGGTCTGTTCCCGATCGAGGTCGGCAATTTCATCAGGCTCTCTGTTCATCCCGTTCTCCATGCCGCTAAACGTGTAACAAAACAGGCTTTTGCATATACTATAATTTAAATATGCTTTTAATCAGGAAAAGCGCGTATAATCGGCGTGTCAAGTGAATATGCGGGCGTGACCATAAATAAAGGTCGCCTTTTAACTTGACTTTTTAACACCTGCTCTGGTGAAATTGGACAATATACTGTGTTTTGAAGCCATATAGAAAAAAAATTGCGGATTCGGGATTGAGATAATGGATTACTTCTACATGTTAAAACTCTGTGCCACAGTGCTTTTCGGAGTAGCGCTTGGCGTGATTTCATCGATCCCGGTCGGCGCCGTGCAGCTTATAGTAATCAAGAAGGCGCTGGACCATCAGATCAAACCGGCGATTTCGGCTGCCTGCGGGTCGGCGACATCGGACCTGATTTACGGCTCGCTGACCCTTTTCGGTTTCGGGGCATTTTTACAGAACCGGAAATTTCAGATCGTAACGTATTCTCTCGGTGTGGCGGTAATGATCTATCTTGTTTACCGGACGGTGAAGGACCGTATCGCCCTTGTCCAGGCCGAAGAGCCTATTATTTACAAGAAAAGATACGCGTACCTGAAAGGATTCACCATAGCCATAACCAATCCCGGGATGATCGTATGGTGGATAGTCGGATACAATCTCTATCTCGACCTTAACCTTTTCACCGAGGTAAGCGCCGGGGTGAAGGCGCTCTTTGTGGCTTCCGGCTGTCTGGGGCTCGGTGGTTATCTGGTGTTCATCGCGGCGCTGGTCTACCGGGTCAAAAAATCCTTTCCGGATAAGTTTGTGCATACCGCGTATCATTTTCTGACCGTGCTGCTCTCTCTTTTAATAGTGTATTTCCTGTATAAACTCGTCTGCGTATTCGGCAATTATCATACGATCATATAAGTACGGAAGGAGTTGTACTGAAATACGGCATTTTGCCGGAGTTGAGTATTGAAAAATTGAGGTGATCGCAGGATGAAGGAAAAAACCGCAAAAAACGTACACGATGCTTTCGTTGGTGAGGCTAAAGCGTATCAGCGATTGATCGCCTACTCAGAAAAAGCGAATAAAGAGGAGCTTCCTCAGATCGCACACCTGTTCAGGGCGATAGCGGCCTCGGAAGGAGTCCATGCCCGGCGTCACTTCAGGCTGCTTGAAGCTATCAAGGACACCCAGACCAACATGGAATACGCGTTCCAGCAGGAAAACGCGGTGAACGGGAACTACTATCCTAAAATGCTGCAGGAAGCCGAGGAGGAAGGTGAAAAAGCCGCCGCTCTGGTATTCTCGCAGGCAAAAGATGTTGAAGGCGTTCACGCCGGGTTATACCGGAAAGCGCTTGAACACCTTACCGAGGATGAATATACCGAGTATTATGTATGCGAAGTCTGCGGGTACGTCCATGAACGAACCGCTCCGGATAAGTGCCCTGTCTGCGGAGCGGCACAGGAAAAATTCTTTAAAGTCGATTGACCTGAAGCGCCGCCTATTCTTGGGCGTGTTTTTTTACATACTGGATCGCGTCTTTTATCGTGTGGAACACCGCATAGTAATCGAACATCTCCGGATGCTCCAGCATGATTTCCTGAAGAAGGGATTCTGTCATCACGAGGATCAGATATCCGTTCACTTTTTTCACTGATCCGAGCGTTTTCATCAGCACGCCCAGTATCGGATTGGTGACTTTAGTGACCGCACTGACATCAAGGATATAGCTTGTGAATCCGCCATGGTGCCCGGAGTCTTCCCTGATAAACGAAAGTATCAGTTCCGCCTCGTCTTTATCAAGTGTCTGCGCTTTTACCGTTCCTACAAGTGCATTCGCATCGGCGTTTAATGAGTGTGAAAACAGCTCAGCAATATCTTTCATGGTGCCGCTCCTCCCAAATCCGAAAAATGACTCCCGCTCCCGAAAGCAACTGTAAGCAACGGCATCAAGGCTGTCAATTAAAGATTATCAATTTTTAACCAGTACTGTCCGCCGATCACGAAAAGGCTCGGTATCTTTGTCGATGTGTTCATGAAACTCCGGCATATCTGCTGCAAACCCGGGATTCCGTGGCTCAGTCGTTGCCGTTGCCGGCGAATTTCACTATATTACTTCTGACTGTTACATATTATTACAGCGGAAGAGGAAGATACCATGAAAAAACAAAAAGTAACATATAAATGTGAAACCTGCGGAGATACCGTTGTCCGGGAAGAAGGAGCTGCCCCCGAATGCTGCAACAGTACAATGAAAGCGTTGCCGCTTGAGCCGTGTACCAACGCGGCGCATCCGGAAATGGCCCGTAACGATGAGATTGAAGACGCCTGCAACGACGGGAGAGGAATATCCTGAACAAGTGGGGGCGGATCAGACTGTGGTTTTGACGGATTTTTCCGGAGGAGCGGATTCACCTCCTCCGGAAATTAAATAAAGATGATATCTGAAGCTTTCCATCAATGGCGTAACCCCGCATAAATTAATTGCATTTTATAAAAAGACGGTTTACAATCTGTGAAGTTTCATGGTGGATACATGAAATCACATCATGTCAAAGGTAATATGCTGTCCGGAGGATTCAACCGATGAGTGAGGATGTTCATATCTATCTCAGGCGCGCCGAAGTGTTCATTACGCAGAAAGAATATTCAAAAGCTATTGATCAGTATCTTGAAGTCTTAAAAAAGGATAAAAATAATCTCCTCGCCAGCAGGCAGGCCGGTATACTTTACCGCCAGACAGGGGAATCAGGCAGGGCGATCCCGTTTCTTGAGAAAGCGCTCGAACTTGATATGAACGACTGCGAAATGCCGGTTCTTCTCGGCGACATCCATTTTGAAGCGGGCAACCAGGAGATGGCCCGCGGGTTTTATACTGAAGCGCTTGAAAAGGGAGTCAGGCTCTCCGGAGTGTATTTCAACCTCGGCTGTATCGAAGCTGAATCGGGTGACTATGACCTGGCGGAGGGTTACTTCCACCAGTCGGTGCTCCTTGCGGAAACCGATTTCAACCGGATAGACCGTATGAACAGGATCGGCATCCTGTATCAGAGCCTCGGCGAATATGATAAGGCGTATTCCTATTACATAAGAATTCTCGAGATCGACGAAAAAAGCGACTTCGCCTGTTACAACCTCAGCATGATCGAAAGCGCCCGGGGCGACGAGGAAAAAGCGGTGGATTACCTTAAACAGGCCGTGCGCATCAACCCCGCGAACGCGTACGCATGGAACAATCTCGGCAACTGGCATTACGCGGCCGGCCGGTATGAGGAGGCCGGCGAGCATTACCGCAGGGCGATCGAAGGTGACGGAGGATTTGCCCTTGCCTGGTACAACCTCGGAAACGTTGAAACGGCAAAAGGAAACCGTGAGAAAGCGAATGAGCATTACCTGAAAGCCCTTGAGCTTGATCCGGCCTGCGAGCCGGCGCGCGCCATGCTCAAAGGCGGCGTGGCCGCGGTCATACGAAGGATTATCGTTACAACTGTCGGATGGGGGATGCTGGGAGTTTCACTCTGGGCCTGCGCGGTCGTGGTCGTGTATGCCCCTGTCTGGGTGGGCGTCTTCGCTGCGGTTTTTGCCGTTATCCGGGCGATTTCAGCGAAGGGAGCCAGGGAAATCGCCTTCGACAGTATCCTCGGTGCGTTTACCGGATGGTGGCTGTGCGGGACAGGATGGGCGCTTCTGCGCGGTCTGTATCAGTCCGGGTGGGCTCTGACCCCGTGGATGATTTTCGGCTTTGCGGGAGCGGGAGCCGGATTTTTAGCGGTACTGGCAGATATGGTGCGCCCGGGGCTTCTCGCGAAAATGAAAACCGCTTTCCGCCGCTATATCCTGCCGCGCACCGTGAACCGGATGCTTGATATGATCGGATGAGTCAGGGAATACGGCAGGCGCGTGTTTACCGGCGCAGCAGCGCCTTGACTTCATTCAGGTCCTTCATCTCTTTCGTGGAAGTGACTATCCACCCCCAGGTCGCGTCATTTTTGAGTGTGGCGATTACCCTGACGCCAGTGCGCATGTCGGCGGCGGTGGGCGGTATCCGGTAGGAAACGCTGGGGCAGCTCTTCTGCCAGGGGAAGCGCGCTTCCTTCCAGAAATAGTGGGTGATCTGGAGCCTGTATTCTTTGCCCAGATCGGCATTGCCCTTCAGAAGCGAGAGCGGGCGTAGCGTGTACATTTTCCGCACCTCGCATTCCTCCTTCTCTTCTGCCATCCCCGTCACCTCCGCGATCGCGACAGCGTCGCTTTCGGCTATGATCTGCCGGTAATCAAAGGCGCTCTCGTAATGCGCGAAAAGTCCTGATGTGGAACAGGCGCAGATGATGGCCGCGGCTATGAATATTCTTGCACCCATGGGTATCCTCCTATACCTCAATCCCGATTGCCTGTCGGATAATAAATCCGATGCCGAACGAAAGTCCCGCGACGCCGAGGCTGATCGCCGCCATTTCGAGGAACCGTGTCCTGAAATCGAGGTCTTTTGCCACGGAGATGTAGAAATTAAAAAGGAAAATGATCGCGATCGTGACCGCCAGGGTAAGCCCGAGGCAGACGAGGATCTGACTGAAAAAGAAGTAGGGCAGTATCAGGGCGATAACGGTGCAGATGTAAGCGACAAAGGTGTATGCGGATGACTTGAGCGCATTGCGTCCTTCTGCCTCCGATTTGGTGGATAGATACTCGGAGGCGGCCATGGAAAACGCGGCGGCGATCCCGGTGATAAGGCCGGCGAGCGCGACAAGCCGCGTGTTCTGGAGGGCGAAGGTGAGTCCGGCAAGCGTACCGGTAAGCTCGACCAGCGCGTCGTTGAGCCCGAGCACCACGGATCCCATGTAGGCGAGCCGCTCCTCCTCGATGAGGCCGATAAGCGCGTGCTCGTGGGCGTCCTCGTCCTTCGCGATCTTTCCGACGGCCGGTATTTCACGGGCAATGGCACCGTAGTTTATTTTCGCGCTGCCTTCTCCCCGCTCCATGAGCTTGATTCCGAAGGTGAGCCCGAGGACGCGCGCTATCCAGTAAAAGCGGAACGCCTTCCATCGCCGGGGACGCGCTTCGCATCCGGTATACTGTTTGAAAAAATCGTGGTGCCGCTTTTCATCGGCGGATATCCGTTCGAGCACTTTCCGGTTTTTCGGATCGTCGGTGGCCGCCGCCAGTCTTGCGTAGATGAAATGTTCGGTGATCTCGTTTCGCTGCGCCTGAAGGAGCGCCTGTGTGGTTTCCGGGGTCAGAGCCTTCTTTTTTGATTTCATTTCAGTTTCATTCCTCATGAGAAGTCGCTTTCAGAATTTCTTCAATGTCCGATATCCTCGCGGTGGTCAGCATCTTTCCGGCGATCGCGGCGGCGTCGCGGGCCGATGTGGCCATGATCGCTTTTTTCACCCGCGGCAGGAAGAGCGGATCGACGCTGAACGATCGTATGCCGATCCCGAGCAGAAACGGGATATAGCGCGTATCGACCGCCATATCGCCGCAGACTGAGGCTTCGATCCCGCCATCTGCGGCGGCCTCCGCGATCGTCGCAAGCGAGCGCAGCAGCGCCGGGTGATGGGGGATATACATGTCCGCAACCTTTTCGTTCGTGCGGTCAACGGCGAGCGTGTACTGTATCAGGTCGTTTGTGCCGATCGAAAAGAAATCGGATTCGGCGGCAAGCTCACGTATGAGCGGCAGCACCGAGGGGATTTCCACCATGATGCCGATTTCCGGCCGCGAAGCGCACGGATAGCCTTCGCGGCGAAGCTCCTCCATGCATTCGAGGACCACCGATTTTGACCGGGCAAGCTCGTCGAGGGATGAGATCATCGGAAACATGATCTTCACGCGGCTCTCGCACCCGGCGCGCAGGATCGCGCGAATCTGCTGCCTGAAGATGTCGGGATGACGAAGGGAGAACCTGATCGAGCGCATGCCGAGAAACGGATTTTCCTCTTTCGCGCCTTCATAGTAGGAGAGGACTTTATCCCCCCCGATGTCGAGCGTGCGGAACGTGACCGGCTTGCCTTTCATGTCGTCGATGAGCTTTTTATAGATCACATACTGCTCTTCTTCTGTGGGGAAGGTGTTTCGTATCATGAACGGAAACTCCGTCCGGTACAGTCCCACGCCATCGATGTGTACGTTCCGTGAACGGAGAACATCGGAGAGAAGGTTGATATTGATCGTGAGGGTGACCGGAATTCCGTCGGCCGTCGCAGTCGGCCTGGCGAGAAGCTCATGGTCGATGCCGAGCTCTTCTCCCGCCCGGTCGCGCTCACGGAAACGGGCTATCACTTCAGCAGACGGATTGACGTACAGGTTCCCGACGTCGGCGTCGAGGAGCGCTTCGGTCCCCTGCGGAAGCCCGAGCAGTCGCGGTTCATCGATGAAAACGAGCGGCAGTTCAAGCGACCGTGCGAGGATCGATACGTGTGAGGTGACACCGCCGCTCACGAGCACGACACCGGCGATCCCCTCCGCGGAGAGTTTGAGGAGCCCGGAGGGGAAGAGGTCGCGCGAGATAATGATACGGCCGCTGTGCGATTCCGAATCGGCGCGGACGGGCGCGAGATTGGCGATGATCCGCTCTGTGAGGTCCTCAATATCCTGCACTTTTTCGCGTATGATCTGACTCGGGCTTTTCAGGAAGATATCGCGGTATTTCGTGAAAATCCGCAAAACAGCGACAGGGGGATTTTCACCGCCGGCGATCAGCTCGCGCATGCCGCCGATGAAGCCGTTGTCCTTGAGCATGAGGAGGTGCGATGCGAAAATGAGTGAGGCGGCATCGGAGAGCTTTTCCTCGACCCGCTGCTGGAGCTCTTCGAGCTGTTTCTGTGTTTCAGCCAGGGCGCGCTCGAAATCGTCAATCGTATACTGTGCGGTGGCGCCGCGCGCGACCTTTTCGTGCTCTTTCTCCCCGCCGAGAACGGAAACCTTCGCGTGCGCCGAGCCTCCTGAAGCGGACTTGCCTTTGAGAAACCTGAATCCGCTCAGGTCAAAATCTTTCTTTTCGGGGGCGGGGGATATGCCCGTTGCCATGAGCAATTTGATGTTTTCGAGCATCGAAGCGAGCTGAGACGCGGTAGCGCGCATCGCCAGGATGTCGCGGTCGGCGAAGGGGTGGTCTTTCCCGCGCTGAACGACGAGGACGCCGACCCTGCTCGCGCCCCGGAGGATCGGGATCGCAAGGAAAGCTTCATACCGCTCCTCGTTCGACCCGGGATACGGTTTGAATTTCGGATTTGCGCTGCCCACTTTTTCAATGACGGGACGCTGTTCGCTGAGCGCGGTTCCGACAAGGCCCTCGCCGGTCTTCAACACGATCCGCCCCACCGATCCGTCGGAAAGCCCCTTCGTCGCCTTCAGGACGAGCTCGTCCTTCGATTCATCGTACAGGTAGATCGAGCAGACATCGGCCCTCATGTGGGAGGCGACCATCTCAACGGTCCTGTCCAGAAAATCATCGAGAGTGCCCTCCCCTAAAAGCGCGGCGAGCTCGCCGATGTCGCAGAGCATTTTGATGTGATCGGTCGACATGGCGTCAGTTGTCTCCGGGCGCGATGATCCATTTTTTGATCAGCGTCCGCATGAGCACGTTCGAATCACGAAGGTGCTTCGTGTCGCGCAGCGCTTCAACCGGCTGTACGTAACGGCTGCCGTCAAGCTCGTCGGAAGCGTGATCAATAAGGAGGTTCACGCTTTCGACGGTCGATTCAAGGTGAAATTGAAGGGCGAGCACGTTGTCGCCGTACGAAAACGCCTGGTTCTCGCACGCTTCGCTTCGCGCGCAATGCAGTGCGCCCGGGGGAAGAGAAAAGGTCTCGCCATGCCAGTGAAACGCGTGAAACGATTCAGGAAAGATATCACCCGCCGACAACCCGGAGGGCACTGTTTTGCGCAGCGGGAACCAGCCGATTTCACGGAACTGATTCTTATACACTTTCGCGCCGAGCACTTCGGCGATGATCTGCGCTCCCAGGCAGATGCCGATGACTTTTTTCCCTTCGGAAATTGCTCGGGCGACAAACTCTTTTTCCCTTTTCAGCCAGGCGTACCGTGGTTCGTCGTGCACGCTCATCGGTCCGCCCATGACGAAAAGCGCGTCAAAATCGGAAGTTGAAGGGAGTTGCGCGTTGTCAAAGAGCTTCGTGCCGCTCATCGAAACGCCGAGGGTTTCTGCGATCGCGGCGATATGAGCGGGCCCTTCAAACGGCACATGCTGGAGATAGTGGAATCTCATAGTGTCTCCTCTTATTGTCAGGTAATCCTGATACCATGCAGCATCTATTTCTGCAACCTTTAAATCACTTCAGGCAAGAACGGCGACTAAGAAAACAGGTTGACGTGAGCCGCCATTGCGGGGTAAACAGGCGCATCGCATCCGAGGAGGTCGATATGGAAGGAAAACCTGTACGTGAAAGCCGCAACGTCATATCCCGTGTTATGCTCCCCGAGGACGCCAATCCTTCAGGCAACGTGCATGGGGGAGTGGTCATGAAGGAAATAGACAATGCCGGGGCCATTGCCGCCGCGAGGCATTCAAGGCTTTTTTGCGTAACTGCCTCCATTGACAGGCTTGATTTTCATAATCCCGTACATGTGGGCAACCTGCTCATCGTGCGGTCAAGCGTGAACCTTGCGGGAAAGACATCGATGGAAGTAGGGGTCCGCGTCGAGGCTGAAGATATTCTCGCGGGTTCCATCAGGCATATCGCCTCGGCGTATCTGACATTTGTTGCGATGGATAGCAATTTCCTCCCTGCCAGGATCCCCGCCCTTATCCTCGAAAACGATGAGGACAAAAGACGGAACATCGAGGCCCAGAGAAGAAAAGATATCCGCCTCTCGCTGAAGACAAAAGAAAAGCAGTGCCAGGCTGACAGCAATCTCTGTTACGATTGAGAAACGTTACGGTTCAGAGGTTCTCTGTGATCCGGTCGAGGATGAGGCCGTAAAAAGCGTTCTCCCCTCCCGTGTAATGCCATCCCAGGTGGGAAAAGCAGCCCGCGCAGAGCGCATAGCTCCACTGGAATCCGGGGAACCATGTGTAATCGATAGTAGGCTCACCTGTCGTGACGCAACCCTTCGCTGATGTGAAACACGCTATGGTGTAGGTCACTCCCGCCGGATTTGTAAAAATGTGATTCAGAATTCCGTTCATCGGCACCATCGTGTCAGGCGTGGTGATCACGTGGCGGCAGAGCCGGCAGATAATGGTGCGCTCTTCTTCGGTGCGGGCGTCGGCTTCGTTTTTTGTTTCTATCCCGTGGAGCAGCGCCTCGCTGTTGCCGGTTTTCCGGAAGCTCCAGCCGATAAAGGGAAGTTGATTTTTTTGCCCTTCCGATCGATAATCGATCATCATGATTTGCACCCTCTTTTAAGCTCCCCGTGAGATGGCTTTAAGGTAATGAGAATAGGTGTTTTTATCAAGATAATTATCCCGGGGTGTATCGGATCACCTGCATGCGGGCGACAGACAGGACGAGCTGGTTTTAAATTGTTTTTTTTGAATATTTTTTTGTTAATACCCTTTCTGACGCTATATTATAAAGATTGCAATGGGCTTTGTTCATATTTGCAATGTAAGTCCATATTTATTCCCTAAATCAAATTAAAATTCTTCCATTACAGCCCCTGCCCACCCCGGACAGGGGCTTTTTTTGTGATTAAATAAAGCATCATAAATTATTTTATGTTATATATTATTTGATTATATTTCATATGGTCATCTCTTTCTCGCTGCTTGGTGCCGGAACGGCGGTTGTATGCATATCGAAGAAGGAGGAAAACGTATGAATGGAGAACTGGTCGTCAGGAAGGTTGAGGGGGGCAAAATGATGAAACAGTTCATTATGCTTCCCTGGAGCGCACGAATCTACGAAAACGACAGGAGCTGGGTGCCGCCGTTGATCCACGACCTGAAAACGCTTTTCAGCAGGAGGAAGAGCTATTTTTTCGAGATCGGTGACGCGGAATTTTTTCTTGCGTACAGGGACAATATTCCGGTGGGGCGTATTTCCGCGCATGTGAATCACCTCTACGAAGAGAAATACGATCGTGAAACCGGCTTCTTCGGATTTTACGAATCGATCAACGATATTGAAGTCGCGCATGCGCTGTTTGAGGCCGCCGCCGACTGGCTGAGGAATAAAGGAAAAAAGGTAATGAACGGGCCGCAGAGTTTTTCGGTATACGATTCGGTTGGATTCGTTGTTGAAGGGTACGATGTCATGCCGTCGGTAGGATTGTTCAACTTCGCCCCCTATTATCAGACGCTTGCTGAATCGTGGGGATTTCAGAAGTGCATAGACTGGTTCTGTTTTCTTGTCAGGAAGATCGATGATTACAAGCCGTATCTCAAAGACATCAGGGGGCAGATACTTGAAACACTTGATGTCGAGTTCAAAACGCTGCAAAGAGGGGAGCTTAAAAAAAGGGCAAGGGATATTCACATGATATTTAACGCGGCATGGGAGGGGAATTGGGGGCACCTGCCGCTTACCGACAGGCAGTTCAAGATGTTTTTCGATGAGCTGAAACTGGTCTACATTCCCGAACTCGCCATCTTCGCGGAGAAAGACGGCAGGACAATCGGCTTTATCCTCTCACTTCCCGACATAAATCCAGCTCTGCGGCTGCTTGACGGACATCTCTACCCCTGGCGGGTGCTGCGTTTCTTCCTTAATGCGAAAAAGACCACGAGGATCCGTACGATAGTAATGGGGGTGCTTCCTGAATTCCGCGGGAAAAAAATCGATGATATATTTTACCTGCGGACGATCGAGGACGGGATCAGGCTCGGATTCACTGAATCAGACTGCTCACTGATCGTCGAGACGAATCAAAAGATGATAGGCGCGCTCAAGCCGTTGAAGGCGGAGCGGCGCAAGACTTACAGGATATATGAAAAGAGGATAGACCGGAGTGATGCTCAGCTCTGAATTGAGGCGCTGCCATGATGGGCGTTAACTCTGAGTGCTCCTCTTCTGCGGGAATGCCATGAAAAAAGGCGGGGCCCCGCCCGGTATGCGATCAACGCGAGGGCGAGTCCGGCGATCGCATCGACAACGTAGTGATAGCGGAGGTATACTGTCGCCATGATGAGAAGCACGCACCAGGGCCAGGCTGCCATTCTGAATTTTCCCGTATGCTGCCTGGCGAGCATGAGGGTGAGAACCGCGACCAGGGTATGGCCGCTTGGGAAGCAGTCGCGGGTGACGCCTTCAAGGGTCGAAAGAAGATTACGTATACCGTCAAAGGAATACAGCCCTGAAAGGGGCGCGTGATGAAGATGTTCGAGGGTAAACCTGGGCCCTATGGCGGGAAATATGTAATATCCAACATAAGAAATATAAAACCCAAGCAGGATCGTCGAAGCGATCAGGTGAAACGATTCTCTGTTCTTCAGGTAAACGATAAGACAGAGCGTGAAGGGAAAGAAGTAAAAACTCGCGTAGACGATCTGTAAAAGCTCGCTCAATGCCGGGAAAGAAATCTTTTCCATAAGGACAGTCGGGTCATATCCGCCAAAAAGATATCGATCCATTGCAATAAACAGATTATCGAGGTCGTGGGGATTTACCAGGGGAACAAGAATGTTGTGTTCCATGTAAATAGTGATCATCATGGGGACTGCGTACCAGTCACGGACGGGGGAGAGCCAGACGGGATGAACCATTCGGTCGGCCCCCGATGCCGCGGCAATCATAATGAGCATCGTTACATTTATCATGAAAATTGTCCTGGCTCCGTGAAAGCCGGGAAACATGAGTATAAGCGTATTCAGCAGGAGGAGCATCGCCGCGGTGAGTGTTTCCTCGAGACTTAAGGCAGTCTGGATGCTGAATTGTGATTGATTTCGTAACAACATATGATTGTAGTATAACCCTGTGATGACTGCCTGTGCGAAACTCGCAATGAGAGAGTATGGGTGAAAAGATTTTATCAATCAATCATTTTAAAAGGTCTTAAAACATAAAGTGCAAACGTATTCATAACTGAGTTTCGGGATTCATCCGGGACCGTGCTGCTGCTATTCGCGCTGGCAGCCGTCGAAAGGACAGAATATTGATTTAAAGAGGAGTGGAAAATTTATTATGGGAAAAAGTAAAATACTACGAATTCTTGTCGTGGCCGGGACGTTGTTCATGGCTTCCGCTCACGCCAGGGCGGATGGGGCGGGACTAAACGCGGGAATCGATTATTTCAGCAATTACTTCTGGCGCGGCTATGATTTTTACAGCTCCGGCCAGGGAGTGGTGTTTCCATTCCTGACACTGACTGCGGGGGAAAGCGGCTTTTCTCTCTGTTACATCGGGGAATACACGGCGGAGACCATTGGCGATGGGGCTACGGAAAAGGAAAAACTCTGGTATGGAGCTGATTTCGGGCTTGAATATAAAGCTGTATTTGCTCAGGCCGTGACGATCGGCGCTAAATTCTGGTATTTCTGGTATTATAATTCCGAGAAGCAGAACAGGAGAATGGGGAATCCCGGCAGGGATGAGAGCTATTGTACCGGAACCGTTTTCCTGACAATCGATGCCCTCCCGCTTTCTCCGACATTCGTCTACAATCACGATTACTATTTCGATGACTATGATGGCGGACGAAAGGTGGACCGCGATTTCTATGTGCAGTTTTTACTGAGCCACACCATCAAAATGACCAGTGAGGCCGGGCTCATCCTGAAAGCGGGCGCGGGCTATTTCCGTCAGCAATCAGCAGAGCTGGAATCGGATCCGTCCACGCGGGTGCTGAAGGGAGTGAGTGATGTACAGGCATCGGCCGATCTTTCGGTTACGGTGGGGCCTGTCACGATCCACGGAGGATTTTTCTACGCGTATGTGCCGGATGAGGATTTTTATCGCGTGACAACCGATGCCGGTACGGTGGAAACCGACAGACACAGGTTCTGGTCCGGGTTCGGCGCGAGCTATTCGCTGTAAAAGTCTATCCGCGGTCGTAGTGTGATGAAAGTGTTAATTTTTGGTCTGCGGATGAATTTTGATCCTGAATTAAGAAGCTCTGGCCCGGCATGAAAAGGTTTCAGATGCAGCGGAGTGGATCAAAAAATGATTTCATGTACGGCATGTTCGTGTATTGTGGTGCAGCGCAAATACATGTAGTGCAAAATTATTAATCATCATGCAGTTTATAATTAAAACGGATAATTGCAATTTTATAAATCAGCAACCACCTGATAATAATAAACCTTTTTGTTTATTTTTTTATTGAACATTTTTCAATTAATAATTCTATTGAACCCGGGTCAGTGAAAAGCACAATCGGGCTGTTGCGGCACCTGATAATAGCTACGCTGGGTTGTGTACTGTTTTGCTGGCGCATTTGGATAAAGTCGCGCGGACAGAGATGTACGAATTTATTCTTTGCGTACGGAGTTCTCATAATGAAGACGGTAAAGGCATCTTTGGCGCGGAAAAGAGAGTTTGAAAATTCAACTATATACAGGGATGTTCTGAGAAGTAATCACCGGAGAATCATCAAGGTTTTCATCGGTATTTTCATTCTCGCCAATATCGCGACAATCCTCATAAAGATGGCTGGTGCAGGATCCCAGTATCTTACCTATACGAATATCGCAATAGAGATCGGCATCGCGTTTCTGCTTGTAATGCTTGCTGTTTTTGTCATTCGGTCAATGGGCGACAAAAAGGTTTCGGCATATCTTGTGATTACTATTCTGGCCTCGGCATACTGGTGTTTTCAATACATAATATACGGCGCAAGCGAACTCTTCGCGATTCACTATATCATGCTCTGCCTGGGGATTTTTTATTTTGATGTAAAGATATCGGTCTTCACCTATGTCCTCGTGCTCGTTTCGCAGACGCTTCTCTTTCACTTCCGGCCGGAACTTCTGCCCATTGGTCCCAAAAGCAATATTATAGTGCGCTATCTGATATTCACCTGGGTGGGAATAGGCGCGGCTGCAGGGGCTGGAGCAACCAAAAAAATCCTCGAGATGGCAATACTCCACAGCGGACAGGCCGAAACGAGCCTTTCCAATCTGAAAGAGATGGTGAAAACCGTCATCAGTTCGATAGAGATTCTGAAAAACCAGAGTCATAAACAGGACGGGATAGCGGGCAAGCTGAATGATATATCCCAGAACCAGGCGGCGTCAGTGGAGGAAGTTTCCTCGGCGCTCGAAGAGCTCGCGGCGAACAGCGAATCGGTCAGCACGATCGCGAAGTCGCTTTACGACGAGATGGAGATCGCCGTCGAGTCGATCAACGACCTGAAAAAAGTGAATGACCGGGTACAGACGAGCTCATCAGAGATCATATCGACGATCGCCAGGATCACCGATTTCTCGAAGAAGTCGGCCGACCAGATCACGCGTACGAACGAAAAATTCAATACCTTAAAAGCCAAGAGCGGGGAGATGTCGAATTTCGTCCAGGTTATCAATGATATCGCCGACCAGGTCAATCTGCTTTCACTGAACGCCGCGATCGAAGCGGCGCGGGCAGGCGAATCCGGGCGCGGTTTCGCGGTTGTGGCGGACGAGATATCGAAGCTTGCTGACGCCACATCCGTTAATTCCAAGGAGATATCAAAAATCATCAGCAGCAATCAATCGCTCATCGACGAAAGCAACATGCTCATTACCGAATCCTCTCAGGCCATGAAGGAACTGTTCGGCGAGGTGCAGAACATTCAGAGAGAGATCAACGACGTGAACAACCTGATCGGCGATATCGACGTTACCATAAAGACGATCAAGGCGCTTAATACCAGGATACATGAATCGGGCCGCAATATCGAAGGCGCGACAATGGAACAGAAGCTGGCGACCGATGAATCGAGCAACAATACCGCCCAGGTGGCCAGGACCGCCCAGGACATCGTGGCGATTTCGCTGGATATAGCGGAATCAACGAAAACAATTAACCAGTTGACCGACGACCTCGCTTCGTTTACCGGTACCATATTGCAGGAATAACCTGAAGGAGGAATCAGCATGGAAAACCCCGTACTCTTCGAAGTAAAGGACCGCGTCGCGCTCATCACGCTCAACAGGCCCGAGCGGCGCAACTCGATCAACCAGGCGCTCCTCACCCATCTCTACAACTGCCTCGATGAGGTCGCCCGAAATAATGAGGTCGCGGTCGCAATCATCACCGGAAACGGAAAGTCGTTCTGTTCGGGGATCGATCTCTCGGTGATCGGCACCGACAACCTGTTCGACCCGCGCGGCGACGGACGCGACCTTCCGGACGTTTTCGCCGATTGCAAAAAACCGATCATCGGGGCGGTCAACGGGCACGCGATCACCGGCGGGTTCGAGATCGCCCTCCAGTGTGACTTCCTGATCGCCTCGGAGCTCGCCTCGTTTGCCGATACGCATGTCAAGGTGGGGATTCATCCGGGCTGGGGGATGACGCAGCTTCTCCAGCAGGCGGTGGGCCAGCGGATGGCAAAACAGATGTCGTTCACCGGCGAGTTCGTATCCGCCGAAAAGGCGCTCGCGATCGGGCTCGTAAACGAGGTCGTGGCCCCGGACAGGCTCATCCCCCGCGCGTTCGAGATCGCCGCGCAGATATGTGCGGTGAACCAGTCGATGCTTCCGGTCATCAAGAACCTGATCGAGCAGCGCAACGCACGGTGCCTCGACGAGGCGTGCGAATACGAGCGAAAGGAGTTCCGCACGTTCGTGGATACGCACCTGAGAAAATAAGACGAGTGACAATATTTGATTGACATGTGGGGGAAAAAGCGCAATATTGCTGAAAAACAATTCCACTGTCAGCGAATGCCATGAAAAAAAAGAAAAGCTCACTGAATGTCTCTCTCGCGATCATAGGTTCGGTCGCGCTCGCCTCGTGCGGCGAGGACGGGTTCAGGCAGGTGTACAACAACCGCGCCGATTGCGTTGCCGAATACTCGGAGCGTGACTGCGAACCCGCGCGCCACGGCTCCTCGCATTATTATCCCGGCCGCTATTACGGGCCATTCGTCTCCTCAAGCCGTTTCCGCTCAGGCGGGAGGTTCGGGAGCAGATCGGTCGGCCTCTCCTCGATCACACGCGGCGGGTTCGGCCGTTCATCGTCGTTTCACAGCTCGGGCGGTTGATGCATGGAGCGGCGTTCCATTTCACAGAGGCCCGACTGGATGGAGAAGGTCGTATCGGTCGGGTTGAACTATCATACCATCAATGACGAGCTCTACTGGGACGAGAGGGCCTGCTACGCGTTTTCCGCCTCCCAGATTGACAGGCTCGAAGAGGCCACCGCCGAGTTGCACGGGATGTGCCTCAAGGCGGTCGATTATGTGATCCGCTACAACCTCTACAACGACCTGCATATCCCGGCGGCGTTCGTTCCCCTCATCCAGCAGTCATGGAAGGAGCAGGAGCCCACGATGTACGGACGCTTCGATTTCAGCTGGGACGGAAGCGGCGATCCGAAGCTTCTCGAGTACAACGCCGACACGCCTACCTCGCTGCTCGAGGCAAGCGTCGTGCAGTGGTTCTGGCTCAAGGACGTGTTCCCGGAATTCGATCAGTTCAACTCTATCCACGAAAAGCTGCTCCAGTTCTGGAAGGACCGCGAATTTTCGGAAACGGTGCATTTCTCCTGCGTTAAGGAAAACGAAGAGGACCTGGGCAATGTCGAGTATGTTCGCGACGTGGCATTTCAGGCGGGATACAACACAAAGCATGTGTACGTCGAGGACATCGGCTGGATGGACCGTTCGGGAAAATTCGTGGACCTCGACGAGGAGCCGATCGAAACGATTTTCAAGCTCTATCCGTGGGAATGGATGTTCGACGAGGAGTTCGGCATCCATCTTGCCGACCGGCCGTGGAAGGTGATCGAGCCGCCGTGGAAGATACTACTGAGCAACAAGGGCATTCTGCCGGTGCTCTGGAAGATGTATCCCGACCACCCGAACCTTCTGCCGGCGTATTTCGAGAACGTCTTCGGGGACAACTACGTGCAGAAGCCGTTTTTCTCTCGAGAGGGTGACAGCGTTTCGATCATGAAAAACGGCACCTGGTTTGAACGCCCCGGCACTTACGGGAGCGAGGGTTTTGTGTACCAGCAGTATCACCCGCTTCCACGCTTTTCGGGGAACTGGACATCCATCGGATCGTGGGTGATACACGGACAACCCGCCGGCATGGGGATTCGCGAGGACCATACGGAGATTACGTCAAACACCGGAAGATTTATTCCGCACTATTTCAAGGAGGACTGAATGATGACCGCAATTCTTGAATCGCTTTCGGGGCTCGTGCCCTTTCTCTGCCATTTCGGCGGGGCAGTCGCGCTTCTTCTTCTCTTCGTGCTGATCTACGGGCTTGTAACGCCATATCCGGAGCACAGGCTGATTCAGGAAGGAAAGACCGCTCCCGCGGTGAGTTTCGGCGGTGCGATACTCGGCTTTACCTGTCCGATGGTCAGCGCGATCGCACACAGCGTAAGTCTGACGGATATGATCGTCTGGTCGCTCGTCGCGCTCGCGGTGCAGATACTGGTCTTTCTCGTCATGCGCCTCTTCCTGCACCACCTGATAAAGGACGTCGCCGAGGATAAAATGGGGCCCGCGATCCTCCTGGCGATAGTATCGGTCGCGGTGGGGCTGTTGAACGCGGCGAGCATGACCTACTGATTACTTGCCTCCGCACGGACCGCGCTAAATCTTGAAAAAGTCAACCGACTCCTTGAGCGCGGTCGCCATCAGCGCCACGCTTGCCGAGTTGCTTGCCATCTGTTCCGCGCCGGTCGCGTTGGTCTGGGTAAACTCGTTGATGTTTTCTATCGAAAAGGTGATTTCGCCGATCGCCGATTTCTGCTCGCTGGTCGATGATTTTATCTGTTCTGACTTCGATTTCAACTGATCGGCGTTTTCCTTGACGACACGGTTGGTCGTGAGCTGATACTTCATCGTCTCGGAGACTTCCTTCATTCCATTCTGAATAATGGAAACCCCTTCGATAATGCGCTTGAGCACGTCGGTCGTTTCGATGATCTGCCTCATGCCGTTGGTTATTTCATGGTTGTTGAGGGTGATAATGGTGTTGATGTCCTTCAGGCTCTGCGCGGTCTGGTCGGCAAGTTTGGATATCTCGTCGGCAACCACGGCAAATCCTTTTCCCGCGTCGCCGGCCCGCGCGGCCTCTATCGCTGCGTTCAGGGAAAGGAGGTTTATCCTGTCGGATATATCATTGATGATGTTAATGATATTTACCATTTCCTCGGAGCTCGCGGTAATGTTTTTCATTGTGTGATTCATCTCGCCGAGCGCGCTTTCACCCCTGCCGGCGTCATCTGCTATTTTTTCAGTAATGGAAAGCGCTCCCATAACCGAGTTGTTCATGCCGTCGATGAATCCTGAAAGCGTGTTCATGCTGGTGATGAGCTGCATGAGCATGTCGAATTGCCCTCCGACGTGGTCCGCCACGTTGTCTATGTTGCCGGAAATCTGCTCGATGGAAGCAGTGGCCTCTTCGACGGTGGCCGCCTGGTTCTGGGCGCTGCCCGAGAATGATTCCGCCGCGGTGGCCATCTCTTCCGCAGAGGCCGCGAGCTCGGTGGATAGCTGGACGATCGCGGCGACAACTGAGCGTATCCTCTCGGTGAGGATATAGACGGCGGTTGCGAGGATGCCGAATTCGTTGCCGCTGACTATCTTTACCGATTCACGAAAATCCCCGTGCGACACCAGGTTGAGATGATGGCGGAGGATTCCCACAGGTTGAAGTTTGTGCCGGACGATCCTGAAAAGCACGGCGCCCGCGACCAGCATCCAGAACGAGCCCATGCCGATCATCCAGATGGCAAGCGTTTTTGAGAACTGAAGCACCTCCGTGTTCGATGCGACGACATTGTGACGGGCCAGTATTTCCTGAAATGAGGAAAGGACCAGAATGTGGCTCGCCTTGATGGAGGTTATTGTCAGGATGATGACGATGAGCGCGCAGATGATCAGCACAGCGGCGGTCAGTTCGCTCACAACCGAGCTCAGGGGCGTTTTGGATTTATCCGATGTCGTGTCAATTGTGGCGTTGAATATGCTGTTTTTCGAGAATGAATCCATGAGCCGGTTGAGAATGAAATTGTAGTAGATTACCGAAAAAACGATGATGGCGGCACCGGTGATCCAGAGGTTGAGGAGCTGTTCAAAACTGATGTTCGCGATGAGATTGACGGTTAGACTGGCGATGAGAAATCCCGCAAGCCACCGTAAAAAGATGCTAACCGCGTTCAGCGGAGCGAAACTGGCGACAAATTCCCGGACCCTGATCTTAAGGCTGTCGTCAATCGTTATCCCGGCGTCCATCTGACTGCAGTATTTGTAAAGGGGATAATAGAGATACCGTGTCCAGGCCAGAAGAATAAGGAAAAAGAATGACGCGATGATAATTACCGACTTTATGAATGCGTCAATCTGTTCTTTCAGAAGCGGAGTTGTCGAAATATAACAGAATGCGGCTATCGGAATAACAACAACAAACATGAGTCCATCAGTAAGGATGAAAGAGCGAACCATGAATTTTTTAAACAGGGACAGGGCTGATTGGGTTTCCATATAAATCAACCTCCGGTTGAATGTAATTCTTTTTTCGCAGCATTTCGGAACTTGTTTCATGATCAGCGATCACGGCAGATGGTTCAGTTAACAGGAAAAATTAGTATCGTTTCGATTGTGTTCCATGCGCCCTCAAGACACTTCGGGTCATACTTCTGCTTTTGATTTGCCGCATTCTGGCGTGCCACATTATTCAGTAGAGACTGATCTGTTGCAATCGGTGAAAAAGCAATGTCTTAGACAACATGAAATCGATTATTTGACGATACCATATTATAATAAGGCTGTTCAGTCACTAAATCAACAATAAAATTTACGGATGTTGATTTATAATTTAGCTATACTTATATATAGTAATTATACATGGTTATGATAACCATGATCAATTACAGTTGACAATAGAGGTAATTCACCTGATGGTCATAAATGTGAAGATGAGAGCTATTCCGCATAATTAGCTAAAGGAGGGCAGGCGTGAATCTTAAAGAGCAAATGGAAGCATTGTTCCCTGATGTCAGCAAAACTCCCGCAGAATTCTCTGCAATCGTTCCACTCGATCAGCGAGAGTATCTAATAAATGGTGAAATACGCAGATGGAACGGACCTATGCAGGAAGTCCTCTCTCCGGTATGCGATAAAACGGCGGTAGGTATTGTTCGCAAAAGGATAGGGAGCTACCCGCTGCTTACTTCAGTCGAAGCGCAGGAAGCTTTAGACGCGGCGGTCGCCGCCTACAATAACGGAACGGGCGTCTGGCCGACGATGTCGGTTAACGGGCGCATAAAGAAAATGGAGGAATTCGTTGTCAGGATGAAGGCGAAACGCAATGAAGTAGTTTCGCTCCTCATGTGGGAGATAGGCAAATCGCTTGCCGACTCCGAAAAGGAGTTCGACCGGACGATCGACTATATCCTCGATACTATCGAAGCGCTGAAGGACCTTGACCGAGAATCATCGCGTTTCAAAATAGAGCAGGGAATTATAGGACAGATAAAGCGCGGCCCGCTCGGTGTGGTTCTGTGCATGGGGCCGTTCAACTATCCGCTTAATGAAACTTTTACCAACCTGATCCCAGCAATCATAATGGGCAACACCGTGATATTCAAGCCGCCGAAGCTCGGGGTGCTTGTCCACCGGCCGCTTCTGGAAGCGTTCAGAGATTCGTTCCCGGCGGGTGTGGTCAACACGGTTTACGGGGACGGAGAAGAGGTGATAACGCCGATCATGGCTTCGGGAAAAATCAATGTGCTTGCCTTCATCGGGACCAGTCGTGTCGCGGGGATGCTTAAAAAGCAGCATCCGTATCCGCACCGGTTGAGATGCTGTCTGGGCCTTGAGGCTAAAAATCCGGCAATTGTGCTTCCCAATGCTGATCTCGATCTTGCGGTTAATGAATGCATACTGGGAAGCCTTTCGTTTAACGGACAGCGGTGTACCGCACTCAAGATTATTTTTGTTCATCAGCGGATAGCAGATGAGTTTCTGAGTCGGTTTTCAGACGCGATAGTAAAGCTGAAACTCGGAATGCCATGGGAAAAGGGAGTCGGTATCACGCCGCTCCCCGAGCCGGGCAAGACAGCATACCTTTCAGGGCTTGTGGAGGATGCCATTGAGAAGGGGGCGCGTGTGGTCAACGATGGCGGCGGCACTGTTGCAGGAACCTTCTTCTATCCGGCGCTGCTGTATTCTGTAAACTCGACTATGCGGGTGTATCAGGAGGAACAGTTCGGCCCGGTGGTGCCGGTGGTAAAGTATGAGGATATTGAAACGCCGATCCGCTATCTCATAGAGTCGAACTACGGACAACAGGCGAGTATCTTCGGCTCTGACCCCGAAGAAATCGCGAGGCTGGTTGATCCGCTCGTAAACCAGGTATGCAGGCTCAACATAAATTCACAATGCCAGCGCGGTCCCGACACTTTCCCCTTTGCCGGAAGAAAAGACTCAGCCGAGGGGACCCAGTCGGTATCCGACACCTTGCGTGTGTTTTCAATACGCACGCTGGTTGCGGCAAAAGGAAATGAATTAAACAAATCAATTATAACCGAGATTGTTCGGGAGCATAAGTCGAACTTTCTTTCGACGGATTTTATTTTTTAGGATAGGTAAGGCTCTGACCCTTTTATAAGAATTGCAGCATGACATTAAAAAAGGCTTTTCCTTTTATTGCCATTTATCAATCATTGACGGTTACAGGAAAAGTGTCCGTAAACAAATAGTAACTGCGGCCACTTGTTCATGATGCTTCAATGAAGAGAAGGAAAGGTGAAGAGATGAAAAGAGTTTTATTAACTGCAGGAATAATGCTTGTCTGTGTCCCGATGCTTTTTGCAACAGGAGACAGCAAACAGATTATTTTCTTGGACAATATGTCTCAGGATCGTACCGGGGAACTTCCCTCGAAATGGGATGCAATCAAGGGAAGCGTTGAAATCGCAGATTTCGAAGGAACCAAATGTATCTGGTTTAAAAAGAATAATTCAGCCGTACGGGCGAAAATGAAAGGGCCCGATGCTTTACCGCCATCATTTGAGTTTAAAGTCAGTTATTTTATGGGGGATAAAACCCAGCAGCACTATTATATACGCTTTCTCGACTCAAAAAGCCGGGAAGTCTTTAAGTTCACCGTCACCGGTGTAAGGATCCAGTGTGCTAATTTTAAGGCAGATCTGGAATACTCAGAAGGGTGGAAACACCTGATTATGACAACCAATGGAAACAGGACAAAATTCTATATAAACGGAACAAATGTGCTCCTCGTGCCAAAGAACATACAGGCATATGGATTTTCCATTGAGGGGGGAAGAGGAGCGAATCAGAAAAGAGATACGCGCGCCTATGTTTCCGAAGTCACACTAACCACCCCGGCCGAATAATAAATGGATATTCTTATTCGCTTTCAAATCGCGCGTGGCATTGTCGATAGGACCTTTCGTATTCAGTAAACTGTCTTGCGCGCTCACGGAAATTCTTTCCGAGATTGAGGAAATACCGATGGGGGGTGATTTTTATCTTCGGAATAAAATCCTCCTCAAGGTATGACCGCACTGTTCCATGAGTTGATTTACGTGGATCCTGCAGGAGGCCTTTCCGAACGGGATTATAAGCGATATGCCATGCGAGATGAATGAAGTAATTTTGTGGATCAAGTGATTCCTCAACAATCGTGGATTTGAACCGCTCATTCCAGAAAGGACCGATTCTGCCATGTGCCCGGTTGAATCTTTCCGCGATCCGCGCTTTTATATACTGCATGATTCGTGAAATCGTCTCACCTCCTTCAACAGTTCTGATTATAAAGTGGAAATGGTTATCAACAAATTCGATCTGAATAAGCTCAAATTTATATTTTTCAAGCGCCCTTGCGATTGATTCAACCGCCATATCCTTCACCCGTGTTTCGGATAGCAGAGCACGAAGTTCGATGCACCTGGAGTAGCAGTGATAGGTAACTTCGGGCAGACATTTTCGTAATGGTCGGGGCATGATTATTATTTCAGGCAACCTCTCTTATTACAGTACCGTTGCCGTTGCTTTCATGATAAAATAATAAGGCTCTGACCCCGATTTTTTTTAAACACGCTGCGTTGATCCTGTGATATGCAGGATTCATAAAGAAATATTTCCTGCTTGACAGAAAACTTTAAATACTGTATATTTGTGTAGTAATTATTCCACGATGCTGCGAAATTATGGGATCGATGCAAAACAGGATAATCATACATGTTGACATGGACGCCTTCTTCGCCTCGGTAGAGCAGCGTGATTTTCCGGAATACAGGGGAAGGCCAGTGGTGGTGGGGGCCGACCCCAGGGAAGGGAGAGGAAGAGGGGTCGTGTCGGCCGCAAGCTACGAGGCGCGCCGTTACGGAATACGTTCGGCAATGCCCATCTCCCAGGCGTACCGTTTATGTCCTGAAGCTGTTTTTGTCGAGCCGCGTTATCGGGAATATTCCGCACTATCCGATGAAATCATGTCCATACTGGAACGCTTTTCTCCGGCGGTAGAGCCGATTTCTATCGACGAGGCGTTTCTTGACTGTACCGGCACGGAGCGGCTTCTGGGAAGCACGAAAGAGGTCGCGATCAAAATCAAATCGGCCATCCGCGAAGCGACCGGGCTTACCGCGAGCGTCGGCGTTGCCTCGTGCAAGTCGGTTGCGAAGATCGCCTCTGATCTTGACAAACCCGACGGCATTACGATATGCCCTGCCGGCTTCGAGCGGGGATTTCTCGCGCCGCTGCCGCTGGAGCGGCTCTGGGGAGCGGGCCCGAAAACGGTACAGCACCTGCGGTCATTCGGATTTAAAACCATGGGAGATATCGCGAGCGCGTCAGTCGTCGAGCTCACCACAATGCTCGGCGCGTGGGGGGAGCGCCTCTGGCTTCTGGCAAACGGCATTGATGAACGGCCTGTTGAAACGACATATATCCGCAAATCGATAAGCGAGGAACATACGTTTGAGACTGACGAGGACAGGGGGGATAGTATCGAGCTGACGCTTTTACGGCTTTCAGACGAACTGGCATACCGGGTCAGAGCCTGCAGTCTCGGCGGACGCACCATTACGCTCAAGATCAGGCTTGAGGGATTTGAAACCTATTCGCGAAGCCTGACCCTGGATCGCCCGATACACGATGCGCTCAGCATCAGGGATACCGCGCGTGACCTCTTCCGGGATTTTGATCGCGGAGCCAGGCGGGTCAGGCTCGTCGGGGTAAAACTTTCCAACCTCGTAAGTGTGGAAGCCGCTCCCGCTCCGCAGCTCGAACTTTTTCGGGATGAGGGGCCGGCGGGGGAAGATGACCTGAAAAAAGAAAAGATCGAGGACGTGCTCGGCAACCTGCGGGAAAACTTCGGAAGCCGGATAAAGCGCGCCTCGCTCCTCGATTGATCACATCTCATGACCTGCGGCCGATCAGAAGCGATGAGCCGAACGAAGTATCGGTCCTGCTGATCTCTTCTATTCCGGCCAATTGCAGCCATCCCCTGATTTCCGATTCGGTGTAGGTATCGCCGGATTTTGTTCCGACAAGCATGTTGAGCGAAAAGATGGCGCCCATGGCAGGCGAAGTACGGTCTTCGTCCATTACGAAATCGAGTACCGCAAGCCGTCCTCCCCTGTTGAGCGCGGCCGCGCATTTTGAGATAAGGACTCTGTTTTCTTCAAACGAGTTGCTGTGTACGATCGCCGAGAGAAAAACAAGATCATATCCGCCACCGAGATCATCGCGTGTATAATCGCCGTTTCGCGTATCGATGCGTGAAGCGAGGCCTTCCCGCTCGACATACTCGCGGGTAAGGGCCGTGACATTGGGCAGGTCGAAAACGGTCGCGCGCAGGCCTTCCGCTTCCCTGGCGAACGCTATCGAAAAAGCGCCTGAACCTCCTCCCACATCGAGAAGGCGGCCGACCCCAGAAAGATCGAGCATGCCGGCGATAAGGGCAGCCTGATTTCTGGCGCGGTCATGCATGGCGGCAATGAATGACCGGAACCACTGATCGCCGCGATCAGGAAGCGCCTGCTCGATTGCCGGGTGGCCGGTGCGCACCGCTTCGGTGAGCGTGCTCCAGCTTTTCCAGAGGTTTACCAAATGCCCCAGTCCGGGCTGATAGTCGGGGCTTCACTCGACAAGGTATTTCCGGCCGGAGGGGGTATTCGCGTACCGCGCGCCGTTTTTTTTGAGATATCCGAGCGCACAAAGCGCGTTCATGAGCCTTCCCGCTGCTTTCGGGTCTGCACCGAGGGTCAGAGCCGTTTCTTCGGCTGTTTTTTCCGTATCCCCCAGCGCCGAAAAAACACCGAGTTCAAAGGCGGTGAGCAGTATCCTGCTGCGCTGGAACGCGATCGCGGTTTCGCGAATGGAATCAGGTGTGATATCCGGCATATCTGTGCTCTTCATATCCGCCCCCGAATGATGTGGTCATTTTATGTAATGCCGATTTCCTGTGAATTGCAAACGAATTTTTACAGGCGGTTATTAATGCCGAAACGGGAACAGCGCTATGTTAAATCGTTGACATGGGCCGGATGCCGTGCCATACCTATCAGCGGCGCGACTACTCTGAGCTGCGGAATGGTGCATCTATGGGTGCTTCCCATATCATGTTTGTGTGCGGCAACTCGCCTCTTGTCTCGCGGATTGAGAATCTGCTGGCCGGCGCGAACCATGTCGTTCGGATCGCCGAATCGTGGGCGGTGGCAATCAGGGAGATACAGAAAGAGCGGTATGATCTTGTACTTGGGTGGGTTGACACTGCCGCCGTGGATTTCGAGCAGCTGAAGCTTTTGACCGGGGATCAAACCGTGCAGGATCTTATCCCCGTGGTCATCATTACCCCTTCGCATGTGGATGTGGAATTTTTCCTGACCCTGCTAAAGAACGGTGCGAGCTATCAGATCAGCCTCCCCTGCGACAAGGACTATTTTATCGATCGGATCACTACCATCATCCGGGAGCACCGGAAGAGCAGGATGGTTGATGAAAAGATACGCGTCGAGTTCATCCACGACGACCATCATCATATGATCTATCTTCAGAAGCGTCAGATTGTAAACTATCTTCTCTCAACCTATATCGATGAAATTCAACAGAAGAAGATGCTGGCACGCGCGTACTCGACTCCCGATTTTCTCCACGAGCTTGAAAATAAAGAGCCGTTACGTCTCTCGGGGCGCTCGCTTGAGCGGATCAAGATCGAAGAGGATATGATTCGCGCCATAGAAAACAAGGAGTTCCTCCTTTATTATCAGCCGATCGTGTCACTCGCCACCGGCAGGATTACGGGATTTGAGGCGCTGATACGCTGGCAGAACGAGGAGCGGGGATTTGTGTCGCCGAGTGAATTCATTCCACAGGCGGAGGAGAGCGGGCTTATCATCTCGCTCGGCTTCTGGGTCATAGAGGAAGCGTCGCGTCAGCTGAAGATCTGGCATGAAATGTTCAAGCTTGACCAGCCGCTTACGGTGAGCGTGAACCTGTCGACTGTGCAGTTCATCCACCCCGAGCTTGCCGAGGAGATCGCATCGATCGTACGTGAGGCCGATATTCCCTTTGAAACCCTGCGCTTTGAAATCACCGAAAGCGCCCTCATGACCGATATGGAATCCGCGAACATCATGCTGTTGAAACTCAAGAAAATGAATTTCAAGCTCTACATGGATGATTTCGGGACAGGCTACTCCTCCTTGAGCTACCTTCGTCACTTTCCCGTCGATGTACTGAAAATCGACCAGTCGTTCGTCCGGTGGATGGGGATCGACGATGAGAGCGAGCAGATCGTCAATACGATCGTGCATCTGGCCAAGAATCTGAAAAAGCAGGTGATCGCGGAGGGGATTGAAACGGCCGAGAGCCTGGAGGTGCTGCGGCGGCTCGGCTGCGAATACGGACAGGGCTATCTCTTTTCCAAGCCCCTTGCCGCGAAGGACGCCGAGGAGCTGTTGAAGAAAAATCCCGTCTGGTAGGATTACCCGGTTACCTGCTTGAGTGTCCGATAGGCGGGATGGAATCCATACCGTTCGTAGAAGCTGATCACGTCATCATTGCCGCTCCCGACGACGATGCTTCGCACCTTCACCCGGCGCCCGTCAAACCACGAGAGGGCCGATCGTACCAGGGTGTCGCCGACACCGGATCCCCGGTACGCTTCTTCAACAAAAAGAGAATCGATCTCACCCCGGTTCTTTTCATCGATCGTGCTGATACAGTAGCCCGCGTAATGGGAACGGGCGCCGTCGATCGCGACCTCTATCCTTACTGCCAGATCGCCGCTCCTGAACTTTTCGCACCGCTTTTCGAACGTGAACCGCTCGTAGTAATTCGAGAAATGCGGTGAGCGCAGCCGGTGGTGTTCGTTCAGCATCTCCCAGAGCAGTTTGATGGTGTCAATCCTGTCGATACCGATTGTGTCATACGAGATTTTCATTGCCCTTCCCGGATCGGTTGACAGAGCGTAACCGGCTGTTATATTCTTTCAATCCAAATAATCCGTACTATCTGTTTTTACCTTGACCGCTTCGGCGCCGGATGGGATATACTTCATTCATTGACTTTACCGGATGACAATCGGAGAACTGGTGTCATGAGGATACTGCTCGTCGAAGATGATGAAAAGGTCGCGGCGTTTATCAGAAAAGGCCTCCAGGAGGAACAGTACGCCGTCGATGTTTCGCCGGACGGTGAGGACGGCCTTCACTGGGCGTCGGTGAACGAATACGACGCCATTATCCTCGACGTGATGCTGCCGAAGAAGGACGGCATGCGGGTCTGCGCGGAACTGCGGCAGAAAGGGGTGCATACGCCGGTGCTCATGCTCACCGCCCGCGACAGCGTCGAGGACAGGATAAAGGGACTTGATACGGGCGCCGACGACTATCTGACCAAGCCGTTTTCCTTTGAGGAACTGCTCGCCCGGGTAAGGGCGCTTTTGCGGCGTTCGCAGCAGTATGCGGAGAAGGCGCTTAAAGTTGCCGACCTCGAGCTTGACCCGGTCTCGCGCAGGGTGACGCGGGGCGGTCGGGAGATCATGCTCACGGGCAAGGAATACGCGCTTCTTGAGTATTTCATGCGGAACGCGGGAACCGTTCTCACGGAAACGAAAATCATCGAACACGTCTGGGACATGAATTACGACTCGATCGCCAACACCGTCAACGTGTACATCCATCACCTGCGCAGCAAAATCGACCGGGACTCTGAAAAAAAGCTTATCCACACCATACGAAGCCGCGGGTACGTACTGAAAGAGGAATGACGTGAAACTCTCCGTCAGGTCGAAACTGATTCTCTGGTATGTCGGGACCATCGGTATCCTCATCGCGGCCTTTTTTACCTATACCTATTTTAATTTTTCGCACGCGATCTACGGGAGCGACGTCATCGTCAAGTTCGATGACGGCCTGCTGCGGTTCGGTCGCGACGTGCGTTCAAAGATATCAGACGGATACGGGCCTTTTTACACGCCGATAGGCCGCTACCGCGGGGAATTCGACTCATGGATCGGCAGGGACCTTTTCCTGAGCCCCGCTTACGGGCAGCTCATCGATTTTCCCGAACGGCAGGGAGCGGAGCCGCTCGTGGTGATACGGAACAGGGCGCTCGGCGACAGGCATATCCCGTTCACCGTGCAGAGCTATATGCGGCTGCGGGAGCAGGAATACGCGATCGAAACGGTGCAGGGCGTGTTCGGCTTCCCGCTGAGGGTTATTTCGATGAAGGTCCGCGACAGGCTCGGGCACGACTATCTCCTTCAGGTGGGGATGTCGATGGAGCATATCAACACCACGCTGGTGAGCGTGCTGATCCAGTTCCTGCTTGTGGGGCCGTTCCTTATCCTGATCATCGCGCTCATGGGGTATTTTTTCGTGGTGCGGGCCTTTACCCCCGTCCGCGAGCTCGTGACGTTGACGCGCACGATAACCGCGGAGGACCTGTCGCGCCGGATAGAGCCGATCGACAGCGACGACGAGATCGGGAAGCTCGCGGCGACGCTCAACGACATGATTTCCAGGCTCGAACAGTCGTTCAACCAGATGCGTCAGTTTTCCGACGATGTCTCGCACGAGCTTAAAACGCCGCTGACCGTGCTCAAGGGCGAGATCGAGGTGGCGCTGCGCGGGAAGCGCGACGCCGGAGAATATATCGATATACTGAAAAGCCTGCTCGAGGAAACGGACAAGCTGGGCAGGATTATCGACGACCTGCTCTTCCTCTCCCGCATCGATTCACGGGGCGGCTCCATCCGCTTCCGCGATACGGAGCTCGACCAGGTGGTCATGCAGGCCTATGAGGAAGCGCTGGTGCTTGCCCGCGACAAAAAGGTAAACCTCCAGATCACGGCGCTTGACGAGGTGACGATATCCGGCGAGCCGGGCCTTTTGAAGCGGATATTTTCCAACCTGATCCACAACTCTATCAAGTACACGCCGGAAGGCGGGATGATTGATCTGGCCCTTCGCCGCATCGGACAGGCAGATGACGGGATGACGGCCGAATTCACGGTCAGGGATACGGGTATCGGTATTCCCGCGAGGCATATCCCCCATGTCTTTGACCGCTTTTACCGGGTTGACCGCTCCCGCACGGCGAAAACGGGAGGCACCGGGCTTGGCCTTACCATCGTAAAAAAGATCCTCGACCTTCATCACGGCACAGTTCGCATAGACAGCCAGAAGAACAAAGGCACCGTTTTTTTTCTCCGATTTCCAAAAAATTAATGCTTTTTAATCTTCGATTAATCGTCCTTTAACTTCATACGGCTATACTTCATGCTATATTCCGCATGGCGTCATGGTCGTAATCATGAAAAAATATCAATATTGAGGGTACGTCAATGTTAACGCTTGTAAACTATGGTGAGACCGCTATTTTCACCATCCTGCTCCTTGCCAGCATTCTCGCGCTTGCGGTCGGAATCGAGAGAACCATCGTGTACTGGCAGCACACACGGAAGAGAAGTCTTCTTGCCATCAGCGAGATAACCGCTAAGCTTCGCGGACATGATGTGGCGGGTGCGCTCGAGGCGGCAAAAAAAGACATGAGCATCTACGGCCGGTTCGCGACGTTTTCGCTCGAACACTACAACGAAAAACACGAGGGGCTTTCAGAGCTGATGGAAGGCAAGATAATCGAGGAGAAGATACAGCTCGAACGGCGGCTTACGATCCTCAACACCCTCGGAAACAACGCGCCTTTCATCGGACTGCTCGGCACGGTGCTCGGGGTGATCAAGGCGTTCCACGGCCTGGGGACGCTGGGCAACGCGGGCGCGGAAGTTGTCATGCGTAGCATTTCATCGGCGCTCATGGCGACGGCGGCCGGCCTTTTTGTCGCGATCCCGGTGGTGATGGCGAACAACTACTTCACCCGCAAGATGAAGGTGATCCTCCAGAACCTTGAGATCCTGTCGAAGGAGTTTCTTGCCTCCAACAACCATACGCGCAGCAAGGTCAAGACGCTGCCGCATTCGGCGATCAACCAGTGATCACGGTGAATTCATCTGAGGAGGAACTGTCATGGGAATGGCGCAGAACAACGATGACAATGAAATAAGCAATATCAATATCACCCCGATGGTCGATATCATCCTCGTGCTCCTGGTCATCTTCATGGTGACGGCGAGTTTTCTGAAGAGGGAGTCGATCAACATCAACCTGCCCAAAGTGGCTGCTTCCGATCCGAACGTGGCGCGCTCGCTCCAGGTCGCGCTGACCAGGGACGGCAAGATCATGATGGAGGACTCGGAGGTCGATGAACAGCGCCTGGTGTCGGGCCTGAAACGCGAGGCGAAGCTGAGGCCCAATGTTCGCGTGACGCTGTCGGCTGATGAGCGGCTCTCGTACGGGTCGATAGCCAAGGTGATGGGGCTGGTGCGCAAATCCGGTGTCAGCCGTATCGCGCTCTCGGTTAAACGGTGAGGGTGCGCGAATGACAGCGATGGTTTTAAGACTCGCGCGTGGCCGGATTCGGGAGAACCTCTTTGTATCCTGTGTTATCGCCTCTATTTTGTTTCACGGCATCTGCTATCTCGGATACGGGTGGGCGACGCGTGTGCGTGTTGACGACGCGGTGAACTCGGATACGCTGAATGTGAAAGATGTGGAGGTCGATTTCAACGACATCCCTCCGGAGCTCATCGGAGGCGACTCGAGCCCTGCCCCGGTGGAAAAACAGGAGTGGGTAGAGGGAACGAGCCGGAGCAAAGACGCCAAAGACGCTCCCGATATCGATCTTGATGTCAACCAGTTGTCGGGCGACGGCACCGACAAGGAAGGCTACCTGTATTCATTCAAGGGCGACCGCTTTCCCACGCCGATCATTGATTTCGACCTTCGCAGGTTTTTCCCGAGTGAAGCGAAGCGCGCCGATATCCGCGAGAAGCGCGTGATCGTGCGGGTACGTGTGGACGCTGACGGTACGCTGCAGGGCGCACGGGTGGTTTCGCCTCCTTCCGGATACGGATTTGATGATGCGGCCATCAGGGTCGTACGCATGGCGCGATTTACTCCGGGTTACCAGAAAGGAAGGCCGGTGAAGATGGTGCACGACCTGGCGATACGGTTTGTGCTCGAATAATAGTCGTTACAAATAATTCTACGGCGGAGCAGGAGAACATGAAAAACAGCTCATGGCGTGCGGGTGCGGCGGGAGCTATGCGTGTGCTTATCGCCCTGATGATTCTTTCTTCCGGGGCCATGGCTCAGGAAGCGAAGACCTCGAGCATGCAGGGAGAGCGTGCCACGGTGAGCCAGGAGGATGTTAGTCCGGCTGCAGCCGACATAGCAAGGGAGGCCGGCGGCCGCCAGGAAAACAGGGCACTTTATTTTACGGTCAAAAAGGGCGGCCCTATCATGATACCGATCATCATCTGCGGCATCATCGGGCTCACACTGGTCATCGAACGCCTGCTTTTCTTTACCAGGCAGAAAATATGGAAGAGCACAAGCCTCGAAGCGTATCTGCGTGAAGTCGCTTCCGGCTCTACGGCGCGCTTTCGCGAGGAGCTCACCGATGAGCTCAGGGAATCGTTCCAGCGGTATCTGAACAGAATGGAGCGGGGACTCGCGTTTCTTCAGGGTATCGGCAATATCGCTCCGCTGCTGGGGTTTCTCGGCACCGTGACCGGCATGATAACCGCGTTTTCAGCAATAGCCGCGGCAACGACAGTGAATGCCCGGATCGTGGCCGTGGGGATACAGGAGGCGCTTATCACGACCGCGGGAGGGCTTTTTGTAGCGGCACCGGCGACGTTTTTCTATTATATATTTCTGCATGTGATCCAGCAGCGCTTCGGGCAGGCTGAAGAGATAATCGCAAAGCTGTCGTCCCATCTGCCGCGCATCTCGGATGAACTCGAGGACGAGGAATTCGGATGAGAAGCCGCGAAAAATTGAAATGGTTCATCGCAACCGAAAAGCGACACTGGTGGGGAAGCAGGAGCGAGGAGCGGTTCCCTGACGCCACCCCGATGGGCGACCTGTCGTTCCTGCTGTTCATTTTTTTTATTGTTACCGGCTCGTTCATCCTGAGGGAGGGGATATATCTTTCACTCCCCTCAAAGAACGCGGCGCCGGTGCATGTGAGCGAAGACAGGGTGATCGAAGTCTGGCCGCGGGACGAGGGGTTCCTTTTCGGCGGGGCGATGCTGACGCGAATCGCGTTTCTGAATGAGATGAAGAGCCAGGCCGCGAAGGGAAGCGGAAAAACCCTTATCGTCTGGATGCGTGACGATGTCGGTTACGAACGGATGGTCGATACGCTGAGCGTGGCGCGGGAAGCGGGCATAGGAAAAGTTTCGCTTCAGAACTACGGGGAAGAACCGGCGCGATGAAAATTCAGTCTTTTCTGCATAGGGTCAAGCCGATCGCGATCGGCACCTCGATGGCGGACCTGGCGCTGCTGCTGCTGATTTTTTTCATGGTCTCGACATCGACGGAACCGCCGCCCGGTGTCACGGTCGAGTTGCCGAAAGCGCTCACGCGCAATGCCGAGCAGGAGGGGATTTATATCACGATCTCGCGGGAAGGGCGGATATACCTGGACGCGAAGGAGATCGATTCCGACGATCTGCCCGACATGCTGGCGATGCGGCAGTCGGAAAAAGACAAGGTTGTTTCGATCACCGCCGACAGGCGCCTTCCCTACCGGCGTGTGTCGAGGGTGATCGAAATTTTGCGCGAACAGGATTTTCTGAACGTGGTGTTCATGTCGGAGTCGGGAGAGCGGATACGGTGAGCGCCGAGGGCCTGTATCTGATCAGGACGGCAGGGAGCGGACTGGCGCGGCGCGTTTCGGAGTGGCTGGAGCGCTATCCGTATAAGTTCTCGTTTTTCGTCTCCCTCGTAATTATGGGCGGAATCATTTTCACGACCCTTCCGGTGGAGATGATCGTGGTTGATGTCGTACCGACGGAAAACATCGAGTTTGTTGATATAGACCAGATCCGTTCGGTGGCGGTACGCAGAAACGTGCGGCGGACCCTCTCGGTAAGGCCGGAAGCGGGCAAGCAGTTGTATTCAGACGTGGAGAGGGCGGCGGGGACCTCGGATGATCCCGATGCGGTGGATCTTTCCTTTTATCCGAACGTTGTTCCGCCCAAACCGATAGGAAAGCTGGAGCGGCGCTATCCGAAAATCGCGCAGGAGAATGGCGTGGAAGCGAACCTGAGCGTCGAACTGCTGATCGCGGCAAACGGCGTGGTGCTGTCGGTGCGGGTGCTCGGGATCAGGCTTTCAAAGGAACTGCCGCCGGAACTGCATGCAGAGATGGCGCGGGCGTTCTCACGTGAAGCGATATCAATACTTCGCGGTGTTCGTTTCACGCCGGCGGTGGTCAATGGAAGGCACGTGCCGGTTCGGTTTGAGATCCCGATCAGGTTCAGGCTTGAGGGATAAAGAGAGAGGAGCGGTACAATGAAACGGTGTTATTACTATTTATTTTTTATATCCGCGGTGTTCGTTTTTTCGGCGGTCATGCAGACGGGTGCCGCGGCGCAGGCGAAAGCCCCTCTGAGCATCAGCGGGAAAGTATTCAATAGCGTGAACGGCCAGCCGGTCGAGCTTGGCACGGTCATCGTTCTTGAGGCGCGGAAGAAGGTGTACACCGGAGCGAAAGGCGAGTACAGCATCGCCCTTCCCGCCGCGGGCACCTATACGGTCATTGTCCGCGCCGACGAGCTGAAGATGATCAACACGAAAATCAACATTACGCAGAGCGTGACCAGGGACTTCTATCTCCAGCCGGTGCGGATGTCGGGGCAGGGAATTACGATTACCGGCGAGCGCGATGTGCAGAAGGTATCGCGCTATACCATGACGCAGAAAAACCTGAAAGAAGTGCCCGGGTCCTTCGGCGATTCGGTAAACGCGCTCACCTCGCTTCCCGGCGTAATCAGAACTGACGGCCTTTTCGGGCCGCTGGTGATCCGCGGTGCGAATCCTAATTCGAACCGCTATTTTATCGACGATATCCCGATCTACAACCCGACGCACTTCGGCGGCGTGCACTCGGTCATCAACAACAACCTGATGAGCGAAGTTGATCTGTACGCATCCGCGTTCCCTGCCGAATTCGGTTCGGCGCAAGCGGCGGTCATCAACATCAACACCGTCGACGATGTGAAAGCGTTCGGCGGATACACCGACATCGGCCTGATATCGGCCTCTGCTCTCATTCAGGCGCCGATCCTTCGCGACGAGAGGGGAGATCTGCATTTCGGAGGACCGATGAGTTCTCCGGACCAGGAGCGGACCTATCAGAACGCAGGATATACCATAGCATCGGGCAGGATCGGGTATCTGTCGGTTTTTATCCCCCCAATTTATGAGGCGATCACCGGCAAAAAACCCGCGTTTGTTCCAGAGTACTGGGATTATCAACTTAAGACGAAGTACTTCTTTAACAGCAGGAATTCCGTCACGCTGCTGCTGATGGGAAGCGCCGACTATCTGAAGTTCGACGACAGCAATGCCAACTGGGTCGACCCCGAAAACGGCGACGATCCGCTGCTGGCGGGAATACAGATGACGGTGAACTGGAAGTCGCACAGCCAGGGGCTGTATTACACCTGGCAGCCGAACGACCGGATCATCAACAAAGTCATCGCCTATGCCGCGCTGATTCAGTACTATACCTACATGAACCTGCCGTCGGAGGGTGTCGCCGACTGGATGCGGGACCTGAATATTGATTCGCGCCCCTATATCTTCGGGATCAAGGACCGGTTCAAAGTCGAACCGGTGAAAGACCACCTGCTCTTTACCGGCGGCGCGGAGTATACCTTTTATTATTTTACCGCGAAGGGGAAAACAATTGTGAATAACCGTTCGGTCGAGGACTTTGATCCCGCCGATCCGACGCAGTTTTCAATTTTTGAGCTTGACGAGGATACGCACAATCATTCGGTCGCCGGTTTCCTTCAGGCAAAATTCATGTTCGGAGGCCTGACGCTCACTCCTGGAGGGCGCGTCGAGCGCCTTGAGCGGACGGCGCAGACGGTTGTCGATCCGCGGGGCATGGCGAGCTACGAGTTCCCGACGAAGACCACCATTTCTGTCGCGGGCGGACAGTATTCATCTTTCATACAATTGAATCCGTTCCTTTTCAATATCTGGCCGCAGGTGGCGAAAATCGATGGTGACTTAAAGCCCGAGCGCGCCATACACCGGGTGGTGGGCATCGAACAGAAAGTGGGAAGCCTGACGTTTAAAATCGAAGGTTTTTACAATACGTTCAACGATCTGGCGGAATCGTACTATCACTACGGCCCCGACGGAGACGCGCGGCTCGGGATGAGCGTCAGCAGAATGAAGGCGCACGGATTCGAGATCATGCTCAAGCGCGACCTGCGCGAGAACGAAGAGGGTCTGTACGGCTGGATGAGCTACACCTACACGCGCTCCAGGTACAGGTCGGGCCTTCCCACGACAGCGGGCCTTTACGGCGATTCGCGCAACCAGATCGGGGACAAGTATGGTGACGAATGGGTGAACTTCACCCACGAGCAGCGCCATAACCTGAAACTTGTGTCGGGTTATACGTTCGGAAGCCGCAATTTCAGGGGGAAGCATACCATCAGCTGCAAGTTCCAATATCACTCATCACAGCCATACTCCCCGATAACGGGATCGGTAGAGGATACAAATTACGCGACACTCAATCCCGGGAAACACCGGTTCGTACCGACGTACGGCACGCCGTATTCGGAGTATTATGATCCTCAGCACCAGCTTGATATCCGCTACAGCTACCGCACCGATTATTCATGGGGATACGTGAGCTGGTACGTCGAAATCATCAACTGCTACGGCCAGTGGTACAAGCCGACCGACGAACAGAAATGGGATTACCGCTATGCCTACGGGAGCGGCAACCCGACATTGCGCACCCAGGAAGGGATACGATGGATACCGAATTTCGGTGTTGAAGTGAAGTTCTAAAAGATATACTATAAAAGGAGATAACGCTATGAGAGCATTAAAAATCGTCTTCGCACTCGGCCTTCTGGCTTTTCTTGTGTTCATGAACGTGGCGTGCATTACCACGCCGGTGTGCATGTCGCCATCAACGGTGCCGATCCAGTCCAAAGCGTCGGTCCAGGGACTCGGCCGCGTATCGGGCTCTGACACCGCCTGGTCCATCCTCGGACTCTGGATGTGGGGCAGGCCGGACATAGACGCGGCGGTAAGGGAGGCGATGGGCGTGAAGGGCGGCGACGCGCTCATAAACATCTCCTGTTATGAAACGTGGAGATATTTTCTGCTTTTCAGCACCACCACGGTCAGGATTGAAGGCGAAGCGGTGCGGATAAGCGAGCCGGCTCCGGCGCCGGCCCGGGGAGCGAGATGATGAAGCGGAAAGGCGCATCAATACAGCATTTTCAGGTAAAGAGCGGCATCGCAGCAGCGCTGCTGTGCGCCCTGCTTCTGCCGGCCGGCACGGGTTGTGTCATGAAGCAGTCACGCTCGGGAGGATTGAGGCCGAGCTATAGTCCCGTGCAGGATAAATCGTATCAGGTGCTCGGTGAGGCGACCGGGGAGAGCTCGAGCTTTCACCTTCTATGGTTTGTGCCGGTAACTCCGCCGATCAGTTTCGACAGCGCGGCAAGGAAAGCAATCGGTTCGAAGGGTGGCGACAATCTGATAGACGTGCGCTGGTGGAGCGAGCGCCGCCACTGGCTTGTGGGAACGGTGGACGAGCTCCATGTGAGCGGCAAGGTTATCGTGTACAGGAACGAGCTTGATTAACTGGTTTCAGGAGAAATTTCATGTCCGGATTTTTTTCAAAAATTAACGCGTGTGTCTGCCCTTCGTGGCTGGCGTTCTCACTCAACAATCCTCTGCGTAAAGGCCTGCATAACCCCGGAAAAATACTCGGAGAATTCATTAAGCCCGGCAGCATCGCGATCGATATAGGATGCGGGCCAGGATACTTTACCGTACCGATGGCTGAAATGGTCGGGCCGTCGGGAAAGGTGATCGCGGTCGACCTGCAGCGGAAGATGCTCGATAAACTCATGGCGTATGCCGGGCGCGCCTCTCTTGCGCAGCGCATCCAGCCGGTGGAATGCAGGTTCGATGATATTGTCGTGCGTGAGAAGGCGGATTTTATCCTCACCTTCTGGATGGTGCATGAGGTGAAGGACCACGCGAATTTCTTCCGCCAGGTAGCGGACAATCTGAAGGCAGGGTCATACTATCTGCTTGTAGAGCCGAAAATGCATGTCACGAAAGGTATCTATCAGGGGATCGTGCGTGAGGCCGAAGCCGCCGGGCTTGCAGCGGTAAGGGATGTTCGGGTGTCGTTGAGCCGCGCTACGCTTTTTACACTCCGCTGAGAGAGGCGCTTCATCGGAACGAGATGTTGAAGCTGGTCCCTCCGTTTCTTTCAAGAGTGATCGTACCGCGTATCTGCATGACAAGTGCGTTGACTATCTGAAGGCCGAGTGTAGTGCTGTTGATGAAATCAATGTCATCCGCTATCCCTATACCGTTGTCTTTAATGCTGAGCAGGAATTTCCCCTCGCTGTCTTTGCGGCAGAAGATGGTGATACACCCCGCGCGTCCGGCCGGAAACGCGTACTTGATGGCATTGGTAAGAAGCTCGTTCACGATGAGGCCTATCGGGATCGCCCGGTCGAGATCGATCGCGAGATCATCCACATCAATGTGAATTTCCGTGTTTCTGGCACCAAGGTGGAAAGAGTGAACGATGTTGTCTTTCAGTGTTGTGAGATATTCGCCGAGATTGATGCCCGAAAAATTCGCTGACTGGTAAAGCTGCTCATGAACGAGCGCCATCGAACGGACACGGCTCTGGATGTCCAGGAATTGCTCCCTCTGTTCCATTGTGCTGATATAGTTCAACTGGAGCGATATCAGGCTCGATATTATCTGCATATTGTTTTTTACGCGGTGATGGACCTCTTTCAGCAGGATCTCCTTTTCATGAAGGGACCCGTGGAGGCGCTCCTCGATTTTCCTGCGCTCATCGTTCTCCTGGCGTGAGAGGGTCAGCGCCTCGGAAAGCCCCCTGAGCGCGAGGTTCAGCGTCGAGGTAACCATGATAATCGCGATCGACATGTTCAGCCAGCCGGCCCAGGCCGGTATCGGGAAAAAATGGGGTGGATATATCCCCGCTTTTTCGATGAAGACCATTGACGCACCCGCGGCGATGCTTAATAACGCGTACAGCAGGGAGTATTTTCTTCCGAGGAGAAGCCCCGCCATTACCGTTATCGAAGCGTAGTAGGTCGCATCGATGCTGTTCATTCCGCCCGCAAGGAAAACCATGCAGGTGACAACGATCCATGTTGATGAGAGGAATATTTTACAGGCGGGCCGGACACATCCCATCCGCATTAAAACAAAGGAAACCGACAGGATAATAATAAGTATGAGGATGATTATGATAGATTCGATTTTTTTAGCGAAAAAAAAGGGGCCTGCTACCGTTGCGAACAGAAGTGAAAAAATCAGGGCCTGTAAAATAGAATTAAGTATCCGCGCGGTGTGGGTCTTGTCATAGTCGTCATTGAAGACAGGAGGGCTGAGATAGTGGTATAGCTTTTTTATCATAGATAATCCCCGTGCTCCATGTGACGGGCTATTTTACGCTCGGCCACATAATGGGAGACAGGATCCGATATACAGAGGTTCAGGTATACATAGATGCCGATCCACCTTCCGGGCCGCATTCCGGCAGAGAGTGTGATAGTTTTATTTTCGGCGCCGGTTTGCGGCTATCTTAACGAATATCGGGCACCTTTAAAAAATAATTTCTCGGTTATCCGGTACGGGATTTCTTTCTTGCTATTGTAAAATAACTTTTGTATAATTAATTCTGTTTGTAAGATACAATGGGTTTTTACTCTGGAGGAGGAATATGAAAAAGAGACTTGTTTTTACCACAATGCTTCTGGCTATGTTTACGCTTTCTTCGGCCATTATGTTCAATCTCCTTGCTCAGTCGTTTGTCCCGGGAGGGACCGGCAGCACGGATAAATTCGGGTCGATCGCCTTTTCTACATCCACTCGGTCTTACGGCTATTCCTATAATTATGATAATCAGCAGGACGCGATCACCCGCGCGATGAACGAGTGCAATTCGCGGACGCCGAACGGTGACTGCGTTATGCTTCTCTGGTTCAGGAATGCGTGCGCGGCCCTCGCGATTGGTGACACCGGATACGGTTCCGCATGGGCCGCGGAAAGGCCAGCGGCGGAACAGTCGGCAATCGCTAATTGCAGCGCGTATTCCGCCAATTGCCGTGTGGTACAGTGGGTCTGTACTGATCGCCCTTCGCGATAACACCATAATGGCCCGCCGTTGCGGAGCAACCCGTGTGCGGCGGGATGATGTATCCTTCTCGGATGCATGCGTTATAAAAGGAAGGTTGTCCACTGCTGATAGTATTGCTAAATATATTTGAATCAAAACGATTATCGCCATCGGACTCATGAAATCAAATGGATATGAATTTTAAATATAAAATAAAACGAATTGCTGGCTATGGTTGGGTTGAATTCATTGGATTTATTATTTTAATAATTAATAGCAATATTTAAATTGCGCGAAAACGCAGGTAGGTGTATAATTGGGATGATTGGACGGTTTTTTTATTCTTCGTAGGTATGTTTCTATGCTCTGAATCGCCAAAAGTGCAGACCATGGTTGGTGAAAGATTTAAGGTTAATCGGAATCCAAAAGGAGTTTTGTAATGATTCTTAAACAATTCTTTACGGGAATGAGGGGCAGGCTCCTCAAGTATATATTCCTTTCTTCTATAATTCCCCTGATTGTGGCGCTGTCTGTTTTATACGTAGTGACCCGGCAGACTATTGTTCGTACAACAACGCAGACAATGCTGAACCAGGTGGAATACATAAAAAAAATGTGCGAACTTCAGAGTGCGGATGCTGACACGGAGTTTGAGACGACCTTCCGGCGGTCATTTGGTGGATTCAGAGAACAGGTCACCCGTATCCCGGAGATCCGCCTGACGACTGCGGTAGAAAAAGTGGAGATCGAGAATCAGGACACCCGTGACAAGGAGATGGTTGAATTGCCCGTCATGATGGCAGGGGCTGCGAAGGTTTCGGATTCCAACAATCTGATTGATGCGATTATCGCCAGGACGGGTGTTCCCGCCGCGACTGCCACTATTTTTCAATTGAACAGAGACCGTCTGATCCGTATCGCGACCAATGTGAAAAGGCCGGATGGAAAACGCGCGGTTTATACCTTCATCCCCAAAGAGTCGCAGGTTACCAGGTTGATTGCGGAAGGGAAGTCGTACAGGGGGCGCGCGATTGTGCTTAATTCGGAGCATTTCGCCCACTATGAACCGTTAAAAGACAGGGAAGGGAAAATTATTGGCGCTGTATATTTTGGTATTCCGACTCCTGAATCGGCAATTTTTGATATGATCCAGTCCTCTAAAGTGGGGGATAAAGGATATATATACGTACTTAATTCCCACGGTGAGTTTATGTCTCACCCCTTCCTTAAGGGGAAGAACGCGTTTGCTCTCAAAGACATTGCCTACAGCCGCGATTTTTTCAAGAGCATAATTGATCGCAAGGCGGGATCGATAAGCTATTCATTCAGGAACAAGGAAGGACGGTCTGTTGGACGCCTTGCCTCATTCACAAGTTTCCCCACATGGGACTGGATCATCGTCGCCAGCGCGGATAAAAGCGATATACTCGGGCATCTTGATCACATTTTCAACATACTGATCGGCCTGCTGCTTCTGTTGATAGTAGTCCTGGTTGCAATAAGCAATTACCTTGCGGCGAAGATCGCAACGCCGTTCAGGCAGATTATTGATGTGGCGGTAAAAGTAAGCGACGGGGACCTTACGGTTTTCATCCCCCGGAATCACTACGTGAAGTGCGCAGAATATAAAAACTGCGACAGGATCGACTGCCCGGCATACTCGGACCGGAATAAAGCCTGCTGGCGGATAGAAGGCACGCTTTGCGCTGACGGAAGGATCATTCCGGACAAGGAGGCCCGACAGGAGCATTGCAGGGACTGCGAGGTGTACAGACACGCGATCCGGGATGAAATGGAAGAACTGATGGAAGCGATCAATAACATGATCATGACCATCGGCAGGATTGTGAAAGATATTGCCGATATCACCGGCGATCTTTCAAGTGATTCGATAAGGCTGGCGGATGTCAGCCTGAAAATGGAAAATGAATCATCCAACCAGGCCGCATTTATCGAGGAAACAACCTCTGCAAACGAAGAACTCATGGCAAGTATCGAGAATGTCGCGAATTCGGCGGGCAGACAGGCCGAGCGTGTTTCGCAGACGGGTGCCGCGATGGAGGAGCTGGTCGCTTCAACGAGGACTGTTGGTGAAAATTCAATAAACGCGAGCAACAGGGCGAAAGACACCATGGAGGAAGCGCGCAATACCGAAGAGGTGCTGCAGAATACCACGCGCAGCATAAACCAGATATCGGAAAGCGCGAAGAAGATCGTCGATATTGTTACCATCATCAATGACATCTCCGACCAGATCAATCTCCTTTCTCTCAACGCGGCGATCGAGGCCGCGCGCGCAGGCGAACACGGGAAAGGTTTCGCGGTCGTTTCGGAGGAAATCTCAAAGCTCGCTGAAGCCACGGCGCAAAGCACCAAAGAGATTGAGGCCCTTATCAAGACAAGCAAGATGGATATAGAGACGGGAGCGGCCCTGGTCAACAAGACCGCAGTCGCAATAACTTCAATGATCAAAAAAATTGAAGAAGCGGCGCGCCTCGTCGAGGAAATCGCCATGTCCTCGGAAGAGCAGATCAAGGGCAGCGAGCAGGTGATGAAAGATGTTGAAGATGTAAACAACATGTCTTCGCAGATCGCCAATGCCACGAATGAACAGAAGGCAACGAGTTCGGAAATATTGAAGGCCATATCAAAGATAAATGAATCGATACAGGAAATCGCCCAGTCGTCGCAGGTTGTGGCGGAATCAGCCGGATCGATGAAGGAAAAGGCGGTCAAGCTGAAGAGCGTTACCGACAAGTTTCATGTATACCATGGGTGATACATTCATATAAAACAGGCATCGCCGACCCATGACGATACCGATGTAGCGGCGTGATCGATCAAAGGATGAAGCGTGTGATTGAATGAGATCACACGCTTTTTTATTTTCCGAGCGAACGAGTGAAATGGAAAGCGAAGACAACAAGCGGTTTAATACCGCTTATTTTATGGCGTATACTTCAATGGTGTCGGAGAAGGAAAAGAGATTTGAAAAAGACGTATACCCGTGCCGGAAGATTCCGTAAAACGGGGAATCCGGGTCCATCATACGTTCCGGATGTATCCCCCCCGGACGGGTAATGATTTTTTGAAAGCCGATCCGCCGCAGCGCGCGCCTGGCGGATCGAGGAGAAAAGTCGATCCGGTGATCTTTAGGGTGTGACGATGCCCACTGGTCGCGGTGAAAAAGGAACTGAGGTCCGAAAAATGAAGGCGTTGAAAAGGCCAGCATCCCCCCCTTTTTTAAAAGGCCGTTCAGCTTTTCAAGGGCACTTTCCGGATTTTCGCAGTGTTCTATGAAATACCACGCCGTAATGAGATCAAATTTTTCAGAAGATTGAAATTTGTCGAAGGGCCCGTTGAAAACGGATATGCCGAACCGCTCGCGGCATTGCTGAGAAGCGTAGGCGGAAATCTCCACACCTTCGGCATGGGCCGCTCCCCGGTCGAGCACTGCTTTCAGGAAGAAGCCCATTGCGCAGCCGATGTCAAGGGCCCGCACCGATGAGAACGCCAGGGCTGGAGCCATGAGAGACCGGATGATATCGAGGCGGCGCAGGGACAATGCGTAAATCGAGGCATAGTCGTCTGAATAGGTCTTGCCGTACTGCTTCTCGTATTCACCGAGAAAATAGGAGTCGTCGTAGGAAAGCGCGGAATATGCGGTGTTAAACACGATCCCGCAGGAGGCGCACCGGCGGAAAAAATCCGGTGCGTTGCGGATGCCCCTGATTTGCACAGATGCGCAGAGGGGGCATTGGAGAGAATCATCATGTTTCACGATGATGCCCTGAGCGTGATCAATCGTCCTTCTTTTTCCTTTTTGCGGGCTCAACAACTACCGGTATCCCTTTTATCTTGGTTTTATCAAGAGAGATGAGGACGATTTCGGCGTACTGCTCGGGAATTTCGATGAATGAATACGTGGCGTGGATGTCGATTTTTCCCACCTGTTTGCCGTCTATTCCGGAGCGCTTCACGATTTCGCGGATAAGATCTCCCGGTGATACGTTGTGGCTTTTCCCGATGTTGATGAAGAGGCGAGCCTTGCCGTCCTTGATGTCTTCAAATACAAGTTTTCCCGCGACCGGCGCGGATTTTCCGTACAGCGCGTTGAGGTCAATTTCGAGTTTGGAAATGTCTCCGAGGTGCTCCTTGAGGGCCGCGGCTGCGATCCGCCTGGTCGCGCTGAAGAAGGGGAGTCTTTTCTTGAGGATCTTGATAAGCTGGAGGTATTCGCTCAAGTCCTCGGTAAGCGCGATCTCAAGGATCTTTTCGACTTTCTTCTGTTTGTTCATACAGTTCCTCTTTTCAGATAATCATGGCGCGGGGGCAGATACACAACTTCGCAGGAAATACAGGTGTTGCGATGAGTGTCGTATTCGTCCTTGCGCATGAAAGGTTTGGAATGACCGGCACCATGCATTTTCGGGTTTCAACCGGGCGCCGGCGTCGTGCACACAGCGAAAAGCTGTTCGTTCTGCAAACTATTATCGGGCCCCTTAAAATATCAAGAAGTTTTCTCGCGGTTGTCAGGCCTTGCACCGGTAGCCGACGTTACGGACTGTCTCGATGATGGTGTTGAATTCCTCCCCGAGCTTGCCGCGCAGGCGCCGGATGTGAACATCTACAGTGCGTGTGCCTCCTATATATTCGACTCCCCATATCTTATTGAGGAGGTCCTTCCTCGAGAAAACGACTCCCGGGTTCTGTACAAGAAATCGAAGGAGTTCAAACTCCTTGTAGGTGAAGTCGAGCTTCTCGTTATTGAGATAGACCGAGTATTCCTTCATGTTGATGCGGAGCTTTCCTATCGTCATGACGTTTTCATCTTCAAGCAGGGAGTTGCTCCACAGTATCCTGTTCAGCCGTACGTTGATCTCTCCCTTCCTGAACGGGTAGAGGATAAATTCGTCGAAGAACCATTCAAAGTTGAGGTTCGCGAGCGAATTGACGCGCATGATCAGCAGGACGGGCAGGTTCAATGTTTTTTTTCTGGTTTTGGACAGATAGAACTGGATTGAGTCGGGTGATTCAAAGAATTCGGCATCGATGGCGAGAATGATAAACTCTTCCGGCTTTATCGAATCAAAGGATTTATACGTCCTCACTGTGAACTCAGGGATGTTGTTGATAAAATCATCGATGAGTTCGCTGTTCTCAGATAATAAACCGATCCTTCTCTCTGCCATTCCGTTAAACAGGTTCGTAAGATTGTATCAGGCTTTCAGGCCTGAACGCGTCCGCGACGCTTTATCGCTTAGCCGGGTACGGCGATTGTACAACAGTTTATCCGGCGCCGGCTATTTTACCACTTTTCCCGAGCGCAGCGCCTCAAAGAGCTCAACATACTTCTCTGTAATAGCTTCGGCAAAATATTCTTTAATCTTCTCTTTATTATTTTTAGCGCAGCGCGAAGAAAGTTTCCGTTCTTTGCGGAAGCGCGAGATTGCTTTTGCCGTCGCTTCCACGTCTCCCACATCCACGAGGATCGCGTTTTCCTCGTTTTTAAGAAAATCAACCTGTCCGCCGTGGTTTCCAGCGACGATAGGAAGACCGCAGAACATCGCTTCCTGATACACGATGCCGAATCCTTCGTGCAGCGAGGTGAGAGCGAACAGATCGCATCCGGCAAGATAACGGTATTTGTCGTCGTTGTCGATATAGCCGGCAAAATGAACGCGGTGCGAAAGGCCGAGACCGGCTGCCATCTCTTCAAGGGGGTTGCGTTCGGGACCGTCACCGAGTATATGAAGATGAACGGAAGCGTCAGGGATCATGGAAAGAGCCTGGATGAGGACGTCGATCGCTTTGCGCTTTACCAGGCGTCCGATGGTGACGATGTTATATTGTTTTTCATTAAGAAGGATAGATCCTTTTTTTGGCCCGGGAAGCGCCGGTGGATGAAACGCGAGCGGAATGATGGATATATCCCTGGCTGGATTGTAATATCTGATCGCGTTGTCCCGCGTATTGCTCGATTGCGCTACGATAGCGTCGGCCCGGTTGAGGATAAACCGCACCACTCGGCTGAACAGGAAGCTCCTGTGCGGAGACAGCTTTTTGCTCGGGTCATAAATATCGCCGCCGTGGAGAGACAGGACGTTCGGAATACGGAATATTTTTCCGAACACGAACCCGAGAGGTCCCGAAGGAACGGCAAAGTGCGTGTTTATGACATCATATCGGTATCTGCGGCAGAGATATATCCCCTTGAAAAAAGCGAAAAAGACATATGAAAGCATGGATATGAAAGAAGCCGCGTCCCGTGATTTTCTGAAAAGCGCTTTGACGCGATAAATGTTAATACCGTTAACGGTTTCAGCCGGTGGAAGGTCCTTGAAGGAAGACGTAAGAACGTCCACATGGTGTTCCTTCGCCCATTCGAGCGCAAGATCGTAGGTGGCAATGCCGCCTCCTCCTCCGAGAGGAGGAAATTCGTAGTTGAGTATGAGGATGGAGAGCGGCTGTCGTGCTTTTCTTTTCATTCGGACCGATTGTTCCTGTTTCTGTCGATCGTGATAACGGCAAGGCGGTGATCTGTCAGTGTGCGGTATGATGTTTCGTCATTCATGAGCCTTAATAATTTAGCACCAGTACCTATTTTATATTGACATCTAAATAACATCATTGTAATTTTATCAAGATATTTATTATATACGTTGTTTATTCCTATCCCGACCATCCCTGACAGTTATGCGTTGCGGCGGATGAAGGGAAACTACTTGTGAGCCTTACTTCGAAGATATATACAGGGGGGACGTCATGAAGCGATATGCATTTCTTGTCTTATCGGTTGTGGTGCCGGCAATATTAAGTTGTTCATCGATCGATGTCGCGGTGAACAAGCGTGTGGATGTCACCAAAAAAATGAATAAAATAGCCGTGTTCCCGTTCGATGTCAAGAACGCCCAATGGGGTGATGAGTTTTCCGATTCCATTACACACCATCTGTTTAAAACGGGACGCGTTGAGGTTGTCGAGCGAGAGGCGCTTAAAAAAGTCATAAGGGAACAGAAGCTCACGATGGTCGGTGTTGTCGATGACGCGAGCGCGGCCCGGATAGGAAAGCTGCTCGGCGCAGATGTTATTGTGATTGGACGGGGCACAAGTCTTATCTGCCGCGATTCGGTTGAAAAAGAGGAAAAAAACCTTATTGATACCTTCTCCTTGAAAGCGATCAGTGTCGAGACAGGATCACTTCTCATCACCGTGCGCAAGGAGCCGGGGATCGCCTGGAACTGGTGGTCACGTATGAAATGGTGCTGTTCTCTGACGATTATCTGGAGCAGGCGCGATATGCTCATGGAAACGTCACGATATGATGAAATAGCCCGCCAGATCGCCATCAGAATTGTTGAGGCCCTGGATGAAATTGAAAAAGAAAAACAACTGAAGAATAAATAGCATTAAAGGGAATGCTGCGTCTGTTATGCTTCTAAACTCCAGGCAATGGAGGTAAAGTTAATGCCGCGCGGACTGTTATTGCCGCTCATGCTCGCGCTGTTTATGTCCGTTGCGAGTATGGGCTTCGGCGCGGCGTTTGAGGAGCTCGAACTGCCTCCCGAGGGTTCCCACGGGGGGCAGATGCTTCTCGGTGCGTTTGTCGCGGTCGGTATCCCGACAGGCGATCTCATAGATGAAGAAAACGCTTTCCTCGATAATACCACCTATACCTTCTCCAATGAAACGACAAAAGCGGTAGAAGTTTCCCACCTTTCTTTCGGGATGGGATTATCCTTTGAGTATATGCCGATAGATTATCTTGGCCTTAAGGCCCGGCTGCGCCGCACAATTATTGTACAGCGATCAAATTTCGGCGAAGATTACAAAAACTGGAAGGGAAATCTCTACAGCGATTATGCATTCTACGGAGGCATTTCTGTTCATGCCACTACCAGAAAAATGTGGGACATCACCTTCACTCCGATGATAGGATACGCCGTGTACCAATATACGGCGACTCCCGTTGCCCATCAGATTGTACCGGGTTATTCGGGAAGCAACAGGAGAAACGGGTCCGGGATATCCTACGGTGCCGAACTGAACTGCACGATGTATTTCAGCGGGGGACTTTATATTTCGTTCGGCTTTGAATGGCTCAGGAACCCGGTCGAGATATCCGAACCGTACGATCTGCAGAACCCCCAGAATTCCAAGAAATACCTCGACGGCAAAACGGGGGGAACCATTGATTCGTACAATTTTATTCTTTCCGCCGGCTACGCATTCTCAAATTAAAGCGGAAGGAGCGCCATGAAGGAAATTATACTGAGCGGGCATGTGCAGGGCGTCTCCTGCCGTTATTACTGCGTCGAAAACGCCAGGTATATTGGGCTTCGGGCGACCGCGACCAACCTCTCAAACGGAACGGTCAGAGTCATGCTGGATACGGATGACGACGATCGTATGAGGACATTTATCAGGAACCTCCTCGAGAATCCCTACGGCGTCAGGTTCTGGGGCAAGATTACGGATATTAAAGTGCGGTAGCCCGCGGATAACCGGCCCGAAGAAATTCCGTGAAGTGATTATACCCCGCATCGCTGGCGTTTATCGCTTGCCATAGGGGGAATCCCCATGATCCCGGGGGAATATTCCTGCCGTTTTTTCCGGTAATTGCTATATTTCGAAAATCTGATAGGAAATGGAAGCAGGTATGCAATATCCGTTTATATCAGTACATTATCCGGAGTATGTCTTTTTTGCGTATAAAGACCCCTCAATTATCAGTATATATATAAACAATTTTATATATATGTTTTGCATAGTAATGCAATTTTAAGATTTATGGCGAGACCCGGGTGCAGCATTGCTGCCGTTGATCATAGTGATATCGATTGATGGGTTTTAACAATATGGGGGAAATGACTATAGCAAAAATGTAATTTGCACTATAGAAAAAATATATATTCATCTATTGCAGAAAAAATATGGCGTTACTTAATTATTGTTACAATTTGTTAAATCCCCGCAAAAGGTTTTATTTATGGCAAAAAATATATTCGTTACAACAACTGACGGCGAAGGTGGGAAAACAATAGTAGCTCTTGGCGTCATGGAGATGCTGCTGAGAAAAGTCGGGAAAGTGGCATACTTCAGGCCGATCGTTCAGGTCACCAAGAACAAATCCCTCGAGGATCATTTCTCCCTCGTGAAGAAGTATTTCAAGCTCGATCTCAAAAACGAGCAGATGTACGCCTACACCCTTGACGACGCTCAGGCGCTCGTTGAAAAGGGTAAATATGATGAACTTATAACCGATATCGTAGCGAAGTACAAACAACTCGAAGAGCAGCATGATTTCGTCCTCATCGAAGGTACCGATTTTGAAGAAGAAACCTCGGCCTTCGAAATGGAAATCAACGTTCGTATCGCTTCTCTCATTCAGAGCCCGGTTCTCCTGGTTTCGCGGGCGAACGATCGCGACCTTACCAAAGTCATTCAATCGATCACCATGGGGAATGTCCAGTTCGAAGCGGGTGGCTGCCATGTCATCGGAGCGATAATCAACCGTGTTCAGGAAGACCGCTGCGTGACGGCCCTCCAGATGCTTTCCGAGCAGCCCGAACTGAAGGATCTCTTCTTTGCTGTGCTTCCCGAGAGCAGGCGCATCAGCGCACCCAGCATCGCCCAGGTCGCGCGGCATCTCGGCGCCACCGTTCTTTTCGGCGAAGAGCAACTGGGGCGCACGATCAACAAGTTCTCGATCGGCGGACTCCACCTCGAAAATTATCTCTGGGGCCTTTCAGACGGCGTGATGATCATTACTTCCGGAGACCGCGTTGATATTCTTCTCGGCGCGATTCTCGCTAATGAATCGACCAATTTCCCTGAAATCTCAGGTGTTATCCTTACCGGTGAATACGTGCTGCACAACATGATAATCCAGCTCATCGCCGGTATTCCCAAGAAAATTCCGATCCTTGTCACGCGCGATGATATCTATACCGTCGCCACCAGGCTCGACAACATCAAGTCGACGATTTCGGGCGAAGAGGCGAGCAAGATCGCCGCGGCACTCGGTATTTTTGAAACGCATGTTGATATCGAGGCGCTCTCGAAGAGGATCATCGAGACGAAGAGCGACAAGATCACGCCCAAGATGTTCGAATACAACCTCATCAGTCAGGCGAAAAAGGACAAGAAGCACATCGTGCTTCCGGAAGGCAACGATGACCGTATCCTCAAGGCCGCCGAAGTGCTCCTCTCACGCGATGTGGTCAATCTCACCATCCTCGGCGATGTTGAGAAGGTGAAGAAGAGGGCTTATGAACTCGGCCTCAAGCTCGACAAGGCGCAGATTGTCGATCCGGAGAATTCTGCTTTGACCGAAAAATATGCGAAGATTTTTTATGAGCTTCGCAAGAGCAAAGGTGTCACGCTTGAGGACGCCATCAGCACGGTAAAAGACGTGAGCTTCTTCGGGACCATGATGGTCTACTGCGAAGACGCGGACGGAATGGTTTCCGGTGCGGCGCACTCGACGGCGCATACGATCAGGCCGGCGCTTATGACGGTCAAGACGAAGCCCGGCATTCCGATCGTATCATCGGTATTTCTCATGTGTCTCAAGGACAGGGTAAAGGTGTTCGGAGATTGCGCGGTCAATCCGAATCCTACTGCAGAAGAGCTCGCACATATCGCGATTTCGTCCGCAGAAACGGCACAGGCGTTCGGCGTTGAGCCGAAAATCGCAATGATGTCATATTCCACCGGAGAGTCCGGAAAAGGCCCTGATGTTGACAAGGTGAAACAGGCGACGGAAATGGCCAAGAAACTCCGTCCCGATCTCCTGATCGAAGGCCCGATCCAGTATGACGCCGCGGTATCCAAATCGGTCGCGGGATCAAAGATGCCCGGTTCTCAGGTTGCGGGTCAGGCGACTGTTTATGTGTTCCCGGATCTCAATACCGGTAACAACGTGTACAAGGCTGTACAGCGCGAGGCCGGAACGCTGGCGATAGGTCCCGTGCTCCAGGGCCTCAACAAGCCGGTTAACGATTTAAGCCGCGGATGCCTGATCCCCGACATCATCAATACCGTCGCGATTACGGCAATTCAGGCACAGCAGGCCGAAAAAGCAAAAGCGGAAAAAAAATCATAAGGAGAGAAACAGATGAAGGTTTTAGCACTTAATTGCGGCAGTTCTTCTCTTAAATATCAGCTGTTCGATTGGGAGAAAAAGCAGGTCGTTGCAGTTGGAATCGTCGAGCGTATCGGCATCGGTGGTTCTTTCATCAAACATGAAGTCCCATCGAAGGACAAAGAAATCAAGAAAGAAACCCCTATAGGGAATCATGAAGTCGCCATCCAGCTCGTACTTGACGCGCTGACCAAGGGCGAAGGCGCGGTTATTTCCGCTATGAGCGAAATTACCGCTGTCGGCCACCGCGTTGTTCATGGCGGCGAAAAGTTCAACCGCAGTGTTCTTATCGACGACGATGTTGTTGGCGTTATCAAGGAAGTATCTCACCTTGCTCCGCTGCATAATCCGGCGAACCTCGTCGGTATTGCAGCTGCGCGGAACGCACTTCCCTCGATCCCTCACGTGGCTATTTTTGACACAGCGTTCCATCAAACCATTCCTGCTCAGGCATATATGTATGCGGTGCCTTATGAGTGGTATCAGAACAATTCGGTGCGCCGGTACGGCTTCCACGGGACCAGCCATCTTTATGTATCAAAGCGTGCCGCGAAGCTCCTTGGAAAACAGGCGAAAGATTGCAACATCATCACGCTCCATATCGGGAATGGTGTTTCATGCTGCGCCATCCAGAACGGCGTTTCGGTTGATACCTCAATGGGTCTTACTCCTCTCGAAGGCGCAATCATGGGTACCCGCAGCGGCGATATCGACCCCGCGATACCGATGTTCATGATGCAGCAGCTTGATGTCGGACCAAAGTACATGGATTCACTCCTCAACAAAAAATCCGGTATTCTCGGCCTGACCGGCAAATATACCGACCGCCGCGACGTACTCGAAGGCGCAAAGAATGGCGACAAGCGTTGTCAGCTTGCTCTCGATGTTGAGTGCTACAGGCTGCGGAAATACGTCGGTGCCTATGCTGCCGCTATAGGCCGTCTTGATGCCATCGTCTTTACCGCCGGCGTCGGTGAAAACGCGGGCCTTATCCGCCAGAAGGTACTCGAGGGTCTCGAAGTATTTGGTCTTGAGCTCGATAAGGAAAAGAACCTCAAATCCTTCAGCAAGGGTGGTGAGACTGAAATCTCTACGCCCAAATCGAGGGTGAGAGTATACATGATACCGACAAACGAAGAGCTCGTATTCGTTGAGGACGTTGTCGGTATTCTCGAAGGGACCTATACCGATCACATGAATTTCAAGTATTCGTTCCTTAACTAACGATCAATGAATAAATCTTATTCTGCGTGCGGAGAGTGCTTATAAAAGATAAAAGGGGATGCTACTGAACCGCGCGGTTCAGTACAGTGGAAACGAGATTTATTTATCTATACCGTTATACAGGGAAAGGGGCCTTTATGGCCCCTTTCCCTTTTTTATTAAGAACATCAGGTTATGCGGAAAATCCGTTAAGGCGGCTAATTATCTCGGAGAGAACGGCTATCCCGGGGCGAAGCAGCGTGTCTGGAAAATCGTATCCTGGATCATGCAGTCCCGGGAAATGAGTGCCAGCGCCTATGCCGAAGAGGGCTCCCTTAATGGAATGAGTATAATGCCCGAAATCCTCTGACCAGCGGAAGGGCGAGGGCAGATCGACAACCGGAAGGCCGCAGGCGATAGCCGCCGAACGGACAAGTTCCACACATTCATGATGGTTCTCTGTCGCCGGGAACAGGTCACACCAGGTGATGTCCCAGTCGATCTGCTCCGGTTCAGCGGTATCAGCGACAAGGTTTACCGCCGCATCTGCAAGCTTTTCCAGGCCGGCGTCGGTTGATGAGCGGAGGGTGACACGCAGTTCCGCTTCGCCCGGGGAGATGCCCATTGCCCGATGGCCCAGTTCGGCAAAAATTACGGTTATCATGAGGTTTGGATCGGCTGCTTGAGTGTTGAGGGCGTCCGGAAGGGCGGACAGCCCGGTGATGAGCATAGACAGGGTCAGAGCCGGGTTTTTCCCCTGGCCTGGATTTGACGCGTGAGCTTTTTTTCCGCGAAGTGTGATAACCATACCCAGAGAGGCGCATGCGAATGTCCCGGACTTGAGTGCGATATGGCCGAGCGGGAATCCGGGAAGGTTGTGAAGGGCAAAAATACAGTCCGGCCTGATCCTTGAAAACACGTCATCTTCGATGATGCGGCTCGCTCCCGTGCCGGTCTCCTCCGCGGGCTGAAAGAGCAGGATCACTCTCCCCCGTGCGAGGCGTTTGCCTGAAATGCGCGTGGCAAGTCCTGCGGTAATCGCCATATGGCCGTCGTGTCCGCAGGCGTGATATATCCCCCTGACCTCTGATGCATGGTCGCGCCCGGCGGCTTCTGTCATCGGAAGGGCGTCGAGCTCGCAGCGGACCATGGTTGACGGGCCGTCGTCAGCGCCGTTAAAAACGGCGGCAAGCCCGGTGCCGCCGATCGGTGCCAGGAGCTCATCGGGATTGTAGCGGGAAAGGAAACCGGCGATCAGCGCGGCGGTATCCCCCTCATCGCCTGAAAGACGCGGCTGGCGATGAAGCTCTTTTCTGAGTTCCGTCAGTTCTTCAATAATCGCATTGTCCATAATCATCTGATCGCTTTGTGGTCATCGTCTTTCGTGCATGAAATCGAAGATGACGGATGAGATAAGGCGTACCGCGTGAAGCAGGGCGGTTTCATCGAAATCGAAATCGGGAGTATGCGGTTGGTATGCGGGCCGTTCATTCCCTTTAAAGGGAAGCGGGGGCCTCGCGCCAACGCCGATCATGGATGCCATGCCGCCCGAATCCTGCACGTGGCGCATCATCCAGGTGAAGTCCTCGCTGATGCCGGTCCTGTTGTCATCGGTGATTTCAAGGCCGAGCGCGGTTGCGGCATCGGCAATGCGTTTTACAAGTCCTTCGTTACTGACGGCCCCCGGAGCGCTTCCCGCCGACCGTAACCTCGCGGAGCACTGGTGCATCGCCGCCGCCGCTTTGATGATGCGGATTACCTCGCTGCGCATGAACGTGTTCAACCCGTCGGTCTCCCCGCGCGTCTCAAGAAACAGTCGCGCGCGATCGGCGATGATGTTGCGTTCCGTTCCCGCGGTGAGCTTTCCGACGTTGACGCGCGTCCATCCCCCGCCGTGGCGCGGTATGGCGTGAAGGTTCAGGACGGCGGTGGCGGCCGCGAGGAGCGCGTTTTTCCCCGACTCGGGGCTTCCTCCTGCATGGGAAGGTTTTCCAATGATGTCGGCGTCAATTTTTTCGGTGGAGGCGAATTGGGAAAGCCCGGGAATTATAGCGCCTGTGGTTATGTCGGAAAAGAGGTGATGGGCGAGGATGATGTCAGTCGCGTCAAGCACTCCCGATCCGGCCACGGCCCTCGCTCCGCGCACGCCTTCTTCGGCCGGTTGAAAGACGAGACGCACGCTGCCGCGCAGGTGTTTGCGAAGAGATGCGATTACTTCCGCGATTCCGAGGCCCGCCGCAATATGCCCGTCGTGCCCGCAGGCATGGGAGACGCCATTGTTTATCGAGGTGAATTTTTCACGGAAGGGACGGTGATGCGGACGAGTGCTTTCCTGGATTTCAAGGGCGTCCATATCAAAACGCAGGGTGATACGCGGACGCTCTGCGCCGCCGATCGTCGCCGCGACGGCGGTATATCCGCCCTTCATTGACCTGAGATAATATTCATCGCCACCCTGTTCGCGCGCGCTCGTCCACCACTCGTTGAGGATAGCGGAAGACGGAACGCCGGTGCGCAGTGAGCTTTTCAGGGCGTCCTTTCCGGCGATGACGTCATATCCGAGGCCGGCAAGGCGGCGCGCCACGCGTGAGGCGGTCCTGAATTCACACCAGCCCGGTTCGGCGTGGCGGTGGAAATCTCTCCGGTAATCAACAAGGGACGCGGCGACCTGTTCGACGGCCTCATGCAGCGCGTGAGCGATCTCATTTTTCAGCATCGCGGTTCCTTTCCCGGTCGTTTGCGGCCGGGGGATTGAACTTTTAACAGTAATATTGTATCCGACATTACACTATCCAGACTACCCGGCACGGCAATAATTGAAAGCATTTTTACAAATTTCAATGAAAAGTGATTCAGTTAGCTTTATTGATGAAATCGCAGATTTTATAATTTTGACTTGATTCCTTACAGATAAAGAATTATCTGGAGGACTGTTGTTAACGCTACCTGTTGATTTCCGGAGAATATAAAATGATACGCACCGGTTTTGATAATGACACCTACCTGAGGGAGCAGACACAGGCGATCCTTGAGCGGGCTTCAAAATTTGACAACAAGCTCTACCTCGAGTTCGGGGGAAAGCTTCTCTTCGATTACCATGCTTCGCGCGTTCTGCCCGGATACGATCCGAACGTGAAAATGCGACTCCTGCAGCAGCTCAGGGACAAGATCGATATCGTGCTCTGCATCTATTCCGGCGATATCGAGCGCAAAAAAGTCCGGGCCGATTTCGGCATCACCTATGACGCCGACGCGCTCAAACTCATCGACGACCTGAAGGAGCGGGGGCTGGAGGTCGCCGCCGTCGTCATCACGCGTTTTGAGAACAGGCCCGCAACGGCGATATTCAAAAACAAGCTCGAGCGCAGGGGGATACGGGTATACACGCACCGGTACACGCAGGGGTATCCGACCGACCTGGAGCTTGTCGTAAGCGATGCGGGATACGGGGCGAACGAATACGTGGAAACGAAGCGCCCGATCGTCGTGGTGACAGGCCCCGGCCCCGGAAGCGGAAAGCTCGCGACCTGTCTCACGCTCCTCTATCACGACCACCGCAGGGGGGTCAACAGCGGCTACGCGAAATTCGAGACGTTTCCGATCTGGAGTATTCCGCTCAAACACCCGGTGAACATCGCCTACGAGGCCGCCACGGCGGACATAGGGGATTTCAACATGATCGATCCGTTTCATCTCGAGGCGTACGAGGCGAAGGCGATCAACTACAACCGCGACGTGGAATCATTTCCACTCCTGAAGCGGATCGTGGAAAAGATCAAGGGCAGCGAGCTCGCCTACAAGTCGCCCACCGACATGGGCGTAAACCGCGCCGGTTTCGGCATCGTCAACGACGAAGCGGTGCGCGATGCGGCCCGGCAGGAGGTTATCCGCCGGTATTTCAGATATTCCTGCGAATATGTCATGGGGCTCGCCGATACGGCCACCGTGCAGAAGGTCGAGCTGCTCATGGAAGAGCTCGGCGTGAAGCCCGAGGACCGGATCGTCGTTTCGCCCGCGCGCGAGGCCGCCGAAGAGGTCCGAAGGCTCGGCAAGGGAAACGAGGGGATTTACTGCGGGGCGGCAATTGAGCTTCGCGACGGAAGGATCGTGGTCGGCAAAAATTCGCCGCTCATCCACGCCGCCTCGAGCCTTATCCTCAACGCCATCAAAGCCCTGGCGGGCATCCCGGACAATATCCACCTCCTCTCGCCGCAGATAATCGAGTCGATCAGGACGCTCAAGCGTGACGTGCTGGGGATAAAGACGGTGAGCCTCGACCTCGAAGAGACGCTCATCACGCTGAGCATCAGCGCGGCGACAAACCCATCCGCGCAGGTGGCGATGGAGAAGCTGAAGGAGCTCGACAAGTGCGAGATGCATATGACGCATATCCCGACGCCGGGAGACGAGGCGGGGCTTCGCAAGCTCGGCATCAACCTGACGACCGATCCGAACTATTCCTCGAACAGCCTCTTCGTGTCGTGACGGCTCCCGCCGTCACCGGGGCCGGTCGACGAGGACCGGTTTGGGGAGTTTAATTCTGCTCGAGTAGATCCGCCCGAACGTCGCGAAGAGCGCGGCGGCGTCCATCTCGAGAAAGTTCCTGTACGGGGTCTCCATGATATACTCGTGGAAGCGGAGGAGGTCAGGCTCGAACTGCGCGTCGAAGCGCGATTTAGAATGACCGTGCGATGCCTTGACGTTCCCCATCCGGCGGATGTCGCCGTTGAACGAGGGGTTGATGTGATAGAGCTCGTGAAAGATAACTCTGAGCTTTTCCAGCGCTCCCAGGTTCAGAAAACTCGGCGTGTAAAAATAGATGAGATAGAGGAGCGGGATGCCATTGTGGACAAACTCCGGCATCGCGTAGCACTTGTCTCTGTAGATGAGATGGGTGTTGCCGTCCTTGAAGCGAAGCGGCACGAGCTTGCCGTAGATAGTGCTCCGCTTCCCGTTGCGGTTGGAAGCGATGCTGATGTGGATGCGGCTGATGTCGATGTGCGCGAGCGACGGCGCGTTTCGGGTTATCTCCTGGACGATGAGCGTGAGCAGATCGGTGAGGTTTATGCCTGATTTTGCCTTTCGCGGCGAACGCGCTTTCCTGTTCATTGTCGGTCGGGATTTTCCTGTGCTAATTCATCTTCTCAGCCATTTCAACCATCTCTTCGGCGTGACGGATCGTAAGGTCGGTGATTTTCTCTCCTGCGAGCATTCTCGCGATCTCGCGAACCTTATCGGTGCGGGAAAGCTTCTTCACGTGCGTCATGGTGCGCTCGTTGTGGCTCTCCTTCTGGACGGTGAAATGGCTGTCCGACATCGCGGCAATCTGAGCGAGGTGTGTGATGACGAGCACCTGGCGGTCGCGCGCGAGGCTTTTCAGTTTCTTCCCGACGATTTCGGCGGTCTTGCCGCCGATCCCTGAATCAACTTCATCAAACACCAGGCTGTCTACGATGTCCGATGCGAGGATGACGTTTTTGAGCGCGAGCATGATCCGGCTCATCTCGCCGCCTGATGCGACACGCGTCAACTGCTTCAACTCCTCGCCCTCGTTTGCCGCGATGAGAAATTCGATACGGTCAAGCCCGTGTGGATAGAGCACGTAGCGTTTGTTCTCGGCCTCGATCTCGCCGTCGGGGCTGAGCTCGCGTTTTATCGAGACGCGCAGCACCGTGCCGGCCATCCCGAGGTCGCGCAGCTCTTTCATCACGAGTTCCTCAAGTTTTTTGGCCGCGACTCTGCGCCGCTCCGAAAGGTCAAGCGCGACCTCTTTCGCTTCCTTCACCGCGGCCGCGTATTCCTTTTTAAGCGCCTCAATCTGCTCTTCGCTTGAGCCGATCGCTTCAAGCTCGCGGGCGGATTTTTCCGCGTAGGCAAGTATCTCTTCGATCGAATTGCCGTATTTCTTCTTCAGGGCGGATATGAGCGAAAGGCGCTCCTCGACCTCGTTCACCCGCTGGGGGGAGAAATCGATTTTCCGCGCGTATTCGCGCAGCTCGCCTGAAACGTCCTCGAGAGAATAGAGCGCGGTCTGGACGCGGTCAAGCAGCTCGGCGGCATTCGCGTCGAACTGTGATATGGTCGAAATGGAATGCTCCACGCGCTTCAGGTTCTGGATAATTCCGCCGTCGTCCTTGAGGAGGGACGAGGCGGTGCTGATCTCGGTGAAAAGCTTTTCGGCGTTGGCAAGAAGGTGGGATTCATTGCGAAGCTCCTCTTCTTCGCCGGCCACAAGTTTGGCGGCGCCGATTTCCTTCAGCGCGAACTGGAGATATTCTATCCGCCGCGCCTTTTCCTTCTCGTCTATCTCGAAGGAGCCGATTTTTTCCTTTAATTCAGAAAGGCGCGTATGCAGGGCACGTATTTTCTCGAGCTCGGCGGTGTGGCCGGCAAAGCTGTCCAGCATCTCGCGGTGCCGCGCGACGCGGGCGATGTTCTGGTGCTCGTTCTGGCCGTGGATGTCGACCAGGTATTCGGAAATTTCGCGCATCCGCGCGACAGGGACCTGGGCGGCATTGGCGAAGCAGCGGCCTTTGCCGTTCGCGTAAAGCTCGCGCCGCAGCACCAGCGTATCGTCGTCGCTGTCTATTCCCGAGTCGGAAAGCATCTGGCGCACCTGCGGCAGCGAGGTGATATCGAAGACTCCTTCGAGGATCGCGCGCTCGAACCCCGTGCGGATCATGTCGGTGGTCATCTTCTCGCCGAGCACGCCGGAAAGCGCGTCGATCAGGATCGATTTGCCCGCGCCCGTTTCGCCGGTCAGGATGTTGAGGCCTGAACCGAATTCAAGCTTAAGGTCCTCGATGAGCACGAAGTTTTTTATCCGAAGTTCAGAAAGCATTGTGGTACCCGTAGTGTCAGATTTTGCCCCAGCCCAGCTTCTGGCGGAGGATCTCGTAGTAGTTATGCCGCGGGTGGGTGATGACCGTGACGCTGGCATCCGAGCGGGAAAAGACCACTTCGTCCCCCCGCTGAATTCGAATACCTTCCTGACCGTCGATCGTCAATAATAAATTTTCAAAATCCGAAAGGATCCGGGCGCGCAGGACGCTTGTTATCGGGACGATCATCGGCCTGATGGCGAGCATGTGCGGGCAGACCGGATTGATGTTGTACACGCAGTCTATTGAAGGTGAGATGATAGGACCGCCCGCCGAAAGTGAATACGCGGTTGAACCGGTCGCCGTCGAGATGATCAGTCCGTCTCCGGAATAGCTGTTCAGATACATGCCGTCGATCTCAAGGTAGAGCGAGATAGGCCGGGAGAGGGAACCTTTCGAAATGACCGCGTCGTTAAGAAAGATAAGGCGGGCGATCTCTTCACCGTCACGGTAGGCGACCGCCTGCAGCATCGCCCGGTCTGATGTTGCGAAGTCACCGGAGATGACTTTCCCGAGAAAGGGGACCGCCTCCTCGGGCGTGAATTCGGTAAGGAACCCGAGACGGCCCTTGTTGATTCCGAAAACCGGTATCTGCCTGTGGGAGAAAAGGCGCGCCGTGCGCAGAAACGAGCCGTCTCCGCCGATAACTATGATCAGGTCGGGCTGCGTGATAAAATCGTCGTGCGAAACCGCAAACGACGAAAGCACCTCATCGTCAATGATCGCGTCGTATCGGGGAAGAAGGGAGCGGATCTTCTTCTTCTGGAGGAATTCGATTATTTCCCTTACCAGTTGAAGTGATCCGATGTCGTCAGGGCGTATATTGATCGCGACGGTGTGTATCATACCGGTTTCCGTTCCAGAAAAATGCCGGGCAGTGGGAGAGCAGCTGCCGGACCGTATTGTTCTTGCCATGAGTGAACAATGCGTGTATGCTCACATCGTCGGCATATGAAGAATAACGGCCGTTGAAGTTTTGTAAACCATAAATTTTGTGAAAAAGCAATGATCGACGGGGACAGGATTAAACTGCTGAACGACAGACCGCCCGCGGCGGGGAAGTACGTGCTCTACTGGATGCAGCAGTCGCAGCGTGCCGAGGACAACCATGCCCTTGAATACGCGATCGAGCGCGCGAACGGGCTGAATGTTCCGGTAGTGGTGTTTTTCGGTCTGACCGCAGATTTCCCGCAGGCTCAGGAGCGCCATTACGCCTTCATGCTCGAGGGGCTCCGCGAAACCAGGGATGCTCTTGCGCGAAGAGGTATCGCAATGACGGTGCAGGGCTCTGACCCCATGGAAGGCGCGACTCGAATGACGGAAAACGCGGCAATTCTCGTCGCCGACCGGGGATATCTCCGCCTGCAGAGGGAATGGCGCGAACGCGTGGCCTCGTCAGTGTCATGCCCTGTCATTCAGGTGGAAAGCGATGTGGTGGTTCCCGTTGAGGCCGCTTCGGGCAAAGAGGAATACAGCGCGGGAACACTGCGGCCGAAGATCGAGCGTATTCTCGACAAGTACCTGCAACCGGTTGAAAAGATTCGGCCGCTGATCGAATCGGTTTCGATGCGGATTGATTCGCTTGATCTGAATGATATCGACGGGATTCTTTCGAAGATGGATACAGGCAGAGCGGCAAAACGGGTGCGCTGGATCACCGGAGGCACAGCCGAGGCGAAACGCCGGCTGGAGGAATTCATATCCGAAAGGCTCGATGTGTACGGAACCGAGCGGAACGATCCCGGGCGCGGATCGGGATCGAATCTGAGTCCGTACCTCCACTTCGGGCAGATATCTCCTGTCACGATCGCCCTGGCGGCGATACGATCCGGCTCGCAGGGAACGGCGGCGTTTCTTGAAGAGCTTATTGTGCGCAGAGAGCTTGCAATGAACTTTGTTTTGCGCAATCGAAATTATGATTCATTCAACTGCCTGCCTGAATGGGCGCGAAGGACGCTGGGTGCGCACCGGAAAGACGCCCGCCCGTACCGGTACCGGTATGAGGAGCTTGAGGAGGCGCGGACACATGATCCGTACTGGAACGCCGCGCAGACGGAGCTTGTGCGTGCGGGAACAATGCACGGCTATATGCGTATGTACTGGGGGAAGAAGATCCTTGAATGGGGTCAGAGCCCGGAAGAAGCGTACGAAACGGCGCTGCGGCTGAACAACACCTGGCAACTCGACGGGCGCGACCCGAACGGATACGCGGGCGTGGCATGGTGTTTCGGGAAGCATGACCGCGCCTGGCCCGAGCGGCCCGTCTTCGGCAAGGTTCGGTCGATGACGTCAGGCGGCCTTGAGCGCAAGTTCGATATACAGGCGTACGTGCGAAGAATCAGTGAGATGAAGGGAGAATAGCACACGCCCTGTGCGTATGCTATTCAGATGAGAACAGGTCATTTTATTTTTTCAGCCATCGCCCGCGCGAGTTCGCGGCACTGGGCAAGGTCGTGTTCCTTCGGAGAGCACTTTGCCTCAATGACGGGAGCGACCGTTTCAAGCTTTGTCTTCTCTGCGAACTCGTTCAGGCGCTTCACCGCACCCCCGCTCCAGGAGAATCCCCCGAATATGCCGAGTAGATGGTTTTTAAGCCCGTCATTTTCGAGGAATCCGATGAGCTGCTCCATCGGCGGGAAGAGCTTCATGTTGTAGGTGCAGCTGCCAAGTATGAGCCCGCGGTATCTCCAGATGTCCATGAGAAGGTAGGAGAGGTGGGTCCGCGCCGCGTCGTAGACGATCACCTTTTCCACGCCGTTCTCTACGAGTGCCCGGGCGATCTCGTCGGCCATTTTCTCGGTGTTGCCGTACATCGATCCGAACGCGATCACGACACCTTTCTCGGGTTCCTGTCTGCTCCATCTGACGTATTTATCCACGATCTTCTTCGGGTCTTTTCTCCACACCAGCCCGTGGGTCGCGCCGATTATTTTGATATCGATGGCGGCGAGCTTCTCAACGGCCTTGAGCACCATCGGGGAATATTTCGCGACGATGTTGGCGAAGTAGCGCAGCGTTTCGTCGTGATACGATTCGGCGTCGAGCTCGTCGTCGAAGATGCCGCCGTCGAGCGTGCCGAAGCTTCCGAACGCGTCACCGGCGAAAAGCATCCCCGAAGCGGCCTCATAGGTCATCATCGTTTCGGGCCAGTGCACCATCGGGGTCAGATGGAACGAGAGCGTACGCCTGCCCAGCGGGAGCGTATCCCCGTCCCCCACGACGTGCACGTCATCGGTGATGCCGTAGAATTCATGTAGAAGCTCAATGGTTTTTTTGTTGCCCACAACACGCAGGCCGGGAAACATTTCCTTCAGAAAGCGGATAGAGCCCGAGTGGTCCGGCTCCATGTGGTTGATGATGAGATAGGAAACTTCACGTTCGCCGACGACCTGCCTGATCTTTTCAAGATAATCCATCTGGAACGGGGCCTTGACCGTATCTACGAGCGCGATCTTTTCATCGTCGATCAGGTACGAATTGTAGGCCACGCCGCGCGGGATCGGCCAGAGCGATTCAAAAAGGTCGGTCTTCCTGTCGTTGACGCCGACCCAGTATATTCCTTCGGTTATCGGTATGACGGTATTCATAGCGCACCTCGATATGCGGTTGTTTTACGGCGCTGGAAATCAGGCGCCCGTACGCTGCCGGTGGAAAGTCTTGCACTATACATTTTTTTTTCAAGTGTAAATTTTAATATGTGCCGTGGCGGATTATTTTAAGTATATTCTGATGTGCCGGACGTAATGCAACCGATCCGCGGGATTTTTGTTTAATCCTTTCAGCGGTAAACGGGTATAGTAGTATAAGGTCGGATACAATGCGCTGGTAAAGGAGAACAATCCGCATGAACCGTACAATGGCGGGATTCATTATATTTATTGCTCTTCTGTCTGCCTTCGCGCGCTGCGGCGGCGATGAAGGCAATCTGCTGCAGAGCGACCCGCAGGCGCATGTGACCCGTTCGCGGAACGGCCTTGCCGCCTGGCAGATCAGCGCGCTTCCCTCCTCCGCGATAGGATACGCCCGCAATACCGATCCGGACTACGTGTATAACCCTCCGAACTGGGTCGCGGTGACCAACGAGTCGTATGTCGGGGAAGGAATACCGGATTCATTCCGTCAGGCTGACGATTTTGCCGATCCCGCGGTGCTTGGCATAACGGAATGGCGGTACGATGGTGGCACGGGTGAAATCGTGGATACTACAGTGCTTATTCGCGATTCGTTCATTGTGGATGCTGCATTTTCTGAGGCGGAAAAACAATCCGTGTATACCCATGAGCTGGGCCATGCGTTCGGGCTGGTGCATTCGGCTCTATTGGCGGACATCATGTATCCAACAACCGCCGGATCGAATACCCCGAGCTCCGCCGAACTTGCCGCTATAAGCGATGCCTACAATTATACACCGATAGGAACGCTCAGTTCGGGAAATCTGTCTTATTTCAGCAAAATAGGTTCAATCGCAATTACACACCGCATGATTCCCACCTTCGTGATCTATCATCCCGATATGGGCCACATCGGTGTCGAGGTCGAGGCGCCTCCCGGCGAGCCGATCAAAGGGGCCGTCATCACCGTACGGCAGTATCTGTACCGCGATGGAAGCGAGAAAACCGAAATCATGACAGAATATCGGTAGTCCTCGGGTTGCTGACCTTCTGAAAGTGTAAAGGGGTATCGCTTACGCTTGTCGCCGCTTCCTTATAATTTTCTTTTTCTTCATTGGCGAGTACAGTATCTTTACTGCATAAGCATAAGTGTGGAGAAACGGGATGAGAGTACTGCTGACCGGCGCAACGGGCTATATCGGAAGGCGCTTTCTGGAAAAGCTTCAGGCTGACAAAAGCCTGAAGCTTCGGCTCTTTGTTCGGCATAAGGCGGCCCTTCACCACGATCTCCGGCCGGGGGTTGAGGTATATGAAGGAGATACCTTCAACGTGGATTCCCTCAGACGCGCGCTCAAAGGCGTTGATGTCGCCTATTACCTTATTCATTCAATGGGTTCGTCGAAGGGGAATTTTGAGGAGCTGGATCGCGTGAGCGCGCAAAATTTTCGCGATGCCTGTATCGAAGCGGGAGTCAGGCGGATAATATATCTGGGCGGGCTTGGAGTTAAGGAACATACAAGCAGGCATCTGCGAAGCAGGATCGAAACAGGCGAGATATTGAGCGCCTTCCCGGACATGATACAGACAATCTGGTTTCGCGCCGGGATCATCATCGGATCAGGCGGCGCAAGCTTCGAAATCATCCATAATCTCGTTGACAAGCTTCCATTGATGATCGCACCGCGATGGGTGCACACCCTGACGCAGTCTATAGGGCTGGACGATGTGCTCGAATACCTTGATCGGGCACGCAAACTGCGGCATCGCGGCAACCTTGTGGTAGATATAGGTTCCGGCCGTATGAGCTTTCTGGATATGCTGCGGCGGGCGGCATCGGTTCTCGAATTGTACAGGATCATCATACCTGTTCCCTTCTTCTCGCCTAAAATGTCTTCTTACTGGCTTATACTGTTCACGCCGGTCCCTTTCAGTATCGCCCGGGCGCTCGTCGATGGTTTGAAGTATGAGACCCTCATGCTGAATGATAACGCACAGCGTTTTTTCCCGGAAGTGAGGCCTGCCAGCTACGAAACTGCGCTGCGGAAAGCCCTGCAGGAAATGGAGAATGAGCAGGTTGTGAGCCGGTGGTCCGACGGGTCACACGGAGAAGTGCATTATATTGAAGAGCGCAAGGAACGGCTTACAGCGGTACACCTTGATTCACGCCGACAGCCAGTCGGGAACCTCCCTGCGTCGAAGATATTTCAATCGATCATGGAAATCGGCGGTGAAAACGGATGGTTCCGGTACGGCTTTCTCTGGAAGCTCAGGGGCCATGCGGACAAGCTCGCCGGAGGCGCAGGACTGAACAGGGGGAGGCGGCACCGAAAAAAGCTCAGGATCGGAGACTGTGTCGATTTCTGGAAGGTGATAGATGTCGAGCAGAACAGAAGGCTCCTGCTGCTTGCTCAGATGAAAATGCCGGGGAAAGGGTGGCTTGAATTCGTCATTGAGCCTTCGGCGTTGATTCAGACGGCATATTTCGTGCCAAAGGGCGTGACCGGGATCATCTACTGGTACATGATGTTTCCCTTTCACGCTGTTATATTCCGCAACATGGCACGGGAAATTGTCCGCCGTGCGGAAAAAATCTGAATGCTTGCGTTTTTCTATCTGAGCGCGCGATAGGCGATGTCTTTTCTGTAGTGCGCCCCATCGAAGCCGATCTTCTGAATGTGATCGTAGGCGCGGTCGCGCGCATTCTTCAGGCTCTTGCCGATCGCGGTCACATTGAGCACCCTTCCGCCGCTGGTGTAACAGCGGTTTCCTTCGCGCTTCGTCCCGGCGTGGAAGACGATTATATCATCGCCCTTCGCGTCGAGGCCACTGATCTCCTTTCCCTTCGGGTAGTCGCCGGGGTAGCCGCCCGACGCCATTACCACGGTGATCGCGTGTTTCGGCTCGAAGGCGATGGTATGGTTTTTCAGCGTTCCCGTTATCGATCCCTGGATCAGGTCGCCGAGCTTACCCTTCAGGAGCGGAAGGAGCACCTGCGTTTCCGGGTCGCCGAAGCGCACGTTAAATTCAAGTACCTTGATATCGTCGCCGCGCGTGATGACGCCCGCGTAGAGGATGCCTTTGAACGGCGTTCCCTCGGCGTTCATCCCGTCGATCGTCGGCTTGAGGATCGTGTCGTGGACTTTCCTCAGCTTCGCTTCGGTCATGACCGGCGCGGGCGCGTAGGCCCCCATTCCCCCCGTGTTCGGGCCGAGATCGCCGTCGTACACGCGCTTGTGGTCCTGCGCCGCGACGAAGCTCAGGATGGTTGACCCGTCGGATATGCCGAGTATCGACGCTTCCTCGCCGTCGATATAATCCTCGACGAAAAACCTGCCGTGCTCCGGGACCATCTCCGAAATAAAGGTGAGCGCGTCCTCCTTCGATCCTGCTACGCAAACACCTTTGCCCGCGGCGAGACCGTCGAGTTTTATGACAAGAGGAAATTCCTTCGCGTTCGCGACATGCTGGATAAGAGGGGCCTTTTCGGTGAAATCGTAGTGCCCTGCGGTGGGGATTTTGTACTTTTCCATGATAGATTTGGCGAAGAGCTTGCTTCCCTCGAGCATCGCCGCGCGCGCGGAAGGGCCGAACGCGGGGATTTTCTTTTCTGTCAGAAAATCGACGATGCCGTCGACAAGCGGCGCCTCGGGCCCGACGACAACGACATCGATCTTCCGCGAAACGCAGAATTCCTCGACCGCGCGAAAATCGTTAACGGGGATGTCGGCGCGGAATTTATCGTCTATGCCGCCGTTTCCGGGGGCCACATACACTTCTGTCGCGCTTCCGTCGTGAAGGAGCCTCCATGCGATCGCGTGTTCCCTTCCCCCGGATCCGAGTACCAAATATTTCATGAATTCTATCCTCTCTGTAGTATAATTGATATGATCAATAGCAAAAGGCTGTATCCGCGATCAGGCCCGATAAGAGGGGTACATCCCGAGCCTGTATGATCATCGCCGGTCCAAATCCCGAATTTCGAAGTTGTGTCCTGTCTGAGAGTGGCGCAAGGGACCTGAAGTGTAAAGAATTAATTTAATCTTCCGCCGGAGTAATGGGGCATGAAGGATATCCTCAAGAAAACCGACATCATCATTCCTTTCGCCGATGGCGAACCGCCGGTGCGCGGCGGAGTCGTGCGGCGCGTGGGCAACGGCAAGGACCAGCAGGGCTGCTTCACCGGCCATGACGATGAGGGAGGAATGATACTGGTCAACGTGATCGATATCAACGAAAAATCGTTCGTGTCCCCCGCGGGCATTCTCAACCTGAAAGAAGGCGACGTGCTGTATCGCTATCGCGACGGTTTCGGCGGCGATGACGCTTCGGCTCAGGCCAGGGAGATCGTGCGGGAATGGCCGCTCTTCGTCAAAAGCCCGGAGATACAGGACGCCTTGATGAACTTCGTCAGGACGTCATATACGCCGCGGCTTATCCTCTACCTTCGCCAGAAGGGGATGCTTGACTACCTTTTCATTCCGCTTCAGCAAAAATTCAAGATCGGGCGCTTCGTCGAAAAGGTAAACTGGGACAAGGTTCGCAGGGACCGGTTTGCCGAAAAGCTGGAGGGCCTGAAGCCGGGACAGCACCTGACCTACCTCGCGATGATACCGAGGACGAAAAGCTACTCTCCGCTCTTCTACTCGGTGGGAACAAAACCCCACCAGGAAACCGAGCTCTGCCTGAAGAGCGAGCCGTTCAATTTCGTGCCGACACACGGCGGTCACATCAAGGCGCTCCCAGAGGATCGGGGGGCGCGCGTGTTTCTTGTTGACGCGGGATCCAATTATGTCGGCAAGGGGAACAAAACGAGCCTGGCGACCGCGAAAGAGGTGACCGACGCGATGAAGGAATCGTTCCGCGACTGCCGGTTTGTCCCCTTGGAGGGGCGCGGCGCGTTCGGGGAAAACCAGAGCTACTGAATCATCCCGCTGCCGAGCGTGTCGAGCTGCTTAATGAGCGATTCGATCTCGCGGGTCGAATCGGAGAGCTTGGTGGATATGTTGACGATATCCTGCGCGGTTCTGGCTATATCCGCGGTCGTCTGGCTCGATTCATCGGTGGCGAGCTTCTGCTCCGAGGTGGCGTTCTCAATGGTCTTGCTGGAATCGTGGATCTTCGTGTTGAGGTTCCTGATCGTTTTTATGGTCACGTCGATGTCGCTGATCAGGTTCTGTACTTCAGTGATCTCTTTTTTGATTCGTTCGATCGCCGTGCTCAGCCGGCCCATCATATCCGCCGACTCGATGATCTGCCTGTTGCTGTCGTCGATGAGCTGCTGATTGGCGCCGATGATTTTGGATATCTCCTTCGAGTTCTGAGTCGTCGCGTCGGCAAGCTTGGAAATCTCGTCCGCAACCACCGCGAACCCCCGCCCCGAGTCTCCCGCCCGGGCAGCCTCGATCGCCGCGTTGAGCGAAAGGAGGTTCACCTGATCGGCGATATCGTTGATGATCTGCACGAAATTGGACATCTCCGCGCTTTTGGTTTTGAGCGTCTGGAACTTCTCGATGGTGAGCTTCAGGTGCTCCTCTGAGTTTGATGAGTATTCTGTGACCTCATTCAGCGTGCTGTTGATCTCGGTCGAGCTGCTTTGCGCCTTGTCGTTTACCGCCTTCAGGTCGTTTACGGACTCCACAGTGATCTCAAGCTCCTGGTAAAGCGACTTCGCGATATTACTGATCGATTCTGAATTCGAAGCGAGCTCCTCAAGCGCCGCCGATATTTCCTCGAGCGATGAAGCCTGCCGCTGTGAAATGTCGTTCATTTCAGATGTCGCGGATTCCTGTTCAAAGGCGTGTTTTTTCATCACTTCAATCGAATTGACGATGGCCTGCGCCATCTGCCTGATATCCTGAAGCGATTTCGACGCCTCGTTCTGTTTCTCTATTGCAAGCTTCAGAAGGGCCTTGGTGGCTCCCGCGCCCGTTGAGGCCCCGACTCCTACCAGAAAGAAGATAATGTAACGCACCAGGAGGTTGCTTTTCGGGCCCGTTGGAATGAGTTGCGGCTTGACGACAAAGAGAAGGGACTGTGTGAGAACTACAACGATCAGGGTATAGATCGTAATACGCGGATCAAAATAGAACGCGCTCAGGGCAAGAGCAATGTAAACGGCCGCGAATAGTTCGTTAGCCCCGAAAAATGAGAACTGGAATATGAAGAGCGAAATGATGATACCGGTTATGGTGACGTAAGCCGATGATTTGCGCCCCTTCAGCTTTTTGGCAATAGTGATCGTGCCGCCGATGATAATCGTTACGCTGACAAGCTCGATGAGGATGTCACGATAGGTCAGGTACTGCGAACCGACGCCGGCGTATTTTATCGCTGTTACCGCCACGTTCGCGATGATCATTATGATCAGGAAAGCCCAGGTGAGCCTGCGGTTGTTGGATATCATGACCTCGGAAAAAATCTGCGATTTTTCAAGGTCGCCGTTGGAATTCAATGCGTGGTTGCGTTTCTCTGGTTTCAGTGCGTTCATGATAATATCCCTTCCAAATCATTGTGCGTGAGGATGCGTTTCATCAGACAATTGCCATCAGGCTGTATAGCTTTGTAATCGACAAATTGTATGTATATATGTATATATTTACAGTATAACAGAATAAAGTAGTGGTGCATTTTTGTCATCAATTTTTTATCACGCTGGATTTCTTGCGGGTGAATGCCTTGCGCGGGACTGACGGTTTTTTTATGACAACCATTATTGATTAAAACAGGATTTGGGCCGATAATAAGAGCGATGTCCGGCGTTCAGTCTATTTGCGGAATAATCGAGTCAAAATGAAAAAAGATAAGAAAAAGGCGGGGTTCCCTTTCGGTATTTTTCTGTTTCTTCTTCTGGCGCTTCTGCTCCTCAGTGCCGTTATTGCGGGGGGCTATTTCTACTTCAGCACCAAAAGGGGGATCGCGGAAATCGAACATGTGACGAGGGAATACTCGACGACTGTTGCCGAGGCGCTTACGGATGTCGCGGAAATGAGTTATCGCCTTAAAAACTATTCGAAGCTCCAGGACCTCTTTCAGGAAAAGCTGCATGAAAATCTGATCGATGAAGCGTTTTTCGTGCTTGCGGATGGCAAGCTGATCGCGCACTCAAACAGCGAGACAGCTAAAAACCTGGGCGGATATCTTGCCTCGGACGAGTTTTCATATAATATGGACCTGATACTGGGGCCGGTTCTCAGAAATGATAAAGGCCTTCAGTTCATTAAATACAACATCATCGACAAAAAGGTCCCTTTCAAAAAGATTGAGCGCCAGCTCATCAGGCAGTATCTATATTCGGACTTCATGATTAACGGATGGCTTGTTACCAAGGCGGTATTCTCTGAGGACAAAAAAAAGAAAGAGATCGCTGTCGGATCGGTCAATTTCATAATCGGGAAGGAAAGGATTTATCAGAAGATATCGACTGCTTTCCGCGAGGGAGTGATTTTGAGCGCGGCGCTGGCAATGGCGTCGTTTGTCATCGCGCTATGTGTTTCGCTGCTCGTGTTCATCCAGTACCGACGTATCGCTCGAAGAGTCGCCTCGCGTGAGGAAGGAGAAGCGCAGCCGCGCATTGCGCCGGACCGCATTGCCCAGCCTTCACCGGAAACGGAAGGGGCGACTTCGGGAATTATCGGAGAGATGATGGAGGAGATACAGCCCCACGGTCCGCTGGGACGGGCAGAAGCACATTCCACGGCCGAATTGAGGCGGGAGCTGATAGAGGAAATCAAAAAGCCTGTCAGGGACGCAATACCGGTTAAAAAGAGAAGAATCGAGGTTTAGCAATGATAATGATCGAGCATGCCGAGGAGTTGAAGGGCGGTATCGTGACCGTCACGGTAAAGGGCCACCTTGACAGTGAGACGAGTTTTGATTTTGAAGAGTATGTAAACCAGCTGATCGAGCGCGGCAGACGATTCCTCGTTCTTGATGCGGGAGGGCTTGAGTACGTGAGCTCGCAGGGTATCGGGGTGATGCTTTATCTGCACAAGAAAATATCAGCGGCAAAAGGTATCTGCGTTTTCTGCAACCTCCGCGACGAGATACGGACGCTCGGGCAGCTTCTCGGCCTTGACAAAGTACTCGCTATTTCTCCGTCACGTGATGACGCCTTCGCGAGGGTTATCAAGCACCAGGAACTTGGCGCGCACGCCGAAGCTCCGGAAGAAATGCCCGGAGAAGTTGCGGTACAGATCATCGAGGAAGACGGAAAAGAAGCCCATGAAAGCGCCGATTCCGGATCGGAGGCGGTGTCCGGGGAACAGGCTGAAGCCGCACCGGCAAAAGGAGATTTTGAATCCCCTCTCATTGTCGAATGCGCTGAGTGTAAAGCGCTGGTCCGGGTGCAGAAGAGCGGTGATTATATCTGCCCGGAGTGCCATACCGAGTTTTATGTCGAAACTGACCAGACAGTGATTTTCTGATGACGCCCTTCAGGCCATTGTGAATGTCTCCCGTGCCTCAATTTCACTGTTTGCTTCCGGGTGAGGTGTTTTTTAAAGTCGCTAAAAGAAAATAGAATTGACTTTAAAGCCCCCGTTTACTACGCTCAAAACGCCTGTGGAGTGGGTTCTTCCCGCCTGTTCAGACGGCTGACTGCCGGGAACGGTTGAGTCTATTTTAAATCAGAGGGCCATTATGAAGGTTATTCATGTTCTCAAACGGATCGAAATGATTGAGGAGGATATCAGGGAGCTGAAGAAAATGGAAAAGCTCCTTATGAAGAACAAATCATTTACCACTCCCATTTACATGTCCATCGAAAAGCAGATCAACATTCTTCTGGGCGAGAAGATTAAGCTGATCGAGCTTGAGATCAAGAACCCGCCGGCGAACATGGCGGGAGCGCCGGCGGAGGAGGACAAAGCTCCGGAGCCGATCGCCGCGCCTAAACCCGCAAAAACGGCCCCCGCGAAAAAGGAAAAACAGAAGAAATCGAAACCGAAAAAGGAAGCGCCGTTGCTCGAGGATACTATCGAGGACGACGATGACGAGATCCATCTCCTCACACAGGACCAGATAGATGTAAAAATCAAAACAATCGAGGAGAAGAGCAGGCACAAAAAAGACGCCGATGAGACGGATGACAAAAAGAAAGACAGCGACGAACATGTGAAACTGCTTGATATAGCACTCGAAAAAGGCACGCTGAACAAATCGGATGTTGAGCTTGAAAAGAAGAAGGTCAGGTTCTTTAAAGATAATTTCCCGGGGAAGGATTATTAACACTCTCGCAGATACTTCTCGAGCAGGAATTCCAGTTTATATTTTTCAAGAAAATAAGGGGTGCTGCCCGAAGCGGCGCTCCTTTTTTCATCTCCATTGATCGTTACGTCGCTGATCAGAACAGGTGCGGTCATCCCGCTTTTTTGTATGGATCGTATCCAGCCGATCACGCTTCGCAGTTCCTGCAGGGTGACAAAACCTGAAGACGTATTGTCGCTGAAACTGAAGTTGTAGAAAGCATCGCCGCCCATTTTCCTGTCAATGGTTATCGAAAGTCCGCTGTCCGGGTTCTTTTTCATCATTACGCTTTCTTCGAATTTCTGGGTCTCGTTCATGATGGTAAGCGTATTGAAATTGTCCGTCCCTGTTTTAAGCAGTCTGAAGCCGTTCGGGTTGACCAGTTCGCGTCCCGCGGCCGAGTTGATCCTGTCTGTAATTTTCCTTGAAAAATAATAAATATTTGAAAGAACCGCGAAACGATCTGAAACGGGTTTAAATGAGACAAAAAGATTCCCCTTCTCGTTGATAAGATAAAAAGCATTATGGTCGCCGATCTCGTCAGAGGCGAGTGTTATCGCGTTTCTCTTCATTGTGCGATAGATGAGTTCGAGGCGTTCAAGATAACCTTCCCCGTGAATACGATATGAAATCTCAGGCTTCGGCTTAAACGAAACCGCCGTAAGGAGGTTTCGAAGGCTTGTGTTGCTGGTCTGCTCAATGATGTCGCGGTCCCTTGTGATGGCCGCATACTGTTCACCGATTCGTGCAACAAATCTCACTGAGTTGCGTTCACCCGATTCGATAAGAGCGGCGTATGATTCCCTGAACAGATTGATGATGCGCTTATAATGCTTCTTGTATGATTCAGGCGCGATAATCTTGCAGTAGTTTTCAAAGGGAACCTTCTTGATCATCCCATCACGGAGGATGCCGCAGAGAATTTCGAGGAGGTCGTTTTCAGACGAGTATTCTTTCAGATACGCTTCGCCCCAGCTTGTAAGATACAGGTGATGTATTGTCCGGATGGTGTCAACGTTGTCGAGATTAAAGTTGATGATTATAATATTAAGGAGTTTGAAATCCGCACGGAGAAAGTAGTCGTTCCTGATCTGGGATTGTTTTCCGGAAAAAAAGGTGCAGATTTCGTTAAGGAGTCCAGTAACCGAATTCTGATTGAGGCGTACGTAGCCTGACTGAATGTTAAGCCTTGAGAAATTCGGATCGTAGATGTTGTTTATCGCCATCCAGACGAGGAGATCGAGAATGTTCTGTCCTGCCTTGATTGTGGTGGTCGTGAATTCTTCCGAGGCGCTTCGGTCCCGCTTGGACAGGCGCCATTCCGATTCTTTAACGCCGGGATTCATCGCCTCAAGATAAAGAATAGATTCGCTGGGAGTGTCTTTGAATGTGATGTGCTGGTCGATCTTTCCCGCCTGCCTCCTGAAATGGGTGGTGATCTTTCTGCTCAGAAGCATGAAGTCCGATTCCGAGATTTTCTTTTCGAGATTCATTGCCGGCATCTGGGATGATATCCTCTGATAGCTCAGCAGGATGAAACGCTTCACGTTGTCCCAGAACGACATTACGCGGTTGAAGTCCCAGTTGTCGAAATTGTCGAGGTCGCGGATCATCTCGATGTTCCATCCCCACTGTCTGACATACGAGAGCATTACCCCGACCTTGTAGGGTATATTCTTTTTGTCCTTCACTCCGGAGTATCGTGATATCTGGGGGTCGATCTTAAGATAGAGATTCTGTTTCAGCACGCCAAGAAGGGCCTCGTCCCTGATGGTCGAGCTGTAATACGCATAGACCTCTTCAAACATGAAAAGATAAGAGTCGAGCATGATGTCGGTGATCGTGCCGTGGAGGATGCTCATTTTAAGCTTGTGGCTGAGGAGCGCGTTGGCGTCGCCGAAGAGATACTTTTCAAGCACGCCGATCTTTATAATTGATTTGAAAGGATTGCCGAGCGATTTAATGATCTGAAAGAGCGCCGAACCGAGAAAGTTGTCTTTTGAAATTTCGTAGAGGTTGCCGATATCGACATACTGCTTCTCCTTCATTTCGTCGGTAAGCCTTTCGTAGAACGTGTCGTATTCGTTATCCTGAACAAAATGAGGGACTACCCACCAGAACGGGATTTTCCCGGCGATGATGATCGAGCTCCTGAAGAACTCGTCCTTCAGCATCGCGCCGACCGTGGTTCCGAACGCCTCGTCGTCGTCTTCGGCGAAAATGTTTTCCCTTATTTTATCGATGTCGTTGACGAACAGGTGGACCGGAATTTCTATTTCCTTCATCGCCCATTTCTGTATTTCATCAACCTTTTTCATGAAATTGGCGTACATCTCGCCGGTGATAGTGCGCCGCTGGATGCAAACCCAGTAGTCGAAGTCTGATTTTTTGTTGTAGGCGACTGTGCCGATGCTCCCCATTACGGCGAGCATTTCGATAAATCCGCTGCCCGCGGAAAAATCGAGTGTGACGGCCGGAAACCGCGCGCGCAGAAATTTCTTCGATTCCTCGTCAGGCTCGTAACCCGAGATGCCGAAAGGCACGGGGCCTTCCACATAGCCGGGTATTTTACGGTGGTTCAGCGAAAGAAGCAGCGGGATGGAGTTAATGACTTTTTTCACCGCGGGATTGGGTATAAGATCCTGGAACCGCCCGTATTTTCGGAGGTTGAATTCAAGAAACCGCTGCCTGTTCTGTTCGATGATTTCTGAAAATTCCATGTCTGACGATTCGCCTGAATGACGTACTTTTCCTTACTCCGAGCATTATTTCAACTATTAAATACGGAAAGCGCTGTTATGGTTCCCGTAAGCATGGCTCCGGCGAGCACAAACACAGGGTTGGAAACAGTGTTTTTTGAAAGCGACCGGTCCTTGATAGCGGCTTCGCATTTCAGAATAAGGGGAAAGATCGAGAGCGTTTCGGCGGGGGGATACTGGCCCGCGTGCGCCAGAAACTGGTCGCGCTTCTTTTCAGGAATTTTAAGTTCGTCCAGCGCCGAATGAGGGTCGATCTCCCGGCAGAGGCGGTGATACCGCTCGATCGCCTCGGCCTCGCGCGTGATCATGGTGAGTATGACGAGCTCGTGAACGCCGTCATCGAGGAGCCGGGTAAGAAACGCGAGCGAGCGCCTGTCTTTCCGGAAAAGCATATCAACAAACTCGAACACGTTGACGTCGCGTTCAAAGTGAATGCAGTCCCGGACGGTCGCTTCGTCGATGGAAGAAGTTCCCGCGCCCGCGAGTTTTTCGATGGCATCGTCGATCCTGGCGACATCGCGCCCGAGAAGGTCGATCAGAAGATTGGCTGCCCGGGGGTGGATAGAGATTTTTTGACGGGCGAATGACGCGCTGATGTAGCGCTGGAGGTCGCTTTCAAAGCGTTTCCAGAAGTTGACCAGCGTGATGATGCCGCGAAGATCGGCCGGAATGCTCGAGGGAAACCTGTTTTCAGGCGTAGTCATGATAAGTGTGGTCGTATCCGGGAGCGAGGTGACGAGCTCCCGGATATGTCCCTTCGATGACTCCGATGAGCCGATGGCATCGACGTTCATCAGCACGCAGAGTTTTGCCGGCTCGAACATCGACATCGTAAGCGCGAATTCCATTCCCTGCATGAGCTCGCCGTTTTCAAGGTGAAACCGGCCGGTCACGACTCCTCCCGCGGCGGACTTCGAGCCGAGGAGCGAGGCTGCGGCGGCTATCGCTTTTTCCTTCTCTCCTTCCTCCTCGCCGGCGAAAAGATATATCCGTAATAATGAGCCGCTTTTCAGCTCTTTCATGAGCTGAGTTGAATTGGTGGTGCGTGTGGTTTCCATGGTTATCTGGCTTTTTCCGTTGGCGTCATCAGGTCGGTGTACCAGCCGGAGAGCGTCTGGTGTGTGATCCTGAGCGCGAGATTTTCTATGACGCGCTCGCGCGCCTGATATTCGGATGACACGGGAGGAACTATTTCAGAAAATATTTCGAACGCCTGGACCGGACTGTCGTTGAATACGGGGCGACGGGTCGCGGTATTGATCAGTCTCACCGTCGCGATGATGCGGAGCCTTTTTTTTGTCGGTTCGTGCATCGCCCCGAACTCGATCGGTTGTATCTCGTGGCTGACGATCCTCCCATACAGGAGCAGATCGGCTTCGCCCGAAACGACCGAAAGCCTGCCGTCTGATGAGATTAGGTCGCGGACCCGTAGCGCCGTTTTCCTGGCGATCGAAGGATCGCCGCTCCGGTCTGAAAAATCCGGTATCGTGATCCGGTTGGCCTTGCGCGGGATCACCGGCTCGCCGTTCAGCGAACGGATGACGGTTTTGACCTCGCCGCCGTTGCCGTTGAACGACGCGCACGAAAAGAAAAGTGAGGCTGCCAGAAGGGAAATGATACTGATAATTTTTCCTTTATCCATCACGTGCAGTCATCAAAAAATATTAAAGTTATTAAGATAAAATCCGATAATTATATCAAATCATTTTACACTCTATGGTCTTCCTCGTAATACCAGATGCAGTTTTAACAGGAAAGACTTTTTGCAACAAACGGGATAGAAGTATCCCGTTTTTTTTATTAAACCGGCCGGATAATCTCCTTGATCCCGTAAATCTCCTGTATGTACTGGCGCGCTGGCCGGTCCCAGTAATAGATTGACCGTTCCGCGTTAATCCGCGCACGCGCGACGGCCGTATCGTCGTTGTTTCTCAGGAAGATGGCGGCCCGCTCCATGGCGTCAAAAAATGCCCACGGGGTGTAGTCGGAAAAGAGGAACCCGTTTCCGTCGACGCGGTCGCCAGACACGCGCATCGGGAAGACGGTATCCCGAAGGCCGCCGGTAGCGCGCGCGACGATGAGGCAGCCGCAGACCAGTCCCTCGAGCTGTGATATCCCCCCCGGTTCATTCATCGAAGGCATGCAGAAAATGTCGGAAGCGAACAGGGGGATACTTATCTCCTGATAGCCGAACGAAACCGACACCTGGTTCCGATAGAACGTCGAAAGGTTTTGCAGGCCGAGGGCAAGCTCCTCTCCGCGCTGATCACCGGACGCGACCGCACCGCCGATGATCGCCTGGTAGCCGAGGTGGCGGAAGAGCCCCTGGGACGATTCGAGCACAAGCTGAAAGCCTTTCTGCTCGGTGATGCGGTGGATCATGGTAAAAAGCGGGATGTCCGGATCGACCTCGAACCCGCGCTGATGCTGGACGAGAAGCTTGTTGAGCGCGCGCGTCACGGTGTAGCGGCGAAGCTCGTCAGCTATTTCACTCACCGATGAGAGGCCCTCGAGTATCTCCGGGTAGCGGGAGGTTATCTTTTCGCGAAGGCTGCCGTTTCGCGCAATCTCGTCCATAAGCGCCGGGAAGTTGTCCTCCTGGAAGCGGGACGCTTTGAAGCTCGCGTCAATGCGCTGGCGGAAATCGCGACCGATGGCGTTGCTTATCCCGATTACGTTGGAAAGTATCCGTTCGAGGCCGTCGCAGGCGTATTCGATCTGCTTCGCGTAGCTCGGGCTGACCGTGATGGTGCGGTCGGCCGCCCGTATCCCCGACGCCATGCAGTTGAGCCTGTCGCCGTGGTGCGGATCGGTGAAGTCCCACGATTTCCAGTGCGGAAGGTTGAACAGGTTGAACAGGTCGAACCCGCGCTCGTGCCGGTGGTATGCGTCAAAATACTGCCAGCCGCCGTTGTGAATGATGTGCAGGAATGTCGTCCGCTGAAAATTCGGGTTTGACGCGTAAACATGATCGCTGCGCACGATGCCGTTAAAGAGGCCGGCATAGGCGTCGTTGGTGAAGGTGAAGTGCGGCCGCAGGCCGAACGTGCAGATGACCTCGGCGCACGCCCGTGCGAACGCGACGCGGCGTCTGAGCTTTTCCTCGGCGGTAAATCCCCAGTAGAGTCCGTCGAAAAACTCGTAATGGTCGAGCAGAAAATAGGTGACCCCGTCGACGAGGCAGGAATGCACGCCGACTTCGTACTCGTGGCTGAGTATCTTGAACCTGACGTTCCTGCCGGTGTAGCGCGCGCCGTACTTCTCGACCGCGTCCCGCATCTTCTGGCAGGATTTGTCGTCCCCCTGCCGGTACATGCCGGTGATGACGTACACCTCCTCACCGAGGCGCGCAAGCTCGCGCGGTAGTTCATAGACAACATTCGCGAGTCCGCCGCTCTTCGAAAACGGCTCGGCCTCCGCCGACATGAAGACGAGCGAGCCGCGCTGGTTGTGCCACCGAAGCGATTCGCCGAGCGAGCGAAGGACGCCGTCGCGGTGTTCCGCGAGCCTGTCAATAAATGCGAGTACCGTCTCAGGCGGAAGCATCCCGCCGCGGCTGAGGTGAAAGAGGGCGCGCTTGAGCCCTATCTCGAGAAAATAGCGGTGTTCACGGTTGAGAAGAGGCACGAGCGTTGACGCGATGAAATCAGCGAACCTTTCAAAATCCCCGGCGCGCGACGATAGTTCACCGAACGCGAAATTCGAACTGAAATGGTCGGGATTGGAGATCGTACAGAGCCTGATAAATGAATCCCGCAGAAAATCGTCGTAATGGGAAGCCGGATCGGCAACATCCTCAAGCTTCATCAGCTTGACGCGCTCGGTGTAGGATATGACCGTGTTAATGCGCGAAGCTTTGAGCTCGCGTCCCGTGAAGTAACTGTAATGGCCGGTAATCGGCGAATAGAGGAGGTCGACGACCTTTATCCACATGTCGTCCCGAATGGGGAGCTTGGGATTATCGAACTGGATGGATACCGACTGGTTGGAGTCGGCGAAGTTGAACGCGGCGAGCCATGTGCCGGTATCGGAAAACTTGAGCGCCGCCGCCGCCATGGTGTTGTTTGCCCAGACGAGATATCCCCGTCCCCGGACGCGCCGCTGGAACGAGTACCAGTTGCGGTAGAAGCGCTCCACGCTGCGGTGGGATGCGTACTCGAAGCTGTTCCAGTTCACGTAGATGTTGTCAAGGAAAACCTTCCATCCCTCGCCCTCGGCGCTTCCCTCGTAATCCATGATGATGTCGCTCATGAATATGGTCATCGCCACCGAGGCTCGAAGCCCGCGCTGCCCGAAGGTGTTCAACGCGCGGCGCTCGTCGTGGTTGCCGAGGATGCCGAGGAGCTCCGTGCCTTCAGGCATCGCCTGTGGAAGGTAGTTGTCGTAGACGTGGTATATCTCGCGCACGTCGGTTTTGCCGTGGATGATGTTCTCGCAGATTTTGAAAAGCGCCGAGTTGTACGGGATGATCCCGGATCGGGTCAGGTAGCGCTCGTGGCCCCAGTAGCATTCGGCGATGTTGATGAAAAAGTCCTTTTTACGCTCCCGGAGTTTCGCTTCGACGTGCAGCATGATATACTGGTGGATCGGGATCGCGATCAGGTCGCGGCAGGCGCAGTCGAAATACCCGGTCGTCATGAAATGGCCGTCTTCCCGCTCGTTGACAATGACGTCCCCGGTCACCAGCTCCTCGTGTGAGCGATGGCGTCCGTGCGTGAACTGGTAGTTGTTTTTCTTCATCATGATCGGCACGGCGTGCGCCGAGTCGAATCGGATGCCGTCGATATCGAACTTGTCGATAAGTTTCAGGATCGATCCGGCAAGCCACTCCCACACCTCGAAACGGCGGTAGTTCAGAAGCTTGCCGTCGTTCCAGCTGCCGAACCGGCCGTCCGTCGAAGCGCGCACGGTGAGGTTGCCGTCGCCGTCATAGCAGCGGACTGACAGCTCGTCAGGCACCTCGGAGCTTCTCCTGTTGACATGCGGTACGATATCGACGATGATCCTGATGCCCATTGAATGTGCTTTCGCAACAAGCTCCCTGAATTCATCCTCGCCGCCCAGCGAAGGCTCGATCTCAACAAGGCTCATGGGCGAGAAGGGCGAGGGGGAAGAGGCCTCGGGGGCCCAGTCCTCCCTGTTGGAGCCGCGTTTCTGCACGCCGAGAAGGTAGAGGGCCGTGATGAAATAACGCTCTTTCAGGTCATCGAGATGGGCGGTGATATCAGAGAACCGTCCCAGGCGGATGACCTGGCCGTTTTCGTTGTAGACGAGGCCCGGATGATCGGAGTTGTCCGCCCAGTAGACACCGGTGTGGCCGTGGATATCGGGAAATATCTCGAGGATGACCTCGCCGCGCACGTCGGGGATGACGTTTATCCGGCCGCTCGATCCCTGCACGTTCAGCCATTTGTCGCGCTTCTTTCCCTTTTCATATACCAGGAAATCGTAATGGCCGTATTCAGTGAAGACATGCGAAAAGGTGAAGTGCTTCGCGGCTTCATCGTAGGCGAGCGGCACGTCGAAAAAGTCAATGTCATCCTCGACCGCTGCGATGAGCCCGGGCGAGAGCGTATTACGGTAGACGCGCACGAAATAACGGGTTGCAGGATCGGGCAGATCGAACGAGAGCAGCGCCTCATCGCCGGTCTTGAGATTTAGAAAGCGGGTCGCCAGCGGCGCGTCAAACTCCTTGGGGGCGAACACGCGCTCCAGCATGATGTTGGCGCTGTTGCGCACTTCGTGGATGTCGTGCCCTGACGCCGCGACAAGGAGGCGCACAACCTCGCGAAGCGACTCCCTGTCGCCGCTTTTTTTATAGCGGCGGGCGAGGCGCTCGATCGCGTTAATCGCTTTCATGCAGCGGTTGTAGTCGTAGTTGAGCGGTTCGTGTTTTACGCGCGCGTCGAGAAGGCGAAGGAACGTTTCTCGCTGAATATCGGTAAAGCGTTTGATCTTTCCCGGCGGAGTGACCTTTGCCGCCTCAAGTTCCCTGACGAGAGATGTGGCGATGACCTCGTCAACAAGGAGGTTTAGGGACCGAGAGACTTCGGCTGAAAAGATCTCGGTATGCGAATATCCCGTCTGGATGGCCCTCTCCTCGACCATGAGGATGTGTCTGAAGGCGGCATGATATGCGGTGCCTCCTCGTTCGGTTTCCTTCATGAGCACGTCAAAAATGTTAAGGCCGAGATAGATCGTCGGGATTTCCTCCCACTGCGGGCCCTGGCCGACATGGGATATCACGGTGGTCTCGGGCGAAACGTGATAAATCGTGGGGGATCCGCTCCGCTCCTTTATCAGCACGAAACGGCGGCCGATGGGCGCGGTAAAGTCGCTGTCCGCCATGGCGCGATGGATGGATACGATCGCGGCGGTGAGGCGGGATGAGAGCGGTATGTCGCTTGCCAGGCGCTCACGCACCGTGGAATCGCCCTTTGATACCCTGTCGAAAATGCCGTTGCGAATGGCGGAAATCCTGTCACGATGGGCCTCGATACCCTCCCCGAAACCGAGACGAGAAACCAGGTCAGCGTCCGGATAGAATTCAAAACAGCGGTTTTCGTCAAACGCGCGCGCTATCTCCGCCTTGATCATGGCGTCGGAAAGCAGGTGTTCGTCTTTGAGGGTGAATCGGCTGAGGCTGCTCAGGGAAGCGGCGGTGATTGTCAAGGCGCGGTGCTCCTTTCATTGAAATTGGAAATGCTGCATCAGCGCGGCCCCCCGTCGGGGCGTCGCTGTGCCGCGGGTAATGGGTGTCGAGAAAAATTATTTTTCTATGGTGTCGACATAGTCAAGCACTGGATACTTCCCCCGGTATACCGTCAGGGGCGTGTACACAAAGTTGAGTATCCGCTTGTTCTGTATCATTTTCCTGAAGTCCCTGCTTTTTTCCTTCGGCACGAAGAGGAGAACCTGCTTTTCTCCATCGCGCGTGCTCAGCATCAGAAGCTGCCGCTCGGCCGGCCCGGCGCTTTTGAGCGACTGGGGGATCGTGTAGTATTTTACCGGGTACAGCGACCCCTGGAACTGCGAACCCTTCAGCATCGACGTGTCCGACAGCAGGAGCCTGAACTGTGCGCGCGGCAGCCTGGAGTAGTCCTTCTTCTCCTCGGTGCCGGGCTGGGTCGCGCCTTTTTCTCCCTTGTCCGGAATGGTTGAGGGCGCTATCCCCAGATCGGGGCCCTGAGCCGCGAGTGAGGGCGATTTCTTTTCGCGGAGAATGATGAACGACTGCAGCAGGAAACCGGGCTTCTTGGTCTCTTCCGGGTCGGCGGAGATCTTCGGCATGATGATATCCCCGCCGGTTTCCCTGGCCACCTGTTTGGCGATGGAGATGCGCCTGTCGAGCGTGTATTCGCCCACATCGACGATGCCGACCTGTTCGTAACTGTCGGGCCGCTGCCATCCTATGACTTTGACTTCGGAGTCTTTCGCGAGAGGCGGATAGATCGGACCGGTGCGCACCAGTTCGTAGGGCGATTTACATCCGATTGCGAGGGCAAGAATGAATGTTGCGATAAGTAACCGTTGCATGGGGTTCTCCTTGTCGATCGAAGGTCCTTTCGAAGTGCCGGCGCGAACGGTGGTCCGCCGCATTTTTGGTTGTACAGTAGCAGGATGAAACCATAAAGTCAATAGAAAAAATCCGGGCGGATGAGGCTTTATTTCACTGCAACTCGATTTTTCCCCGCGGGTCAGAGCCGGGACGCGACAAACAGCAGCGCCGGCAGGACAAACAGGATGAAGATGATGGTGTTTACAACGAAAATGCCTGACGCGAGCCGCGAATCAAGGTCGAACAGGATCGCGGTGATGACCGAGTAGACCGCGGCCGGCATGCACGATTCGATGATGATGACCGTCCTGACCGCGCTGTCCATCGGAACGAAATAGCAGACGGTGATGATGATAAGGGGAACGAGCGCGAATTTTATCACCGAAACTACCGCGGTTTCGGGAATGATGTCCCTGAGGTCGCTGAAGCTGAAATTGATTCCGAGGGAGAAGTAGTATGCTGCGACAGAAGCCATCAGGAGATATTCGACCGGCATGGCGACAGCCGGGCGCGGGATACCGGCAAGCTGAAGAATGATCGCGGCGATGATGGCGTAAAGCGGCAGGTTGCGGTGGCTCACAAAAAATTTCAGGAACGGGAGAGGTGCGTTATCCGACCGCCCTGAAATCCGCGCGAAGGGAAATATCACCAGGTAGAGATAGAGCATGAAATACGAGATAAAGATGAATGAGAGAGCGATTCCCTGTTCGCCGAGCACGAGATAGCAGATGAACCCGCCCATCGTGTACCCGTGGTTGACGAGCGAGGCGGTGATAAGAAAGGTGGCGCGGCTGCGGCCCGAAAGGTGCAGCAGGGGAAGCGCCGCGTAACCGAGCGCCATCCCGAGAAGCACCATCGCCACGCCCGAAAGCGGCAGCAGGACCAGGCCAGGAGTGAGCGCAAGCCCCCAGATGCTCCAGAGCGCCACAACCGGTTCAATGGTGACGAGGTTTGCGGTGACAATTTTTTTTGCCAGTGCCCCGGGATCGCTCATGCGGCGCTTCGCGACGTATCCTGCCGCGAACGGCAGGACGATAAGCGCCTGAAAGACGATGAATTTGACGGTCGGGTTCATCACGGCTCCTCGCGGATATGGTCAGGCAAGGGTAGGAAGATGGCGGGCAAATTCAAGGAAAATAGCGGATTGTGCGGTAAAATTCATGCGATGGACGGTTTTCGCGCCTTCGGGTTTTCGCCCGAATATAATACTTGACGCCTGTGTGCCGGTGACCGTTCCTATATCCACCCTGATATTGTGAGGTGCTGTGTGCGGACACTGCTTGTAACGGGCGCTGCCGGATTTATCGGCTACAAGACCGCGGAGATGCTGCTTGCGGGCGGCGATGCGGTAATCGGCGTCGACAACCTGAACGATTATTACGACGTGCGTCTCAAGGAATACCGACTCAACCTGCTCAAGGGCAAGAGCGGATTCACCTTTTATCACGCCGATATCGAAAACTTCAATTCGATGGCGGATATATTCGGCCGTCACCGGATAGACGCGGTGATCAACCTGGCGGCGCGTGCCGGCGTTCGCTACAGCATGGTAAACCCGCACGTCTACATGACCACCAACGCGCACGGCACGCTGAACCTGCTCGAGCTCATGCGAACGCATGACATTAAAAAGATGGTGCTTGCGTCGACCTCGTCGCTCTACGCCGGGCAGCCGACGCCGTTCCTTGAGACACTGCCGGTGAACACGCCGATATCGCCCTACGCGGCATCGAAGAAGGCGGCCGAGGTGATGGCCTACACCTATCATTTCCTCTACGGGATGGATGTATCCGTCGTGCGCTACTTCACTGTTTACGGCCCGGCCGGAAGGCCGGACATGAGCCCGTTCCGGTTCATCAAGTGGATCGACGAAGGGAAAGCGATCGAGCTCTTCGGCGACGGGAGCCAGAGCAGGGACTTCACCTATCTCGACGATATCGCGCGCGGCACGATCCTCGCGCTCAGAGAGATCGGCTATGAGATCATCAACCTCGGCGGTGGGATGAATCCTATCCCCCTGACCTACATGATTAAGAAAATGGAAGAGTTTTTGGGAAAGAAGGCGGTGATCTCGCAGAAGCCGTTCCACAAGGCCGACATGAAGGAAACCTGGGCCGACATCACGAAGGCCGGTAACCTTCTTGGCTGGGCGCCGGAAATTCCGTTTGACGAAGGACTTCGCCTGACCGTCGACTGGTATCTCGAGAACCGGTCGTGGGCGAAGGAGATAAAGCTGTAGGGGTGTAACTCATATACCCCCACTCGGTCTCCCCCTTGACAAGGGGGAGATGGCTGAAAGCCAGAGAGGGTTGCCCGGAAGGGGTGAGTTTGAAAATACCGGATAACGAAGACAATCATGGCACAGACAATCGACACATCAGTCAGAATAGGATCGCTGACGCTGAAAAACCCGATCACCGTGGCTTCGGGCACGGCCGGTTACGGCGAGGAGCTTTCGCGCTTTTACGATATCGCGCGCCTTGGCGCGATATTCACGAAGGGGCTCTCGATCAACCCGCGCCCCGGCAACAAAGGCAACCGCGTGCTCGAAACGACCGCCGGCGTGCTCAACTCAATCGGCCTTGAGAACGTGGGGCTTGAGAAATTCATTTCCGACAAGCTCCCCTTTCTGCGGGAGAAGGGCGCGACCGTGATTCCCAACGTCGCCGGGCACTCGATCGACGAGAACATCGAGCTCTGCCGCGTGCTCTCGACAACGCCGGGAGTGTCGGCGGTCGAGCTCAACGTATCCTGCCCCAACGTGAAAGAAGGGGGAATGGCCTTCGGGCGCGACATCAGGGTGTTTGCCGATCTCGTCGAAAAGGCGCGAAAAGTTACCGCCTGCCCGCTCATCGTCAAGCTCTCGCCGAACGTGACCGATGTGACCCTTTTCGCGACGGCCGCCGAAGACCTGGGCGCGGACGCGGTTTCGGCGATAAACACCTTCCTCGGCATGAAGATCGACCTCGCGACGCGAAAGCCGCATTTCCGCAACCGCGTGGCCGGATACAGCGGCCCTGCGATCAAGCCGATGGCCGTGCGGATCGTTTATGAAATTTTTTCGAAGGTGAAAATTCCGATCATCGGGATCGGCGGCATCAGCGGTTTTGACGATGTGCTGGAGTTCCTCTACGCCGGGGCAAGCGCCGTGTCCCTGGGCACGATGAATATGGTCGATCCGCTCGAAGCCGTGCGGTGCGTCGACGAGCTCGAATCATTCATGCGCGAAGACGGCGCCGGAAGTCTTGACGATCTTATCGGCGCGGCCCACCGGTGAGATGAAACGCGGTGAAATCAACCTGTAGTATTCGGAGAGCAGAGTGATGGAAAACGGAATGAGGTTCTGGAACAAGCGGCTGAAGAAGATGGCCGAATACGTGCCCGGCGAGCAGCCCGACAACCTGAGCGAGTTTATCAAGCTCAACACGAACGAAAACCCCTTCCCGCCGTCAAAGGCGGTGATCGAGGCGATAAAAGAGGCCACGAACGAGTCGCTTCGGCGCTACCCGAACCCGACCAACATCGCCCTGCGGGAGCTTTTCGCCAGGGAACATGGCCTGACTGTCGACAATGTCATGGTCTGCAACGGCTCCGACGAGGCGTTCAGCCTGCTCTTCCGCGGGTTTATTGAGCCGACCGGAGTGGCAGGCTTCGCCTATCCCTCATACGCGCTCTATTATACCACCGCGGAGGCGAACGGGGTCAAATATGAAAAGATCGACCTTGACGAAAACCTTGATGTCAATTTCAAAAAGTTTCTCGAAAAGGAGTATGATCTGGTAATCATCGGCAATCCGAACAATCCCACCGGCCGCGGGTGTGACCGGAAAAGCGTTTCGGATTTCCTGTCAAAATTCAAAGGCCTTCTCGTCATCGACGAGGCGTATGTCGACTTTTACGGAGAAACGCTCATCGACCTTGTCCTGAACCACGACAACGTGATCGTCACGCGCTCGTTTTCGAAATCAGGGTCGCTCGCGGGGCTTCGCGTCGGGCTTGTCGTGGCCGAAACGGCTGTCATTCGCGGCTTTCTGAAGCTCAAGGATTCCTACAACGTCGACCGGCTTGCCGAAGCGGGGGCGCTTGCCTCGCTCAGGGACAAAAAGGCGTTCAAGTACAACATCGAAATGTTGCGCAACAACAAGGATTACCTCGAAGAGTACCTTGGTGAGATGGGATTTTTCATCGTGCCGTCAAAGGCGAACTTCGTGTTTGTGAAACACCCGGATATCAGCTCGCAGGAGCTTTACGAAGCGCTCAAGGAGCACAAGATCCTTGTAAGGTTTTTTCAGGGGCCGATACAGTCGGAGTACGTGCGCATCAGCGTGGGGACGATGATGGAGATCAAGACCCTCATCAAGGCGCTTTCGGGGATACTTTCCTCGCGGTAGGGTCCGGCCGCGCTACTTTATCAGGCGCACGATGTTGCCGGATGCGTCGGTGATGGTGTTTCGTTCGATGAACTCGGTCAGCGTGAGCCTGTTCGCCTCGTAGAGCCTCGCGTCCTTTTTATCCACCCAGAAGTTGAACGATTCATTCTTCGACCCGTTCTGCCACCTGAACCCGATCACCATGCCGGCGATCTCGGCCTCATCGAGCAGCGTCACGCAGGAGAGGACCACCGGGAGGTATTCCGGCGTGTATTTTTTCAGGAGAATCGAGGTGTTCTGCCCGTAGGTGCCGTCGGGACGGATCGCGGCGGACGGCGCGTCGATATCCAGCCCTAAATAAAGCTTCTTTTCGTCCTTTCGCTTCTTGTCGTGATAAAAGCCGATGCTCTTCTCGACGAGGTTGAGCTTCTTCTCCTCGGTCAGCATCCTTGCCACGCCGATCAGGTGCGCGAAAAATTTCTTATGATAGACGCTGCCTTTCGAGGTGTACTGCGCGGGGTCGACCAGGTATTTTTCGTAAACATTTACCTTCTCGCTGGCGTAGGTGAGCACCTGCGTCTCGCGCTGGCCGACCGACTCGCAGTTGATCGAAAAGACGATCAGCACGACAAGAATTAACCTGATGAAAAGCTCCCTGTTCATTTCAGCACCGTTTTAAAAAAAGAATGCCGCACCCGCCGCCAGCGGTCAAGACGATTTTCTACTTTTCGAAACGTACGTTGACCGAACCGCCGTGCTTGTCCTCGAACCCTTCCATCTTAGACATGAGGCCGACCGCGTCCTTCGCGCGCCGCAGCGCCGCTTCGTTCAGGTACTGGAACGAGGTGTGGCGCATGAAGGTGTCGACGGCGACACCCGAAGAAAACCGCGCCGCGCCGCCAGTCGGGAGGATGTGGTTGGTGCCCGAGTAGTAATCGCCGATCGCGACCGGTGCGTGGTAGCCCAGGAAGAGCGAGCCGACATGTTTGATGCGGCCGAGGTAGTCGAGCGGATTTTCGACCATGAATTCCATGTGCTCGGGAGCGTAGCTGTTCGAGAATTCGATCGCCTCGTCGAGCGTATCGGTCACGATGATGATGCCGCTGGACTGTATCGACTTTTTCTTGATCTCGTGGCGCCCGCCGCCGCTTTCGATGTCGCGGATGATCTCATCGCGCACTTTGTCGGCGAGCTCCTGCGACGGGGTGACGAGCACCGCCATCGCCATCTCCTCGTGTTCCGCCTGCGAGAGAAGGTCGAAGGCGACCCAGCGCGGATCGGCGTTTTTGTCGGCGATGATCAGCACTTCACTCGGCCCGGCAAGCGAGTCTATCTGGATCGCGCCCAGGCTGAAAAGGTAGGTTTTGGCCGCCGTCACGTAGATATTGCCAGGCCCGACGATAATATCCGACTTTTTGACGCTTTTTGTTCCAAGCCCGGCCGCGGCGATCCCCTGCGCGCCGCCCGATTTGAGGACCGTGGTGACGCCGGTGAGCTTGCAGACCGCCAGGGTGACGTCGGGGACGCTTCCCGTACGGTCGGGAGGGGTGATGACGGTCAGGTTTTTCACGCCGGCGATCTGCGCCGGTATCGCCCCCATCAGCACCGACGAGGGATAGGCCGCCTTACCGCCCGGGACGTACAGGCCCGCGCTTTCTATCGGCTGGTGAAGCATCCCGAGCGTGATGCCGTCCTCCCGGGTGTAGATGGTGTTTTCTCGTCTCTGCCGACCGTGGTATTCCTCGATGTTTTCCTTAGCGCGCTTGAACGAATCGATGACCGGCGCCGGGATTCGGCCGTAGGCCGCGTCGATCTCCTCCCGGGTCGCCACGAGGGAGTCGAGCTTTACGCCGTCGAATTTTTCGGTGTAATGCCTCACCGCCTCGTCTCCGCGGGCCTTCACGTCGTTTACTATCGGCATGACCGTGTTGATCATGATCGCGCTGAAATCGTCGCCGAACCGGTTGAAGAGCCGGTCAAGCTCCTGCGCGGATAAATCCTTGAGACGGGTGGTTCTGATCATCGCTGTATCTCCTTCTCGGTAGTCTGTGACGGCACCGCGGCGGCCCGTACGTATAGTGCAACTGTAGCAAAACACATGAAAATTTTCAAGAAACTCACGGGCATTTTGCCTTCAAATCTTAACGGAAAATACATAAAACACTCATTGATTATTTATCGCGGAGCGTTTTGTTCATTTCGGATATACGGGATTGCAGATCTGAATAGAAAGGAGTTGCCGAAATGGTGAAAAGCGTGTATCTCAACGGGGCCTGCGGTTTTCTGGCGCTGGTGAACAGGTTTCTCTTCTTCATTTTCCTTCCCGAAAAGGGGAAATTATCGGTCCTCGACCGGATCGCCTACCGCTTCCTGGTGAAAATGGTGTTCATCGAGAAGCGGCTTCGCGACCGCAGAAACCGCCGGAATTGTTCCGTGCGCGGAATGGCCTGGGCGGCTGAATCCCTGTAGCTTCCGGCTTCCGGTGCGTTGATTCTATCTTCAGATGCAGGTTCTGGTCACTGAAAGCGGGTTCACCCGCTGTACGGAAGGCTCTGCATCGAGGCGAGCTCTTTTATGACGAGGTGAGAGGCGCGGATGTTTTCGGCGAGAAACCGGAAATTTATGGTGTCGTAGGTGTCATGCTCCGTGTGATAGTTGCTGTTCCTGAAAAAAGCGGTATCGGTCAGCATGACGTTGCGGTAATTGTACCGGTTGAACGACATGTGATCGGAAAACCCGATGCCGGGGATGGACGAGGGCCCGATCATTTCGTAAATCCTGCGACTTGACACGCCGTTGTGAAGGTTTCGCCAGAGATAGGCGAATTCCGCTGACGAAGGGAAGGCCACCACAGCAAGATAGTTGCCGTAGCGGGGATAATCCCGCCTCATATCCTCGTAGGGAAATTTCTGTTTGACCTTCCTTTTCGCGAATCCGAGCATTTCAAGGCAGATCATGAGCTCAATCCGGTCATTTCTCTCCCTTGCCCGCCGGGCATGCTGCATGCTGCCCATGAGGTCGGTTGAAAAGAACGGCGGCTCCTCAAGCGTGAAGGCGACAAAGCGGATAGTCCTGCGATGCGGCGATGCCGAAAGGAGCCGGTGCAGTTCCAGCAGTCCCGCAACGGCGGAGGCGTTGTCGTCGGCGCCGGGTGTGCCTTCGATCGTGTCGTAATGGGCGCCGATCAGTATGATATGATCGGGTGATCCGGTGCCTTTTATTTCAGTTACCACATTTGCGACCTGCATTCCGTCAGCTTTGAATTCCTCGAACGCCGGGTCGCCGCCCTGTGAAACGAAAGTTTGAGCGATGAAATCCCGCGCTTTGTCGAGATTATCACGGCAACGAAGCGTCCGTTCGCCCAGATCGGCCGAGAGATAGTGGATGATCCGGCGGCTGTTGGCGATGATCCGCCGCAGCTCGCTCCTGTTTTTAAAATAGGCAATATGGTTCATTTCGTGAAATAAGGGCGTCAGGCGCCGATAACGGCGCCCACGATCAGGAATAGACATTTATACAACCGGAAATAAAATTTTACAATTAAAAAAAGAAATATCGTTGACTTGAAATTAATTTTTATATATGTTTGCAGAAAATTTTGATAGACATTTTCTGTCCAAGTACTATTTCGCTTTCAGTATTCAACACGGTTCTACATCGATTCACTCCTCAGGAGTTTTGAATATTATGAAAAACAGCTTGTCGGTCAATAAGCAGCAACTGAGCCGGGAGATAAACTATTTTGCGAAAAAGGTGATTGACTGCGATTATTCATACGACATGCTGAAGCAGGAAATTGAAACGAAATTTTATAATATTCCGAACACAGAGCGCGACGTACTCTACGCGGTAATTATTGAAAAATCATACAAGTACGTGTGGATGGTCGAAGACAGGACGGTCCCCGTGCGCGCAGGCGGGAGCATGAACGGCGTGACAGCCGACGAAAATATTTTACTATATTCCGATGCGGCAAAGAATTGCCTCGCGATCAAACTGATGAGGCTGCTTGTCGAAGCGATAGGGGCGCGTTCATTCGCGCTAACCGGTGATAACTGCTTTGGCAGTGATTTTTATGATTACTGCCTGAGCAGGATAGAGAAGTCGGATATTTTAAAGCAGGTCGACGATGCTGACCTGCTTATTATATTTTTAAAGCAGGCCGCGATACTACTCAAGAATACTTTCCTTTTCAGGAACCGTAACGGCGTCGCCCGTATTGAAAGCGACGGCGTTTCGCTTCAGGATCTCTATCTCGAAGCCTTTAACGCGTTCTGGGAGAAGGTGAAGTGGGACGACATATTCCCCTCCAATCCCGCCGCCTCCCGCGATCTGATGAAGTGCAAATATATCCTCCTGGATGTTATGCTGAACTCCGCCGAGGGCGCCGATCTGAACGCCATCGCAAACGAGTTTTTCCGTCTCACCGGGTTCGCCGCTGAAAATGATATGTATATGATATCCTTTCTTGACTTCTACTTCTTTACATGGATGGAGCATTTCGGCATACTCAGGTATGTGCGAAGGCGCAGAAACGATCCCGTATCGGTGCGCCTGACCGAGCATGGCAGGCGCTTCCTTCAGAATCTCCGCACAGGAGCCCTTGTCGGCTGAGTGGCGATCGCCGCTTTATATCCTGCCTCAACACCACCGCAGGCAACTTTCACATTCTTACATGCATAAATGACGCTGAGCCGCTCCGGCAGGGGCCGACCGGCAATTCCCTTATGCCGCGGATTTTTTCCGGTGATAAGGAATTGCCGGTGGCGGGATGGGTTGTTATTTTGTGTCGTCCATCATGCCGCGGGGGCATCCGCCGCATCTTCCGTCACGCGGCCCCTTCGGGCGCATCTGGCGAAGCTTCGAGCGCTGTTCAGGCGTCAGCACCCTGTCGATCTCGACTTTCTGCTGGACATGCAGCATCTTCATATCCACCATAATCGCCGATATCTCCTGCATTTTCTGCCTTACCTGGTTGAGGTCAATGGTATCCTCGATCATAAGACGCTGGAGCTGGACGCGTTTGGGCGCGAGCTTCTCCTTGAAGTCGAGGAACTGGCGTTTGTAGCGCTGGTTGATATCCTGAATCGAATTGACCTGCGAGTCGTTCAGTCCGAGCTCCTTTTTCATCCTGTCGGGATTTCCGAAAAACATGGGGCAGTTATGCATCGCGCATTCTCTGCCCGGCCCCATGTCTTTCCCTCTGGGGCCGCCCTGCTGGCGGCGCTGTGCCTGGGCCGCTCCGCCCGCGATGAGGATCGCGAGAGCGATCGCCGTTGCCGCGATAATTATTTTTTGTCTGTTCATGCAACACCTCGTGTATAGTAGATATACTGTAAAGACCCCTGATCGGAGATTAAGGTTCCGTTTTTTATCTGCCGGGATGAAAAAGACAGACCGGTGGAGAGACGGGGAGTATTTCTCTTTACGGACGCGGGAATGTATCCGATAATAGGCAGTAGTACGGTCCTGCGACTGTGCGGTGAGGATAAGCGTTTGGAACGCGGGGAATGACATGACTGCAAACGATGACGCGAAAAACTTCGAATCGGTAAACGAAAAGCAGATTGAGGATCAGGCGCTCGAGAAGAAGGTGTACGACCTGCGCAATCTCATCGAGATGGGGATGAGCCTTTCATCCAACCTTGATTTCGGCAGCCTGGTGGAGTCGATCCTCTACAGCTGTATCGGCCAGATGCTCGTCGAGAAGGTGTGCATCATCCTTCAGCTCGACATCGATGTGAAGCACTTTTCAGTCCATATGGCGAAGGGATACGAGGACGATTTCGACGCGATGTCGCTCATCCTGAGCGAAGACTCGCCGCTCGTGAAATATCTCGAAAAAAATCCGTATCCCCAGGAGTTCAGGGTGCTTGCCGAACGCGGCGATGTGCAGGGAGATATCCACACGATGGGGCTGCTCGAGGCGGAGCTTGTCGTGCCGATGGTTTCCAAGAGCAGTATCAACGGGATCCTCGTGCTCGGGCCCAAGATCAACGGGCAGGGTTTTTCAGACGACGATAAGGATTTTCTCTTCGACCTCGCGAAATTCGCGGCGATCGCGGTGGAGAATTCACGGCTCTATCTTATGGCAACGCTCGACAGGATGACGCGCCTGTATATCCATCACTATTTTCAGGAGCGCCTCCTGGAGGAGATGCGCAGGAGCCAGCGGTATAACTCCCCCCTCGCGCTCATTATATCCGACATCGACCATTTCAAGCGGTTCAACGACACGTACGGGCACCAGCAGGGCGATCTTGTCCTGAAAGAGGCCGCTCAGATTTTCAGGGACAGCCTGCGCAAAATTGACATACCCGCGCGGTACGGCGGGGAGGAGTTCGCCGTGATCCTCCCGGAAACCGATCTTGAAAACGCGGTAAACGTCGCCCGGCGGCTGCGCAGACGCGTCGAGGAATGCGGCTTTCAGGGGCAGGCGACTCCGCTGCATGTGACGATCAGCATCGGCGTGGCGCAGTTTGATCCGGCGCGCGATTCCGACCAGCGCACGCTCATCGCGCGAGCCGACCGGGCGCTTTACGGCGCGAAGGCCGCGGGCCGCAACCGGGTCGCGGTATTGAAGTAGCATTAAACAGGCACGACAGTACGAGGAAACTATGAACCCGCTCATGGAACGATTCAACAACGCGATACAGCTCGAACGGAATGGGGACTACCAGCTTGCCCTGCGCGAGTACGGCGCGATCATCGGCGAGCGGAGCGATTTCCGCGAGGTGCATGTCAGCCTGGGAGCGCTCTATGCCCGGCTGGACCAGTTCGGCGAGGCAATCGAATCGTTCGGGCGGGCGCTGGAGCTCGGAGAGGATTGCACTACCCATTTCAACATGGGATCGACGCTCTACCGGATGGGGGATTACAAGAAAGCGATCATCGCGCTTGACCGGGCCAAGAAAATAAATCCTGATTTTTCGCCGGCCTCGCTCATCATGGGCCTTTCGTTCAGCCGCATGGGGAACCACCGCGCGGCAGAAATATGCTTCCGCACGGTAATCCGCCTTTCTCCGGACAATTCTGTTGCGCTCACCGCGCTTTCAATCCTTTACTATGAAAGCGGCAGGTATGATGAGGCGCTGGGGCTTCTGAACCGGCTTATCATCATATCCCCCAACGACGAAAACATCCGACGCCTCAAGGCCCGTGTGCTCTACCGGATGAACCGGGTTTCTGAATATACGCGGGAGATCAGGCAGATCAAGGAAGTTTCCCCTTCCTTTCAGGTCTACGACCGGTTCATCCGCGCCGTGCCCGTCGAGACTTTTGCCGACAGGTTCGGCACGCTCGACGAAAAGGTTGAGATGCTGAAGGAGCGCTCGAAGGACCGCACCGACCTGAAAAGCCTTATCAGCCTGAGCCTATGCCATCTGCTGCGGGGGGACACCGATCTGGCCATGGAATATCTTTTTGAGGCGAAATCACGCGCGGTCAACTGAACCGCGCTTTTTGGCCTCTCCCGTAAAAATTGCTTTATTTTTGTCGTGATAATGATTACAGTATCATACAGAACAGGGGCAGCGCTCCGGCTCCTGCCCGTTCACGTACTATTTCGAGGATGAACCGGAAAAGCTATGAAGCAATTATCGATATTTCTGCTCACTTCAATGATCACGCTGTGCGTCACTGCCGCGCTGTCCGCACAGACACCGGCGGATCTCAACCGCCGCGGCGTCGAGCTTGGCAAACAGAAGATGTACGACGAGGCGATAGGTGAATTCAACAAATCGATAAAGATCTACGATGAGACCTCGGCGCGGGTATATCACAACAAGGGAATGGTCCTCGAGCAGAAGGGGAAATTCGTCGAGGCAATCACCAACTACGAGGAGGCGATCAGGCGCAATCCCGGTCAGATTGTTTCCCAGGAGCGGGCCGGGTACCTGTATTACAAAACGGACCAGTTCGAGAAGGCAGTGGAAACTGGCGAACATGTCATTTCGGTCGATCCGAACAATAAAAGCGTCGCCTCCTGGCTTCCTGACGCCTATTCCAGGCGCCTTCGCGAACGCCAGCTGAAACTTGCCGAGCAGAAAAAGCGTGAGGATGAGGAAAAGGCCAAACAGGCCGCCGTCCAGTGTCCCGAAAAGAAAGAAGAAAAAGCTCCAAAGGAGCACCGCGTATTCTACGCGAGCTATGATTTCATGATTCGCGAGGCGTATTACTATAAGGGTAGCGGATTCAAATATGAGGAGGAAAAGGGCCTCCTCCTGAATGTGCCCAACATGCTCTACCTGAATTTTTCGCCGATCCCTTCGTTCGAGTTCGATCTTCTCGCGGGCAACCCGTACCTCGGCGCGCTCTCGCCCAATCTCGTGAATTTTTCATCGCGTGTTCAGGCGATCTATCATCTTGGCAACTATTATCTCGGAGTCGGTTTCCTCTTCAACCAGTACAGCGACGACTTTGCCACCGGGGAGAGCGAAACCCTGTACGATTACAAGGGCGGCCTCATTTTCGGCGCGCAGCGCGACGCCTTCTCTATGCGTTTCCTCTTTTATCCGCGCGAGCTTCCCCACGATACGAAACAGTCGTCCGGCCGCACGCTTGACGTCGATTATCTCGAATACACGTTCACCTACACCTTCGACCGCTTCCTAAGCTTCTATCTCCTGATGTCGGTCAACGATTATTATTTCTTCGATCATGATCTTCAGGTGTCAAACTACTATGGCGTCTACAACGCGGGGCTCGGAATCACCCTGGTGAAATACGACAGCGTCAACAACCGAAGGCTGGTCGCGGTCTCGTTCGAGTTCATGATCCGGATGTACCTGCGCAACCTCAATAACGACCGGCCGTACAAATTCTTCAACGGCCAGGGGTGGATGGGCGCCGATTCCGAAACCTGGTTCAAGGGCGACGCGTTCCCGGGCTTCAGGACGACCGGTCATGTGTTCTCGATCAGGGTCGAGGAGTGGATCACGAACAACTTCTTCCTGTACCAGAAACTGCTCTTCGAGCTCGCCGAAGGCGGCGAGGAGACTGACCACAATGATCTCGCGATCCTCCTCGGCGGGGGGACGGCGATATGAGCGGCGTGAATTCATACCTGCAGAAGATCACCGGCTTTGCAGAGGCGATCGCGCGGGACGCGGGCGCGATCCTTCTGCGCGGGTTCCGCTCCGACCGGATGAGCGTATCCTACAAAAGCGCCTCCAACCTTGTAACCAACATCGACAGGGAATCCGAGGATTTTCTCTATCAGGCGATCGGGGCCGCCTATCCCGATCACTCTATCGTGGCCGAAGAGGGGAGCCGGCGCGACACCGGCGGCGAGTTCGTCTGGTATGTCGATCCGCTCGACGCCACCAACAACTTCGCGCACGGGCTGCCGTTCTTCTGCGTGTCGATCGGCGTCTATTCCACGCGTGAAAACCGCGTGGTCGCCGGCGTGGTGTTCGATCCGGTCCACAATGAGCTTTTTTCGGCCTCGCGCAGCGGCGGGGCTTTTTTGAACGGCGCGCCGATCGCGGTCACGAAAAACGGCGACCTCAACGTCGCCTTTCTCGCTACCGGCTTTCCCTACGAGCGCAAGAATCCCGAGAAGAACAACCTCGTTCAGTTCACCTCGCTCTCGCCGAACGTGCAGGGCATAAGGAGGCTCGGTTCCGCGGCGCTCGACCTGTCCTACGTGGCGTGCGGGAGGTTTGACGGCTACTGGGAGCCCGAGCTCCATCCGTGGGACATGGCGGCGGGCAGCCTCATCGTCGAGGAGGCCGGAGGAAAAGTTTCCAAATACAACGGTGACCCGTTCGAACCGGAATATCCTGAAATACTGGCATCCAACGGCCTCATTCACGGGGCGATGGGGGATATCCTCCTGAAATCGAGGCGGCGGACATGACCACGACCTTTTCGATAACGACGAATACGCGCGAGGAGCTGATTGATATCACCTCCCGCGTCGCCCATGCCGTGAGCGATTCAGGGATTGCTGACGGGATCTGCGTCATCTATACGCCCCACACGACTGCCGCGATAACGATCAACGAGAACGCCGATCCCACAGTGCCCAGGGATATCGTGAAGGGTCTCTCGCGTGTCGGTCTGGAGCAGGTGGATTTCGCCCACCTGGAAGGGAATTCGCCCGCGCACATCAAATCATCGCTTGTGGGCTGCTCGGAGACCGTCATTATCGAGCACGGGCGGCTCGTGCTCGGGACATGGCAGGGCGTTTTTTTCTGCGAGTTTGACGGCCCGAGGTCCCGCAAGGTCGTAGTGAAAGTAATATGATTTTTTTTGATTGAAAGATTTCCCCGCTGCTGTACTATATCGAACGCATTAATATGCGCGGCGTTTCTTGTCATTCCTGCCGCGCTTTCCCGAAGGAGGTCCTGTAATGAGAGCGATTCATCGGAATTCCGGAATAATATCCTGCGCTGTGATGTCGGTGCTGCTTGCCGCGTTCGCGTCCTGCCGGCTCGAGGTGCCGATCCGCGAGATGACGCAGGCGAAAAGCGCCATCACCCGCGCGGTAGAAGTCAAGGCTGAGCGGTATGCCCCGGATGAGCTGAAGGCCTCCAGAGAGCTCCTCGTGAAGTCGCACGAGGAGGCGATGAAGGATAAGATGGACGGCGCGAAGGAGAATGCCGCCAAATCGAACGCGAAGGCAGAGGAGGCCATCAACAAATCGCTGCCGCTCCTGTCGCGCGATTCGCTTGACGAGACGAAGAAAATATACGGCGAGGCTGATATGCTCTTCGCCTCGCGGTTTGCCGCCGAACCGTTTACCGGCGCGGGAAAGGCGATCGAAGAGGCTGAAACGCTGCACAACAACAGGAGCTACTGGGACTCCTACCTGAAGTCGCAGGAGGCGCTACGGCTTGCGACCGAGGCCAAGGATAAGTCGAACGGCGAGATCCCGGCGCTTAAAAGCGAGATCGCCCGCCTGGGAGGCGAGGCGGACAAGCTTGCCGGACAGCGCGGGACCGAATTCGCCGCTGCTGATATTAAGGATATAAAGGACAGGCTGAAATCGGCAGACTCAAAGATCGAGCAGAACAACCTGAAGGAAGCCTGGCCGCTCGTTGAAGAGGCAAAGCAGAAACTCGGCGGCGCCGAGCAGAAGACAATGCGCGGCATGGCCGACGAAAAACTCACGCGTGCGCGCGCGTCACTGCAGGAAGCACAGGCGTCGCCGGTGCGCCAGCAGCATGAGACCGAGATCAACAGCGCCGCCACCCTCATCACCGCGAGCAACGAGCTTTTCGCCAGGAACTCCTACCGTGAATCGATCGCCAAATCGGATGAGGCTATCGGCGTGCTCGGCGGCCTGAAAACCGCGATGGGAAAAGAGGAAACAGACCTCAAGGGCATGGCGAAGAATAAACTCGAAAACGCCGAAACGGGCCTTGGCAAGCTGAACACGTCCGAACAGAAGGACCAATTCCAGCAGGATATAGGCAAGATCACCGAGCTTGTGGGCAAGGGAAGGACGCGCTTCGAGGCGAAATCGTATCATGAATCAGTGGCGGCATCTGATGAGGCGATATCGATGATAAATTCCGTATCCATCGCCATGGAAAAGAAGCGCGAAGAGTCCACCATGAAAGTCGGCGAAGGGGCAGCGCCAGCTGAAAAGAAGATCGGCGATGAGATCCTGCAGGTCTACGAGGTGAAATACAACCGGCAGCACCGTGACTGCCTCTGGAGGATCGCGCAGTACACCTACCGCGACGCCCGCCTGTGGCCGCTCATCTACGTGGCGAACAAAGACCTTATCCGCGATCCCGATCTCATCTTCCCCGGCCAGAAGCTGAAAATACCGGTAATCCCACAGGCGCGGGCCGAACAGAAAATAGAGCCGGAAAAGAAAGAAGCCAAAGGGGCGGAGAAAAAGGATTCTTCGGCAGCACCGGCGCAGTCCGCCGCTAAAGCGGAAGCGCCGAAACAGGAACCTCCGAAGTAGCCGTGCGACGATGCATCTGAAAAAAATCCTGCTCGTGCCGCTGGCCCTGGTGATCCTTTCCACCGGGCTGGCGGCGCGCGATATCAACCTCGACGAAATTTACCTCGAACCTTCCTCGGGACACGTGAAGCGGCTCGTGTGGCAGAAGCTCGACGCGTACCAGCGCGCAGGCGCGCAGCTTATCGAGCGGGATGTCGCCTTCGCGGGGTGGATGGGCGCCGGCGCCCTTGTCTATATCCGCGAGTTTTCAGCGAGCGACGAAAACGGGATATTCTCTTTCGATATCGAGCGGCGCAGGTCGGCGGAAATCAGGCGGATACGCGGGACGATAACTGCGGCCCGTGTGACGACGAATGGCCGCTATCTCGTGCTGAAAAGAATAATCGCGCGCCCCGGAAGCATCATCCCCCGCAATGAAATCGTCGTTGTATCCCTCTCCACAGGCGAGATAACGTCACTGCCGTCGCTTTCGGTATCACAGGATTTTTCGCTCTCCCGCGACGGCGCTTCGATGCTCTACGAAGACGAGAAGGGGATCGAGGAGCTGTTTTTCTTTTCGGGAACAAAGCGGCTGCTCCTGTCCCGCGGCCAGTACGCCGACATTGCCGAGGGCAATCTGCCGTCCTGCGCCTACCTCTCCCCCGACAGGTCACGGTGTGTTGTCGTGAGCGGCGGCGGGGGAAACTACCGCGCCAAGGTGATCCAGGGATCGCGCGCGCAGCACCTCGGCGGGGTGACGTCGCCAAGCGAGATCTACTGGCTTTCTAACACCGCGCTCGCGTTCAGGAGCGGATCGAGCGGGAATTTCGCCGTCACGATATACGACGTCCAGCAGGACCGCAGGACCGTACTGCCGCAGCGCTCGCTCAACACGGGTCTGAACCTCTCGGAAGGGCCGGGAGTCATCTCCTATTCGCGCGACCAGATGATCTATCTCTATTTTCCATCGCAGCGCCAGCCGGTCGCGACAGGCATTGAAGGCGGGGATGTTACATTTGATCCGTCCGGCGGCCGATTCCTGGCAATCGTCTGCAAGCGGCTTTTTGTCGTCAATTACGCGCTTCTGACGCAGCGCCGGATCGAGCTCAAGCGCTCATGGCGGGAGATCGCCGCGCTCTACCGTGAAGCGAAGAACAACCCCTCGCTTCTGTCTAATGAATATTCATCGGCCTATGTCGAACGCAAGATAGAGATATACGACGAACTGCTTCGAAAATAACGGCCCCGAAAAAACGGGCATATCCTCAATTTATTATTGATCTGTAAAAAATCGGTACGATACAATAGCCACAAAAAGCGGAGGAGTGATCATGGACAGGAATCTTGCGCTGGAGGTTGTGCGGGTCACCGAGGCGGGGGCCCTGTACGCCAGCCGATATATGGGGAGGGGCGATGAGTCGGTTGCCTCAAAATCCGCCATCGAAGCGATGGCGCGCGTCTTTAATTCTGTCTCGATATCGGGCAGGATCGTGATCAGTGCCGATACGGAAAGCGGCCCGCTTCGTACCGGGGCCGAGGTAGGGACGCAGAGCGGGCTGGACACCGACATCGCGCTCAACCCTCTCGAAGGTAAAACGACCTGCGCGAACGGCGGCCAGAACGCCATCTCGGCGATAGCCATCGGAGAGCGCGATTGCTTTTTCCCGGCGCCGAATATATACATGGAAAAAATCGCCGTCGGCCCTGATCTGAAGGGTATTATCGATATCACCCAGACGCCTGACATTAATATCAAGCGGATCGCGCGCGCCAAGGGCAAATATATCGAGGATGTCACCGTGTGCGTGCTCGACCGGCAACGCCACCGTGATCTCATTCAGATAATACGCAGCACCGGCGCCCGGATCAAGCTGATCCAGGACGGCGATATTTCAGGAGCGATAGCCGCGGCGCTCGATGACAGGCCGATCGACGTTCTCATGGGCGTCGGGGGGGCGATGCACGGGATTCTCGCGGCGGCGGCCCTCAAGTGTATCGGGGGCGACCTGCAGGCGCGCTTTGTGTACCGCGACGAAGAGGACCGCGAGCTTGTGCGCCGCACTGGCGAGACTGACCTTGACCGGATATATCAATTGAACGACCTGGCCCCTGGAAACAATATCATGTTCTCCGCCACCGGCGTTACCGACGGCGAGTTTCTGCCGGGGGTCCGTTACTTTTCCGGCGGAGCCACGACCAACTCGGTGGTAATGCGCTCCAAGACGCACACGATCCGCTACATCACCGCGACGCACCATTTCGATTATAAGCCGATTTACTGACGGGCGATCATGGCGGGGGGATACGGAGCGCCGGTAACGGTACGCGCTATGGAGATCGGGGATCTTGCCGCCGTCTATGCGCTTGGTTGTTCACTCTTCAACGGCCTGCCCGCCGCGGATTGCATCCGTCACTGGTCGGATGAAGAGCTTGCCGGGATGTACGCGGAATTTCCGGAGCTCTGTTTTGTCGCGGTAAGAAAAAAACAGTTGCTCGGTTTCATGCTCGGGGAAAAGGTTGATACAGGAACGGAGAGCGCGGCCGGGCGGATAGTATGGCTCGGCATTTCGCCGGAGTACCGGCATCTTGCCGCCGGCGATCTCCTCTTTGATGCTTTAACGGGCCGGATGAAGAGCATAGGTGTTCGGGAGATATGGGCCCGGGCAGGCGGGGAAGGCGACAACGATGACGCCGGCCTGTATGCGCGCCATGGATTTATTCCGGCAATGCATCGGTCTGTAATGCGCCTGTCGCTTGGTTGATATCAGAGACGCAACTGCGCATGGCAGGCTGATCCGCCTGACCGTGCAATGAAATTAAAGGGAGCCTATGGAATCTATTACTGCAACATTAAAAGCAATTGCGCTGCAAAATCCGCTGCTTGCGCTTGCGGTAGCTCTTTTCGCGTTCGCGATCGCGGTATTTATTTTGAAAAAGATAAAAACGCTTGCCATTATTGCATTTATAGCCGCTCTGTGTATCGTGTTTTTTCTGTACCAATCAGGATCGCTGAACGACCTGAAGCTGCATGACCTTAAAGGCAAGGCGATGAAAGAAGTGAAGCACAAGGCAAAGCAGGCGGTCGTTGAAGCGATTATGAAGGAGTAACGCCGTTGAAACTATCACTGGTAAAAAAGAACAATCCCGAGACCCTGCTTTCGTCGACCGTCAAGGCGATCCCGCCTTCCGGCATACGGGAATTTTTCGACATCGTGTATTCCATGCCTGAATGCATCTCGCTGGGCGTGGGTGAGCCGGATTTCATCACTCCGTGGAGAATATCCGACTCGGGAATCTACGCCATCAAGGATGGCTGCACGCATTACACGCCGAACCGGGGGCTGCCGCGCCTCTGCCAGCTGATAGCCGGGGACATCGAGTCCAAGCACGGGGTTTCCTACAGCCCTGAAAAGGAGATCATCGTCACAATGGGTGTGAGCCAGGGGCTGGATATATCCCTGCGCACCATCGTTAATCCCGGCGATGAAGTTATCATCATCGAGCCGTGTTACGTGTCCTACGCGGCGAACATCACTCTTCTGCTCGGAGTGCCGGTTTCGCTTCCCACATACGCAAAGGATAATTTCGCAATCGACATCCAGCGCCTGAAATCGCTCATCACGCCGAAGACAAAGGCGATCATCCTGAACTATCCGGCAAATCCGTCGGGGGCCACGATCAGCAAAGAGGTCCTCGAGGAGATCGCGGCCCTTGCCATCGATAAAAATTTCATGATCATCTCCGATGAGATCTATTCATCGATCAGCTACGACCACGAGCATTTTTCGATCACATCTATCCCCGAGGTACGCGACCGCACGATATACCTCAACGGCTTCTCGAAATCGTTCGCGATGACCGGATGGAGGCTCGGATACGTGGCGGGGCCGCAGTATATCATCGACCAGATCCTGAAGATACACCAGTACACGGCGCTCTGCGCGCCTTCGCTTTCGCAGTACGCGGCGATCGAGGGCCTTGAAAAGGGCCAGGGCGACGTCGAAAAGATGATCCTTGAGTACCAGAAGCGCCGCAATTTCATCGTGCACCGGTTCAACGAGATCGGCTTCAACTGTCCGATGCCCGACGGCGCGTTTTACGTGTTTCCCGATATCTCGGCATCCGGCATGAGTTCGCGCGAGTTCGCGCTCAATCTCCTGAAGGCGGAAAAGGTCGCCGTGGTGCCTGGCAATGTGTTCGGCGAGTGCGGCGAGAGCCATATCCGCTGCTCGTACGCCACGTCGATGGAGAACATCCGGGAGGCGATGAACAGGATTGAACATTTCAAACAGTCGCTGTAGCCGCGGCCGAGTGATCATGTCGTCCGGGCCGGTCCCCGCGATCGGCTTTGATATATAAACGCACCTCCCGTGTACACGCATGGGAGGTGTTTTTTTACATATTGTCCGTATGTATGGATAAAGGGGGCGGGATGGCGTACCTCATAGACGGATTCAACCTCATCTACAAGTTTCCCGACCTTGAGGAGCTCATGATCGGCAACCGCCTCGACGAAGCGCGGATCGGGCTCTTGCAGAAGCTCAAGCGGTACGCGGCCATATCCAAAAAAGCGATAGGGGTCGTCTTTGACGGGAAAAAGCAGCCCTCGCTCGAGGTCACCCGCGAGCGCTACGGGCGCATCGACGTGTACTACTCGCTCGATTACTCGGCCGATTACCTGATCAAGCAGTTTGTGAAGAAGGACAACAACCCCCGCATGATAACCGTGGTGACTTCCGACAAGGACATTATCGGATACGTGACGCGCTTCAAGGCAAAAACGATGAAAAGCGAAGAGTTCGCCGAACAGCTCGCGCGCGAGATCGACGAGTGGGAAGCGGCGAAAATCCCCGAAAAAGAAGACAATCCGGTGCTTTCAGATGAGGAGATGTCGTTCTGGGAAGGGCTTTTTAAAAGAAAGAAGAAGTAACACGGCCTGAGGGGGATACAGAGAGCATGATCCCCGCAGAGGCCGTTCATGGTTCCGGAAATTAACGCTCGACGATCATGGCTATCCCCATCCCGCCGCCGATACACATCGAGATGAGCGCCGTGTTCAGGTTTTTCCGCCTCATCTGGTACATCGTCGTCACCATCATCCGCGCGCCGGTGCAGCCGATCGGATGGCCGAGGGAGATGCCGCTTCCCAGCTGGTTCGGAAAATCGTTCTGTATGCCGAGCTCGCGGAAACAGCCGATTGCCTGCGCCGCGAACGCCTCATTCAACTCGATCATGGAGAGGTCTTTCACCGTCATTCCCGCGAGCTTCAGGGCCTTTCTGATTGCCGGCACCGGGCCGACGCCCATGTATGCCGGATCGACGCCGCCCGACGCGAAGGCCTTGATCTTTACAAGCGGCTCCAGTCCGAGCTCTTTCGCTTTATCCGCGCTCATCATAAGCACTGACGCTGCCGCGTCGTTGATGCCCGAAGCGTTGGCCGCGGTTACGGTCCCGTCCTTGGCGAACGCAGGCTTCATGCTTGCCATCTTTTCGTAGGTGGTGTCCATCGGACGCTCGTCGATTTCAAAGGCCGTGTCCCCCTGCTTTGATTTGATGATGACCGGCGCGATCTCTTCTTTGAAAATACCATCCGCGGTCGCTTTGCGGGCGCGCTGATGGCTCAAAAGGCCGAGCTCGTCCTGTTCTTTGCGGTCGATGCCATAATGTTTCACGATGTTTTCCGCCGTGAGTCCCATATGGTATCCGTAAAAAACCTCATAGAGGCCGTCAAATACCATAAGGTCATGGATTTCCCCTATGCCGGTGACTTCCATCCGGTGTCCCCAGCGCGCTTTCTTCAGCGCCATCGGCACATTGCTCATGCTCTCCATCCCGCCTGCAAGCACGACATCGGCCTGGCCGGTCATGATGGACTGCGCGCCGACCGCGATCGCCTTGAGCCCCGAGCCGCAGATTTTGTTGACGGTCCAGGCGGGGGTTTCCTTCGGTATGCCCGCATGGATCTGCGCCTGCCGTGCCGGGTTCTGTCCCTGGCCGGCCTGCAATACGCATCCCATAAGGCATTCATCGAGCACAACCGGCCGGAGTGAGCTGTCGTAATCTGCGGCCTTTTTTTCAAGGTCGACAGGCCCCTGATCCTTGAGTTTGTCGGGAGAAAGCGCCTTCATTTCCTCCGATATAACGGGCCGCAGCCCCACTTTTTTCAGAGTTGCCTTCATCGCGATTGAGCCGAGCTCGATCGCGGAGAAGTTTTTGAGCGATCCGCCGAAGGAGCCGATGGCTGTCCTCGCGCCGCTAACTATCACCACGTCTTTCATCGCATATCCTCCAGTTTTATGGAATATTTTAACAGTGCAATTGTGCGGCAAAGCCCGCGTTGCCCATAAGGCGCTGAGAAGAAATTTTTTGTCATAATTGCGTTACAAAAGTCACTTAATAAGGAGCGGGTACCGGCTTCTGAAAACTGTATGTCGCCGGCCGATCATGTATATCGCGGGCCAAAACCGCGCATTCATCTGCAATGATAGCCATCATTATGGTGATAATCAGAATATTTTGTCGAGGATTTTTTAAATTCCAAAGATTAAATAGTGAAAAGGGACGAGATGATCCGTGGTAAAAAATCAATTGACAGGATCTGCCGGAAAAGGTTTATGTCTCCTTCAATTTTTTATATTTTGATATGGATAGCCGCGCGGTCCGTGGTATAGTATATGGATATGGAATTTCCCGTCATCAATAAAGATAAATGCACGCTCTGCGGCAAATGCGTGAGGATATGCCCCAAGGAAACCCTTGCTATTGCCGGCGGCAGCGTGGAGCTTACCGGGCAGGAGTGCATACTCTGCACACACTGTTACGCCGTTTGCGCGGCCGGGGCTGTCAGTTTCGGTACAGCGCTCAGGAGCCCGCGTTTCACCTCGTTTTCATACCGGGAAAAAGCCGTCAAGCCCGGTGATGCGGACGCCGGGCTTCTCGTGAACATAATGAGGTCGCGCCGGAGTATGCGGCGGTTCCTTGATAAACCGGTGCCGGATGATGTCCTTCGGGACCTGGTGGAGTGCGCTGTCATGGCGCCTTCGGGAAGCAACTGCCAGTTGTGGCAGTTCACCGTGGTCAACGGCAGGGATAAAGTGGTCGGTGTGGCGGAACAGGTGGGAGAATTTTTCAGACGGATAAACAGGATCGCGAAAAATCCGTTTGCCCGGTACCTTTCGGTCCTGTTTATGGGAATGACGCTGGTGCGCTACTATCGCGACCGGTATGAATCGGTTGAGCGCGGGTTGGCGCGGGCCGCTGAAGGCGAAGACCCGCTTTTCTGGGGAGCGCCCGCAGTGATAATTATTCACAGCTCAATGGACGGAAGCCTTCCGGTCGAGGACGCGCAGTATGCCGCCTACAATATCACGCTGCTCGCCCATGCGCTCGGCCTCGGGACGTGCTTTATCGGATACGCGTCTGAAACGCTCAACCGGGCGGCTTCGATCAAACGCGCGCTGAAGATCCCCGAGCGAAACAGGGTACATGCGGTGCTTGCGGCGGGATATCCGGCCGCTAAATTTACAAAACTTGCGTTACGCAAAGAGTATTCGGTAGACTTTATTTGAAAAAAGGGGAGGAAATCCTATGAATTATATCATTGTGGCGACTTTATCACTTGGACTTGTGCTGATGCTGTATGCATACAACCGCCGCCAGGCGCGCATCAGGAAAGAGGAGAGCATCCACGCGGACTGGGCCGATATCTGGAGAGACCGGATCAAAACCGGAAGATAAACATGAAGAAAAGAATTATCATGTGGCTCACGATCGTCAGAAGCACCGATTCGTGTTTGTAGTACAGGTAGCTCAGGTACATTGCGATCGGGAGATAGACGATGATAAGAACGAAGTGGCCGCTGTAGTAAAAGAAGCCGGAGTGCACGAGTGAAGTAATGATGAGCGCGGCCTTCGCGTTCATCATGTGAGCAAGGCTGAATTGAATAAAACCCCGGAACAGTATCTCCGTAATAGGCACCACGATCAGCAGCACGAGAGGAAACAGTTCAAGCGATGAAATCTGCGCGTGTGAGCTGAACACCGGATAGAACAGCGACGTTTTCCAAATAAACACAATCCCGATGTAGAGGACAGCCGCGATAACGAACGGCGAGACGAAAACCGATATCCGCTCAACCGGCATCGGTCTTGCTCCGTAGAGGCGGTTGCGGGAAATGATGTCTTTATCGAAGAAAAACCCGATAAGAATGCCGATCAGCACGCAGATGGAGTACTGGTAGACGTAGAGAAACCCGCTGTATCTGGCGCTGAGGTAGCCCAGCAGATAGAGCGCGGGAACGACAAGCATCGTTCTGGCGCGGGGCCTGTTGAACGCGTATGTGTTTGATAACGCCATAATGAAAAAGAGTGATGCCGCGCTGTAATATGTCAAGTTAAAATGGCGCGGCCCGGCGTGAATTTTTAAAATCCTTCCGGCCGCGGAAGGATGACGATGGCCCCGTTCCTCCCTCCTTTCCGCCCGACAAGCGGAGCAGCGTTGCTGTCAAGCGCGAGGTAGATGGCCGTAGGCGTCAGGTGCAGCCCTTCGGCGAATCCGTATCCCCCCGCTGAAAAGTAAAGCCCTTCGGTGACCGGCGAGAAGTCGTAGGAGTGGGTGATCCTGCCGGATGCCGTGTCGAGCCTGATGATCCTGCTCTTCCTGCGATAGAGGATATAAAGGCTTCCCTTCTCAAAAAAGAGGTCGGAGACATCGGCCTGCCGGTCATCAAGAAGCTCGGCAAGCGCGTAATGGCGAAGCGTTGTAAGGCTCCCCACATCGGCTTTGAGCAGGTAAATAACCGCCGGCTCCCGCTCGTTGGCGAGATAAAATTCTCCTTTTTTATCATCGATGGCGATGCCCTCAAATCCGGCATTTGCGTCCTTTGAAAACGAAATCCCCTTGCGCCGGTTATATTCTTCTATGTTGTGGGATACGATGGCCACATGCCCCGAAAGGCCGGCCCTTAATATCGAGCGGCTTTTCTCCTCCACCAGGTAAAAATCGCTTCCGGATGAGGCAATCCCCTCAAGGTCGGGAACGGGAACCCCGGGCAGGTGCAGCCGGATAAAAGGGGTTGCGGTCAGGATGCCGCTCCTGTTCTCGATGGAGTAAATGGCGGGGTCAGAGCCCGTGTCGCTGACGGCAAAGAGGTCGCTTCCGCGCATGGTGATCCCCGACGGTTCGAGATATTCGCGGCACTGCGGGCATTCGACCGGATATACGCCGTTATTTTCGAGTAGGTACACCGGTCTGGGTATGAAGGTTATCATGAATATGAGCGCACACAGCCATCCGAACGCCCGTTCAATTCGCGGCAGGGGGTCAGAGCCCGTACCTTCGGGATGGCCGACCATCAGGAAAAGGAGGATGAGCGCTATCCATACCAGCCATCCCGGCCACAGTATTGAAAGAGCCGCAAGCGAAAGAAACGCAATCCAGCCGATGTACCGTTGCCTTCTCCCGATCAGCGCGTACAGGATGTGCCCGCCGTCGAGCTGGCCGAACGGAAGAAGATTGAGGCTCGTGACGAGAAATCCTATCCACCCTGCCCACGCGTAGGGGGAAAGGAACAGGTCGTGGCCCGCGGGCATGGGGCCGTGAATGATCCGGGTGAGGAATGCGAAAAGGAGCGAATCGCCGAAGACGGGCACTGCGATTGTCCCGGTTAAGGCCGGTATCGGCCTGATATCGGAGACATATATGCCGAAAGCGGCCGCAATCAGGCTCAGAATAAATCCGACAACGGGGCCCGAAGCCCCGATGATGAGCAGCGCCCGCCGGTCGGTGACGGGAGATTTGATCCGGATGACCGCTCCCATCGTTCCGATCAGGGAAGGGAATGGTATGAAATAGGGAAGGGAAACCCTGAGTCCGAAACGGCGCGCTGCGAGATAGTGGCCCATTTCGTGCGCGAGCAGTATTGTGATGATCGTAACCGAGAACGGGAGCCCGGTCACGAGTATCGACGTCAGGGAAGAATAGGAACGCGCGCCTGCCAGGGTGGTGGTCATAATCGTGGCAATGAGCAGCAGCAGGTGGATATATGCCGGCGTGTCCTTCTCCTTTTTCTTCAGCCCCGGCTCCGCGGCTTCCTGGAGGGAGCCGTTGAGCATGCTGATGTAAAGCCGTATAAAGAGAAGGATCTTTTTCATACTTGAGTCATCGATACGCACACAGGAGTGTAAAGCAAACCGGTAGGCCCTCGACAGACAAGGGCTCAGGCGGCCGGAGAAGTATGATGTGCCGAAGGAGGGAATCGAACCCTCATGGAGTTGCCCCCGGCGGATTTTGAGTCCGCTGCGTCTACCAGTTCCACCACTTCGGCATTGTAGTTATAAATCGACCTCCGTGCTGACGGAGGTGTGGGTTGCGGACAAATCAGATAAGCCCGATAATTTATTCCGGCTGAGGGATTTCGTCGACTTCGAGGTATTTGCCTTTTGCGCGGGCGACGATTTTGCCCATCTCATTCTCTATTTCGGCCCTGTTTTCGATGATTTTCTTGTTCTTCTTGACGTACCACCCGCGGATATACAGGTTCTCGTTAATGAAAGCGGGCTGGAGATACCGGATCGTGATTTCACCGGTAAGCGTCATGAATTCAAGGTGCTTGTTGACGGTGATCATCGTCTCGTCAAGGAGCGATGCGATGATCCCCGCGTGGATGATATTCGGCGGCCCTTCGAGCTTCTGGTGGGCCACAAATTCCCCATACGCAGTTTTGGTGTCTTCATCAAACTTCAGGTGTAGGCGAAGGCCGAATTCATTATCGGCTCCGCAGCCGAAGCAGGTTTTGTCCTCAAACTCTATCATGCGTTCAATAAAAAACCAGCTTGGCGATTATGTCAATCACTTTTTGTATAGTCAAGGTAATTTGTACTATGATCGGCTTTGTTCTTTGATTTTGTCGATCAGCATGTCGACTTCTTCCTGGTCGAGCCATTCATCGACATGAATGGCCTCATTACCTGATGTCATCAGGTACATCTCGAGCGCCATGATGAGCTCTTCCTTGGTGAGCACGCCCTGTGTTACCAGTATTTCGCCGATAAGCCGCTCGGGGTTATCCCGCTGCATGAGCAGCGATTCATCAAGTTGCTGCCGCGAAATAATCCCGTATTCCACCAGAAACTCGCCGACCTTTTTTTCTTTCTGCCTGTTATCCATGTATCACAAGAGCTCCTGTTGGTAGAGATTGCGCTGATGGATCGCTGACTATAAATTAAAACCCTTTGGCGATAGTGTCAAGTTAAAAAGCTTACGCATTCTTTCATGCCGACCTGACGGGGTCAGAGGCATTTAAGAAGGAATTCAAATTGTGTTGATTAATTACGGCCTGTCCGTAAAGTGGCAGGAGGAGGCTCGCAATGATTCTGCGTAACAGAATTGTATATTCGACAACCGGTATCCTGGTATTTCTGCTGTCTATCCTGGAGCCCGTCGAGTCGCAGCGTGTCCGATCGCAGTATGTCGGCGTTTCCGTGTGCAGGAAGTGTCACGGGAGCGAAGCGATGGGCAACCAGTACCGTATTTGGGAAGCCTCACCTCACGCGAGCGCCTTTATCATGCTCCGCCTGCCGAAGGCGAAGCAGATCGCCAAAAAAGTCTCGGTCCAGAACCCCTCCGAAGACCCGAAATGCCTCAAATGCCATACGACTGGAGGCGGCAGGTCTGAAGTTACGCGGGATGAGGGAGTGGGCTGTGAGGCCTGCCACGGTCCCGGGAGCAGATATTTCGAGTTCAGCAACCACGCGTCGTACCTCGACAGGGAGAGCGCCTATAAAAAGGCGATCGGGCTGGGAATGTATCCGGTCCGCGGCATCAACGGCATTAAATTCAGGGAGCGCATGTGCAAGCGCTGTCACAGGGATCAGCGGCCCTGTTTTCCCGAGGACGCCGATGAGCAGAAAAGACGCCGCCTCTCACTGTCCATCATCGCCGATCTTCCCAGCAAGCTCAAACACCCGCTCCGCAGGTAGTCCCGGGCTTTACGTCCCGTACAAGCCAGCGGACTCCTTCTATCCTTATGAATGACTCGCGCAGTTTCTCCGCCATTGACCTGACGGCGCCGATCGTATCCCCCGTAAAGATGTAAGGGTCGGACCACAGGCCGGTGCCGAGCGTAAAATATATCTGTCCCGGCGGCAGCGCCGCCAGCGGCAGGAGTTCTTCCGTTTTAACCGCCCTGTTGAGCGATTTCATCTGCGGCGCGATTTCGCTTCTGAAGAGAAGATTGACGAGAAGGCCGTACAGCTCCTCCGGCGAGAGGATGACTTTTGTATAGCGGTTAAGCCCCGCGGTGATTTCGTGGACAAAAAGGCCGTCTTTCAGGCATTTGTAGGCGATTATAGGTATTTTCTTGATTTCAGCGCTTGCGTACGCGCGCTTGACGAACGCCTCGATGCTGAACTTTTTCGTGCCGATATTCATCAGGTTCAGGTGAAAGCCCGGCAGCGCCGCCTGTTCGAACATGGCATCCATTGACTCCACCACCTTCGCCGCGTATCCGAACCGCGTGATGATGGATGTGAGGATCCGAACGCGGGCCGGATCATCATCCACAATAAGAATACCTCCTTTCGGTGTGGATAGAGGATTGCAGGCCGCGTAGTATTCTGCTATGTCACAAAGGGTTTCTGCTGTCAGAACATCGGCAATGCCGAGCGACAGGCACCGCTCCCGTATCGCCGAAGCCGGAGCGGAGGAGAATGCGATTACGGGAATCCCTTTCGTGTGCAACTCGTTGACGGCTGTGGCAAGGTGCTGCGAGGATTCAGGTCCGATACAGATGAGCGCAAGAGAGCCGGCAGACGCTTTCAGGCCGTTGAATGTCGCGGCCGCTTCGCCTGAGAGGGGTACGGTAAACGTGCGCGCGGGCGGGAGCGTGATGTTAGCCGGTAGTGCCGGCCGGGAGGATGGGTCGGAAATTACAATTATCTCCCGTAATGACTGCACGATCGGATATTCCCTCCCTGAAAAGGTCGCCATGGGACGATACCCGATTGGCTTTCAATGCTGAAATGCGGAGTAAAGCATAAACGCACGGCTGAGTCGGACGCAACTCTTTTTTCCACCCGTACCACTGCGGCCGTGCGGTGGGATTTTTTAAAAATTATTGCCGCTGGAAATTGCAAAGCCCTGAAAAGATATTGACAGCTTCAATATTATCGGATTACTTTTGATAAAACAGCTCCCGCATCTGTGGTGCGGGCTCCGGAGTTCCGCATGCTGTTTATCGGCATTTTAATGGGGTGCCCTGTCTTGATTCATTTCCTCGCGTGTAATACAACCATGGCAAAGCCTTCGGCGATTCGTCGAAAAAAGGATCGTTGCCGCCGGCTGGAGAAAATCCGATGAAGAGAAAGTCGATCAATCCTGTCTTCGCTCTGGCGATAGTTTTCATGGCGACGGCACTATCCGTGTCCTGCTCGACGAACCGTCCGAGCGAGTTCAGCGGCCAGCAGAAATCACCACTCCAGGACAGCCCTGTCACCAAAGAGGGGTGGGGGATACAGAACAATTTCCGGGGGATTTACGATCTCTACAAGGACCGTGTTGTATTCATCAGCACCGAACGGGTCGCGTCGCAGGGGTATGTCCCCTTCTTCGACAACCAGGCGCCTGGGATGCGGCAAAGCGGCCTCGGAACCGGATTTATCCTTTCCGAGGATGGATATATCTGCACCAATCACCATGTCGTCAAGAATGTCGACAGGGTTGTCGTGCGCGTGAGCGGGAAATCGTACCAGGCAGACGTGGTCGGGTCTGACGAGCGGACCGATATCGCGCTCCTCAAGGTGAACGCGAAAGAACCGTTGAAAGCGGTATTTCTCGGTAATTCCGACAAGGTCCGCGTAGGAGATATCGTCGTTGCGATCGGAAATCCGTTCGGCCTTGACAGGACCTTTACGATGGGAGTGGTCAGCGCCACGGCCCGCCGCGACGTCGATTTCATGGGCAGCTCGCAGTCGCACATCCAGACTGACGCGTCTATCAATCCCGGCAACTCGGGCGGGCCGCTCATAAACATTGACGGCGAGGTCATCGGCATCAACCGGATGATCTATTCGAAAAGCGGCGGTTCCATGGGCATCGGGTTCGCCATCCCCATCAATACCGCTAAACTCGTGCTCGAGCACCTCAAGATCTACAAGCGGGTGAGACGCGGCTTCCTCGGCGTGCAGCTGATGCCGGTTACACCCGAAATCGCGGCCCGTTTCAACAGGCGGGATATGGCCGGGGCCGTGGTGGTTGAAGTAATGCCGGACAGTCCCGCGTTCAGGGGAGGGGTAAGGCCCGGCGATATCATTCTGCGGGTCGGATCGAGAGACGTCGAAACCTACGGCGATGTGATAGACGAAATAGGAAGAATGCAGGTGGGCTCGACCACGTCGATCATCGTGTGGCGGGGTTCCACGCGCATCACCGTGCAGGTGCGGATTGCCGAGCGGAGGTAGCCGGTAGATTCGAGCTTTTTTGCCTCATGTGCGCATTTGTATAGTAAGTTATATAACATTGAGATAAAATAGGAGTTAGCTGGAGGGCGTTATGGAAGATTCATGGAAGGGTGTGGTATATATTCTGGGCCTGATTATCGTTATTTATATCGTGCTCAACTACATACTGCCCCTGTTATTGAAAGGGATTACGTTTATACTGACCGTGGTCATGTGGGCGGCCATCATTTTCCTGGTCGTCATGCTGGTCGGCTATGTGATGAAACTCCTAAAAAATCAGTGAGCGGCCCTTATTTTTTCTTGTAACAGAATGCCTGTTGTCGGATAGTTGCCTGTGCTCACCGGTGATTCAGAAAGATCCAAGAGATTTGAGGATATAGACTACATTTTGTCGCGGTTCTTCCGGAGTTGCGGCCGGTTCCGGTACGGAAATCTTATGCATGCAGTGAATCGGTATGAAGGCTGAAATACAGAAAATGGTTTTGAAGATCGAAAGGATCGCGGTCATTTCCCTGCTCGTGCTGTGCGTACTGGGTGGGGCAACGTTCGGATATATTACCGCACAGATCAAAAATTCGACCGGAATAGATAATCTCAGGCAGTTCCAGCCCAGCGTCCCTACCAAGCTCTATGATGTCAACGGAGAGCTTATCGCCGAGCTCTTCCAGGAAAAGCGCGATCTGGTCGCCTTTGAAGAGCTGCCGCAGAACCTGATCAATGCCTTTATCGCCACGGAGGACCGCGATTTCTACCGCCATTTCGGCATCAATCCGATCGCGATCATGCGCGCGTTCGTCAAGAACGTCCTTGCGGGAAGGGTCGTGCAGGGCGGCTCCACCATAACGCAGCAGCTTGCAAAACGGCTTTTTACAACCGGCGCGCGCACCCTGATGCGAAAGATCCTCGAAGCGATCCTTGCCCTCCAGATCGAAAAGAAGTTCACCAAGGAAGAGATCCTCGAGATGTATTTTAACCAGATTTATCTGGGGCACGGCTGTTACGGGGTTGCCGCGGCAGCGCAGCTCTTCTTTAATAAGGAGGTGCAGCACCTCAATGTCGTTGAAAGCGCGGTGCTGGCGGCGCTTCCATCGGCGCCGGGAAGGCATTCGCCGCTTAAAAATCCCCGCACGGCGTTCAGGATCAACCATGAGATTCTGGGACGTATGGTGGACAACGATTTTCTGACAAAGGATCGCGCCGAAAAGGTCTACCAGGAATTCTGGCCGGCATATATCGATTCCATAATGACGGAATATCCGTCAAAGACCGTCTTTTCCAAGACTGACAATCTCGCGCCGCATTTTACCGATTACGTGCGCCAGATACTGCTCTCGCGGTTTGGCAAGGACATTATCTATAATGAAGGGCTTAACGTGTATACGACGCTCAACCTCAGGAGGCAGGAGGCCGCAGAGCGGCATCTTACCAAAGGAGTGCGTGAGCAGAACCGTGTTTCAACGCTGGCGAATACCTACTATCTGAGCGCGGTCGATACGAGCCTTTTTGGCGCGTACGAGGTGCTCCGGTCCGTGTTCAGCCTTCCGGGCGTCATAGTCAGGAACGATATCGAAACGACCTTCAAGAAGCAGATGGTGGACGATCTTCTCGATTCGGCGGATATTGTTTCGCTTCTCGTCGACGATCGCGCTTCGAACCATACTATTTCCCGTTTCAGGGAAGCGATCACCGGCATCTCCTCTTCGATGTCGGTTGAAGGCGCCATGATCGCCATCGAGCCGTCGACCGGCTATATCACCGTGATGGTCGGCGGTGCTGAGTTCTCCGTCGATAACCAGTTCAACCGCGCGATGCAGGCCCGCCGTCAGCCGGGATCGGCCTTCAAGCCGTTCGTCTACGGGGCGGGGATAGAATCAAAGCTCATCAACACCGGGATGAGTCTTCCTGACGTGCCCATTGTCGATATCGACGCCGGCGGTGAAAGCTGGACGCCCGCGAACTATGAGGGCGGTTTCCAGGGTATGGTGTCCATACCGATGGCGCTGGCCAAATCGATCAACATCATCTCAATCCGCATTTTCGACATCGTCGGTGCCGACAGGATCGCGAACTACGCGGGACGGATGCTGAAGGTGCCTGAAACCCGATTCACCCCGAGCCCGACGCTCGCGCTTGGGACCACTGAAGTGACGCCGTTTGAAATGGCCACCGGCTTTGCCATCTACGCGAACAGGGGCAGGGACGTGATACCGTACGCGGTCAGGTATGTGCTCGACCGTGACGGCCAGGAGCTTCTCAATATCGAAGAAGAAGTGGGGAATATCATCGCCGCGAAAGAGAAAAACGGCACGATCCAGGTGATTTCCGAAGAGGTCGCCTATATCATGACCAATCTGATGCAGAATGTGATTGAACACGGCACGCCGTATTACGCCGTCCGCCAGCAGGCCCGCTTCACAAGGCCGTGCGCCGGGAAGACCGGTACCACCTCGAACTGGACCGACGCCTGGTTCTGCGGCTTTACGCCCGATATCGCCGCGGTTGTCTGGATAGGCTATGACCGCCAGTTCATGTCGCTCGGTAAAAACCAGGCCGCGGCGAGCGTAGCCGCACCGATCTGGGGATTTTTCATGCAGGATGTTTATAACGGCATGCCCGATCCGGTTTTCCCCCCTGAGCCGCCGGGAGTCTACCGTGTGGGTAATCTTGTGCTCCTGAAGGGGACCACTCCCGGGCCCGGATACGGCGGGGATGATTTCAAGATGAAAACAGTGATAGAGCGGTATATGGAGAAGCAGGGGCTGCAGGAACAATAATACGCTCGTTGTCGCTATTCAAGGGAGGAGGGCCGCGTGAAGGCCCTTAACAAAGGAGGCATATGTTTAAAGTCGGGGATCATATCGTATATCCGATGCATGGTGTCGGGGTCATTGAGGCCATTGAAAAGAAGGTGGTACTCGGTAAGAGAAATGAATTTTATCTTATCAGTATTATCAACAGCGGGATGAAGGTAATGATCCCCGTGGCCAATGCGGAAAAGGTCGGCATCAGAAATGTCATATCCAAAAGGGACGTCAATAAAGTGCTCAATCTTCTGAAGGCGGAAGGAGCGCCTACCGAAGATGACTGGAAACTGCGCTACCAGAACAACATAGATAAGGTTAAAAGCGGATCGATCTACGAGGTGGCAGAAGTCGCCCGTGATCTTTATAGGCGTGGAAAAGAAAAAGAGCTTTCCATCATGGAAAGGAAGCTGTACGAAAGCGCCTACAATCTCGTCATCCATGAAATAGCGCTTTCTAAAAATATAGAACCGGAAGAAGCAGGAAATCTGGTGTCCGAGGTGCTCTCGTCGTCATTATAGGCCGACAGGTCTGCCGGCGCCCGCACCCTCTTCTATCAACTGCCCCGTAAAAATCTTAACTGATCCGGAGATGGCTTGTTCGTGCCTGCCGATGGCAGGAGGATTGCGCATGTCTGCCGCTTTTAGGATAATAAAAAATATTACATAAAATTACTTGATTTTACATAACGACATTGTATACTCCTGACGAGTCATACTGTCCTTTTTTTGCGGAAAGATTATTTGATCTCGGAGTTGGAGGTGGCAGTGAAATGAAAAACAGAATTGCGTGATGGTCGTGTTTTGCCTGATGTGAGCGGCGCCTGTATGGTTGTAAATGGGGGCCCCGACAGGTTCTTTGGAGCGCGAGTAAAAGGGTCGTGGAAATATCCGGAACATTTTGGCATTATATCTGTTTTATACATTATAGCAAAGAGAAACGAAAGGGCGGGACATGGATGTCCGGTCGCTGTCTCAATCGCGTGGCGCGTGAGTGCCGGACTGGTGGCTATCCGCCTTTAAACAATTTAAGGAGTTATACCATATGATTCTTTTTTTACGTCTTCTGTTTATAATACTATCATCGCTTTTTTCTTTTTTTTATTACTGGAATATTTCGATTGTGGCGGCCATTGGAGCCGGCGTCGCCGCGGGCGTTATAGCTCTCGCGATCATCATTGTAATCGAGTATGTCTCGCATACCGCTTCGACGCGAATGCTGATCACGGCAATGACGGGCCTGCTCATCGGTTTTATCGTGGGGCACTTCATGTCAGTGGCGGTGTCGCTTCTGCCGTTCCATGTGATTGCCGCCCACTCAATGGTCGTTCGTGCCATCACTTATTACATCTTCAGCTTTGCCTCACTCATGTTTTTTGTCATCAATGGAGAAGAGATCACCATTTTTGACAAAATCGTGCCCGGCAAATCGGGCGAGGGGCGCGAGAGCGATGTGTCCTATAAGATACTCGACACCAGTGTCATCATCGACGGGCGGATAGCCGATATCTGTGATACCGGCTTTATCGAGGGGATACTCGTTATTCCCAACTTCGTTCTTAATGAGCTGCAGATGATCGCCGATTCCGCCGATTCCATAAAGCGCAACCGGGGGCGGCGGGGCCTTGACATCCTTAACAAGATGCAGAAGGACCATTCGATCGTCGTCAAGATATCGGACATGGATTTCCCCGAGATACCCGATGTGGATGCGAAGCTTGTCAAGCTCGCGAAGGTGATGAAGGCGAAGGTGATCACCAACGATTTCAACCTGAACAAAGTGGCGGAATTTCACGGCGTGTCGGTGCTCAATATTAACCAGCTCTCAAACGCCCTGAAGCCGATAGTGCTTCCCGGCGAGGACATGAGCGTCTCGCTGCTCAAGGAAGGGAAGGACCCCAACCAAGCGATCGGCTATCTTGATGACGGGACCATGGTGGTTGTGGAGAACGGCAGGCGGCGGCTCAATACTGAAGTATCGGTGACTGTGACCTCGGTGTTGCAGACAACGGCAGGACGGATGATCTTCGCCAGGCTAAAAGAAGATTAGAGTGCTGTCCGCGGTAGCCATCTTCGGCAGTCCCAGAAAAAAGGGGAGCTCCTCGGTGCTGCATGAGGAGTTCCTTTCGTCATGGGGCGAAGATGTGGTAGTCGAGCGGATTTATGTGTACGAGCGGGATATACATCCCTGTATCGCCTGTTCGTACTGCTCCCGGGCCTTCGGGTGCGTTTTCAATGACGACATGCGTCACATCTACGACGCGTTGCGCGGGGCCGTTCTGATATCGATATCATCCCCACTCTACTTTTCGTCGCTTACCGGCCAGTTGAAATGCATGATCGACCGTTGTCAGGTTTTCTGGGAACTGCGCAGGCGCGAACCTGAGGCGATAATTCCGAAAACCGGTTTCTTCATCGCTACAGGCGGAGGGGATTATCCGGGGATGTTTACATCGGCGGCCACGGTTGTCCGGCATTTTTTCAATTCTATCGGCTGTGTGCATAACGAGCGTGATTATCTTTTACAGCCGAATGTGGAAAGCGCGGCCGACCTGGGTAATGATACTCTGGAGCGTGCGAGAGCCACCGGAATGAAATATTATAATGAGCTTATCGCGAAATGCGGGACAGGTGATTGATGGTTTCGTTTAAGGGATATGATGAGGTGATTCGCCGGGTCTATGATCATCACCAGGAACACCTCTTTCAGCACTGGGACATCCTCCACGACAGCGAAAAAAGGATGCTGCTTGACGATGTGAAGGAGGTCGATTTTGACCTGATCGATTCCCTGTTCCGGAAAACCTCCGCGCGGGAGTGTGCGGAACTCCGGTTTTCACCGCCGGAATACAGGCGTCTCCTGGAATCAGAGGAGGCGATAGCTCTCGAGCGGAAGGCCCATGAGGCCGGTGTTGCTCACATCAAAAAAGGGAAAGTCGCCGCTTTCCTTGTCGCAGGAGGCCAGGGCACCAGGCTCGGCTTTGACGGCCCGAAAGGAGCGTTCCCGGTCGGGCCTGTATCCGGCAAATCGCTTTTTCAGATTCACGCGGAAAAAATCATCAAATACTCTGAAAAATACGGCGTTACGATACCCTGGCTTATAATGACATCCATTGAAAACCACGGAGATACCGTTGCCTTTTTCGAAAAGCACTACAGGTTCGGGATCGAAGTGGATGACCTTTTTATTTTCCACCAGAACATGATTCCTTCGCTCGACGAAAACGGCAGGATCATCCTGAAGGACCGGACGAGCATTTTTAAAAATCCTGACGGGCACGGGGGAAGCCTTACGGCGCTCCATTCGTCAGGGGTGCTGCGGGAACTTGCCCGCCGCGGGATTGAAACGATTTCGTATTTCCAGGTCGACAATCCAATGGTAAGGATCATCGATCCGGCATTTATCGGACATCACCTGCTCGAGGCCGCGGAAGTTTCTAGCAAAGGGATACGGAAAATCGATCCCGGGGAGAAGGTCGGCGTCTTCGTCCGTTTTGAGAACGGTAAAACAGGCATTATTGAGTACTCAGACCTGAGTCCCGAAAAACAGAGGGAACATGACGCCTCCGGCGAGCTGGCTTACTGTATGGCCAATCCCGCCATCCACCTATTCCGGCGCGACTTCATCGAGGAGCTGAATTCCGGAGGGCCGATGGCGCTTCCGTACCATATCGCGAAGAAGCGGATAACGGTCATGAGGGAGGGAGGCGAGTTGGCAATGGACGCCTACAAGTTTGAAAAATTCGTCTTTGACGCAATTCCGCTGGCGCGTAAAACTGTCGTCATTGAAACCAGACGCGATGAGGAATTTGCGCCGGTAAAGAACGCGACAGGCGCCGATTCCGTTGAAACCGCACAGGACCTGATGTCACGTCTTGCCTTCAGATGGTGTGCGCACAGGCGTATCGCGGTACCGCCGCAGGTGCGTGTCATCGAGATTTCGCCGCTGCATGCTGTCGAGCCGGATGACCTTTCAGCGGTGATACCGGCGCGTGAAAAAGTGTATATTGAGTGAAGGGTGAATCAATCTGAAAATTCCCGACGCGTGCCGCCGATTACCTCGAAATTTTGCATGTTGTGCTGCCAATGAAAATCCAGATAGATGATATTGAGCTCAGGCCCGGAGAGGATGAAGTATCCCTGTCCGAAATTGTGAAAAGAAAGTATCGTATCGGAAATTCCTTCGAAGTAACGATACTTCGCCGATCGCTTGACGCGCGCAAAAAAAACCGCATTGTGTACCGCTACCGCCTGCTTGTTGATCTTCCCGACGAGACGGGATGTGCACTCCTTGGTGAGGAGCATGTTTCAGAATACCGTGAACCGGATATCCCCGAGGTCATAAAATCGGCAGCCGACTTGCATGTGCTTGTCGTAGGGGCGGGCCCGGCAGGGCTTTTCTGCGCGCTCAGGCTTGTCGAGGCGGGTGCGCGCGTTGACATTCTGGAGCGCGGCCGCGATGTCGTTTCCCGTCTCTCGGATATTCGAGCGCTTGAGCGCGACGGAACGCTCGATGTCGAAAGCAACGTGGTTTTCGGCGAAGGAGGGGCGGGAGCCTATTCCGACGGAAAACTCACGACGCGCATCAGGAGGCCGGAGATCGAATGGTTTCTGCGAAGGCTCATCGACTTTGGCGCGCCGGACGAGGTTATGTATGAAGCGAAGCCCCATGTCGGCACGGACCGGCTTGCCGGCATCATCATGAGGCTCAGGGATTTTCTTACTTCAAAAGGAGCCTCGGTCCATTTCGGCGAGCGGATGTCGGATATTCTCCTCGAGGAAAAGCGTGTCTCGGGGGTCAGAGCCTCGTCGGGCAGGGAGTTTTTCGCTCCCGCGGTGGTGCTCGCCACCGGGCATTCGGCCCGGGATGTCTATGAACTTCTTTCGCTTCGCGGGTTTGCCCTTGAAAAGAAAGGTTTTGCCGCGGGCGTTAGGGTCGAGCACCCGGCCGGTCTCATAAACCGCATTCAGTACGGGAAGGAGGCCCTGTCGGGGAAACTTCCCGCCGCGGATTATTTTCTGGCGTACAACAACAGGCGCACGGGGTTGGGGACCTATTCGTTCTGCATGTGTCCCGGTGGCGAGGTGATCAATTCGTCCTCCGAACGGCAGGGGCTCTGCGTCAACGGAATGAGTTACTCCGCGCGCGCGAACGGCTTTTCAAACGCGGCGCTTGTTGTCACGGTGAGGCCCGAAAATCTTCCGCACGATACGCTTGCCGGGATCGCGCTTCAGCGTGCGCTTGAGCGGTCGGCATATGAGGCCGGAGGAGGCGGGTTTTTCGCTCCTGCGCAGACTGTACGGTCGTTTCTTGACGGCAAAATGGATGAGAAACTCCCTGTTGTATCCTATCGTCCGGGAGCGCGGCCGGCGCGCCTCGACCGCATGCTGCCGCCCTGGATGACCGGAGAGCTTCGCGAGGCGCTGCGGTATTTCGACACCCGCATGAAGGGGTTTACCGGCGATGAAGCGGTGCTTATCGGCGTTGAAACGCGCACTTCCTCCCCGGTGAGGATTACAAGGACTGATGATTTCCAGGCGCAGGGAGTGAAGGGCCTGTATCCGGCGGGAGAAGGTGCGGGATACGCGGGCGGTATCGTAAGCTCGGCAGTCGACGGCATCAGGATCGCGGACGCGATCATCGCCTCGCATGGCAGATAGCTGATTTTTTCCTGTCCACCTTTCCATCGGCATCCCCCGTCGGTATAAAACTTTTATTAGCGACATAAAATATTTATCACTGCTTTTCGCCGTCTTTCCGATAATTAAAGAAGCGATGGTTCCATTTCCACCGGCGGCGGTTGCCGTGAACACGGGCGGTTCAGGAAGGAAAAGACGTTGAGAAAAAGGCAGATGACAAGAGGTATAGCGGGCGTGGTCGCGGCGGGAGCGCTCCTGCTGTGCGGCATGATACTCTCCCCGCTTTTTTCGCAGGAAGTCGACGAGCGATCGGGGCTTCGCGTCACGATCAGGATGGACAGGTTCGCGTTCACCGATGACGAGCCGCTTCGGCTCACGATGTCGGTTCAGAACACCCTCTATCGGAACGACTACTTCAGGATATATGATATCAATTATACGACATTCCAGCCTGTGGTGTATACGAGCGAAGGCCGCGAAGCCGAAACGATCGTCAATCACCGCCTGATGGGAAAAGATGTGAAAGACGTCGTGAGGGACATCCCCCCCAGGACCATCCACCTCGGACCGGGTGAGTCGATCAGCAGGACTATTGACCTGAAACAGCTTTACAAACTTGAGGCGGGAAAACAGTACCGGGTCAAGGTGCTCTTCTTCCCTGACGCCGCGCAGGACGCGGTTGTGGCCAGCGATAATTCCCTCTCGTTCAAGGTGTCCCGTCCCGCCATCTACGGCCCTGGGCCGGCCGGAGAGGAAAAAAGCATTCGCAGCGGTATTGCGCACCAGCGTTTCACCATTTCACCACGCGAAATCGTGATGCTCTTCCTGACGGCGGAAAAGGAGCGCGACTGGGACACCCACCTGAAGTATGTGAAGCTCGAAAACTATATCGGATCCTTCCAGAATTTCGCCAGAATGTATAACTCGGCCGATGACGCGGAGCGGTTGAATGTCCTGGAAAATTTTGTTACATTTATTAAAAAGGACAGGCCTGATTATATTCTCGGCTTTGAGGTTAAAGGTCAGTCAATCGTGAGCGATCGCGTCGCGTATGTAAACGCCAATGTCGACCGGTATAATCCACGCTTCAGGATGAAGTTCCAGTATAAATATACGCTTGAAAAATTTCGCGATATATGGCTTGTTACCGAAGTGGAAGCTATCGTAAGAAAGGGTAAGTGACCATGACCGAGATACTCTCGCAGGATGAAATAGATGCGCTATTGACCGCGATATCCACCGGCGAGGTGGACACCACGGACTATACCGCCACCAAGGAGCAGCGGAAGGTCAAGATTTACGACTTCCGCCGTCCTGACAAGTTCTCCAAGGACCAGATACGCACGCTCCAGATGATGCACGAGACTTTCGCCCGCCTCACCACGACCGCCCTCTCGGCGCAGTTGCGGGCGCTGGTGAGCGTGCACGTGGCGTCGGTGGACCAGCTCACCTACGAGGAGTTCATCCGTTCGATCCCGAACCCGACGACGCTAGCCGTGGTGAACATGGACCCGCTGAAAGGCTCCGCGGTGCTTGAGATCGACCCTTCGATAACCTTCACGATCATCGACAAGCTTTTCGGGGGCAGGGGCGAGGCGACCAAGATCAGCCGGGAACTCACCGATATCGAACAGTCGGTAATGGAAGGCATCATCGTGCGGATACTCGGGAACCTCCGCGAGGCGTGGTCAAACGTGATCGACCTGCGGCCCCGCCTCGGCAACATCGAAACCAATCCGCAGTTCGCGCAGATCGTCCCGCCGAACGACATGGTGGTTCTCATCACGCTTGAGACGAAGATCGGCGAGGTCGAGGGGATGACCAACCTCTGTATCCCCTATATCACCATCGAGCCCGTCATTTCGAAACTTTCGGCGCAGTACTGGTACTCAAGTATCCGCAAGGGCGCGACCGATGAGAACATGAACATCATTCAGAGCCGTCTGGAAACGGTCCTCCTTCCCGTGGTCGCCGAGATCGGAGAAGTTGAGATCAACATGGAGGATATCATGAGCCTGCATTTGGGCGACGTGGTCAAACTCCCGAACACGAAGCTCAGTTCCGATATGACGCTGCGGATCGGCGGCAGGAAGAAATTCAAATGCAGGCCGGGCGTGGTGGGAAGCCGCGTGGCGGTGCAGGTCGGGGAAAGCATCGAGGATATTCCCGACGAACTGCTTATCAGCAAGCGAAGCAAGGAAGAGATATAAGGGCGTTCATAAAAACGGTAGTGTATGTGATCACCCATAACAGAAGACCCCGCAAAAGCGGGGTCTTTGAGTTTCGTTTACCTGATGATCGTGCTGATATAGGGTGCGGGGTCGACGAATTCGGTCCCGATCTTGATCTGGTAAAAGCACATATGTCTCATTGCCTTGCCGGTCCTCCCTACGTAGCCGATGACTTCACCCTTTGATACCTTCTCGTTGCGCTCCACGGATACGCGCTGGCAGTGCGAGTAGTGGGTGCTGAAGCCGTATTTATGCTTGAGCGACACGGTAAGTCCCAGAACGGGGTCCCACCTGACGTCGGCGACTTTTCCCGGAGCGGTGGCGCGGATCTCGGCGCCCGGGAACGCGGAAATATCAATGCCCTGATGAAATTCAGTCCTGAAGGTATACGGCGAAGTGCGTTCGCCGAATCCTGAAACGATATATCCGTCGACCGGCCACAGGGAAGGAGTATTCTCAAGGAGTTTTTTGCGGTTCTGAAGGAACTGTTTGACCTTTTGCAGTATCTCTTTGGTGGTCTTCAGTTCGCGCTCGACCTCTTCGATATTGAGTATCTCAATGGGGGGTGAGTTTTCAGCGCCGGCCACGTTTGTGGGATTCGGGTTGGCCACGCCTCCCTTCGCCCAGAGTGAGTCGATGTTGTTATCAGGGGTCAGCGAGTAGAGATACGTGATTTCCGGCTTGAAGCGCTGGAAGATATCATAAAGCCGGTTGATCTCTTCCTTGTATTTCGTAATCTGTATCCTCGAGTTGGAGCGATACATCTTGAGTTTTGACACCTGTTTGATCGTCGATGTGTGGTTGATTATCGCAATCGAAGTTATGGTAATGGTGACGACAAGGAAACAGATGATTGATCCGATCGCAAACTTGGTGATATGAAAATTGACGATTTTCTTCTCGGAATGAGGGATAAACATGATGGTGATCTGTTCACGTCCCTTTTTGACGAAATCATTCCACCACTCCCGTATACGCTTGTTGAGTTCCCCGAAATGACGCTTGGTGAACTGCCGTATATTCTCCTGAAGGTCGTTCAGATTGGAGTCTTTAAACGGATTTAATCCCATGCCTTCCCTGTGTGTTTATTCGAACGTAATTGCCGTTTGCAGCGTAAAAGATCCTGGAAGTTGAAGTTGTGCTCAAACGGTAAAACTGAAAAAAGAAATTCCTGTCGCTTATGCAGTAAAAATACTGGTGCATACTTTTAATCGATAGGAAAATCATCAAGTGAAAAAGTTTCAGAACCTGTATTAATTATCGGGAATTGTGTTGATTTTTGTCAACCGTTATATTGGAGGATAAAGAAAAAGATATTTTTGTTGATATAGTGGTTAAATATGTTACACTATCAATAAATTGACGGCGTATTTAACGCTCAACTTCAGCGGCCGCCATGTGAAAAACATTATTATTGTCTACAAAAGAATTGACATAATTTTAATTTAAATGTCTACTTATGGGCGACTGGGAAAAATCAGTACAGATTTTTATAAACAGATACGGAGCGTAACCGGGTGAAGCGAAGGAAAGATATTAATTTCGACCTTACACAGTTGAGATCGTTTTGCGCCGTGGTCGAGGAGCAGAGCTTTACAAAAGCATCGCGAATACTCGGGGTAGGACAGGCGACTATCAGCCATCATATCATGCAGCTTGAGAAAAATCTGGGTGTGCCGCTTATCAGGAGGTCAAGCAAGCAGTTTTCGGTTACACGGGAAGGGGAACTCCTGAAAGAGTACAGTGAAATGCTTTTTCAGCATCTCGATGAGATGCGGGCGGAGTTCAACAGTGATACGGTTACAGGCATTACCAGGCTCGCTTCAAGTACGGTCCCCAGTACCTACATCCTTCCCGAGATCATTCCGCGCGTACGTGAAAAAGTGCCCAACGCGCTTTTCAGCATACAGGTTTCCGACAGCCGCGAAGTCATCGAGAAAGTCAAGGAGCGTATCGTTGACGCGGGCATTGCCGGAAGGATCATGAAACACCCTTCGCTTGTGTACCACAAGGTTTTCAGCGATGAGATTGTATTGATCTCCCCGGTGGATAAATTTCCGGAATCAATCGGACTTCAGGATCTCTCAACGCTTCCGTTCATTACGCGCGAGAAAGGTTCCGGCACCAGGGATGGATACGAGCGGGTGCTTCAGAAGCATAATATCAGCAATTCAGGTTTTAACTTCGTGCTCGAATGCTCCACTTCCGAAAGCGTCAAAGAGGCCGTTCTTTCGGGAATGGGGGTGGGATTCATATCAAAGCTTGCCATCAGAAAGGAGCTCGAGCTGAAACAGATCAAGGTCATACAGGTAAGAGGCCTGATAATTAAGAGGGATTTTTATCTTCTCTATCAGCGCAGCAAACCGTTAACGCGCTCGATTGAGGCGCTTCTCGATGAGTTCAGGCGGATAAAATAATTCTCCTGGAGGGGATTAATGGATGAGATATTGAAGAGAGCGGTTCTCCGCGGGCAGCGGACACTGTCCGAATACGAATCCAAGCTCGTAATCGCTTCGGCGGGCGTACAGGTGACACGGGAGTATCTGGCCAAGTCGCGGGACGAGGCGGTGGCGCGCGCCGGCGAGATCGGGTATCCCGTTGTGCTGAAAGGGTGTTCGCATGAACTTACTCACAAAACCGAGATGGGGATGGTGAAGGTAGGGCTGCGCAATGACGACGAGGTCGCCGCGGCGTATGACGATCTTGCGGGCAGAAATGTCCCGATGGACGGGGTGCTGGTTCAGGAGATGGTGAAGGGTGCGCGCGAATTCGTACTCGGGCTCGTGCGCGACCCGCAGTTCGGTCCCTGCGTGATGTTCGGCCTGGGCGGCATCTTCACTGAAGCGCTCAGTGATGTCAGCTTCCGCGTTGCGCCGGTGTCCGAAGAAGACGCGCTTGAGATGATCGAGGAGATAAAAACGCGGGCGCTCCTTGACGAGTTCAGGGGAAGCCCCGCCGCCGACCGATCGAGCCTTGTACGGGCGATCATGGGGCTCGGGGAGCTCGGGCTTGAGCACGATGAGGTCGGCGAGATCGATATCAACCCCCTTATCGTCGCGGGCGCCCGCCCCGTTGCCGTCGACGCGCTTGTGGTTCTGCGCGATCCCTCTTAAGAAAAAGTGGCTCCCGGCGGGGTTCTTCTGTATATTGAACGGGCAGAACGTCAATATTCGACCACAGGAGAAAACGCATGACCGTCAAGCCGAAACATGGAAAGGTAGGGATCCTTTTTTCCGGGGGGCCGGCTCCGAGCGCCAATACGGTCATTTCATCGACGGCGCTTAATTTCCTGGATCACAATATTCCGGTTATAGGTTTTTACCGGGGATACGAGTTTATCCAGGACTTCAATATTTCCTATCCGCGCCTGCGGAAGGGATCTCATTTCGAGGAGATCACCTACAACATCACGCAGTTCAGGAACGACCGCGGAATATACCTCAAGACGTCGCGCGCCAATCCGGGGAAAAATATCAAAACCATAAAAGACCTTGAAGATCCGGAAAAGAACGGGCGGTTGCGCAACATCCTCGACGCCTGTGAATACCTGGAGGTCGGGGCGCTGGTGTCGATCGGCGGGGATGACACGCTGAAAACCGCGAACTACCTCTACCTGATGGGGCTTCCCATTATCCACATCCCCAAGACGATTGATAACGACTATTTCGGCATACCGTGGACCTTCGGCTACTGGACCGCGGTCGATACCGCTCAGAAGATCATGCTGAACCTGAAGGCCGACGCGCAGGCGACCGACAGCTTCTTCCTTGTGGAGCTCATGGGACGCAAGGCGGGATGGATCACCTACGCGGCCGGAATTGCGGCTGAAGCGATCATGATGATCTCGAACGAGGACGTGCCCGGCGACACAATGGATATTGACGCGATGGCGGACAGGATCGCTTCTGTCATCATTGCCCGTGAAAACAACCGGCGGCCGTACGGTGTCATCGCCATCGCCGAAGGGCTTGCCGACAAGCTTCCCGAAGACCACCGCCCGACCGAGACCGACCGGCACGGGAATATTGTCTACGGGAAGGCCCACCTCGCCGACATTCTCGCCACGAAGGTCCGCTCAATTTACAAGGAGAAGACAGGACTCGAGGTAAAGCTGACGCCAAAGCAGATCGGCTACGAAACGCGCGCGGCCGCTCCGATAAGCTTCGATGTGGTGCTGGGTAGCATGCTCGGGTATGGCGCGTACAAGTTTTTTGCTGACAACAGGTTCGGCATCATGGTGTCAGTCACGGACAACTTCGACCTCAAGGCGGTGCCGTTTGACGAGCTTGTCGATGAGGAAACGCTGAAGACGAAGCTGCGCGATGTGCCGAGCGGCAGTGACTTCTTCACCCTGAAGGAGCGGCTGTCGTACCAGAAGCTCTGGGACGTGTAAGCGTTGCCGCAGGTCTCTTATCTGCGTGCTTTTGGGATTTCGGTACGATCAAAGATGGTGCCGTCAATGCTGATTGCTTCAATGAGAAGCGCGTTGTTCTTCGTGCTTAAGCGGCAGAAGTGGCGGTCCTTTTTAAAAAAGAGGCTCTTGTCATTGGTCAGCGTCGGATCATACAGCGGAGCCCCGCCCCCCGCGGTTACGATGTGAAAGGTGCCGTTGTAAAATGATTTTTCATAACCGTGATTATGGCCGTTGAAAACAGCGGACACTTTGTAGCGGCTGAAGAGCGGCAGGAGGTCTGGCCCGAAGCCCGACTCATCAGGCGGATGAGGCCCGCTGGTAAAAAGAGGGTGGTGATAGACCAGAATGATGTAGTCGGATACAGACTCCTGAAGCTCGAATGTAAGCCAGTTATGCTGCTCTGACCCCGCCACGAGCGGTGCATTGCTGTCGAGCACGATACAATGGATATCGCCTATGGTGACAGAGTACCACTGCTCGATTCCGGGAAGCTCGAAATTGTCGTAGTAGAGGGATGAATTGAATTCGTGATTCCCGAGCGCGGGATACAGCGGCGCGATCCTTTCGAGGGGTGATACGATTTCATTGAATACCGCCCACAATCGCGCATCGAGACCGTTCCAGACCAGGTCCCCGGTGTGGAACACGGCTTCGGGGCGGAGCGGAAGTATGGCGTCGATAAGCGCGCGGTGTACTTCGTGGCCGTTTCTCGTATCCCCGTAAATGACGATATAACCGCTTCGGAAGCTGCCGTTGGAACAGGAGATCGCAAATAGCAGAATGGCACAGGCTGTCAACCGCCGGATATATTCCTTTAACCGCAAAGCAACCATCCTGCCGAACCCCGGGATCAGGCGTTGCCGGGCCGCGCGTATTTTCTGACAAAGATCATGATCTGGCCGCAGAGCGCGAGGAGGAAGAGCGTGCTGTAGATGACGAGCGCGATACGCATTTCGTTCAAGGCAAGCGAAAGTATCACCACAAAATCCCTTGTGTCGACCATCCCGAAAGAGTATTTTTTACTGATCTGGATTTCAGGCGTCCGGCCTGAAATGAAGAGCTTTTTGGTGTCGCTCACGTAGCCGCTCATCACGTTGGTGAAGATCGACACAATGCCGAGCAGCAGGTAGAGCTCATCGCCGTGTATCCTGAACGCGAAATACCCGAACGCGGCGAAGATCATGAACTCTTTTATCCGGTCGAGAAAGGAATCGAACCACCCCCCGAACGGCGTGCCCATCTTCGCGTAGCGTGCGAGGTCCCCGTCCGCGGCGTCGAGAATGGCGCCGAACCACCAGAGCGCGATTGCCGCGATGAGATACGGATACTCTTCCGGCCCGAAAGCGAGGGCGGCAACGCCAAGTGCGCAGAAAACAAAGGAAAGGAAGCTGACAATGTTGGGTGTCATCCGCAGTTTGAGCGCAATGAAAGCGAAAAGATGGCTCACCGGGCGTGTCATGAAGGAACCGAATATTCCGTCGGGCCGTTTCTGTATCTGTTTAATCGCTCGGAGCGTTTCCATCATGGTGCGTATGCCTCCTTGGTATCAGTAACTGTCTGGATTAATGAGGATTCGATGTAAAACGGGTACAGTCAAGAAAAAAAGGGACGGAGGAATGAAATTCATGAGCAAATGGGGATGCGAGGGAGGCATACAAAACAAGCAGAAGATATTATCCGATTTTAAAAATGAAATGGATGAAAGTTGTGAATTATTAAATTGACAGCTATAATGGAAAAGAAGTATGTGTATCAGCGCACATCCACACAGATGGGCGGATTTTCATTGTATTAAAAGGAGATGGGATGAAGGGGATTATCCTGGCGGGCGGCGCCGGAACGAGGCTGCATCCGACAACGAAGATCATGTGTAAGCAGCTGCTCCCGGTTTATGACAAACCGATGATCTACTACCCGCTCTCGGTGCTCATGCTTGCGGGCATACGCGAAGTGCTGGTCATATCCACCCCTAAGGACATCGATAGGTTCAAAGACCTCTTCGGAAACGGAGGGCATCTCGGGATGTCGATCGAATACGCGGTCCAACAGGCGCCGCGCGGCCTTGCCGACGCCTTTATCGTGGGCGAGTCCTTTATCGGCAGCGACAGCGTCTGTCTTGTGCTCGGCGATAATATCTTTTACGGCGACGGCCTGACGGGCCTTCTCGAGAACGCCGCGTCGGGAAAGGACGGCGCCACCATTTTCGGCTACTACGTGAAGGACCCTGAGCGCTATGGGATCGTCGAGTTCGACGCGAAAGGAAAGGTCCTCTCGCTTGAGGAAAAGCCGGAAATTCCGAAATCCAATTACGCGATCGTCGGCCTTTATTTTTACGATAACGACGTGGTTGAGATCGCGAAAAACATCAAGCCCTCGGCGCGCGGCGAAATCGAGATCACCGACGTGAACATCGAATATCTGAAAAGAGGAAAGCTCCGGGTAGAGCTCATGGGCCGCGGATTCGCCTGGCTCGATACCGGGACGCACGAGTCGCTGTGCGACGCGGCGCAGTTTGTCAGGACGATCGAGGAGCGGCAGGGGCTGAAGATCTCCTGCGTCGAGGAGATCGCTTTCCGCAAGGGATATATCACCCTTGAGCAGATGGACGCGCTTGCAGAGTCGATGAAAAATTCAGAATACGGGCAGTACCTGAAAAGGATGCTTCGTCACGTTCAGAGCGGTCTTTATTAAAAACGGGGATACCGGATTGAGCCGATTATTACAGAATGTCATGGTAACGGGCGGGGCCGGATTTATCGGATCGAATTTTATCCGCCATGTTTTAAAGCAGAAAGATTTCACGGGCAGGATCATCAATGTCGACAAGCTCACCTATGCCGGCAACCTGAAAAGCCTTATCGATGTCGACGGCGAGCACGGCGGGCGCCGGTACTTTTTCGAGAAGGCCGATATCTGCGACGCCGATGCGATGCGCGGAGTTTTCGAGCGTTACGGGGTGGATACGGTCGTGCACTTCGCCGCCGAATCACATGTCGACCGGTCAATTTACGGTCCGGGCGAGTTCATCACCACCAACATAGTCGGTACGCATGTGCTGCTCGATGCGGCGCGCGCCGCGTGGGGCGATGGCGCGGGGAAGCTCTTTCATCATGTCAGCACCGACGAGGTGTTCGGCTCTCTGGGGGCGAGCGGGCATTTTTATGAATCGACCGCGTATGACCCGAGAAGCCCGTACTCCGCGTCAAAGGCCTCTTCGGACCACCTCGTGCGCGCGTATGCCCATACCTACGGTCTGCCGGTGACCGTATCGAACTGCTCGAACAATTACGGGCCGTACCAGTTTCCCGAAAAGCTGATCCCGCTTATGATCATGAACATCACTGAGGAGAAAACGCTTCCCGTGTACGGCAAAGGCGAGAACGTGCGCGACTGGCTTTTCGTCGACGATCACTGCTCGGGGATATGGCAGATACTGAAGAAGGGCGCTGCCAGTGAAACGTATAACATCGGCGGAGAGAACGAGTGGAAGAATATCGATATCGTTCATTTCCTCTGTGAGAGCATCGCCTCGGTCAGAAGCAAGCCGGCCGATTACTATAAAAAGCTCATCACTTTCGTCAAGGACAGGCCGGGGCATGATTTCCGCTACGCGATCAACTGCGACAAGATCAAGCGCGAGCTCGGCTGGAAGCAGTCGGTTTCTTTCGAGGAGGGGATCAGGAAGACAATAGGCTGGTACCTCGAAAACGGCGCGTGGATCGAGAGCGTCAGGACCGGCGAATACCGCAGATGGATAGAAAAAAATTATTCTGCGGAGCGGGTGCGATAGCGTCCGGAAACAGGATTGAAACGTATCCACACTCAGGTAAAACTGCTAAAATTGGTTCGTGGTATGAAAAAAGAAACAAACAGTAAAGAGATAAGTATTGTTATCCCTGTCTATAACAGCGAGGACTGTGTCGTTGAGTTGAACCGTCAGATCAACGATGCGCTGAAAGGATATAAGTACGAGATAGTCCTTGTCAACGACCAGAGTCCCGATGGGAGCTGGCAAAGGATAAAAGAAGTCGCAAAGAAAGATAAAAACGTCATCGCGGTCAACCTGCGAAAAAACGCGGGGCAGGACAACGCGATCATCGCGGGATTTTCACTTGTGTCAGGGAACTATGTGGTGGTCATGGATGACGACCTTCAGCACTCGCCGTATGATATCCCGCAGTTGTACGAAGAGATCGTCAAAGGATACGATGTCTGCTACGCGAACTTCGCCAGGAAAAAGCAGTCGTGGTGGAAGAACTTCGGAAGCTGGCTCAACGGCAAAATCGCCGAGGCCGTCATAATGAAGCCGCGTGATATCTATCTCTCCCCATTCAAGATTATCCGGAGGGGCGTCGTCGATGAGATCGTCAAATACAGGGGCACCTTTCCTTATATTGACGGGCTGATCTTCCAGGTGAGCGGCAATATATCCCAGATCCCCGTGGAGCACCACGAGCGTTACGAGGGGAAGAGCAACTACAGTCTCGTGAAATCCATTCTCGTGTTCATGAAACTCGTCACCGGGTTCTCGGTCAAGCCGTTGCGGCTTTCCTCCTTCGTCGGGATGATTACCGCGATAATAGGGTTTATCTACGGGCTGTACAATGTCGTGGATTATTTCATCACCGATCATATCGTCGAAGGGTGGACGACGATCACCGTGCTCATCCTTTTCCTGGGAGGGCTCATCCTCATGTCGCTCGGGATGATCGGCGAGTATATCGGAAGGACCTATCTCATTCTGAACGGCAAGCCTCAGTATTCGATTAAAGAAATCATCAATGGATCTGATAAAAAAAATAATTAGCGCCGAATTCATCAGGTTCGTATTGACCGGAGTGCTCAACACCGCGTTCGGATATTTCCTCTACGCGGCGAGCTATTTTCTCACCGGCAACGAGGGCCTGTCGCTTGCGATCGACTATGTGCTCGGTGCGCTTTTTAATTATAAATCGTATTCGATACTCGTGTTCGGCAAATACAACCGGAAGCGCTTCATCGCCTTCTGTATGGTCTACGTGTTCACCTATCTTCTGAATTACTGGATACTGCACCTGCTTATCGCGAAAGCGGGCCTTAACGCCTACCTGGCGCAGCTGGTGGCGCTTACGGTGTGTCCGCTGGTGCTCTATTTCCTCCTGAAGAGCTTTGTGTTTGTCAATGTCGGGGAAGATAATGCCTGATACCACTCTTTATCCTGAAGGACGCGCGTCATGATCCCTTTTAACAGGCCCGGTGTAACGGGTGATGAGGTCCGCCTCATCGGCGAGGTTTTTGAAAGCGGAAAATTCTGCGGCGACGGGGCGTTTACGAAAAAGTGCCACGCGTGGTTCAACGAGAACCTGCCGTGCAAAAAGTCGCTGCTCACCACCTCCTGTACACACGCGCTGGAGATGGCTGCGATCCTGCTCGACCTTCGCCCCGGCGATGAAATCATCATGCCGTCGTTTACCTTTTCGTCGACGGCGGGGGCGTTCGCGCTTCACGGGGCGCGAATAGTGTTCGTGGATATAAGGCCCGATACGATGAATATCGACGAAAACCTGATCGAATCGGCGATAACCGATAGAACGCGCGCGATCGTCGTCATGCATTACGCCGGCGTCGCGTGCGACATGGACCGCATCATGGCGCTTGCCGAAAAAAGAAACCTTGTGGTGGTCGAGGATGCGGCACAGGGGCTCATTGCCGGATACAGGGGAAGGGCCCTCGGCACGATCGGGCATCTGGGCTGCTTCAGCTTTCACGAAACCAAGAACATCCAGTGCGGTGAAGGCGGTGCCCTCATTATCAATGACATGAATTATTTCGAGCGCGCGGAGATCATCAGGGAAAAAGGCACGGACCGGTCGAGATTCTTCCGCGGTGAAGTCGACAAATACGGATGGGTCGATATCGGTTCCTCCTATCTTCCATCGGAGCTGAACGCCGCCTTTTTATATGCGCAGCTTCTCCGGTCGCGTGAGATTACTGATGACCGACTGAACTCCTGGCGCCTCTATCGCGAAGGCCTTGAAAAACTTTCGAGGTCCGGGAAAATCGAACTTCCCTGTATCCCCGATGAGTGCGTCCATAATGCGCACATGTTTTACATCAAGACATGTGGCCTCGATGAGAGGACACGACTTATCGCGCACCTCAAGGACCGCGGGGTGCATACCGTTTTCCATTATATCCCTCTCCACACTTCAAAAGCGGGATTGAAGGCCGGAAGGCTTTCAGGCGAGGACCGGTGGACGACGAGGGAAAGCGAGCGTCTGCTTCGCCTGCCGATGTACTATCGTCTTGAGGAAAAGGATGTGATGCAGGCCGTCAACGCCATCATTGAGTTTTATTCGTAGCGAAAAAAAACGGCTTCGGCCATTAAGACGGGGCCGGGCGCTTATCCTGGAAGAAAAAATGAAAGAGAGAGTACCAATCAAGAACAAAATCGGCGCCTTCCTGATCATTGCGCTTTCAGGATTTGTGCTTAAGCTGACGTATCTTTTCGCTTCGCGCATCTGGCGGGTCGACCTGTATTACTATATCGACGCCGCGAAGACGATGCTTTCGGGCGGGGTCCTCTACCGCGATTTCGGGTGCAGCCACCCGCCGCTCGGATACTTTGAGTTTTACTGGATGGCGCGGCTTTTCGGATACGACAATATGTATCTGACGATAAAGATCGGGGCGCTTGTCATACAGACGCTTACCGCGTATATCGTCTATCTTATCTTCACGCGGATCGACGATTCGAAAACGGGCCTTGTTCGTGCGCTCCTCTTTCTTGCGCTCATTTCTCTCAGCACCGATTTCTGGCCCCACAACATTCCGCTTACTTACATGCTTCCGGCTTTCGCGGGGATATGGTGTATCGCAAAAGACGATTTCAATCCCGGTGCGCGTTCCCTGTTCCTTTTCGGGCTCTTCATTTCGTGTGCGACGCTTATCAGCACCAACGTCGTTTTCTATTCGCTCCTGGTCCCGTTTCTTACGATCAAAAACAGGGGATTTAAAATTAAAGCTGTAGTTACTGAGGGGATGATCGCGTTCGCGGGTTTCGTGATCCCGATTGTCCTGGTGTTTGCCTATTTCGCGTCGCACCACGCGCTTGCGGACTGGTATTTCTGGAATATCGGATGGGCTTCGATCTATTCAGGATTCAAGCCGTGGTATACAAAGATTTTCAGCTTTTTCTACGGCTTTATTAAGACCTGGCAGTGGCTTCCTTTTGTGGTTCTTGCGGGATATGCCTGTTACGTGATTATAAGGAGAAAGAAGTATTCCACGGATGCGTACGCGTATTTTGTGCTTGCTGTGTTTTTCTGCGCGTGCGCGAGCAAGTATCCGATGAACAAGCCGCATCCCCGCTACTATCTCTACCTGCTGCCGGGGCTCCTTTTCGCGATCGATTACGGATTGAAACTCATTACTGAAAAAAGGCGTAAGATTATCTATGCCGGCCTTTTCCTTTTTGTTATCCTCACGCTTATTGAAACAAATATCTCGGCATGGCGGCACCCTTACGACGAGGGCTTTGCTCTCCGCTCGAATCTGAAATCATGGATATGGAATAATGTCCCTCCCGAAAAAACCATTTGGGTATGGGATGAGGGATACGAAATTTATTACGAAACGAAACGCGCGAAATCCCGCAACTCATTTTTTTCGGCCGGGGAATTTCTCGACAAGGCCAAGCTGTGGAGGGCGAACGGATATAAGCATATCGACAGGATGTGGGAGCGCTTCTTGCGTGAACTGGCCGCAAACCCGCCGGATTATATCATCGACCTGACCCTTGATTTCGAAGAGAGCAACAGGGACAGGAGGGATGGCCTGCATAAGATGTATTATGACAGATTCTATTCTTTTGTGCGCGAGGGATATAGGATCCGTGCTGTTGTTGATGGAAGATACAGGGTGCTTGAGAGGAAGTGAGGGCATGGAATTCTAATTAATCCAGTAACGTAGTAATATTAAACTTAAGTTATAACATAAGGAAAAAAGACAAAATATTATTAGGATTCTGTTTTGGTATAAGTAATTGAGTAGTAGATTTATCTTTTTGTTAATTGGCAAGCTGTATAATAAAAGAAAAGGTAATAGTGAGGCAGGTATTAAATATCTTCCATAAATTCCAAGAATGCGATGACGCCCAACGGGAGTCCAAGTAATATATAGTATTGTGCAAAGAAGTATTAAGAAACAAAGAAATGAGAAAGCAATGATATATTTATCTTTTCGCTTTAAAAAGTAATCTTTTTTCCCATCCTCTAAGGCATACATTATGAGAAAGAAAGAGTATACGACGTAAAAGAGCCTAGAAGGTTTCGCGGGAAAATAATTCCAGCCTAAAAAGCTTATAAATTCCCCAATAATTGTAAATAAATTCCATATCAATGTTGATATCATAATCCAAATATAATCAAGGGGATGGATTAAGATAAAGTAAAGCTGGTGTCCAATGTTGACATCTGGTTTTTGGTTTATTACGAGTCCTTTATTCAAAACATACCACACTAAAAAAACAGAAAAACCTGCTAAAACTGTTAGAGTGAAAATAAAAAAACGTTGCTTAATAGACGAAAAATTATCATTAGGAATCAAAAAAAAGAGTAATACGAGTGGCAAATATATTAATTTGATAAGAAAAAATGAAACTACTCCCAATAAAAAAATTGTGATAAAAGTCCTATCTATTATTTTATTATCCTGTCTGTAATGCAGGAAGGTTGCTGTCATTAAAAAACCGATACCCATTATAAATGGATCGGATGATACTGTTGTTGCTTGGTATAGTGTTGTTGGCATAAGAGCCAATAACAGAAATAGTTTTTTGTATATTGGGATAAGTCTAATTGAAAAATAGACCATTAATATCCATAGAAGTAGATTAAATAACCTCCCTACATATACTGATAAAAGCAACGGTGCTGAAAGTCTGTCGGAAATAAATATTCCTATAGACGCTCCAGCATATGCTAAAGGCGGATAGACTGAAGTATTTGCAAAATCAACAAACTTTATACTTTCCTTATTTGTTTTGATGTTGAGCATGTTTGAAATATCAGAAAATGATTGTTTCGAGTTTCTGTTCTTTCTGATCGTCTCGTATCTTGATATTTCATATAACGTGTCTATCGAAGCAGGAAGATAGTCACCTACTTTTTCATTATGTTTCTGGCTTATAATGCGAAATTGTGAAAGCTGGTATGCTCTTGAAAAGTGGTTTACTTCGTCATTTCCTTGAAAGGGCGGGATGAAAAAGATAAATAATAAACCCAAAATAAAGGAAATTATTAAAAATATTTTTTCAGCAGCGAGGTTTTGTAAATTCATTGTTCACTTAAATTATATTTAATATGAAAACTATTCTCTATCTTCCTTTTCAATAACAATGAAACATCTAAAAGCGAGCAAGCTTCTTAGGGGTATAAGTAAAATCTCGATAACTTGGAATATTGGGATTAAAAAATCTGGGATAAGTGAACGATTTTCGAATCCACCAGATGCTGGATATAATATGAAAGAAATTTTTCTTTTTTTAATAATGCGAATTCCATTATCAAGTTCTTTCAAGAATGATTTCAAGTGTTTAAAAAAAAGTAAATATGCTATCGCTTGATTCGAATCCCAAGGGTTTTTCTTACTTGTTTCATTGATGTTAAAGTAATCAATTCTAAATTTAAAAGGTTCAGGATGAAACATTTTATAAACAACAAGTGAGAAGGGTGAAGGAAAGGGTTCAATTATAACTATCCTGCCATTTCTTTCAAGCGTTCGCAGAGTTTCTTTGAAAAAAAGAACGGGATTTGAAAAATGATGTAATACATCAATCAAAACAAAATTTGAAATTGTTCCTGTTTTAAATGGTAATTGATGAGCATCAAAACATAAATCGAGCCAACTGCAGAAATCTATATCAGATGATATGCATTCGGGCATGAATTCTTTAAAATTCCCACTTCCGCCACCAAGCTCAACAGTAATCCCATTATCATTTTTTAAATTGCTTCGAATCATTCTGTACCATTCAGTATAAACTATTCGAAGAATTTTTTTCTTTTCCCAAACGGATTTATGATTTTCAAGTATCTGATTCACGATAATAACTCTTTATAATATAAGGAAAATGCCGACAATACATAATCCTAATCCAAAGGTCTTCATCGGGGTGATTGACTCCCCCATAAAAAGGATAGAGAAAAAGCAGACGAGAATAATTGCCCCAACACTCGCGACAGGATATGCTTTACTGAGTTCAACTTTTGATAAAACAACGGAATAAATAACGAATCCAAGGCCATATAGCATGATGGAAAAAATAAATAACGGATTGAAGATCATCGATTTTGTTTTCATAAGAATTGTTGTATCTTTTGAAATGAAATCCAACCCTTTCATAGCATTTTTTAACGATATCTGCGCTAACACATTGAAAATAATTCCAACAAAAAGCAATAATTTGTATATCATTTAATTGCCTGCTAAATAAATTTTATCTTATTCATCGCGAATAGAGTCATTTTAAGTAATAACCAACCATGCCGGAACCTCGATATATTGGTATCGCCATATTCACGAGCCCGATAACGAATAGGAATTTCGACAATTTTCAAATTCATCTTTGAAGCCCCAAAAATCATATCAAAATCACCAAACGGATCAAAATCACCGAAATAGGATCTATTCGCAACCAACTTATTCCAGTTATCTTTTGATATTACCTTAGTTCCGCAAAGTGTATCTTTCAATCGTTGACCTAGTAGCCAAGTAAACATTATAGAGAAGAATTTATTCCCAATTATATTTAAAAAGCGCATCGCCTCTTTTTCCATTGGATAAACCAATCTCGTTCCATTAATATATTCTCCTTTCCCCATGGCTATGGCGTTATAAAATTTAGGAAGATCTTCTGGGGGAACTGTCAAATCAGCATCAAGAATCATAAGGATATCGCCCTTGGCAATAGAAAAACCTTTTCGAACTGCATCGCCTTTGCCTTTCCCGTCTTGAATCGCATATTTAACATCAATTTTTTTTGAGTATTTATCACAAATACGTTTAATTTCACCAAGTGTATCATCGGTTGAGTTGCCTTCAACGAAAATGATTTCAGTATGTTTCCCCATTGGAGGGATACGCTTTACTGCATTTTCAATATTTCCCATTTCGTTTCGTGCCGGAATGATAATACTGGTGGAATACCTTTTGTTATATGCTGGTTTTTGTGTATTATTACGAGCAATTACAAATCCAGTGATTCCTAAAAGGTTGAATCCTGGAAGTTGAACAAGGTATTTATTGAATAACCATGAAATAAGAGGAATAAACTTTGGAAATATAAAGCGTTTTCCGGTTTTTATAATATCGAACCCGGATAAGTCCAGCAGATTTGATATGTCGGATAGATTAAGCCAGTTAAGTTTTTTTGTTGGGGACTTCAATCTTAAAAACTCGGCGATTTTGAAAATCGGGTTCCAGATAAAATTTTGATATGTAATAATGATCCTAGTGTTGTTGTGACTAATTTTTTTTATTTGTTCAAAAGCTTGCTGGACATCCTCAAGGAATCCTACCAGATCTGATAGAATGATATAATCATATTTTTCGTTTAAAGTGAGTGATTCTGCATCCATATGAATGAAGTTTAGTCCAGGGTATTTATTTCTGGCTATTTCAACCATCTTCATTGAAATGTCTATCCCGGTACCTTTTGATGGATTCAATGAGTTAAGAACTAATCCTGTTCCGCACCCTACCTCTAGAACCGAGCTTCTTTCGGGGATATTATACTTAAAGAATTTAATTAGATCCCTATAATAGTATCTATTTCTTGTTATCCATTTCTCCCTATGTGGGGCGATGTTATCAAAAAACTTCATAATAGATTTTTTGTTTTCCGTCAATTTTAACATAAAATCCTCTTTGAATTAAAAGAAAATGAATGCTATGTTAGATAAGTATTACAACCAACGACTTTTCCACATTTGGAAAACAAGCAAAAACCAGAGTTTATGAGGATTGATCCCCTCATTGTTGTAGTAACTATTCATTATTCGGGTTATTTCTTTGTATTCAAAAATGTTATCTTTTTTTATTTTCTCGGGATCAAGATATTCTTGGTATAACGGCTTCAAATCATTTTTAAACCATTCATATATTGGTGCGCCAAATCCTTTCTTGGGTCTTTCATAAAGTTCAACTGGAATATATTTTTTCAGTATCTGTTTCAGTAAATATTTGCTGGTCCCATTGTGGTATTTATATTCAAGAGGAAGTTTTGATGTGTATTCAACAATTTTATGATCGAGGAATGGATCTCTACCTTCAAGTGCGACCGACATAGTAGCGCGATCCAGCTTAACAAGAATATCATCTGGAAGATATGTAACAATGTCGAGATACATCATACCTTGAAAACTCTCAAGCGACTTTGAAATGTAAGCATTTTGATTTGAGGTATGATCTGTTATGTCATTGAGACCGATACTGCTTAGATCCGCTATTTGGAAGAATTTCTTCGCGATATCATAACGTTCAACATCTGAATCTGCATCAAGCAAGGCATGGACTTTTTTATATTTATCATGAAAATCATTCCATTTGGGGAGCACGAATCTGAAGAATGAGTAAAGTTTGTATGCTGTATCGGGATTAAGGGATTTAAAGAGAGTTCTACCGAATGGATTTTTAGGAAGTAATTTGTTAAGTTTGTTTATTACGTAATAATTATTGTATCCACAAAATTGTTCATCACCGCCGTCAGCGGAAAGCGATACTTTGACATCGTTTCGTGCTATTTTAGAGACAAGGTAAGTTGGAATTGCAGATGAATCACCGATGGGTTCATCGTAAATATCGGGCAGTTTCTGGATTACATCAAAAGCTTCCTTTGAATTGCAGTAGTATTCAGTATGATCTGTTCCCAGGAAACATGAGATTTTTTTTGCCCAATCCGCTTCATTGTATTTTTTCTGTTCAAATCCTATAGTAAAGGTTTTCAGGGGTTTTGTCATGGATTTCTGTATAAGAGTTGTAACCAAAGATGAATCTATGCCACCACTAAGAAAAACACCAACCGGCACATCCGATACCATTCTTAACAGAAAACTGTCACGAAGGAGTTGTTCAGCTTCCTCTATTATTTCTGATTCGCTTTTATTGCTGAAATGTGCTGGATTATCATGGTAATAATCATTTAAGTTCCAGTATGACTCTTTGGTTATTTCTCCAGAAGCCGTTATCGTAAGAAATGTCCCAGGCTCAAGCTTGTGCGAATATTTAAAAATTGAATAGGGCGCGGTTATGTAACCATATTGAAGAAAAAGGGAAACAGCCTTATAATCAATTTGCTTATCGAAATCTGGATTAACATGAAATCCCTTCATCTCTGAAGAAAACATGAAAAGCCCATCTTTATAATACCAGAAAAGAGGTTTAACTCCGATTCGATCCCGGCTTAAAATAAGTTTTTTCTCGATTGAGTCATATATAGCAAATGCCCACATGCCACGAAATTTTTTTACACATTCTTTCCCCCAGCGGTGATAGGACTTCAAAATAACTTCAGTATCAGATTGGGAGGAGAATGTGTATCCATAAGACTCAAGTTCAGTGCGTATTTCATTGAAATTATAGACTTCTCCATTGTACACGATATGAAGGTTTTCAAATGACATTGGTTGTTTGCCTGACGTTGTAAGATCAAGAATCGAGAGGCGTCGGTGTCCTATGGACAACCTGTTGCTGTGGTCAGTAAAATGACCAAAATCGTCAGGGCCACCATATATCATACTATCGCGCATCTTGCATATCACATCATCCAGACCATAGTTCTTCCCTGATCTGAAATCCCAAAGGCCGACTATTCGACACATAGATAATACCTGGAAGTTGTTTTATATTTATGAATTAGATCTTTTGTTTATTAATTCATGGAAAAGACGATCCCACTCTTTTGCGATACTCTGGATGGAAAAATCATTTGCCCTTTTTTTCCCGTTGACGCTGATGTCGTGTGCTAATTTGCGATTACTTATTATTCTCTTCAAAGCTTCATAAAGCGCTACATTATCGTTAATTGGTATTAGAATTCCATTATTATCATTTGTTATTATTTCATCGGGACCGGTCGGACAATTTGTTGATATTACAGGAAGTCCTAACGCCATGGCTTCGATCAGAACGTTAGGAAATCCCTCCCAAAGACTTGATAACACAAATACATTCGACCTATTGAGAAACTTGTAAGGGTTTTTATGCCATCCCGTAAAAAGAACATCATCACTTATTCCAAGAGTGCGACATTGATTTTTTAAAATATCTATTTCGTCACCACTCCCTACAAGAACGAGACGGGCATTATGTCTTTGACGTAACATTGAAAATGCTTCAATGAGGCTAGAATAATTCTTCTGTCGTGTTAGACGGCCAACGGATATGATAACAGGCACAGCTTTTTTAAAAAAACGTTTATATTCTTCCTCGATAGGCTCCTTTGTTTTTTCTAACATTTCATTGATGGCGAGCCCGTTGTATATTGTTATTGCTTTTTCTCTTGGGAATCCCATCCTTGATATTTCCTCAGACAATACCTTTGAAACGCTTACTATTTTATCAGCGTAATTTGCCAAATGACGATTGGCGAAAAGCGATACGGTTCCTTTTATTCCCATATCATCGGCTTTTTCTTTTAACGAATTATTAAATGTAATCACAAGTGGTGTATCAATTCGAAACAGTTTCTTTGTTAAAAGGCAAACCATATTAGCAATTACCGATGAGGAGAGGATTACATCAATCTGGTTATCATGAACAATCTTCCTTATAGATAGAATCCTTTTAATTAAATTCTTAATACTAATAAGAGGATTTTCCGAGGTTGGAGCTTTGATATCTATAATTTCACCATAAAATTTGAATAATTGAATATTCTGGAACAATGCCATAGTAAAATCATACTTTTTGCACAATTCACCGCTTAGTATGGATCTCTGGCGTTGTGTTCCTCCTTCGCCCATGTTTGAATAAACCATCAAAATTTTAGGTTTTCTTGTTTTCATAATCTATAATCGGAAAAATCCAGCTTCTCCTTTTCTCTGATAGTATAATAGAGTTAGAGAATAGTAAATAATACCTATTAGCATACATGCCAATATATATATGTATCTTGCCATCGCAATCCATTTTATCAAATAAAAAGCCAATAAAAAAGGAATGGCTAAGAGAAAGTGCGGTATGATTTTTCGTAAAAGAGTAATGGAGGAAAGATTGACCAAACGTACGATTATTACAATTAAAAAGAAAAATAGTACTGAATTAACAATTGAAAACAGTAAAAGGGTAACTGATATATTTTTATTAATAGATCCTACGAGAAGTGAGCATAGAGAAGAAATGAATAATATTAAACTGAAAATCATATCAAGATGTTGCTTGCCTATAATATTAAGAATATAAGATACTGGTGTTAAGATAAAACGAAATAGCATCATTGGTGCAAGCAATTGAGTATAATAACCCGCTTCTTTCCAGTTTTCGCCCAGAAATACGATAAATAGAATCTCACCGCCAATTGCCAGAAACCCTATTGGCAAAAAAGACAAAACGAAGAGCTTTTCTATTACCTGTTCAGCAAGACTGGTAATAGATTTATTCTCCGCATAACGTTTTGATGCTTCCTGGTAAAAAACATTTCCGATTGACTTGCCAAGAATACTCATTGGTTCATTGAATAATTTGAAACTCAGGGCGTAGAATCCTACGATTTCGAAGCCAAAAAAAGGCGATAGAACTAATGCCGGGAGTCTTTCCGACATCATTTTGAAAAAATGAGAGGGTAATAAGAATAAGGGGAATTTTTTGTACTTAATTATGTTGTTCTTAAAAACACGCATTGAAAAATTGGGTAATGAGTATTTATCCATTTTCCACATAAAAAAGGCCAATACCAGTATTGAGAATAATAAACCACCGGCATTTCCTAAAAAAAGACCGTATATTCCGATAAAACTTAAGAATATCTTCAGTGAGACTTCCCCAAGTTTGTTTATTATATCAGATAAAGCTGCTCTTCCAAACCTTTTCTTCCTGGAAAACCAGAAAGTAACATTATCTTTAAATCCACGCAACAGTATTAATAGCGGTATGAAATAAATGAGTTTTCCTATCTGCGAAACAATTTCGATCCGGTATGCGAACTGTTCTATTATGAAACATGCCAGGAGAGCAAAGGCAACAAACAGTAAAAGAATACACAGTGATAACAAAAGCAGATTTAACGCATCATCGTCCTTTTTCGGGAGAAGGATCGCCTGTTCATACTTGAATGAAGAAAATGTAAGAGCGATCAGTTGAATGGACACTATTAATTCGAGAATGCCGAAATCATTTGGTGTATATAAACGTGCGATAATCGCAATAGATAGAAATCCAATGATTTTAACTATCAAATCCCCTGTTATGATTTTAAAGACATTTTTAACAAATGCTGTAGCCATTATTACGAGTTAACCTGAATTCTTTTTATTATTGTCACTTTATTTCTTTAAACTTTTTATTGTAATTTGTTGGATAAACAATAAGGTGATAATATCATCACTTTAAAGAATAAACGGTAACAAATTAAGCAAACTTTTATGTTTAGCAAGTATTAGTGTAAATGTGTATTAGTGAAGTATAAAAAAATCCATTAGTTTAAGAATACAATAATTTCTTCTGCAGTCTCAAGTGAGAAGAGAATTGAAACTGCGTATATAACTTTCGGCCTGGTGGGAAATGTTAAAATCATCAGCTCTTTTTCTCCCATTTCTTCTCAATGACTCATATAATCTCCTGTCAGACAGGAGATGTATTATTTTTTTAGCAAGATCATTTTTGTCTTCGGGATCTGCGAGAAATCCATTAACGCCATGCGTTATTATCTCTCGGGGGCCAACAGGGCAATCAGTCGATATAACTGGAATATTACATGCAAGCGCTTCAATAATGACATTCCCAAAAGCCTCCCAACTGCTTGATAGAATGAAAAGATCGGCATGGGCGATCCAGTTAAATGGATTACTTTGCCAACCGGGGAATGCTACATGACCGGCAATACCGAGATCTTTAGCTTTAATTAACAAATTATTTTTTAAAGGACCATCCCCGATAATAATCAATTTAGCGTTTACGGTCTTTCTCACGAGCTTAAATGCCTCTAGCAGTAGGGTATAGTTTTTTGCAGTAACCAATCTGCCGGCAGACAGTAATATTGTCTCGGTGTTTTGTTTTATATCAGACATCTCCTTGTCTGGCCGGGGTTTTATTGATTTCCTGACAGTGGCAATGTCTACTGGATTATTTATTTTATCGATGATCTCCATGGGGAACCCCAGATTGTGAACTTCTTCCCGCAGCCCCTCTGAAACACAAATAATTTTATTAATATACTTTTTATTATTAATAATAATTCTTTTTGATATTCGCCCGGCTATCCCCATATCCTTTATTCCCATTTCCAGCGGTGTATGGAAAGTCAATATCAGCGGTATATTCAACCTGAAATATTTTTTCACCAGAACGCATATGAAATTGGAAATAAGCGCATGGGCAAATAATATATCGATCTCCTCTTTCTTGACAATCCTCCCGATCAGCAGTATCCGCTTGATAATGTGATATAGTACTTTAAACGGATTTTTCGAAGTCGGTGATTTAATATCATAGATTTTTCCGTGAAAAGTATAGTGCTGAACGTTTTTAAAAATCACCAGCCGGCAGTCGAAATGGTTTTTCAACTCCTTGCTCAAAAGCTGGAGCAGATATGGCGTCCCCCCCTGGTCCATATCCGGAAATACGAAAAGTACTTTTTTCATGTTCAGAGCCAGTCTCCAGTAGAAATCAAGAATAGCGCCCAATCGATAGAGCACAAAGAGTATTTGCGCTCTATCGATTGCAGTTTTATCCCCCATACCTGACCCGGGGAAACAGCGGTTATCATGGAAACGGCAGATAACGGTGTCGGTACCGGACCATAAATGCATATAAACACGATGTTACGCGGTAATAATCCTTTTCCCTCTGTATTTTACCGCAGGCAGCAGCCCGCTGAACCATAATACCTGCCGGACGAGGTTCATTTTATCCCCTCCGGCTATATGAATTCTCGGCAGTGCGTAAAGATAATTCACATGATCGGGAAAAAGGTTGGCACGCCTCGTAGTACAGACGGTATTGAATCCCTCTGAACGGGCGATTTCAATATCTCTTTTTGTAACTGTATCGGGTCCGCCATACGGGAAAGCGAAATGGTTTATTTTCATGTTCAGCGCTTTTTCTATCGCATGCCGGCTTTCGCTAATCTCTTTACGGACTTCATCATCACTGAGAAATTTCATCGCGAGATGATTTACCGAATGCGCGCCGATAGTACAAAGCGGGTCGCGTGAACAGGCTTTCAGCTCTTTCCATGAAAGGATAAGCTTTTCAGCATAGGTTTTTGTTTCAATCCCGTAATAGTCGGAGAATTCCTGTTCGTAACGGTTTAACTCTTTTTCGGAGTACCTGAGTATGACGGATCGCGCAAGGCTGAAAAGCTCGTTCCTGTTCCGGTCGTTAATATCATATTCGAGCACTGAGCCCTTCTGTTGCAGGATGAGTTTCTTCTGATTCAGCAGAATGTCATCTATCGCTTCCCACCATATAAATCCTGAGCGGTCGGCAAATCCCGAAGTAACGAAGATGGTGAACGGGATGGATTGCGCTTTGAGGACAGGATAGGCGAATTCGATGATGTCCCGGTATCCGTCATCAAAGGAAAGAACCACAAATTTTTCGCCGCCTTTGGGGAGGACTTTCGGGATATCGTCGATGGATATGAATGAGTATCCTTTCTTCCTGAATTCAGAAATGATATCATGCAGGTATTCCGGCGTAATAATAGATGTCTTCGTCGGCGGGAGATGCAGTGCAGATGGTGCTTCCGGCATTACCCGGTGCAGTGTTATGATTGTACCCGATCCGCCATAGATTCGGGAGAACAGCCGGTGTATTCCGGTTGCGTGGATGAGCCTGAACAGAATAATGATCAGCCGGTCAAACACGGTTGTTTTCCGCACGTTCCTGATTGATTGAATCCGTAATGAGATCCAATGCGATCGAGCTGTCTGGCAGCCTTGATGCTAAAAGGGCATATCCTTTCACTTTACATCTCCCTGCGTTATGTCAGTTCCGGCAGAGCGGGTATGCAGTATCCTTCGGTTCTTGATCCTTATTACCGTGTTCAGGACCGGAACAGGCAGTGCTCTCCGCACAAAATTCCTGAAGCTCTGTTTCAGATAACAATATACGTAATAGAGATAAATCCAGGGAGAAGGGGACAGCTTCATCGCGTTCCGCCACCGGCTTTTGAGAACCTCGATGCTTTTTCTGGCTGAAACCCCTCCGTCAAGATACACCGGAATGACCATGCCGGTATTATGCATACGGCGTCCCTCTTTAAGGCATTTCCATAAAAATTCATGGTCGGCCGAAAGGTTGCCCGGGCTGAAGGGATGCCGCTTCATTATATCGGTTCTTACGATCATGGCCTGGTGAAATATCGGCATGCATTTCCAGATCGTATCCAGCGCCCTTGCGCGGACCAGTGTCTGCAGTCCGCTGGCGTACCGGAAAACCGTATCGCCGTAGATCAGATCGAAGTCCCGCACATCGTTGCTGAAAATGCCGGAAAGCACGCTATCGGAATAGAAGGTATCCCCCGCGTTCATGAACAGTATCCACTCCCCTTTCGCGACAGCCGCGGCCTTATTCATCGCGTCATAAAGGCCGTTGTCGGGCTCGCTGATTATTCCGGCTATGCGGGCTTTATGGCGCTTAATGATATCAAGGGTGCCGTCGGTGGAGCCTCCGTCAATAATAAGGTACTCGATATCGGGATAGTCCTGGCCGATAACGCTTCGGATCGTGGATTCAATATGCTCCGCACCATTCAATACGACGGTAACCACGGTTACCATGGGGAGGTTGCGTGTTTTCCGCTTCTTTTTAATGACACTGTTCATTGTTCGATAAAGGGCGATTTATTTAACGACCGCCAAGCCTTGTCAGGGTAGATATAGGGGAATGCTAATTCTTCCATTTGAAGGATACCCTTAATCACAAGAATGGGTGAAAATAATTCCTTTCTTCATGGCAATAGTATGTAAATTCCCGACCCCGAACCGGCCACGCATAATGACATTCTCTCCGCAAAATGTCAACAATAACATCATTTTGGAAGTTTTTTATTTGAAAAATAGTATAGCAGGGTTTAGAAAGGAATTTGTGGAAAAAGAGGGCGGGACGTCACCCCGCCCTGAGAGTAATTCACGGGAAAGCTGGTATTACACACACGCTGAAGCCGCGGCCGACACGGAGGCGGATACAGTCGTAGCCTCCGCGTAAGGCCTGTCGGTAACCACGGCGTAGATGAAGTAGGACCCACCTGCTTCAAGACCAGAAACGGAGAGCGGAAATACCGGGTCCGCGCCGCAGTTGTGGCGCACGAAAGGGCCTTCGCCCATGCCATCCACACGTTTCTGCAGAAAAAGGGTGAGGTGCCTTCCCGCGGCGAGCGGCGTAAAGGCGAAACTGATCTCTCCGGACGACTCCCCCGAGGTCGCGGTAAATCCATCAAGCCGCTCCTCTCCCATCGGTTTTGAAAGCTCAAGGGGCTGGCCCGTGCGCTGGCGGGAAGAGTTGGCCTTCATGAAAGCGTTATAGCCGGTCATCTTTTTCCCCCTGGCGAATTCCTTCCATGATTTCTGAATAATGCCCGCAAGCGACCCCCAGTCTCCGGCGATATCGCTGAACGCGCCGCGCTGAGCCATCTGTGCCTCGCTTTTCGCGTCATGGTACTCGCCGAGACGGCGCACGATCGTTTTCCCGTTCCTTTCGCAGAATACAAGGTTCCCAATTTTCTTACTGAATCCCTCGAAAATGGGGTTAAGTTTTGTGTCAGCCATTGCTGATCTCCTGTTAGATTAAATTTTATGGGTTATCCATAGATTGATTTTTCCGCGGTTCCTTTCACCGCGCCCTTTACTTAAAAGCTCCGCATGCGTTTCATCTGTCCGTTGATTAGCCCGTATCCATATCGCGCCTCCTTTTTAATCTGTGTCTGACATATAGTGACGGAAAGGGGCTTTCTCTGACAAAAAATTTCAGAAAAAATTCCGTTTTCGCGGAAAGGACAATGAAATGAAATCGAGAGCGGGTAATGCCCGGATCAAGAGGGCGTTACCGCCCTGATTTGCCCTGAACGGGAGATAGAAGAGTAATAAAAGGAGAGAAGAAGGTAAGAAAAATCAGGAAATGTGACAGAATAAAAGCCTGGATGTGCGAAAAGTTAAAAAAAATGGTTGACGGATATTCACTTTTGGAGTAATTTTTTTGCTCTAAACTTTTCAACTTCAGGGTCAGCGGATTGCTCGATTCTCTTATTACATCGAAAACGCGGGTAAAACTGCTTCTCAAGTTCTTTCTGAACACCGACACCAGGGCTTACCTGCGGGGGCTGGCGGAAGAGTTCGGCGACTCGACCAACGCCATCAGGGTGGAACTCAACCGGCTTGAACGCGCCGGCATTCTTGAGGCGGAACCGAACGGAAGGACCCGGCTCTACGGCGCGAACAGGAAGCACCCGCTCTTCCCCGACATTCAGAGCCTGGTGCGCAAGTTTACCGGCATCGACCAGCTCATCGACATGGTGCTTTCAAAGCTCGGCACCGTGGAGCTGGCGTTCGTCACCGGCGATTACGCGAAAGGGGTCGACTCGGGGATCATCGACGTGGTGATCGTGGGGGATATCGACAGGCAGTATCTCCAGAATCTCGTCGAAAAGGCCGAAGACCTGATTAAGCGAAAGATCCGCAGCCTCGTGCTGAACCGCGAGGAATTTATCAGGCTGAAGGATTCGCTGAAGATCGATTCGGCGGTCGTGGTATGGGGGGAGAGGGCAGTTTAAAGCTGAAAGTTGAAAGCGAGAAAGTTTCGACTTTGCCCCCCGGCCCCCACAGGGGGCGTGAGAAATGTGTAAAAAAAGGAATGGCGTTTCAATGGAACGCGTGATATCAATAATAACCGATCGCCTGTCAGGCGTTCCCGGACTTGCTGCCGTCTATCTGTTCGGATCGGCGGCAAGGGGAACGTCGCGGTCCCGAAGCGACATCGATGTAGCGGTGTTGTTCGAGGAAAACGCGGAGCGGATCGACATAGTATCGTTGATGGCTGGTTTATCCGGAGCCGCCGGACGGGACGTGGATGTGATCATCCTGAACAGGGCGGAGCCGCGCCTGTATCATGAAATAGTACGGACGGGGGAGATCCTGTTCGAAAAAAACAGAAGGTACCGGATTTTGCGGGAAGTGAGAAACAGGAAGCTCTATGAGGATTATCGGAGGCTTCACTCGATTTATATGAGAGGGATGAGGGCTGAATATGGTCAACAGGGACATCGTTGAGAAAGCCCTGGAAACCGTTCGTATCAATGTGAACGAACTGAGGAACGCGAAAGACATCGATTGGAATGTCTATGTATCCAATATACGCGTGCGGCGGTTTGTCGAGCGCTCGCTCCATGTGGTCATCGAAGCGTGTATAGACGCGGCGCACCATATTATTTCCGATGAAGGCATGCGCGAGCCCGCAACCTATCGCGAAGCATTTGTGGTGCTGTGCGAGAATGGCGTTCTGCCGAAAAATGATTTGCCCGCGTTTGAAAAGATAGCGATGTTCCGCAACCTGCTTGTCCATTATTACGAAAAGGTCGACGATGAGATTGTATACGGCATTTTCAAAAACAGGCTTGATGATTTTGACCGGTTTATCGGATATATACTTGAGTATCTCAATAAAAACGGTGAAAGTTAGAAAATGAAAAGGGGAAAGTTTAAAGCTGAAAGTCGCAAGTTAGATGGCCGCAACACAATACTTTCGACTTGTAACTGGATATGAATAAACAATTTATTTTACAATATCTCACAAATCATAAAAGCGATCTGATGGATAAATATGGCGTAGTAAAAATAGGCCTTTTCGGGAGCTATGCCCGGGGAGATAACAATACAGATAGTGATATCGACCTGGCGGTCGAAATCGAGAAGGGAAAGAAGAATATCCACAACTTTCTGGCCCTTAAGCGGGAGCTTGAGAACGTATTTGATACGGGGGTTGATCTCGGTATTGAAAGTACGTTAAAACCGACCGTCAGGGCGGATATTGAAAGAGAAATCATTTATGTCTAAACGCGGTGAATTTCTATATCTAACTGATATTCTTGATTCCATTGTGGCGATTGGATCCTATGTCGGGAATATGGATTATGATCAGTTCATCGCGGACAGAAAACATATAGCGCGACAATAAGGGAGTTCCAGATTATCGGCGAGGCTATTAAAAAGCTCGATGCGGCAACACTGAAAGAACATCCGGAAGTCCAATGGCAGGACATTAAAGACTTCAGGAATCTGCTGATTCATGAATATTTGGCATTGATCTGGAAATCCTGTGGAATGTTATAGTTGATGATCTCCCTGAATTGAAAAAGGCGATCCTGAAGATGATTGAAGATAAGCGTGAGTCGTAATGTGGCATGAGTCATATGGTTGAAAGGGAAAAGTCTAAAGTCGTAAGTTTCGACTTGAGGACAGGCTCATTGCCGTTATAGGAGCGTTCGAGCGCGAAGGGATCAAGTGTCCGCTCGCGGGTGGACTCGCGTATGGTATTCATCTTGTTCCGCGCGCGACAACCGATATGGACTTATAAAAGGATACACCATATGACCGTTAACCGGATAATAAACGAGGTCAAAAATATCATTCTGAAATACGCGAAGCCTGAGAGGATATATCTTTTCGGTTCCAGGGTCAATGGCGAGGCAGCGGAAACAAGCGACATAGATATAGCGTATGATGACACCAATTTTCAGGATGATTCCATCATACGGGAAGAGGTAAAAGCGCTGGATACCCTGATCAAGATAGATGTGATCAATATAGCTTTTACCGAATCGCGGTTCAGAAACAGGGTTGTGTCTACCGGAAAAGTCCTCTACAGCGCGACAAAAAAACTCAGGGCCGAGGACGCCCTTTACAATTTCACGCAGGCGCTTGAGAGGTTCAGCCGGGTGGTCGACGGCGAGGAGAGCTTTAAACATGACGGTTACCACGATGTGTATCTTGATCTGATCGTAAAAAGATTTGAATTCACCTATGAGATGAGCTGGAAAGCGCTCAAGCGATACCTGAGTTATTCGGGAGTCGGGACCGACAGTCCCAGGATGACGTTCCGTGAGGGTTTTTCTCAGGGGATGATCACAGATGAAAGCGTCTGGCTTGATATGATAGAGCAGAGAAACCTTTCATCACATGTATATGACGAATATCAGGTAAAAGGCATTATTGAGAAAAAAGAAAAATACCGGGATGCTTTTAAGGCACTGAAGGAGAAAATTGAAGCGGCACTAAAGGAAAGTATTTCCGAAGATGAAAGGGAGCAAGTCTAAAGCTGAAAGTCGCAAGTCGAAAGCGAAAAAGTATGAGAGAAAAAATAATAGGTCACAGCATTGAACTTTTAAGTTTAGACTGATTTACCATGAAAATAGAGAGATTTGAAGATATCATTGCATGGCAGAAGGCGAAAGAATTAACTCTATTAATATACAGGACCTTTCAGGGGAGTAAAGATTTTGCTTTCAGAGACCAGATACAGCGCGCGGCTGTTTCGGTTATGAATAATATCGCGGAAGGATATGAGCGAAAAGGGGATAAAGAACTTCAGCGTTTTCTTTACATAGCAAAAGGTTCAGCGGGAGAAGTCAGATCAATGCTGTATATTGCGGCTGATTTAAAATATATTAGTACAGATGATTTTAGAATACTGTTTAACCTTGTTGAAGAAATATCAAAGATGTTGTCAGGTTTTATTAAGAAAACAGTATGAAGCCTGTAAAGTCGTAAAATCGCGGTATAAGAAAGAGTCCTTTTAGTCAATTCATAAGTTATGCTTTACAGACTTTTAGCTTTATAGACTTTTTGCTAAATTAAGGATCATTCATTTATGAATAAAATCGCCGAAAACAGCGAATGGACCACTGTCATAAAGCCGCGCACCGGCTGGTTTGACATACATCCAGGAGAGCTGTGGCGCTACCGCGACCTCATTATGCTCTTCGTGCGGCGCGATTTCGTGGCGGTCTACAAGCAGACGATACTCGGGCCGATATGGTTCCTGATCCAGCCGATCCTTTCGACGATCGTGTTCACGGTAATATTCGGCATGGTGGCCCGTATCCCTACCGACGGGATACCGCATGTGCTTTTTTATCTTTCAGGGATAATCCTGTGGAACTATTTCTCAAAATGCCTGACCACAACCTCGGACACGTTTTATACGAACGCCGGCATATTCGGGAAAGTTTATTTCCCGAGGCTGGCCGTTCCTATTTCGGTGGTAATATCGAACCTTATCGCGTTTGCCATCCAGTTTGCGCTTTTCATTGCTATCATGTGTTTCTATTATTTCAAGGGATTTCATTTTCAGATTAGCTGGTATATTTTACTGACGCCGCTTATGCTCATACAGATGGCAGCGCTTGCCCTTGGGACCGGTATTATTGTATCCTCGTTGACGACAAAATACCGTGACTTCGCGTATCTCGTAGGCTTCGGCGTACAGCTGTGGATGTACGCGACGCCGATCGTGTATCCCATTTCGCAGGTGCCGCAGAAGTGGCACTGGGTGTATGTGGTGAATCCGATGTCGTCAATAGTTGAATCATTCAGGTACGCTTTCCTCGGCGCAGGCGGAATGAACATGACGCAGATCGCGGCAAGCGCGGGGATCACACTTTTTCTGCTCGTTGCGGGTATTGTTTTGTTCAGTAGAATAGAAAAGACGTTTATGGATACGGTGTAAGAGAGCTGAAAGATGAAAGGGACAAGTCTAAAGTGCAAAGGATCTAGATGAAAGGCTGAGGCAATTTACTTTCGCCTTTTAACTTTCATCTTTAGACTAATATCTACAGGAAATGTTATGTCTGACACAGTAATTCGCGTTGAAAACCTATCCAAGGCATACCGCCTTGGCGTTATAAACCACGGGATGCTGTATAAGGATGTACAGAGCTGGTGGGCGCGCTTGAGGGGGAAGGAGGATCCGAACTCGGTTATTGGGATGTATGACAAAGAACAACTTGACGGTGATGATCGATTCTGGGCGCTCAGGGATGTTGATTTTGAGGTTAAACGAGGTGATAGAGTTGGCATCATCGGGAAAAATGGGGCAGGGAAATCGACCCTTTTAAAGATATTATCACGAGTTACTGCGCCAACAAAGGGTAATGTCAGGCTAAAAGGCCGCATCGCAAGCCTTCTTGAAGTTGGCACGGGCTTTCATCCAGAACTGACCGGGCGAGAAAACGTTTACCTTAACGGTTCGATTTTGGGAATGTCAAAACAGGAAATTAGTAGGAAATTTGATGAAATAGTTGATTTCTCGGGTATTGGGAAATTTATAGACACTCCGGTAAAACGGTATTCTTCTGGAATGTACGTCAGGTTGGCCTTTGCGGTTGCGGCGCATCTTGAGCCGGAGATATTAGTGGTGGACGAGGTGCTTGCAGTCGGCGATGCTGAATTCCAGAAGAAAGCCTTAGGTAAGATGGAAGATGTAAGTAAGGGAGAAGGAAGAACTATTCTTTTGGTGAGTCATAATATGGCAGCGATTAGACAATTATGCACTTATTGTTTATTTTTGGAAAATGGGATACTGAATTCAATTGGTTCAACGGATGTAATAATAAATAAATACATAGGTCAGAATAAAGAATACTCATTGGGAAAATCTGAAGTTAAATATGAAGTAAATCATAAAAAAGATTTTCAAATTCTTAATGTTAAACTGCTAGATAAAAATGGTAAGCAAAATAATGCATATGAATGCGATGAAGAAATTAATGTTGAGATTATTTGTGAATCTAGACGGCCGATTCCAGGTTTATATGGATGGCTGGCGATTGATAATAGTGAAGGGGTAAGAGTACTTGTTTCAGATACATTTGATGTATTACCTAATATTGTAGATAATCTATCCCCAAATATATATAAAATAAGTATAAAAATCCCCCCTCGTCTTATTGGCCACGGTCACTATTCTGTTTTGCTATCCTTTGGGAGTTTACAAGCATCGTTTGATTTAGACACTCCTCAAAATGGTTGTTCATTTATTCTATCTGATAGTTTAACTACAAGGGGGAACAATCGACAGGGGTATATTAGTACATTATTACAATGGATTATATCAACATTATAAAGAAATCATGGTTAATTAATAATTATGGACATTAAAAATAAAAAAGTATTAGTCACAGGCGCGGATGGATTCATTGGCTCACATCTTACAGAATTGCTTGTTTCAAAAGGAGCCAATGTTCGTGCATTATCTTACTATAATTCATTTAATTACTGGGGATGGTTAGAAGATATTTCTTGTAAAAATGATATTGAAGTTGTTACTGGGGATATTCGTGATCCATTTTTATGTAAAACAATTACAAAAAACGTTGATATAGTTTTTCACTTGGCGGCATTGATCGCAATACCTTATTCTTACGTTGCACCGGGAAGTTATATTGACACAAATATTAAGGGAACGCATAATATATGTCAGGCTGCTAGAGAAAATAATTGTCAAAAGATACTCCATACGTCTACAAGTGAAGTTTATGGTACAGCATTATACGTCCCAATTGATGAAAAACATCCTTTGCAGCCACAATCTCCATATAGTGCAAGTAAAATTGGAGCTGATATGGTAGCACTTAGTTTTCATAATGCTTTTGATTTGCCAGTAACAATTGTGCGTCCTTTTAATACATATGGCCCCCGACAATCCGCCAGGGCGGTAATCCCCTCAGTTATTTCTCAAATCGCTTCAGGCAAAAAGAAAATCAAAATAGGAGATAAACAGCCGACACGTGATTTCAATTATGTTGAAGATACTTGTCAATGTTTTATTGCTATTGCAGAATGCGATAAATCGGACGGAGAAATAATTAATATTGGCTCTGGTTATGAAATCAGTATTGGGGATACAGTAGAAATAATTAAAAGAATAATGAACAGCAAAATTGAAATAATTATAGAGGACTCACGGATGCGTCCAAAAAAATCGGAAGTTTTCAGACTCTTGTGTGATAATACAAAGTTAAAGAATATCACTGGATTTTTTCCAACTATTAACATTGAAGAAGGATTAAATAAAACTATAAATTGGTTTATGAATTCAGAGAACTTAAAAAAATACAAAACAGAGATATACAATGTCTAAAAGAGCAATCATATTAGCAGGTGGGAAAGGTACTCGCCTTAGACCTTATACAGTTGTTTTACCTAAGCCGCTAATGCCTATTGGTGATTATTCAATTCTTGAAATCATAATACGTCAATTAGCATATTATAATTTTACTCATATCACCCTCTCTGTTAATCACCAAGCCGATATAATTATGGCTTTTTTGGGGGATGGTAAAAAATGGAACATTAAAATAGATTATTCTCTTGAAGACGAACCGCTTGGAACAATCGGGCCACTTCATTTGATAACCGATTTACCAGATGATTTTTTAATTATGAATGGGGATATCCTAACGGATTTGAATTTTGAAGAATTTTATAATTATCACTTGTATAATAAAAATATTTTTACGATATCAGGGTATAAAAAAGAACAAAAACTATCTTTGGGTGTTTTAGAAATTGATAATAAGAATTATTTATCAGGATTTAGTGAGAAACCTGTAATAGCCCATGATGTTAGTATGGGCATATATATGGCCCAAAAGAGTATTTTGGATTATATTCCAAAGGGGAAATACTATGGATTTGATACACTTATGAATGACCTGATTAGAACAGGTACACCTGCAGCAGTGAAACGTTTTTCAGGTCAGTGGCTGGACATTGGAACTCCAGATGATTATGCAATTGCTCTAGATCGTTTTGAGGATTTAAAGGGATTATTCCTTAAATGAAAACAATTCTTATAACTGGACACAATGGTTTTGTCGGTAGAAGGCTTACTGCTTTTTTGGAGAAACAAGGGTGTAAAGTTGTTGGCATTGATCTTCCGGATGACATAACGAATATTGAGACATTGCAAAAATACAATAACTACAAAATTGATCACGTTTTTCATCTTGCAGCGAAAACATATGTTCCTGATAGTTGGCAAGTACCCTTTGATTTTTACAAATTGAATGTGTTAGGGACAATATCTATTTTGGAGTTTTGTCGTATTTGCAAATTACCGTTAACATATGTTAGCGCATATGCGTATGGATTGCCCAAAAGACTTCCCGTAGCAGAAAGTGATCCATTAAATCCTAATAACCCCTATGCACACTCTAAATATCTTGCAGAGCAGGTATGCAAATTTTACTCAGATTATTACAATCAGAAAGTAATAGTTGTACGTCCTTTCAATATATATGGAGAAGGGCAAGAGGATAAATTCTTAATTCCTACTATTATAAACCAAATACTTTTCGATGAATCAGTTATTGTTACTGATTTGTTGCCTCGTCGAGATTATATATATATAGATGATTTGCTTGAGGGGATTGTTGCGACGATGATAGCAAAAAATGATTATGCTGTCTATAATCTTGGATCGGGGTATTCCCTTTCAGTTCAAGAGGTTATTGATATAATACAGAAAGTTCTTAAAACTAACAAAACAGTTAAATCAAAAAAACAATCGCGAATAAATGAGTTGCCGGATGTTTTTGCAGACATAACAAATGTTAAAAATGATTTGCAGTGGATTCCAAGATATTCTTTTATTGATGGAATAACAAAAACCGTCGCATATTATAAGAACAAGGAATAAAAAAAGAATGTGATTATGGAAAAATATATACCTATCAATAAAGGCAATTATTCGATGGACACAAATGAGCGTCAATCTCTATTTGAACAATATAGAGCAGAAGGATGGTCTCAACAGTATCTTTCTTATAGAAAACGCTGGGAGGAATTTCCTAAGAATAATGAAATAAGTGACTTTCCGCTTCTTGTGGATATAGAAATATCTTCCATATGTAATTTACATTGTCCCATGTGTTATACAATAACCAAAGAGTTTAAGAAAAAAGTTAAAGCTACTCTTATGAGGTTTGAACTTTTTGTTAAGATCATTGATGAAATTGCAAATAGAGTACCAGCAATAAGATTGAGTTTGCGCGGAGAGCCATTGTTGCATGAAAGAATATTGGATTGTATCCGTTATTCAAAAAGTAAAGGAATAAAAGAAGTATCAATGTTGACAAATGGCAGCAAATTAAATCCTGAAATGTCACAATCGTTAGTCGAGGCAGGATTAGATTGGTTAACAATTTCTATCGATGGTATTAACGAGATCTATGAGCGTATTCGTAAACCATTAAGGTTTTCAGATACACTACAAAAATTAAAGGATCTTCAAATAATTAAAAATAAATTAAAGACTCATAAGCCTGTTGTGAAGGTCCAAGGAATTTGGCCTGCTATCAGAAATAATCCTAGTGATTATTATAATACATTGGCCCCGTATACAGATCTTATAGCTTATAATCCTCTCATAGATTATCTAAGTAATGATAAAGAAATTGTTTATGTTGATAATTTTGTTTGCCCGCAACAATATCAACGCCTAGTGATTGGAGCTGATGGTTTGGCTATGATGTGTTCTAATGATGAAGAGAACACTGTGATTATAGGAAATGCAAATACAGAGACGATATATCAGATATGGCACAGTGAGAACTTAAATAAAATTAGAGAAATCCAGCAAAAAACTGGGGGATTCAAAGAAATTCCAGTATGTAAAAAATGTTATCTTCCTCGCGCAACAGACGACCATGAATTCGGTATAGTTAATGGCCATGGTTTTGTTGTAAAGAATTATATTAATCGTGATCAACAAATTGGGAAATAATTATTATTGAGAAATATTAATGTTCAAAATATTTATACCAGGGCGATGTTATATTATTGCCGAAATTGGTGGAAATTTTACCACATTTGAAGAAGCAGTTGCACTAATTGATGCTGCTGCTGAGTGTTGCGTGGACGCTGTAAAATTACAGACATTTAAGGCAGATACGCTTTCAACAAAAAATGCTATTTTTGATATGGAGAATACAGGTGTAACGCCTCAATATGAGTTATTTAAAAAATATGAAATCAATGAGTCATTACATAAAGAAATATTCGCGTATGTTGAACAAAAAAAACTCGATTGGTTTTCAACTCCGTCTCACTGCCTTGATGTAGATATTTTAGAAAAACTGAATGTCGAGGCCTATAAAATCGGTTCGGATGATGCTGTAAATCTACCCTTGATAAAATATATAGCTTCTAAAAAGAAACCAATATTACTTGCAACTGGTATGTGTACTCTCTCTGAAGTTAAGGAATCAGTTAATGCGATAAGAGAAGCTGGTAACAATAATATTATTATTTTGCATGCAGTTACAAGTTATCCAACACATCCGGAAGATGTAAATTTGTTAGCAATCCATACTTTGATGAAAGAATTTCCATTGATTCCAATTGGATATTCTGATCATACGATAGGTAAAACTGCTTGTATTTGTGCAGCGGCAATGGGTGCGAAAGTTATCGAAAAGCATTTTACATGCGATAAAAATGCACCAGGACCGGACCATCAACTTTCTGCTGATCCGACAGAAATGAAATATATTGTTAATACGATTCGTGAGTATGAAATAATGAAAGGAAATGGTATAAAACAACCTGCTGTGTGTGAAGAAAAAAATCGTCGCAACAATCGTAAGAGTGTTGTGACATTGCGATTTCTTAAAAAGGGGGAAATAATAACAGGGAGCGCTATTGCAATAAAAAGACCAGGTTATGGAATTGAGCCGAAGTATATAGATGAAATTATTGGCAAAGTTCTCATTAAAGATATTGAAGAAGATGAAGTTCTGACTTGGGAGCATATACAATGATTTTAGGAATAATTATACAGGCCCGGATGGGGTCAACGCGCTTGCCGGGTAAGATACTAAAACCTATCGGAGGGAAAAAACTTATTGAACATATTCTATATAGATTAACCTTCTTGAGACATGAAGCGACAATAGTTATTGCAACTACTAACAATAAGCAAGATAATGTCCTGCAAAATTTCTGCATAACAAATAGTGTTAATTGCTTTCGTGGAAGTGAATTCGATGTGCTGGAGCGATATTATATATGTGCAAAAGAATTTAATTTTAGTAATATTATTCGTTTAACGGCGGATAATCCTTTTACAGATATAGAAGAATTAGACAGACTTATTGATTTGCACTTTTCTTCTCACTCGGATTTTTCAAAATCATTTTCAGAATTACCCGTTGGGGTTGGTGCTGAAATTTTCACAATTAATGCTTTAGAGAAGAGCTACTATGAAGGTCATCTTGCTCATCACAGAGAACATGTGGATGAATATATATTAGAACACCCTGAAATTTTTAAAATAGCCACACTCTCTACATCTTTTGAAAAAAATAAGCCCAATGTCAGATTGACTGTTGATACTATTGATGATCTTGGCAAAGCTTGCTTTATTGTTAATAATGCTTGTTCAGAATATGTTACAACCGAGGAAGCTATAGGTTTATGTTTGCAATTTGCTTAGAGTCTTCACATCAACGCGGGATGGGACATTTATTCCGGATGTTGAATTTTGTATTATTCTTAGAAAGAAAAAAAGAAAGTTATATCTTTTTCATTAATAATGATACTAAATCAATTCAACTCCTTATGAGAAATGGTATAAATCCTATCATTGTTGATTTAAGTGATTATAAATCAGATTGGGAAAGCTATTTTATTAAGAAATTTAAAATAACTCATTGGATCAACGATCGCCTTGATACTCACGCACTACATGCGAAAAAAGTTAAAAAGAACAATATTCACCTGATAACATTTGATGATCATGGTAGTGGAGCAAAATACTGTGATATAAACATTTGTGGATTACATTTTAGTAATAGAAAATTGTTTGGAAAAAAGACCTATAAAGGCTTGGATTATTTAATTTTAAATCCCGAAATTGAAAAATATAGAAGAGTGCGTACAAATGTAAAAAAGATTTTAGTTACTTTGGGTGGCAGCGATACATATGGTGTAACTATTAAAGTAATGAAAATTTTAATGAGAAATAACAACGTGGCTACGGTTATACTCGGGCCTTCATTTCAGAATAAAGATGAGTTAAAGATGTTTTCACCACGGTTATTTACTATAAAAGAATCCGTGCCATCATTGATTAAAGAATTTTCAAAATATGATTTAGCTATAACTGGTGGCGGGATGACTCCCTTTGAAGCAAATGCATCAGGATTACCGTGTATTATCGTTGCTAATGAAAAAATCGAGATACCGAATGGCAAATTTCTAGAATCTCTAGGATCTTCTGTTTTTGGAGGATACCATACCAAAATAAATGAAAAAGCATTTAGCACACTATTGTTAATCAAAAACATGAGTGAGAATGGCATAAATAATATTGGTCTATATGGAATTCAAAATGTCTATAATGCAATTAGAGAATTAGGTTAATGAAAACAGTTGTGATACATCAGCCTGATTTTTTATCATATATCGGGTTTTTCCATAGGTTGATTTCGGCTGACACTTTTGTTGTCCTTGATACTGTACAGTATGTTTCTGGAACAAGTCGAAGCTGGACAAATCGAGATAAAATCAAAACTCCGCAGGGGGAAAAATGGCTAACAGTAGCCGTCCAAAAGCCAAAATTTGGAACTAGGATAAATGAGGTCTTATTATCAACGGATGTCAATTGGCGTTCTGCAAATTTGTCTATGCTGAAATTAAATTATTCTAAAGCTAAATATTTTGAAGAAATATTCCCTTATGTAGAAAAAATCTATGCATTCCAATGTGAAAAATTAATGGATTTTAATATTAATTCTATTGTGATAATGCTGGAATTATTTAATATTGAAGTTGAATTTATAATTGCTAATACGTTAAATCCAGTAGGTAAAAGTAATGGTTTGTTAGTTGATATTTTAAAAAAAATAAACGCAAAAAAATATATCTCCGGGATGGGAGCACGTAATTATTATGATCCAAAACCCTTTGATGAGGCGGGAATAGAAGTGATATGGCATAAATTCAAACATCCGGAATATCCTCAGCTTTATGGAGAGTTTATCCCTTGCCTGAGTAGTGTTGATTTGTTGTTCAATTGTGGTATTGGAAAGTCGAGAGAAATTCTTTGGAGTTGCTGATGAATATCCTTGCCATTGGTGCACACTTTGACGATGTTGAATTAGGTTGTGGGGGGGCTTTGGCAAAGCATGTATATAATGGTGATAAAGTTTTTGCTTATGTAGCAACAATTTCTGGTTTTAGTAATCAATACAACCAAGCAATCCGTTCAAGCGAAATAGCTCTTGAAGAAGCCCAAGTCGCTATGAAGATTATTGGAGTTGAGGAGTTGATCTGTGGGAAATTCAAAACTTTGGAAGTTGAATTTGTTGATGAACTCAATATTGAAATTCTTAAAATCGTTGAAGACAAAAGAATAGATTTGGTTTATACACACTGGATAGGCGATATTCATCATGATCACCAATCAGTTTCAAGGGCTTCGCTTCACAGCTGTCGGCATGTACCTCGCCTGTTGATGTATCGAAGCAACTGGTACCATTCCACAATGGAATTCCGCGGAAATTTTTATATTGACATTTCCAAGCATTGGAATACCAAAGAGGAGGCTATACGTGCTCATGTTTCGGAAGTTGAACGGACGGGTAATAGATGGATTAGTTTTTTTAAAAATGAAGCAGAAAATGCAGGTCAACGGATCGGTGTTAGATATGCCGAATTATTTGAGGTGGTTAAGTGGTTGCAGGTTTAAATTTTATAAAAAAAAATAAATGGTATATTGCTTAATATATGTCAATATCAATAATTAGTTTGATTAATTATGAAATATTTCCAATCGAATAACCTATAGATTATAAATGATAACATGAAAATTATTGGCACAATAGAGGCCCGTATGGGTTCTAGTCGGCTTCCGGGGAAAACGCTCTCACCAATTTACAATGAAATGCCATTACTGGAGTGCGTGGTGCGACGGTTTCGTGCTTGCCGAACCTTGGATTCAGTTGTAGTTGCGACTACTGTCGAACGTGGAGATGATAAAATTGCTGACTGGTGTGAGGTAAACGGAGTGCCGGTGTTTAGGGGATCGGAAGAAGACGTTCTGGCTCGTGTCGTTGGAGCAGCGCAATACTATGGCGCAGAAGCAATTGTTCAAATGGGTGCCGATTCCGCATATCTCGATTTCCATCTTGTTGACCAATTGGTTGAATACTACCTTAATGGTAAATTTGATTATGTTTGCAACGACCTGAAGCTTACATATCCTCTTGGCATTTACGGACATGTGGTTCGCTTCGAAAAATTGGTGGAGTTGAACCAGAGACCTGATCTTACGAATCAAGACCGTTCGGACGTAGTAAGGTATATTTTTGAACACCCCGAAAATTATGTGATTGCCAATTACGAGGCGCCCGAGGATCTCCACCAACCTGAATTACGACTGACAATTGATTATGCTGAAGATCTTGAGCAGGCTAGGAATGTTTATTCTCACTTTGGTAACTACCTTTTCACCACTAGCGATATAATCGATCTTAGTAAACGAAGGCCAGAGCTTTTTGAAAAGACAAAAAAAATGATACAAAAGTCCGCACCGTTTCTTAGAACAAAATGACTATTTTATCGGTTGCAATAATAGGTGCCGGCAATATGGCCGGTGGTTTTGACGAAAAGAAGCAGAAAAACGATATCGGAGTCTATTCTCATGCCGGTGCCTATAAGGTTCATGGTGGGTTTGAATTAAAAACTGTTTATGATCCAAGTAGAGAAAGGGCGGAAAGCTTTTGTAAAATATGGAAAGTTAATTGCATTGCTAACAGAATTGAAGAAATATTTGACAGTTATCATGATATTATTAGTGTATGTTCGCCTGATTCATCCCATTTTTATATTGTGAGGGACATTATTGCGCATCGTTGCTGTCGCACGATTTTCGTAGAAAAGCCATTGGCATTAGAGATTGGGCAGATTGATGAACTTATCCGGCATTCAACCTCAAACGGCATTCGAATTGTGGTTAATTCCCAGCGTAGATACGAACCCCAACACCGAGAGATTCGAGAATTTATTGTTTCCGGCGCCAGGAAGTTGCTCTCTGTGACATGCCATTATATGAAGGGACTTCATCATATTGGGGTTACGATGGTTGACACCATTTCTTATTTATTCGGTTATCCTAACGACGTATTGGCTTACAATCGAGTTTATAATAATGAAATCGGTGAATATAGCTACGAGTTCATTTTATTTTATCATAATTTTACTGTATCGGTTAAAACCGTTGATACGGAAAGTTGTTTTTATAATTATCATATTTTTGAAATTGATCTGCTTTTCTCTGATAAAAGATTAACACTTGTTAATAATTCCCAAGGACTTCGGGTAGCTCCTGTTACCAGTTATTCGTACTCGGGTGTAAAAATATTAAACGAGCGTGAAGCAAAATATCAAGAAACGGATTATAAATATTCGATGGTAGAGGCTATAAAGTATCTTTACAATATCACAACGGGTGAAACACCTCATGAAATTAACACACCCCAGTCTTCTTACAACAATTGTGTGATCATCAATAAGATAATCGAATCCTTCAATGGTGGTTCGATGAAAATTCATTTAGAAGAAGAACAATGGAAAAAATAAGAACAGTGCCTTTTCCCCCTTATAACCCAATTGGGAGTGAAGAAGCTGCAATTGCAGCTGAAGTTGTTAAAAGTGGCATGTTGTCTGACTATCTTGGTCGTCATTGTGATAAATTTTACGGTGGGCGCTATGTGCGTGAGTTGGAACAGCGATGGGCTGACTACCACCGTGTTAAGCATGCAATTACCTTCAATAGCGCAACATCTGCCCTTATTGCTGCTGTTGGAGCATTGGGAATACTTCCGGGTGATGAAGTATTGGTTATCGGCTATAGCATGTGTATCTCTTCTACTGCGCCCTTGTTTTATGATGCTGTACCAGTATTTGTTGATATTGAAGAAGACTTTTTTTGTATGGATCCACAGAGTGTCTTAAATCGCATAACTACTAGAACAAAAGCAATTCTATCAGTTGATTTATTTGGTCAATCCTCGGACATGAAGGCATTACAAGGAATTGCAAAACAGCATAATCTTAAAATAATTAGTGATTCTTCTCATGTTCCCGGCTGCACATACTATGATGGATTTGCAGGTACTTTCGGAGATATAGGGGTTTATAGCCTTAATCAGCACAAAATCATACACTGCGGGGAAGGCGGGATTGCTGTTACAAATGACGATGAGCTAGCTCTGAGGTTGCAACTAATAAGGAATCATGCAGAGGCGGTCGTTGGGGATATGGGTTGCCAAGACCTTACAAACATGATAGGTGGCAATTACCGACTTCCTGAAATTGAAGCTGCGATTACCATAGAACAGTTAAAGAAACTGCCGTTTTTAATCAATCAGCGACAGGATTTGGCTAATTATCTTACAGAAAAGCTCTCAAAACTAGAATATTTGACCCCGCCAAAGAAACGAAATGGATCTGATCACGTCTATTACCTTTATCCTATTAGGTATCACGAAGAAGCTTCAAATGTATCGAGGGAGGATTTTGTTAAAAATATCAATGAAATGGGAATCCCTCTCTATCGTTTTGCAGAAGGTTATATCAAGCCTCTTTATCTCGAGCCTGTTTTTGCAAATAGAGATAGGTTAAAAAGGGGTTATCCGTATTCTCTCTTATCTGAGAGTGAACAACCTCTATACAAGAGAGGCATTTGTCCAGTTACCGAACGAATGTATGAAAAGGAACTCATTGTAACTGCTTACAACTATCCACCGCTTACTCGAGATGATATGGAAGACATTATTAAAGCTTTTACTTTAGGGGTTAAGAAGTCATGAGTCTAAACCATATCGCACAGCATAATATCGAAGTTAGAGCCTTCATAGAAAAAGCATCAGCTTACGCGCGCGATTTAGCGAGGAAACCGCTTAAAGAACGCCCTTGCCCGATATGTGATTCCATACATAGAATTCATTATGCAACAAGCAATGATCTACAATACTGCCGATGTGCCGAATGTTCACATATTTATATGAATCCTACTGTAACGCCTGAAATGATTGCGGAGGGATTCAAAGGGGACGACAAGGTAAATATGGAATACTTCACTATCATGAGTAAGTATAAAACCTCCATTCCCCCAAAGCCGGACCCTTTAAGGGATCCTAAAATGGTAGATATTTACCGGATGAAACAATCAGGACGACTATTAGATGTGGGATGTGCATTTGGGGAGTTTCTTCATAAGGCAAAACATTTTTATGAGGTCGAGGGTATAGAGATTAATCCTTATACGGCGCCAATTGCTGCAAAGTATTTCACAGTTTATACGAAATACCTTTGTGAGCTAAACCTCCCCAAGGTTTATGATATTGTTGTGTTGCATGAAGTTCTCTATGGTTCACCAGATCCGATTTCACTTTTACGTGATATTAGTAAAATCTTAAAGGATGATGGTATCCTCTATATTCACTCAGGTAATTCCGACTCCTACGCTATGCAGCTTTATCGGGATAAAGTTAATCATCTACAGGTTTACACAATGCAAAATGTTTTCAACCGTAAATCGCTAACAACGCTCGCTGAACGTACAGGCTTCCAAATCAAGAGTTATCGAACTGAATGGCTTGATATATATACAACTGACTTGATAAGCTTTCTTAATGGTGATCCTGCATTCTTACACAAAAGGAATATTCATATTGAGAATTATACTGAAAAAATTAAATCTGAAGATGATTTCCATAAACAGCTCAATTTTGATTTAGGGGATCGCGGGAATTACCTTATTGCAGTCTTGGGCAAGATTATCAGGTGATAAGGACTATTTATTTAAATATTGATTAAAGGAGTTACATTATAGTGAAAATATTATTTATTATCTATGACAATCAGAGTGCACGTAATATGCTTCCTGCTGGAACGGCATATGTAGCAAGTTATCTAAAAGACCACGGTTTCGATGATATTACATATTATAACCAAGATGTCTTCCACTATGATGAGGAGCACCTAACAGAATATCTGTCAAAAAATAAATTTGACATCGTTGGCATCGGTTTTGTCGCTGGGTACTATCAACACAATAAAATAATCAAATTATGCAAGGCGATTGACCAATCTAAAAATCGACCATTTGTCGTGCTTGGCGGACATGGTCCGACACCAATTCCAGAATTTTACATACGTGTAACGAATGCAGATGCAGTAGTAATGGGTGAAGGGGAGCTTCCATTCCTGAATCTTGTTAAAGCTCTATCCATAAAAGCCAGTCTTAGTAGTGTTAAAGGTATTGCCTATCGAGAAGACAATAAAATACTTGTAAATGAAAGAGAAAAACCTATAAAAGATCTCGATTCTATCCCTTTTCCCTATTATGAACCGCTTCCGATGGAGTACTACGTGAACGGCACATTCTACAACATGTATCCAACTGACAGAAAAATCTTTATGGTTTCAAGTCGGGGTTGTAATTATGCATGTAACTTCTGCCAGCGATTGGAGAAAGGGATTCGTTTTCGTTCAACTGAAAATATTATTGAGGAGATAAAAAAGTATAAAAAAGATTATCTTGTGAGTTATGTAATATTTCTGGATGAGTTATTTATGTTCAGCGAGGAGCGTGTAACTGAGCTTGCTGAGGCCTTTATAAGGAATGAATTAAACATCAGGTATTTCTGTACGGGCCGTCTTAATACTGTAAATAAAAACATGCTCCGGCTTTTGAAACGTTCAGGCTGTGCTTATATTGACTATGGGATTGAACAGTTTGACAACGATTCCTTGATCGGAATGCAAAAGAAATTGACAGAAGAGGAGATTATCAGGGGGATTGAATTAACCCAAGCAGAAGGTTTCCCAATCATTTTTGACATTATTTTTGGCAATGTTAAGGATACGAAAGAATCCTTGCGTAAGACCCTCGACTTTTTTAAGAAATACAATGACTATGGTCAATACCGAACAATACGTCCAGTCACGCCATATCCAGGTTCAAAGCTTTATGACCTTGCGATTGAGAAAGGTTTGTTGAAAGGACCTGATGATTTTTATGATAAGCATATTAATCTTGAGATACCGACGGTAAATTTCACCACTATTCCCGATGAGGAATACTTGCAGCTTTTATTTGAAGCGAATAAAGAGATTACAAACGACTATTACGAGCATTTAAAAAGATCTGGAATTAAAGCGTTTGAAAAGGTTTATTTTGAAAAAGATTTTGGATTTAGGGGAGTACGGCACTGAAAATACTACAACAAAGGATATATTTTTGATTTATATTTATTGATCAAGAAGAGATTAATGTACTTACTAGTGTAGATTCAGAAAGTACCTTATGCGTCTATTCTGTATTTAGCTCTTGTGGATAAGAGGTTATGAATAGTGATTCTCCATAAGATTTTTGGGAATGTAAAAAAGATCAAGAGATTTAAAGAGATTTATGATGAAAAATTGCAATGGGAAAAAATAAATAAGTATCTTCAAAAAAACAAGTATCTGAAAGATATTCACTCGGGAAAACGTTGCTTCCTCATAGGCAATGGCCCTTCCTTAAACACACAAGATATCACGCTTCTTAAAAATGAAATCAATATCGTTGCAACATCGTTTTTTCGTCATCCACAGGCGAAGCAGGTAAATCCGTTATATTGGGTTTTTGCTGATCCCTATTTCTGGATAGAACCCGAGCGATATTTTGTGCCAGCATTTAAGTATGCTCTGGAAAAACAAATTAGCACAAAGCTTTTTGTGCCAACGGGAGGATTTAATTATTTTGTAAATTTCAATAGAGGGCCACTTATTGATTTACATTTTTATCATTATGATATTTCCTGTGATATTACAAAACCAATAGATTTCAGCCAAGGAATACCTCAGTTTGGTCAGAATACAATGACTGTTTGTCTTATGCTTGCATTATATCTGGGCTGCAATCCAATTTACTTCATTGGTTGTGATCGTGATTATTGGAGTATAACAGAGAGTGAGTTGGCTACTTATAAGGCTCGTCACTTTTATGAAGATCCAAATCAGAATACATGTGGGGAACATGTAACATGGGATATATGGTTAGCGGCAAAGGCTAGAACTGCTTATGAGTATGAACAGCTGAAAAGATATGCCGATCTCCGGAGAATAAATATCTATAATGCTACGCCAGGCGGACTATTTGATGATTTTCCACGAATTCGGTACGAATCGTTATTTACATAAATAGACGTGATTTTAAGATTTTAGCTGATATTATTTAAACGATCAATAATCTTAATAATTATGAGAATATTCTATTGGGAAGAATGCGAAAATCACTTCTATTTTTTAGTTGTGAGCCGGGTGGTGCTAAAGTGCTCATTCCGGTCATCAGGTTAGTTTGTAATCAAACTGATTACAATGTCATAGTTCTTAGCTATGGGTTAGGAGCAGAACAATTTGAAGCAGAAAAGATTGCATACATCGAGATATCTCCAATACAAAAAAAAGATAGCGGAATTCTAAATTTATATCAACCTGATTTGGTGATTACCTCTGCTACAAGTCTGCCAGAGCGCGACATGTCAGAAAGGTTTCTCTGGGAAAATGCTAGGACAGTAGGTATTCCTGCTTTGGCATTCTTGGATCAATGGCAGAATTATGCAATTCGCTTTAGTGGACCAGCAGAAAACGAAAGGTTAAACTACTTACCAGATTATATTAATTGTATGAATAGTATTGGGGAAATAGAGATGATCCGTGAAGGATTCGACAAATGCAGACTTGTCAAATTTGGACATCCTTATCTCTCATCGTTGAAAGAGAGCATGGTTTCAATTAATGAAGAGATGATCAGACAAAGTCTAAGTGTTTCGACTTCACAACGAATTATACTTTTTGTTTCAGAAGCAATCCGGGAACATTATGGGATGAGAAGGGGATATGATCAATTCGATGCCCTTAGGCTCTTTATGGAAATAGTATCAGTTTCAAATGAAGATGTCGTACCGCTTATTAAACTTCACCCTAAGGATACCTTGGCTGATTATCAGCGTATGCTTGCTAAATATAAGCACCTTAAACCAATAATTATTAAAAATGAACTTACATCTAAAGAATGTATAAGAGTCTCGGATGTGGTTTATGGAATGACATCCATTATGCTTATCGAGGCGTTTGTGTGTGGAAAAATGGTTTTTTCTCTTCAGCCAGGATTGGAAGGTGAAGATCATTTGATGCTTTCGCGTTTTGGGTTTATTCCCGTAATTACTCAAAATAAAATTAGTACGTTTTTTAAGGGTTTGAGATGTGAAGTGTCTTCGAAGCTCGAATTCGAATTTGCATTTAAAGATGCTCTATTTCTGAGTTTTATTAACAGTTTGCTTTCTATTGTGTCTTGAGGACTAAATGTGGAATAATTCGTGGTGATGGAGCTTTTAATATAAGTTCAATATGAATAGCAATCACCAATAGTAGTTACAACAAAATTAAAAATTCTTAACAGGTCTATCCCACATACAGAAAGCGCGGTCTATCTCAAGACTTCTTATAGTCGTAGTCTTGTTATTTCGTGAAGCATATTTATTATGCAAATGCAAACCCAAACGTGAACTAAAAATTTTTTATAAGATTATGGTCGATTATTTTAATGCTTTGGTCTAAGGAATATGCTGTTCAATAATTTTAATTTTATCATTTTTATAATGATAACTTTTATATTTTATTATTTTCCACCTATTAAAAGGTTTCAGAAAATAGTATTAATTATATCTAGTTTTATTTTTTATTCATTTAATCAGTATGGTTTACTATTAATATTAATTTCAGTTATAACAGTTAATATTTTTACAACTTATATTGTTTTAAATGCTAAAAATAAATACTCGAAGCTGTGTGTGATATTAGGCTTGGCGATAAATATATTAATACTCGTTGTATTCAAATATAGTGGTTTCATTGCAAGAACGTTTCTAGATTTAAATGGATCGTTTGCAAGATTTCTAATCTCAATACCTTTGCCAATCGGTATTTCATTTTATATCTTTAAGAGTATTAGTTTAGTTGTAGATGTGTTTACAAATTGCGAAAAAAAGAAAATACTAAATAATCAGAGAAATGTTGTAACCCATGTTATTGAAACATGTTTGTATATTTCTTTTTTCCCTCAAATTCTATCTGGGCCTATTTCAAGGGCAAATGATTTTATTCCGCAAGTATGTTTAAAACAACTGAAAGATATTGATTGGGAGAATTGCTTTAAAAGTATTGTGATGGGCTTTTTTTTAAAAATGGTTATTGCTGATAATTTAAAAGATCAGACATGTTGGATGGCGTACCCTTTATTTTTTAATTTTTCATCATTATCATTAATAACAATGACATATGGTTTCTCTATGCAAATGTTTTCTGATTTTGCTGGTTATTCTTATATTGCCATAGGGGTAGCTGGTTTATTTGGATATAAAACAAAGGATAATTTCTATTTCCCTTATATATCAAAATCATTTTCTGAATTTTGGAGAAGGTGGCATATTTCATTATCAACGTTTTTAAGGGATTATTTATATATTCCTCTTGGCGGAAATAGAAAAGGGAGATGGAGAACCTATTTTAATTTAATTGCCGTGATGTTTTTAGGTGGGCTTTGGCATGGCGCTGGATGGAGTTATGCTGTTTGGGGTGCTTTTCATGGGATTTTGCTATCATTCGAGAGAATGATGAAAAATTGTGTTAGGTTTCCGAAATATTATTTTATATACATAATAAGGATGTTATTTGTATTTATCATGGTTTCTCTAGCTTGGATATTTTTTAAACTTCCCGATTTAACGCAGGTTATCCAATTTTGTAATGCTCTTTTGGCAAATGCGAAAATGGCTATAAGTATTTATGTTGTAATTACTATTTTACTTTATTCTGCACCTGTCATTATATATCATGTCTGCTATATATATAGAAAAAACATAATAAAATATCAGAGTTTGCAATATTTATTATATGGAATGATGTTGTTTTTAATTATCACAAATAGTGCTTCTCCAAGGGAATTTATATATTTGCAGTTTTAAAATACTAATGATAAAAAAATCGGTTATTACATTTCTTGTCTTATTTATATTATATAATTGTTATTTATTTATCATCAAACCAAATGATATTGCTCCTCAACACCAGTGGCAGGCTAATGTTATTAATGCGCAGGAATATATCTATGGGGGAAACAAGAAAATTGTAATTGTTGGATCCTCTTGTTCAACAAGGATCCGAAGTGACATTTTAAGTAAAGATTATTATAATTTATCTTTTGGAGGGCAAGGAATATATGAGGGATTAGAAATAATAAAGAAAAGCGGTAAATTACCTAGAATTATTTTACTGGAAACCAATTACTATTTAAGATCACCGGATTATGATTTCGTTAATAATTTATTTTTTCCAGTAATTGCCTCAGCCAGGAAATATTTTCCCGCACTTCTGGAAAAAAATCAACCAATGTGCAAGGGAGTGCCTTTTGTAATAAGCGGGTATAAGAAAATAAGCAAAATTATTAATAAGGTTGGAAATAAATTTGATGTTAAAGAAAAGAATAATCGGCTTGTTTTTTTAAAAGCTAATGAAGAAAAAATATTCAGAAAAATGTTGTCCTTTCATTTGAAAGAAGCTCAAACTTATCCTCACAGAAATAATATAGATGAAAGTCTAATCCGATTGGAGAGCTATCTTGAGTATTTTAAGAATCATAAGATCAAAATAGTTTTTTTTGATATACCCATAGATAATAAACTGTGGACTTCTCCATATTGGATGAGATCAAGATTTGAATTAAATACAAAATTTAGCAATAGTTTATATGGGCATATTGTAATTTCTGACAATGATAAATATAAAACAACAGATGGCATTCATTTAGATGCAGAGAGTGGAGAAAAATTCACTCGATTCTTATTAAATCAAGTGAATTTACTCATCGGAAATGAACTGGGATTCTAACGGAGAGTCATGGTCAAGTTCTTTTTAAGAAACAAATATGTTTATTATATTAGTGCTGCAGTAAAGAAAAGAATGTATTATAAGATTTACAAAGGTAATGGAATTGATATCAAATTATATTCTAATTTGAGGAAAGTTGACTTAGGTAATAATATTAGAATAGGGCGAAATTGCAAAATTACAAATTCATCTCTTAAAGATAACATATCTTTGGGAAATTATGTTGCGATAAAAGATTCCCAAATTGATGTTAATACAGAGATATGGAATGCTGTTACTATAACAAATTCTAAGATTGGGGCTAATTCGAAAATTTTAAATAATGCAGTATTGAATGACATTAATGCAGGTAATTATTCGGACATCTGGAGTAATAGCTCAATAATAAACTCAAAGATGGGAGATTACTGCAGGATAAATGATACTGTGGCTTTATATAATTCTGAAATCGATTGTTGTTCTTATATTTCGAGAAATTCTTCACTCAATCATACAAAGATAGGAAAATTTTGTTCAATAGGTCCTAATGTTAAATCAGGGCTTGGAAGGCATCCAACAAGAGAATATGTTTCAACGCATCCTGTTTTTTATTCATCCATCGGACAAATTCCTATTAAATTTTGTGAATTTAATTATTTTCAAGAATATAAAAATATTGTTATTGGAAATGATGTCTGGATAGGGGCTGACTCAATTATAAATGATGGAGCATCTATAGGTAATGGTGCTATTATTGGTGCCGGTTCTGTGGTAAATGGGGTCATACCACCTTATTCTGTTGCAATCGGTGTTCCGGCTAAAGTTTTGAAATATCGATTTAATAAAAAAATGATAAAGTTTTTACTAAACTTAAAATGGTGGGATATGGATTTAAATTGGTTAAAAGAAAATGTAGACAAATTTCAAAATATATCATTATTGTACTCATTTATAAGAAATTTTAAAAATGAATAAATGGCATTATCGGTAAGTGTAAGTTTGCGTAATTATCAATTTTAAAGTGGATAATAAATTTTTACCTCATTATAAAAGGAGTACAATGAAATTATCTATAATAACACCTACATATAATCGTAGAAAAAGCTTAGAAAGTGCAATTACAAGTGTTATCCAACAATCTTTTATTGATATCGAGCATATAATAATTGATAATATGTCTGATGATGAGACTGAAGAATTGGTGCAGGATTATATTAAAAGGACGAATTATAACGTTATATATATTCGAGAACGGGATAAAGGTATATATAATGCAATTAATAAGGGATTAAGGATAGCTAAAGGTGAATGGATACATATATTACATTCCGATGATAGATATTATACAAATAGTAGTTTGAGGGAACTGTTTAGGGCAAAGGATCATAATGATTATGATTTGCTAGTGTCACCAATTATTGTTGGAGATGTTGAACACAATAGATTGATGCATGAGTGGATTCCTGTTTATAATAAGGACTATGACCATTACGATTTTCCTCATTTAGGCACGGTTATTAAAAGTGTGTTTTACCAGAATCATGGCTATTACGCAGAAAACTATAAAATAGTATCAGACGCAATTTTTAATATCACAAACTATAATAAAGCGAAGTACAAGATTCTAGATAAACCGCTCGTATTGATGTCAAATAGTGGTATTTCAAGTGTGGATACTTTACGTAGTATATATGAAAAAGCCATAGTTTTGATTTTTTATCATAAATTTCCCTTTTTTATAAAGTGTAAATTCTTATTTCAGTATTTTGTTAAAGTTTTAAAATTACTTATAAAGAAATTTAGGATTAGAGTATTGTCTAAGATAATGCGTAAAATCAAATATGCATTATTCGAAATTACTGAAATTTTTAAACCGTATATAAGATCTAGAAAATTCATGGGATTTGATTTATTCTATAGCAAAGGAACGTCATTAATAACACATCTGATTGAAGGTGGTTACGAAAAGGAACTATGTGATGCATTGATAGATGATTTAAGAGATACCAATGCTATTTGTTTTTTAGATATCGGGTCAAATATAGGTCTAATCAGCCTTTATGTTCTATCTAAGCTGCCAGCTATTAAGATTTATGCATTTGAACCGGGACCTCATCAATTTGAATTATTTAAAAAAACAATAAAAGTAAATGAAATAAATGATATCATTTTGTACAATAAGGCGTTAAGTAACAAAACTGGAGTTTCAAAATTTGCAACACATGATAGTAAAGACGTATCTGGGGATGGTTTTTTTGACACTGGTCGCGCGGGTAATGCAACAATAATTGATGTCCCGGTTGTTACAATTGATGCGTGGTGGCATGAAAATGGTCGGCCTAATATAAAAGTTGTTAAAATAGACACTGAAGGTGCTGAGCTCTGGATATTAAAAGGAGCAAAGGCTTTTTTAGGAAAATGTAAGCCAAATATATATATTGAAATATGGCCTGATAATCTGAGCGCTTATCCTTATGATGCGTTTGATATACTTAAATGGTTAAATAATAACGCATACAACCTGTATACTCTTGCTGGTGATCGTATAACTTTAAAAAATCTTTCAAAATATCTTGGTGTGATTGCAACATTTGTTGCTAAATCTAAAAGATAATTAGAAGAGGATCAAATTATGAAACGTTTATTCACGAAATTATTAAATAGATTTAAAAAATTATTCCTGAAATTTCGGAAACGAGAGATCTTTCCTGGAGAAGTTCCAAAAGAATATATTGCATCATTTTTACCAAAGAATCCATTGATTATAGAAGCGGGCGCCCATGTTGGATTGGATACTATAGAAATGTCTAAATTCTGGCCTAAAGCAAAGATTCATGCATTTGAGCCAGTTCCTCATATCTATGATAAGCTTAAAGATAATACAAAAGGGTGCAAAAATGTAACATGCTATGAGCTTGCATTAAGTGACCACAGCGGGACTGCAAAGCTATTCATGAGTAGTGGAGACTCTGATGCCTCATCGTCTCTGTTGAAGCCAAAAGAACATTTATCTCTTCATCCAACTGTTCTTTTTAGGGATGAAGTAGAAATAAAAACTATCACATTAAACGATTGGGCTGTGTCTAATAATATAAAGAATATAGACTTTTTATGGTTGGATTTGCAAGGATTGGAGTTGCATGTCCTCAAAAAAAGTGATGTGATCCTTAAAACTGTAAAAGCTATCATGACGGAAGTTTCACTAGTGGAGAATTATGCAGGGGGGGCATTATATCCCGAGTTAAAAAGTTGGTTAGAGTCGAATGGATTCAAAGTGCAGCGGGAAGAAATTGCATGGTCTGATGGTGGTAATGTTTTTTTTGTGAGGGATAATGATGTCCATTAAGACAACTAAACCTGTTGTTATCTGCTTAACTCCAATAAAAAATGAAGCATGGATCCTTGACCGTTTTTTAAGTTGTGCAAGTCTATGGGCGGATTATATAATTATCGCAGATCAGAACTCAGATGATGGTTCTGCAGAAGTAGCAAAAAAATATAATAAAGTAATATATGTTCATAATCCTCCCGAAAAATATTTTAATGAGTATTCAATGCGGAGTATTCTGTTCGATGAGGCCAGAAAGATTCCCGGGAAAAGGCTACTTGTAGCAGTTGATGCAGATGAAGCATTATCTGCAAACGTATTGAATAGCGCTGAATGGAAGACAATATTAAATTCTGAACCTGGGACTATTGTGCAGTTTCAGTTAATTAATATTAGGCCTGATTTAGAGTCCTGTTGGAAAGTGATTTCAAATTCACCGAGGGGCTTCATGGATGATGGTTCGGAATATGTTGCAGATAGAATTCATACAAATCACGTTCCTCTGCCGCATTCAGCGCCAAAAATTATTTGTAATGAAATAAAATTACTTCATTTCCAATATGTTGATTGGAATCGTATGGAAAGTAAGCATCGCTGGTATCAGTGTTGGGAGAGAATAAATAATCCTACAAGGAGTTCAATAGAAATATTCAGGCAGTATCACCATATGTATATGCTTAAAAGTTTTGAAATACGTAAGCTTGATGCAGACTGGTTTTTAGCATATCAAGATAAGGGTGTGGATATGACCAGTATCTATAAAGAAGGTTCGTACTGGTGGGATAAAGTTGTTTTAAAATACATAGATGAATTTGGTGCAGCATATTTTCAAAAAGAAGCTATATGGGGAACGAGCTGGGTAGAAAAAGCAAGGATTTATGGCTATAAAGACTTGGAGAAATTCCGAGATCCGAGATCGATAATAATGAAGTTGCTGGGAAGATACAGGAAGCGAACACTTTTATATTATGATAATTTTTTTATTAAGAGAATCGACAAAATCCTTAAATATCTTTTTAAGTGGTAACCTCAATAGACTTCCTCATGGAGCTTTTTTCTGAACTTCTTTAATATTATACCTGTCAGATTGTCTAATCAACAGTTTATGGAAAATATAAGTATATTTACTATTGTCACCCCTTCCTATAATCAAGGTGTATTTATAAATGATACTATTGCTTCAGTGGTTAAGCAGAAAGGCGACTTTTATATTGATTATATAGTGATGGATGGCGGTTCAAATGATAATTCATTGAATATAATCAAGGAATGGGATATTCGACTCAATTGTGGATCGTCTGAAGTTGTCAGAGGGAAAATGTTTTTTAATAATAACTATGTTAATTGTAATGGCTTAAGTTTTTCTTGGGTTAGCCAAAAGGATGATGGACAAGCTGCCGCAATAAAAAAGGGTTTCTCGCGTGGTGTTGGTGATGTATATGCATGGCTTAATTCTGATGATATCTATATTAAGACAGATGTGTTTACGATAATAAAAAAAGCCTTTATAGAAAACCCATCTGTTGAAATAGTTACATCCGACGGTATCTTTATTGATAAAGATGATAATGAAATCGGGGAACACAAGGTTGAGAAGATTAACATTAAGGAATTAATATATCTTGATTATCACATTCTACAACCTTCCACTTTTTTTTTGAAATCGATTTATAGTTCAGAAGATATTGAATCAGGAATGGTGTGTGCCTTTGATGCCGATTTTTTTATAAAGTTGTTTTTGAAGCATAATTATTTGAAGCTTAGCTATGATTTAAGTGCTTTCCGCTTTTACGAAGGTATTAAGACCCTTTCCTTAAGTGATAGACGGTATAAAGAGGCAATGTCAATAGTAAGCAAATACAACACCAATTCATTGTATTATCTTGTATCGCGACTATATAGATATTTAGAAATTACCAAAAAGCCATTTCTCAAGAATAGAATAAGTTTAAAAATATTTAAAATTTTCAGACATGTAAGCTATTTAATAATTGTGAGAAGATTTGGGAGATAATATATGTCTGTTGGTTATACCCTATCTGTGGTAATCCCATCGTGTGGCCGATTAAATGATCTAGATAAATTATTAAAATCAATTTCTGAATCCAAAACACTACCAGATGAAGTTATCATTGTCGTGCAAAATATTAATGATCTTAATATTTACATGCCACTTAATTTACATGGCAAAGAAAAAATAATTAATGATTATGGGGGTGGCGCTTCTAGGGCGAGAAATATTGGTTGGAAAAATTCATCTGGGCAAATAGTTTCGTTTGTTGATGATGATGCAGTGGTCGATAAAGAATGGTTAAGTAACATTGTTAAAACATTCAAGATGGTTAAGTTAAATCCGGGAGTAGTAAGTGGTAAAATAATACCGGTTTTTAATGAGATTAATGATAATTGGGAAATATCTGAAAGGCATAGATATATTCTTCCCTCCTATGATCAAGGTGAATTAATTGGACCTTTTATGAAAGGGGCATTGCCTCCAAGTGTTAATTATTCTATTATGAGAACTATTCTTGAGGAGACAGGGGGCTTTAATGAAAAGCTCGGTGTTAATAGTAATAAAAGATGTCAGATATATGGAGAAGACTCAGATCTCAGCTTGAGAGTTAAAAATCTTGGTTATGATCTCATATATAATCCTGGAGTAACAGTGTATCATCCTGTTCCTTTATCGCGGCAGTGCAATGATTATGTCAAAAAACGCATGTATATCGATGGAATGACAAATGCATACATATTTAGAATGAATAGTGATAAAATGACTGTTAGGACTTACTTAATAATTAAAACGATATTAAAATTGATCAAAAATACCCTTTGGCGTAATGACAAACAATTATCCTTTGAACTGATAAACTATTATAGAGGCCATCTTTTCGGATTGATTTGGTCAAAAGAGAATATGGATAGATAAAATGAGGATACTATATGATTACCAAATATTCTCTTTACAGAGATACGGGGGAGTATCAAGATATTTTTATGAAATAATAAGCCGTATTGCTGATATTGAAGATGTTGAAATAGAATTACCTTTACTAGTATCTGATAATCATTATATTAATCAGCACAGTATTGCGCCAGCATCTAAATTTTTGCCTGACGTGAACTTTCGAGGAAGACAGAAAATAGTTCGATTTTTAAATCGATTACATTGTTCTCGAGTGATAAAAAAAGGCGACTTTGACATCTTACACCCGACATACTATGATCCGTATTTTCTAGATCATATTAATGGCAGGCCTATTGTGCTTACAATTTATGATATGATACATGAGTTATTCTGTGAAAAATTCCCACAATACAACGATTCGATAATATACAATAAGAGGATACTTGCAAAAGCAGCAACCCGAATTATCGCAATCTCGGAAAACACGAAAAAAGATATTATAAGGATATACGGAATTGATGAAAAGAAAATAAAGGTAATTTATCTTGGGAATTCGTTGGTTAATGATGGCTTTTGTACGGTTCCTGGGTTACCGTCTAGATATATTCTATACATAGGTGACAGGTGGGCTTATAAGAATTTTGAATATTTCCTAAAATCAATAGTCCCGATGTTGAAAAAGGATAAAGACCTCTATCTTGTATGTGGCGGAAGCCATCCATTTAATAAAAATGAGATTCGACTTTTAGAATATTACAGATGTGAGAACAGGGTTCTGCACGTCAAGGCAAGTGATAATGCCACATTAATTGGATTATATAAAAATGCCTTAGCCTTCGTTTTCCCTTCATTGTATGAGGGTTTCGGCATTCCTGTCCTTGAATCGTTTTCCTGCGGGTGCCCGGTTGTTTTAAGCAATTCGAGTTCATTCCCTGAAGTTGCTGGAGAAGCTGGGGTATATTTTAATCCCGAAGATGAAACATCAATAAGGCAAGCAATCAAAAACGTTATCTATAACGATCAAATAAGAGGCGATATGATAAAAAAAGGATATAAACAACTAAATAAGTTTTCCTGGGAAAAGACTGCATTTGAAACGCGGAAAGTATATGAAAGTGTGTTATAGTAAATGTTTCAGATGAAATATAATCTAAGGAATGATATCAATATAGAAATAAATATACATTGTTATTATATAGTAATCATCTGTAATAGTTAAGACAATATCTGACATGACCGATAATAATTAAAAGGAGATGTCAGATCATGAGAACACAAGACAGAGTGATTAAACCTAAACTGGGAGTATTGAAACTGGCGCAGGAGCTTGGGAATGTGTCCCAGGCGTGCAAGATGTTCGGATATTCACGGGACAGCTACTACCGGTTCAGAGAACAATTTGTACAGATATAGTAATCACCTGACAGTCACCTAAAAAAAGAGGTGGCCAG